>JAZQHB010000031.1:0-71394 GCA_045540355.1 Acutalibacteraceae bacterium | reverse complement strand
CTTTCGTTTTTTTACAGCTCATTTTTAGGGGATAGGAAAAAAAGATGAAGAACGGACAAACCGAGCAAAATCAAGGCGTAAGGCTTGATTTTGTTTGCCCGAAGGCGTACAGAGGTACGGCGAGAGGCGAGGTTTGTTCGTAGCATAAAACACAAAATTTTTAATATTTCCCGTTTTTTAGACTGTTTCAAGGGGGCTTACAAGCATCAGACTTGTAAGCCCCCTTGATTTATCTTGTTTTATGCGGTCTTCGCTTTTTTTACATCCCCTTTTGTTATTACTGTTTGCAAGCTGCTTTTGCTTCTTCGTAGCCGTTCAAAACTTCTTCTGAAGGTTTTTTGGTGATAAGGCTTACAACAACAAGGAAGATACAAGCAACGATGAATGCGGGGAGAAGCTCGTAGATTGCGAATACTCCGCCGATGGGAGCAATGAGATATTTCCAGATAAATACCATTGCGGCACCTGAAATCATAGCTGCAAGTGCACCCCATTTGTTAGCTCGTTTCCAGAACAATGCTGCCAATACAACGGGTCCGAATGCTGCACCGAAGCCTGCCCATGCGAATGAAACGATACGGAATACTGATGAATCAGGGTCACGGGCGAGGAAGATGGCTATACCTGAAATTGCGATAACCGAAAGTCTTGCAACCCACATGAGAGCTTTGTTTGAAAGCTTGATTCTGAATACATTTTTACATATATCCTGAGTAACACTTGAGGATGCTGCGATAAGCTGTGAGTCAGCTGTTGACATTGTAGCAGCAAGAATACCTGCAAGGATAACACCGCCGACGAGAGCAAGGACATAACCGTATTCACCGATAAGCTTTGCGATTTCGATGATAACTGTTTCTGTATCAGCCAATGCGGGCATAGCACCGTGTTTAACAAGAGCATAACCTGCAACACCGATGAAGATTGCAACTGTCATTGAGATTACAACCCAAACGCTTGCGATACGACGAGAAGTCTTGAGCTTTTTGGGGTCTTCAATAGCCATGAAGCGAAGAAGAACATGAGGCATACCGAAGTAACCGAGACCCCATGCAAGGAGTGATGCGATTGTAAGGACGCTGTAATTGTCAGCCGCACCTGTTTCGGGATTGAAAATTTTGGTAAGTGACATAAAGCCGGGAACATCCTTAACTGAATCAAGGATACCCTCAAAGCCGAACATTCCGCTTGATGCAGTACAAGCAACTTCTGCATAACCGATAACAAAAAGAAGTGCGATTGTCATAACGATTGACTGGATAAGGTCAGTAGTACTTGCTGCGAGGAAGCCGCCGAGTATGCAATATACTGCGATAACTGCCGCACAGATAAGCATAGCTGTGATATAATCCACGCCTAAAACTGATGAGAAAAGCTTACCGCAAGCTGAGAAGCCCGAAGCAGTGTAGGGAATGAAGAATACGATGATAAACAACGCTGCAAAGAGGCTCAGGATATTGTGCTTGTCACCGAATCGTTTTGAGAAAAATTCGGGAAGTGTGATAGCATTGAATTTACCTGTATAAATACGGATGCGTTTTGCAACGATAAGCCAGTTGATGTATGTACCGATTGCAAGACCGATTGCAGTCCAGCTTGCTTCAGCAAGACCTGTAAGCATTGCAACACCCGGAAGACCCATCAAAAGCCATGAGCTCATATCAGAAGCTTCTGCACTCATAGCAGTAACTATCGGACCTAATCTTCTGCCGCCAAGATAGAAGTCGTCTGTGTTTTTGTTAGTTTTAGATTTCCAGATACCGATTCCGATCATACCCGCAAGGTAGAGTGCAATCGCTACCAGGATGACAATTGTTGAACTTGTCATATTACCCCATCTCCTTAATTGTAAAGATAAACTATTGTATCATAAAATGCATAAACTTGCAAGAAAAATTTATTCATTGTATAAATCTGCTTGTTCAGATGCTTTTTGCTTTAATGTGTAGGTGCCGGTTGATTGACATTACCGAACAAAAGTGCTATAATTTTCGTCGAAATAAGGTGGATCTAAACGGTAGGCGGTTAATTTTGCCCTCGGATGCGGGGGTGATGCCCTATGTACATAACTAATCAGGATTTATTTCAGTTTAGTCTTGTTATAATTTCAGTTATAACGCTTGTATTAATGGTCATAAAAAAGAAGTAATCGCCCTGTCCTGAGAAAACAAGCGATTACTTCTTTTCGCTAAATTTTTGAGGGTAAACCGTCTATTGGATTCCCTTATTTCACTTATATTATAGCATACATCGTTGATTTGTCAAGCACTCTGTTGAAGAGTGCTTTTTAAATTTCCGCTTCAAAGCAATAGATATTACCGTAAGTCCAGTTGCCCTCACCGCCGTTGTGACGGTCGAAGGTCCACCAGAAATAACGCGTTCTGCTGCCGAGCTTTATAGGCATAAGAGTACCCCAACCGCGGTAGCCACCGTCAGGATAGTCGAATTTTGCATCCTGAACACCGTCTTTTGAGTATATCCTGTAATTAGATGTAATTTTAAAACCGTTACCGCAGACGAAGTGTCGTTCGCCGTTTATGTTTACGAATGAGCCGCCTGTTTCCGAACCGTCGACACCCTTGCCGATAAAAGTATAGTTTTCAAAAGGTTTGTCGGATTCAAAGAAGTGGTATTTATATCTGCCGATTTCGGGGTCATGTCTGCAAATCGCCATATACCACTTGTCAGTTTTCTCATCATAGAAAAAGTCGGGGTCTTCGTCACTTGAAAAACCGAGAAATTCGCGCTTGTCCGCGTCATCGGGTGCTTTATCCATAAGAGTAGAATCTATTACATTTATGCCGAAACGAACATCATTATCAAAAACCGCATGACCTAAAATGTGTCCGTGATTGAATGATGCATACCATATATACCATTGATTTGTTTTTCTGTTATAAAGAAGCGAGGAAGCTATATCACCGCACCATCTGCCGTCGCCGATGTCAAAGAAAATTGCACCGCACATTTCAATTTCTGCAGTGCCGGGCACCCAGGAATAAATCGCCTGATAACCGCCGAAGTGCTGACGAGCCGACAGAGTGATATAAACCTTGCCGGAGTCGACCATAATATCGCCGTTTTCGTAGCGGATTGGCTTCATATCCGCCTGAGAAACACCGTTGTCGAGGTACGCTTCACACTTATGTATAATTACATCGCCCGTAGCCTTTACTGCGGCATAGCCGTTTGAAAATAATTTGCAGTTATAAGAATCGGCAAACTCCAAAGCATTGAAGCTTTTGAAAAACTTAAGCTCACCGTTCACCCTGAAATAGACATTGAAGTTTGACGGCTCACAGGTTACCGCCATTGAAGTGAAGTCGTTTATGTATTCAGGAAGAGAGTGTGTTTCTTTTTCGTTTCCGCAGGAAAAATATAAGCTTTTTTTATCAAATAAAATCTCCGCCTTTGCGTCGGGAATTTTAAAAGAAAGCCCGACCTTGCCGTCAGTGATGTCGGCACAAATTTCATAAGTAGCGTGAGGGAAAAATTCACAGAACCATCTTTCAATTTCACCGTTTTTGAGATGATAAAGATTTTCTTTTATCTGTTCATCGCAGTCGGAACTTTTTTCGATAATCGGGTAAACATCGGTTACATCGGAAGACAAAATAAAATCCTTTGTAAACAACATTTCACCCATTTTAATGTGCAGATTTTTGAACATCGGCATAGAAAATTTACGCTTGAAAACTATATTTGAAAAATCCATACTGTCGACCTCCGACACAATTTTTCGCAATACTAACACACTAATAGCTTTTTGTCAATACAAAAAGCTAAATGCAGAGTGCAGAATGCAAAATGCAGAACGACGGGTGGGTTTCAGAATTGTTCCCTGTGTTATGGTTATGGAATCTTGATAACTTTAGTTGTGTATGGTATAATTTGAAAAAATATATGAGGCGGATATTATGGATAGAAACGCTTTTGATAAGGAAATTGAAAAATTGCTCGCAAAAGCCGAAAGCAAAATACCTAATGAGATGTTGCCCGATTTGCCCTTTATGGAAAGTGTTCCAGATGTTCATGATTGGTATATGTTTGAACACGAACTTTGGGAAATCGGCGAAGAAATCAGACAACTTATTCTTATGGGCAAAAAAGCACTATCCCAATCGCAAATAGACAGGATTATAAATATTTGCTTGGATGAAAGAGCAAAAAGAGGCAGGCAAAGCTTTGTTCTTTTGCTGGGCAAAAAAGCATATCAAAAGTATTCTGATAAAATCGTACCTCTTCTCAACAGTGATGACATTGACGGTCAAGTCATTGATACCTTGTATAAAATGCAAGCCGGGCAATATGTTGATTTGATTCTTCCTTTTGTGAATCACAAAAGAACTTGGATAAAAAACATCGCAAAAAAATACATTCAAAAATATCAATAAGATAAAATGAGGGATTTATATGAAAATACACGGCATAAAGCGAGAGTGGTCCAATCCGATTTTTTGTATGAAAAAGCACTACTGTCCACAATGTAATGAAAGGTTAGAAAAGATTAAAACAGAAACCGTTGTTAATTCAAAATCGGAAGAAGCAAAAAATTATGACTTCTCAAACGGTGACGGATTTATGGTTGGTAATATAAAATTCATAAGAACTGCGTTTCGTTGCAACAAGTGCGATAAAACCTACACAACTGAAGAACTTAAGGAAAAAGAGAACAGCTGAGAGTAAATTTAATTACCCTTAGCTGTTTCTTTGTTGGTGCTGCAAATTAACCCGAGGAAAACACTTGTAAATTAAAAAATGCGTAGCCGAAGCTACGCACAAAAAACGCATAGCTCCCATTTGCGAAATGTTTTGAACCTGTTGAGTATAGGCACATAGAGCATCTGCATTTTTTAAAATGTGAAAAATGCCTATACTTCCAACAATTACATATTCAAAACATTTCGCATAATTATTGTACCATCACATTAAACATTTTACAACCCTTTTTTTCTTTTGATATCATGATATCAAAAAGAAAACCAACCGGAGAATTGCTCTCTGATTGGTTTTGGGAATTTTATTGCAGACCGAATATACATGATTGGATAATGCCTGTGATTTCTTCGATTGTTTTTACACAGTCATCTTTCAGCCATTCCGTAATTATTGCGTTTATTCCTCGCATATAAAACATCATTGCATATTTTCTGTGGCCTTTCGGATAGTTGAATCTCTCAAGGATAGGGTCAAAAATATTTTCAAACATACGCTGATAAACTTTATCACAATCGAAAGAGCTTGTATGAGTGAGAATCGTAAAAAACACCTGCTTGTTATCTTTGATGTAGCTTAAATACGGATGCAGATATTTTTCTGTTATAAAATTCAGCTCCGACAAATCGCAGTCGAGAAACCTTCTGCTTATATTTGATGTTTCATCGGGGAAATAGGAAAGGAAATCGTTGATTAAATTTCTTGTTGTTTCGTTCAGCAAATCAACGGTATTTTCATAGTGCAGATAAAAGGTTGAACGGTTGACCTGTGCTTTTTCACACACTTCCTTAATGGTGATATATTCAAACGCTTTTGTTTTGAGTATCGCTATCAGTGCATCGTTCATTTTTTTTGCAGTATTAAAATACTTGCTTTCAGATTTGTTCAAAGAATCACACCTTTCGGATTATTCCTCACTGATTTCGCGTGCAAGCTCAACAATTTCAAAAGCATATTTCTTTTTGCCTTTTTCAAGAAGTCTTTTGTAAATCGGATAATTTATTCCGCAACCGATAAAACCGATGATACCGATTATTATACCCAGAATCATAAGTAAAGTGCTGCCACCGATTACTTTCATTGAAAGGCACATTCCGAGACCTGCAACAAGTGCTGTTACAATGCCGAAAGTGTAGGTGAAAATTGTTGCGGGGAGCTTTGCTCTGGCATCAAGTTTTTTTAATGCAATTATCTTTGAATTATCTTTCGGTAAATAGTCCTTTGCTATTGCTTCTGCTAAAATTTTTTCTGTGTTCATTTCAGAACCTCCTTATTTATTTTACAAGTATATTATAAAAATAAAAAGAAGAAAACTGAACAACACAATTTTAAAAATCTGTTGAGTTCAAAAAAATGTTATAACAATGTTTCGTCATATACTGCTCTTTCACCGCCGATGAATTTCGGACGGGTGCGTGCGGCGATAATCAAAGCTTCGCCTATTTTGTTGTTTTCAAGTCGCAACGGCACAGCAACTTTTTTAAGATGCATTCCGATAAGAGTCATACCGATGTCGATACCCGCATCTGCTTTGATTTCTTCAACAACAACCGGATTTTTAAAATGTGCATAAGCCTGAGTTGCCATAGATCCGCCTGCTTTTGGTTGAGGTACTACGTTGACTGTTTCGGCAAAAGGTACGGCTTCTTTTTCTGTTACAACGGCTCGGTTGAGGTGCTCGCAACATTGTACTGCAAGATACCAACCTTGCTTACTTGCATAATCATAAATAGCTTCAAATACGATTTTTGCTGTGTCAGGGCTTGAGTCAGTTCCGATTCTTGAACCGATAATTTCGCTTGTTGAACAACCGATTATAACTAAATCGCCCGACTTAAGATTTGCTTTTTCCCCAAGCTCACGCATTACGGCTTCGGATTGTAAAAAAAGTTCGTTCTCCATCTTCCTACTCCCAAATTTTTGATGAAGTTATTATACAACAAAATAAAAATAAATGCAAAGAGAACTTCGTAGTGCAAAGTGCAGAACGAAATCCCCTAATTAACAAGTATATTTTTGATAGAAATATTTTGATATCATGATATCAAAATGATGGATTAAGCGGTGTTGCTGAATTTGTTGAAAATAAAAAGAAGTTATGATATATAAAATAAAGAATAACCAGAGGGACAACTCAACAAAGAGAACGGTCCCATGTGTTATAAAAACATAAAAAATCAGCTGATTTACCACACAAGAGAACCGACCCCTTGTGTGCCTGAAAAAGAAAGTAGCCGAGAGTAAACTAAAGTACTCTTAGCTGTTTCTTTGTTGGTGCTGCAAATTAACCCGAGGAAAACACTTGTAAATTAAAAAATGCGTAGCCGAAGCTACGCACAAAAAACGCATAGCTCTGCTGACGCGACTCAACTTTACACCTCAACACAAGTGTGCAAATAAAGAGCATGCATTTTTTACAAAATAAAAAATGCCCACTTATATAGAGGTTATGTATTAAATTGAGTCGCAAGGATATTATATCATCAAATTAAGCATTTTACAAGCCTTTTTATATTTTGATATCATGATATCAAAATGATATAAAACATTGTTTGTGCGATATATTTATTTATAAATGTGATATATACTTCGTATGCGATGTGTTGCTACGCAACATTATAATGATTTGCCCTGCGGGCATGAATTGGCTATGCCATGATTTGAACTTCGTTCATGAATTGCACCGTCGGTGCATATTTTGTGTTTTTAGTTGCAAACGCAGCAGCTACGCTGCGAGGATACCCCTGTTCTCAAAGAAAAACAGCACCCACTTGCGTGAGTGCTGAAATTTTGAAATAACGAAATTATCTCTTTGAGAACTGGGGTGCACGGCGTGCGCCTTTGAGACCGTATTTCTTTCTTTCCTTCATTCTCGGGTCACGAGTGAGGAAGCCTGCCTTCTTGAGTGCGGGGCGTAATTCCTCTTCGTACTGGAGTAATGCTCTTGAAAGACCGTGACGGATTGCACCTGCCTGACCTGTAACGCCACCGCCGTTAACGCGGCAGACGATGTCAAACTTTTCAGTTGTGTTTGTCAACTCGAGAGGCTGACGAACGATTAACTTCAATGTTTCAAGACCGAAATAATCATCGATATCTCTGTCGTTGATTGTGATTTTACCTGTGCCTGCATAAACGCGAACACGAGCTACTGACTTCTTTCTACGGCCTGTACCGTAAAAATAAGGATTGCTATCGTACATTTAAATTGCCTCCCTTCTTAAAATACGCGTTCTTCGGGCTGCTGTGCTGCATGAGGATGCTCAGCGCCTCTGAAGATACGGACTCTTGTAAGCTGTTTTCTGCCGAGAACTGAATCAGGAAGCATACGGCGGATTGCGAGCTTCACTGCAAATTCAGGCTTTGTTGCCATAAGAGTTTTATATTTGATTTCTTTGAGGTTACCGATGTAACCTGTGTGGTGGTAATAAGTCTTCTGCTCAAGCTTTTTACCTGTAAGAACAACTTTTTCAGCATTGATGATGATTACGAAATCACCACAGTCAACATGCGGAGTAAAAACGGGCTTATGCTTGCCGCGAAGAAGTGTTGCTGCTTCTGTTGCTACTTTACCGAGGGTTTTGCCTTCAGCGTCGATTACATACCACTTACGCTCGATGTTCTGAGCGTTAGGCATAAAAGTAGACATAATTCTTCCTCCAATTGATATTTTGTTTATTGCCTTGATAGTTTACCACAGACAATTGCAGATGTCAACAACTTTTTTCGATTTTTTTAAGTATTGAGTTATTATCTCGCAAATGCTCTGTTTTTCTCCGTTTTTCATGTTATTTGCTCACAATTAAAATTTAAGTTTTTGTCACGGAAAACGGTATTTTTTAATATAATTGTAACGGAAGATATTAGTTTTTGTATATCGCTTTTGATATCATGATATCAAAATAAATTTTTGTGCATTCAAAGTTCTTTTTAGAAGTAAGCCGTGACGATTAAAAAAGCTATCAGAGAACCGTCCCCTGATAGATTAGTGAGTACTAAACGCTAAATACTAAACATCGGGTCTGCGACGCAATTTATAATAGGTGTGGACGAAGTCCACCCTTCGTTTTGCACTTTGCACTTTGCGTTTTGCACTTACAGCATCGTCCCCCGATTGGAGATGTGATAGGAGGTGGTTTTTTGGATAACATTGCAGATATATTATCATCGTTAAGTCCTGATGATATAGAAAATCTCAAAGCAACTGCGGAGAGCATATTCGGCGGTAATACGGCAGAAAAAGACGAGCCGAAAGAAAACGATTTGTTCTCGTCTTTCGACCCGTCCATGATTCAAAAAATTATGACCGTAATGTCAAAAATGAACTCCGATAATTCAAGGAGCGATTTCATCAAAGCTTTAAAACCTCACCTCAGTGACAGCCGACAAAAGAAAGCTGATGAAGCGATGAAGCTTTTAAAGCTGTTTGACTTATTGCCTTTATTACAGAACCTTGGATAAAAATTCCTTAAGTCTGGGGGCGTGGGGGTTTGTGAAAAATTCCTCGGGAGGAGCTTCTTCAACAAAATGTCCCTCGTCCATAAATACAACTCTGTCTGCAACCTCTCTTGCAAATCCCATTTCGTGAGTGACGACCACCATTGTCATACCCTCGTCAGCCAATTCTTTCATAAGCTCGAGCACCTCACCGACCATTTCGGGGTCGAGAGCTGATGTCGGCTCGTCAAAGAGGATAACATCGGGATTCATTGCAAGTGAACGGACAATCGCAACTCTCTGCTTCTGACCGCCTGAAAGCGATGAGGGATAAGCATCGGCTTTATCCTCAAGACCGATTCTTTTAAGAAGTGCGATTGCATTTTCTCTTGCCTTTTTCTTGGCTGTTTTCAGATCGTCAATCGGCGGATCGGATTTTTTGTGCTTTCTGATTTTTTTCTTGGCAACATAAATCGGTGCCATCATAATATTTTCAATAACCGTTTTGTTTGCAAAGAGATTGAAATGCTGGAAAACCATACCCATCTTCTGTCTTTGAACATTGATGTCGGTTTTGAAGTCGGTAAGCTCTACACCGTCAAAGAGGACGGAGCCGCTTGTGGGGTCTTCCATACAGTTAAGGCAGCGAAGGAATGTACTTTTACCTGAACCCGAGGGTCCGATAACTACAACCTTTTCACCTTTTTTGATGGTTGTGGAAACACCCTTCAACACATGATTATCGCCAAAGGATTTGTGGAGGTCTGTAACTATAATAAGGTCTTTATTATTTTCTGTCACCTTTCCTCAACCTCCTTTCCATAAGCTTGATACCAAGGCTGATAAGGCAAACAATTACAATATAAATCAGTGCCATTACAAGATACGGTACCATAAATTCGTAGCTGTTTGAACCGATGTTATTAAAGGCTACATAAAGATCCATTGCACCGACAAATGAAACAACTGATGTTTCTTTGACTAATGTGATAAATTCGTTGCCGAGTGTGGGAAGGATATTTTTGATAGCCTGCGGAATAACAATTTTCATCATTGTTGCACCGTAGCTCATACCGACACTTCTGCCGCCTTCCATCTGACCGGGGTCAACGGACAAGATACCTGCTCTCATAATTTCGGATATGTAAGCACCGCTGTTGAGTCCGAAAACCGCAATCGCAACCGCAACCGAAGTCATTTTCACACCGATAAGCGGAAGCATTACATAATAGAAAACAAGCAACTGAACTACCATCGGGGTACCTCTGAAAAGAGCAACATAGAATGTGCAGATTTTATCGAGGATTCTTGTGATAAGCTTGTACTTGGGAAGAACTCTGACAGTTGCGATAAGTGTACCGATTACGATACCGATGATAAGACCTGTTACCGCAATAAGCAATGTGTTTTTAAGACCTGTCAGGACTTCGTTATAACCGCCCTGTTCGATGAAAACATAAAGGAAGCGGTTGACTTTTAACATAAAACTGTTCATATCTGTTCCTTTACATAAAACACCCCACCCGTCGAGTGAGGTGTTTTGGTTTATTTAATGTTGAGTTAATTATGCGACTGCGTTGATTGCTTCTGTAATGCAATCAGCAGGAGCAGAGTCGATGATAACATAATTGATGTTGCCGTTTACAAGGTCCTGAACTGCAAGTGAACCGTTCTTATAACCTACACATTCAGTCTTGAATCCGTCGAAGCCCCATTCAGCATCGCCTTTTACATATAAGCCGCCTGTTGTGCCGTTCTGAACACCGATCTTAACTGACTTATCAAAGCCGTTGAGAATCTTTTCAACTGAAGCTGCGTCTGTGCAAGCATCAAATGTTGTGTCGTCACCCTTAACGATGATCTTCTGTGATGCCTGATAGTAGGGTGTTGAGAAATTAACATATTCTTTTCTTTCTTCTTTAACTGTAAGACCTGCCATTGCAATATCAGCTTTATGCTGACCTACTGAAAGGCAAACTGCGTCGAAGTCCATGTGACTGATAACAAGTTCTTTTCCGAGTTCCTTTGCAAGTAAAGCTGCGATTTCCATATCTACACCGTAGTATTTGTCGCCCTGTGTGTACTCAAAGGGTTCAAAAGCTGCGTTTGTTGCAACAACCAACTGATCCTTTGATTCGTCAAGCTTTGCTGATTCAACGGGAGTGGGCTCGCCGTCTGAGAAATACTTGTCACAGATTTCTTCAAGTGTGCCGTCATTCTTAATTTTTTCAACGAATGCATTAACCTGTGTAAGAAGTTCGGGCTGTGCTTTGTCAACACCGAATGCGTATTCTTCTTCTGTAAGGTTGATGTCGATAACCTTAACTGCCTGTGTTTTTTCTCCTGAGCCGCCGCAAGCTGCGAAGCTGAAGAGCATAACTGCTGCGAGTACAAGTGCTAAAACTTTTTTCATTTTAATTCCCTCCAAAAATTTTTGTAAACTTATAATATCACATAATTTTATACATTGCAATGTATTTTTTTACAATTTTTAAATCGTCCATACTTTTTTCTAAAGAGTACTTTTAATGCACGAAAGTTTATCTTTATCAAAAATCCAAATTCTGCATTCTGAATTTTGCATTCTGCATTCAAAAAGAGTCAAGATATTCATCATAGGTAATTTCTTTATCGTAGAAGCTGCCTGTTGTGACATCAATGATTCTGTTTGCGATTGTACCGACAAACTGATGGTCGTGAGAAGTGAAAAGAACGGTTTCTTTGAAATCTATCAGACCGTTGTTGAGTGAGGTGATTGACTCCAAATCGAGGTGGTTAGTAGGCTCGTCTAAAATCAGGACATTTGCACCCGATAACATCATCTTACAGAGCATACAACGGACTCTCTCACCACCGGACAAGATCTTTGCTTTCTTTGTTGCTTCTTCGCCCGAGAACATTATACGACCCAACCAGCCTCTGACATCTGTTTCAAAAACCAAATCGGAGTATCTTCTTATCCAGTCCATGAGGTTATCTTCAACACCGTCAAAAAATGCGGAGTTATCTGACGGGAAATATGATTGAGAAGTTGTTACGCCCCATTTGAATGTGCCTTCATCGGGTTCTTCTTCACCCATAAGAATTTTGAAAAGTGTAGTCTTTGCAACCGCATCGGTGCCGACAAACGCGACTTTTTCTCTCGGCTTGATTGTAAAGCTTATATTGTCAAGCACTTTTCTGCCGCCGACGGTTTTTGAAAGGTTTTTGACCTCAAGCACCTCATTGCCGACCTCTCTGTCAGGCTTGAAAGCGACAAACGGAAAGCGTCTTGATGATACGGGCATTTCCTCAATATTGATGTTTTCAAGCATCCTCTTACGGCTTGTTGCCTGTTTTGACTTTGAAGCGTTTGCACTGAATCGAGCGATAAATTCCTGCAATTCCTTGATTTTCTGCTCGGCTTTTTTGTTCTGTTCTCTCAACTGTCTTTGTGCCATCTGTGTATATTCGTACCAGAAGTCATAGTTTCCGACAAATGTTGAAATCTTACCGAAGTCGATGTCAACGATATGAGTGCATACCTTATTTAAAAAGTGTCTGTCATGCGATACAACTATGACCGTACTGTCGAGGTCAATTAAAAACTCCTCAAGCCAACGGATTGCTTCAATGTTGAGATGGTTTGTAGGCTCGTCCATTAAAAGTATATCGGGATTGCCGAAAAGAGCCTGTGCCAAAAGCACCTTGACCTTTAAGTCGTTGGGCAGGTCTTTCATCTGCATATAATGGTATTCGTTGGTGACACCTAAACCGTTGAGAAGGATTTCTGCATCACTTTCAGCTGACCAACCGTCCATTTCGGCAAATTCCTCTTCAAGCTCACTGACTCTCAGACCGTCTTCTTCCGTGAAATCGGGTTTGTTGTAGAGTGCTTCTTTTTCATCAATAATCTCACAGAGCTTTTCGTTACCCATAAGCACCGTGCGGATTACATCATATTCGTCAAAAGCAAAGTGGTCCTGCTTCAAAACAGACATTCTCTCACCGGGAGTGATTACGACCTCACCCTTGTTGGGTTCAATCTCACCCGAAAGAATTTTTAAAAATGTGGATTTACCTGCACCGTTTGCACCGATAAGTCCGTAGCAGTTACCTTTTGTGAACATTGTGTCTGCGTGCTCAAATAAAGTACGACCGCCGTACTGCAGACCGACATTGTGTGTTGAAATCATAGCGTGACCTCCGAGGATTTATATTAAGTTACTTTTTGTCGTTATGTGGTTTAAGTTTATTGACTGTATTAGTTTTTAAGAGTGAGTTTGCTTGTTCTATCGCAATTTTGTTAAGCTTTAAGAGCCTCTCTTTTTGTGAAAGGCCTTGCTTAATAAATTCAGCATTTATGCTTTCAAGGTTTGACAGTATAATCAGCTGATGAATTGTTGCATAATCTCGAATGTTTCCTGTCAGTTTTGGATTTTCTTTTCGCCATTCTTTTGATGTTTTTCCGAACAATGCCATATTTAAAAGTTCTGCTTCGTTCGCATAAGTTATTCCCTGTTGCACAGAGGAAATATTTATTGGAATGAGATTATCTTTTATCGCATCTGTGTGTATTCTGTAATTTATTTTGGAGATGGTACGGTTGATGTTCCAATCAAGGGACAGATGGCTGTTTTCATCTGTTTTTAACCGCTGATAATCCTTGATAATGTAAAGCTTGAACTCGGCAGATACCCATGAAGCAAATTCAAAAGCTATGTCTTTATGGGCATAAGTTCCTCCGCCTCGTCCTGATTTGGAAATAATACCGATTGCATTTGTTGCTTCAATCCACTTTTGAGGAGAAAGAGTAAAAGAATTAGAGCCTGCTTCATTTTTAAAGGCGTCGAATTCGACCCCTTTAAAATCCGGGTTGTTAAGTTTTTCCCACAAACCTAAAAATTCTATTGTTTCTTTTGAACGCATCCAGTTTTTTACAACATCTTTAGGTTCATCACTTTTATATCTGGCGATATCAGTAAGAGATATAAAATCATTTTCTGTACCGTTTGAAATAACAGTGATTTCTGTACCGTTCGCGTTTATAGTGGCTTTCATCTGATTTTTCTCCTTTGTGTTGAAATCATAGCGTGACCTCCGAGGATTTATATTGAGTTAAATAATACCATACATTTGCACGAAGTGCAACATCGTTGGGCTGTGCCCACATCGTTTGTGCAAAGCACAATTCCGTTTGCTTTTAAGCAACATCGTTTTGTGCCGCAGAAGCGGAATGATGTTGAACGAACACGGTCAAATGAAGTTGCGTATTCACGCAAACGCCGTTGTGTCCTGCGGACACAAACACAAACATAAAGGCACCGCTACGCGATGCCTTTATGTTTGGTGACCCGGACGAGAATCGAACTCGTGTTACCGCCGTGAAAGGGCGGTGTCTTAACCTCTTGACCACCGGGCCGAATATTCAAAATGTTGGTAGCGGTAGTTGGACTTGAACCAACGACACTCCGGGTATGAACCGAATGCTCTAGCCAACTGAGCTATACCGCCATGTCTGTTCCGCCCCAAACGAAGCTCCATTATTATATTATATACTTTCCGATTTGTCAACAGTTTTTTGAAAAAAATTTTTTGAAGCTGCTTTTTTTGCAAAAAACAGCTTCCGTCTTATATAATGCACCTCGTTGCCGTCAAGCTCCCCACGGGCATTTCTGCCACTATCTGACCGATGTGCTTATCTTTTTAACTCCCAAAATCATACTATGCCGGATACTTCAAATTGACACAGAACGGAATGTATAATATAATGTATATATACAAAACAAGAAAAGGAAAGTGTTGTTCATGACAAAAATCGGTGTTGTTATTGCTGACGAAAAAGAATTTGAAGCTTTTATGGCTCATTGGGATACAGGAGAAGTTATTTCTGAAAAGCTCTACGGTCTTGAAAGTGTTAAAATAACATTGGAAGATAAAGAGATCTATGCGGTTCTGGGACTTATCGGTAAAGTAAATATTACATTTGCAACCTCATTTTTGATTTGGGAGAAAAAGGTTGACATTATTCTCAATACGGGATATTCGGGTGCGGTACACAAATTAAGACGCGGTGATATCGTCATAGGCTCAAGCTATGTCGAATGTGACTTCGACCTTACTGCGATAGGCTATAAGCTCGGCGAAAAACCCGGTCAGGACTATGTCTATGAAGCATCGGATAAATTGTTGGCAATTGCAAAAGAAGTTTTTGCTGATGCACCAGCAGTACCTTTGGGTTGCGGTGATATGTTCCTCACGGACAATAATCTGAAGAAAAAATATTATGAGCACTTTGGTATTTTTGCTTTTGATATGGAATCTGCCGCAATTGCAAGCGTATGCAAGAGATGCGATGTTGATTTTATAAGTGTTCGTAAAATTTCCGATGACAGCGAGGACTCCGCTGCTGAAGATTATCACGAAATGAACAATTCGTGCGATAAATGCTTCTCTGAAATCCTCAGCATGATGATAAATTCACTTGTTTAAAATTTGCATAAAGTCGGGCAATTTGTATAAGATATGCAGTCGATATATCTTAATTTGCCCGATTTTTGAATTCTTATTCATAAAAAATTTACATAAAAAAGTCGAGAAAAATGCAATTTTGTGAAAAATCGCAAAAAACGCTTGACAAATTTATGACAATATTGTACTATATTACTGTACTTTATAAGCGAGGTGTTCTCTTGTATCAAGATTTCAGCGGTTTTTCTCCCGAAGAGCTTGTCGAAAAAGCCAAGGTCGGGGATGAAAATGCAACGGCGGAGCTTATTGTACGGTTTTCTCCGATGGTCAATTCCATCGCTTGCGACCTCTCCGAACGGTTTGAGGTCGAAGATTTAGCACAGGAAGGTATGTTCGGATTACTTTCCGCAATTTACGGTTATGATAATAGCAAGGGTGCAAAGTTTTCAACATTTGCTTCGGTCTGTGTCAGAAACCGTATTATGAACGCTATCAAATCTCTTTCTCGGCAAAACAGTTTTACGGTTGATGTCCTTTCGGATGTCATCCCCGATTTTTCCTCAGACCCCCAAGATATCTGGTCGAATCGGGAACAGAGCAACAACCTTGCTGACGAGTTCCGTGAAAAGCTTTCCGACTTTGAGCTTGAAGTGCTCAAACTTTACCTTGGCGGGTTTAGCTATAATTCTATCTCTCAAAAACTCGGTTGCACGGCAAAATCGATTGACAATGCTTTGCAAAGAATTCGGCGTAAGCTCAGGTAAAAACTCTATATGCCCGGTAGCTTATAGTAGAGCGTTGTTTATCCAAAGGTGTGCGGTGCGAGTCCGTACGAGGGCAAAAATACATTATTCAAGCGAGGTAAAATCATGTACGAAGACAAAACACTCATCTGTAAGGAATGTGGAGAAGAATTTATCTTTACAGCTGGCGAGCAGGAATTTTATGCAGAAAAAGGTTTCGTAAACGAACCCCAGCGTTGCAAGCCCTGCCGTGATGCAAGAAAGAACGCTAACAAGGTTGAGCGTGAATTATTCGAAGCAACCTGTGCAGAATGCGGTCAGGTAGCAAAGGTTCCCTTCAGACCCCGTGAGGATCGTCCTGTTTACTGCTCCGAATGCTTTGCAAAGCAGAAGGAAGCAGAAGAAGCAGCTGAGTAATTACACATAAGGAAAAACTGTTTCGAAACAAAATCAAAAGGAATCGGATTGCCGGTTCCTTTTATTTTTTGTTTAATGCAGAATGAAGGGTCTGCGACGCTGTTATAATTGGGTGTTGGTGAAACACACCATTCGTTTAGCACTTAGTAATACACAGTAAATTCTTTTGTTGTGTTCAGGGATTTTTTATGGTACAATGCGATTGATATGATCTGTCAGGTGGTGTTATAATGAGTCGTATTCCCGGGCTAATTCCTTTACTGAACAACATTATTCTGGGCAATATTCGTCAGAGTGTTAAAAATAAAAAACCTAAAAAGAGAATAGTTCATTTGTCTGAATTTTTACTGATTATAGGAATTATCGGAACGCTTCCTTTTCTTATTCTTTCCGTCATTTTACTTTTCTCGGACGAACTCCGTGTGTTCTCAATCGTGTTTTTCATTTTTTCTTTACTCGGCGGCTCTATGATTATCGGATTTATAAATTGCCGTATTTATTATGATGATGACGGATTTACTCATAAGAACTTCTTCGGTATAAAAAGAAAATACACCTATGACCGGGTCACAGCAATTAAAGAGAATTTGCACGAAAAGATTCTTTATGTCGGCAAGCGGAGAGTGATGATAGATGAATTTGCAGTAGGCGGAAGAGAATTTATCACCCTTGTCAAGAAAAAGTACCATACCATGCACGACAGAAAATCCCTGCCGAGAATATATAAATCAAAATTTGATATATTTAACGGAAACATTAACGATTCAACCGGCATTATATTTGCATATATTTTTGTCTCTGTCTGCCTTGTCGGTTTGGTAGCTTTTGTGCTTTACCTTACTTTAGTTCCGATAAATATATTGAGTGAAATAAGTGAAGAACAGGTTAATTTTATATCCTGTGAGGCAATGAGAGATGAAGTTGTTCTGAAGTCAGAAGATAATCAGATCTATAAAATCAGATTTACGGACGGAACTTTTGATACACAAGCCGTTGAAGCTGTCTGTAACGGAGAAAAAAACGTGACTGTATATTCGGAGTACATACATTCCAAATACGAAGAGAGCTTTAATTCAATAATGGCGATTGAGTATAACGGAAATTATGTTCTGAGCTTTGATGATACAAAAGAATTGCATATACAAGAATATTGGGTACTTAATATTATAATGGGACTGATTTTACTTTCATGGATATGGTTTGTTGTTATGTCAATTATGGTAGGCAGAAATCCGAAAAAGTTCAAAAAGCGATTTGTAAATTTATTTTTTAAAGACGAACAGGTAAGGTGCTATTTGCGGAAATAATAAAAGTATTACATCAAACAGCACTCAAAAATTCCACTATTTTTTCACTATTTTTACACTATTTTATTTCAGATATAGAAAATCCCCGAGTATCAGCGATACTCGGGGTTCCGATTTTAGCTTATTTTATTTCCTCGCCATTGAGGATTGTTTCTTTTTTTACGGAGTCTGCGATTTCCTGTGTGGGGAGAGCGTTATTCTGAACTTCTTCGGGATAGACAGTAACATCTTCAGCAACTTCTTCTGTTTCGGGAGGAAGCTTTTTGAGTTTGAAGTGAGCATGTATACCGCTTGCGAGATAGAATATAACCCATGCGTGGAACAAGACATCGATAATCATATCAGAAGTAATGCCTGCAATTAAGAACATTGCGATTGTGTCGAGTGCGAAGAAGACAAGTGCAAAAATCAACCAACCGACACGGCCTTTTTTCGAGAAAATCCAGCTTAACAAATACATAACGAGAATGACTGCTGCAATTGCGATGAAAACGGCTATCAGCGATTTGTCTAAAAATTGTGAGTTTTCGTAACCCACATAGTATTCATCGGGATACATTTTGCAAAGATACATACCCAAATCGGTTACATAATACGGAACGAATGCTGAAAAGAGGAAATATGTTCCGCCGTTGGTTAAAAGGATTACCATATTAACAAGAGTGAAAACGATAACAATCAAAAGGTTATGTCTTGCACTGTTGTATTTTGCCTCGAGTCTTTGTGCGGGTGTTGCAGGTGAAACATTTTGTGCATCTGCACCTTTTTTGAATAAAGCCATAACAATCTCCTTTATTTGTAATTTCTTAAGTACATAATAAACAAAACTATATGTAACAATGTGATTATAAACCATTTTGGTTTATATGTCAATATACCAATTTGGTTTAGATATAATAATATCGGTGATTGTATGTACGCACAGATAAGAAATCTTCGTGAAGATAATGATTTGAAGCAAAAGGATTTGGCAGATTATCTGAACTGCTCACAAGTCTGCTATTCACGGTATGAACTCGGAACAAGAGATATTCCGACCGATGTTCTGATAAAATTAGCATATTTTTATAATACAAGCGTGGATTATCTTTTAGGCATAACGGAAGATAAACAGGCTTACCCGAGAAAACAGATCCTGTAAGTAGTAAGTTACTTGCAGGATTTTAAATTTTGTTTTAGCATAAAAGTGAGGGGAAATCTTTGCTGTTTGACTGTAAAAATTATTGCATTTATTTCTTGCTTGGTATATAATAATTTCAGAAAGGAGGAATGGCAGATGTGTACTGAAAATCAGCTTGAGAAAGTTTTATCTGAAGTAAAGTTACAGACAGAAATTTTGCTTTCGAATAAGCTTAGGTCGATTATACTGTTTGGTTCTTATGCCAGAGGTGACTATGATAATGAGTCGGATATTGATATTATGGTTTTAGCTGATATTGCAGATGAGGAAGTCAACAGTTACACAAGAAATCTGTATGAAAGGGTTTCTCATATAGGACTTGAAAATGACATTGTATTGTCATTGTGTTTGGTGCCGAACGAAAGGTTTAACAGATTTAAGGATATTTTGCCATTCTATCGTAATGTGGACAGGGAGGGTGTTAAGCTTGCAGTACGATGATAAAAAAGCACTTTCCAGAGTAAGATTAGAAACGGCAAAAGATTGTATTAAGGATTCGCGGATATTGTTGGAGTCAGATAGTTTTAAATCGTCCGCAAATCGTTCTTATTATGCGGTCTTTCATGCAATGCGTGCGGTGCTTGTTTTTGATGAATTTGACAGTAAAAAACATTCGGGAATAATCTCGGAATTCAGAAAAAGATATATTAAAACAGGAATATTGAGCCCTGAAATATCCCGAATTATTGACATACAGTTCAATGTGAGAACACACAGTGACTATGATGATTTTTATGTAATATCAAAAGACGAAACTGTAATGCAACTTTCTGAAGCAGAAAAAATGGTGGGATTGATTGAAGAATATCTCATAAAACTTTATGACAAATAATTTTTTAGGAATCGGAATTACCGGTTCCTTTTATTTGTCCGCAAATTACTCGCGTTGTAAGTAATTTGCGGACAAATTGTGATAAAAAGCAAAAAAAGCTTGACTTTTTGTTGATTTTATAAGAAAATTGTAGTGTGTTTTTTCACAAAAAATATTTTGGGGGTAAATTATGAAAGCAAAACGCATTACCGGTATTATTGCTGTTATCGTTGCTGTTGCGGCTATCGGCATGGCAATCGGCGTAACAGTAAGCGGTGTTACAACAACCGCAACATTCTGGGCATTGGTTCCGCCCATCGTTGCTATCGGATTGGCTTTACTTACAAAGGAAGTTTATTCTTCACTTTTCGTAGGTATCGTAGTCGGTGCGATTTTAGGCAGCGGCAAATCATTCACAACGGCAGTTGACAATGTTGTCAGCGTAGGACTTATTGAAGCAGTATCAGGTACTGCAGGTATTTTCTTATTCCTTGTAATTCTCGGAATAATCGTTGCACTCATCAACCGTTCGGGTGCATCTGCAGCGTTCGGTCGTTGGGCTGAAACTCACATCAAAAGCCGCATAGGTGCCCAGGTTGCGACATTCATTTTCGGCGTACTTATCTTTATTGATGACTATTTCAACTGTCTTACAGTAGGCTCTGTTATGAAGCCTGTTACAGATGCTCACAGAGTTTCCCGTGCAAAATTAAGCTACATCATCGATGCTACTGCGGCACCTGTATGTATGATAGCTCCCATCAGCTCATGGGCAGCAGCTGTTGCTTCTTATGCTGAAGGAACGGGACTTTCGGGAATTCAGCTTTTCATCAAGGCTATTCCTTACAATTTCTACTCACTTTTAACTTTCGTATTCGTACTCGGAATTATCTTCTTAAAGGCTGATTTCGGTTCAATGCGTAAGCACGAGCTCAATGCTATCAACAACGGCGACCTTTTCTCAACAGAAGAAAGAGTTGAAGCAACAGAGGTTCAGGATAATCCGAGAAGCCGCGTTATCGACTTACTCTTACCGATTATCATTCTCATTGTTATCTGCGTATTCGGTCTTCTTTATGTAGGCGGATTCTTCGGCGGAGATTATGCAAATGACCTTATCGGTGCATTCGGTAATACAGATGCAACAGTCGGTCTTCCCTGGGGCAGCATTCTTGCATTGATTCTTGTTGTTTTCTATATGATAGCTCGCAAGCTTGTTACTTTCAAGGAAGCTATGGAATGTGTACCCAAGGGCTTTATGGCAATGGTACCTGCCATCACAATTCTTACAATGGCAACATCACTCAAGAACATTTCAAACGACCTTTTAGGTTCAGCATCCTATGTTGAAATGCTTATGAAGAGTGAAGCTGCACAGAACCTTCAGTCACTTCTTCCTGCAGTTATCTTCATCGTTGCTTGTCTTCTTGCTTTTGCAACAGGTACAAGCTGGGGCACATTCGGTATTCTTATCCCGATCGTTTCAGGTATGTTTACACCTGACAATCCGCTTCTTTACATCGGTATGTCAGCTTGTCTTGCAGGTGCGGTTTGCGGCGACCACTGCTCACCCATCAGCGATACAACAATCATGGCATCAGCAGGTGCGGAATGTGTTCATGTTAACCATGTTTCAACACAGTTACCGTATGCAATTACGGTTGCAGCAATCAGCTTTGTCTGCTTCGTAATCGCAGGCTTTGTCCAGAACGCAGTTATCTGCCTTGCAATCGGTGCAGTACTTACAATCGGCACACTTCTTGTTATGAAGAAAATTTCTTCAAAGAAAGCCGCATAATCACAGACTAAAATCAAAACCGTCGGGAGAAATTCCGACGGTTTTTTAATCGTCACGGCATTGTAAGTGCAAAATAAACGACCTTGCAGAAGAATTTCTGTGAGGTCGTTTATTGGCTTATTTTTTTATCTCAATTTTAAAAAGTCTTGCACCGTGAGAGGGTACTTTTGCGGAGAGGTCTTTTTCTGTTACTGTATATTCTTCGTGCTTCCACATATCCCGGATGCTGTATTTAACGCCGCCGATTGAAATTTCGGTTATATCAAAACGGATTTCTCTGTCTTTATCGTCGGTGTTGAACAGTGCAAGATATTTGCAGTTTTCGCCGTTTGATGTCCAGATGATTTCACCCTTGCCGTCTGTTTCTTCGCATTTGAACTGTCTTGCACCGCTTGAGTTTTTGAGCATATCGATAAGTTCTCTGTTCTGAAGAAGTGAGAGTGTAAACTCATCGTTTTCACGCATTTCACCACCTATCATAAGCGGAGAACGGAAGATGCCCCAAAGGGTCATCATTGTAATCTGTTCATCGTGGCTTAATCGGGTGTAACGGTTTCTGTATTCGGGAAGCTCTTCGGTAATCTGAATCCTGCCGAGTGGGAGCATATCGCAATCGGGCCAGGCACCCGGTTGAACATATTCCTGCCAGGCATAACAATGTTCAAACATAGCGTGGAGCTTGCTCCATTCGTCCCAGAAATCGCCGGTTATCCGCCACATATTTGCGTGAGATGAAAGATGCTCGTGTTCCCACACGGGAGCAGGACCGGGTGAAAGGCTCAGTACCATATCCCTGCCGCATTTATCAATAGCCTTTCTCATCATTTCGATTTCTTTTCTCGCAGAATAAGGATTATCCGGATACATCTCTGTGTTGGCAATATCATCACACTTGATGTAATCAACACCCCACGAAGCATAAAGCTCAAAGATAGAGTCGTAATATTCCTGAGCCCCTTTTTTATTTGTTACAAGACCGTACATATCGGGGTTCCAGGGGCAGATTGATGAAGGATTTGCAATATCATTGGCCGTAACTCCATCGCATTTTATTTTTGTATGTCGGTGAGCTGCCTGTCTCGGAATACCTCTCATAATATGGATGCCGAATTTAAGGCCGAGAGAATGTATGTAATCGGCAATAGGTTTGAAGCCTTTACCGCCTGACGAAGAGGGAAAACGGTTGACCGACGGAATAAGACGGGAGTACTCATCCATACAAAGCTCAGCAAAATAATTGTAATAAAAACTTTTCGCAGTAGGTTCTGACCACTGAATGTCGCAAACGATATATTCCCAACCGTAATCCTTAAGGTGTGTTGCCATATAATCTGCATTGGCAAGTAGCTGTTCTTCATTTACCGCAGCACCGTAGCAGTCCCAGCTATTCCAACCCATAGGCGGAGTAAGAGCTAATTTTTTATGCATTTAAATCTACCTCTTTAATGTTCGTTACGGCTATTGTACCACTTGAAGCAATCAAATACAATACGGAACCTTGATGAAATTGTTGAAACAGAGATTTTGTCGGTTAATGTCAGAAAACAGGATAACCGATTGATAAAGAACGGGATTGAAATAAAAAGTTTTTTTGAAAAAACTATTGTGTTTTTATAAAGATTGGTATATAATACTCGATGAAATAAATACAGGGGAGCTTGTATCGGCAGGCTGAGAGGAAGTCTTTTAACTTCGACCCTATAAACCTGATGCGGATAATGCCGCCGTAGGAAGTCATATACGAGGATTTTTTACAGGAGGCATAAAGATGTCTCCTGATTTTTATTTCACACTTTTAGTTCCGGGGAGCCTTTTTGAATGGCTGAGAGGCAGGTAAACCTGCGACCCGCTAACCTGATCCGGATAATACCGGCGTAGGAAGTATATCTAAAGTACATTGTGAATCTGCAGTAAACAATCCGTACCTCAAGATGCCTTCGCCGATTTTTCGGTGGAGGCAATTTTTAATTTTGGAGGTAAAATTATGAAAGCAAGTATCGCAATCCAGGTTCTTCCCACAGCGAAAGACCAAGATGATCTTATCCGTATTGTGGATGAGGTTATCGCATTTATCAAAAGCAGTGGCTTACACTGTCATGTAGGTCCGTTTGAAACAACCATTGAGGGTGACAACTATGACCAATTGATGGAAATTGTTAAAGAGTGTCAGCACATTGCAATAAGAGCAGGTGCAGAAAGTGTTTCTGCTTATGTGAAGGTTGTTTACAGACCCGAAGGCGAAATACTCACCATTGACAAGAAGATAAAAAAACATGCTGAAGCGTAATTATCCGTCAGTTATTGCCGTTGCCGTATTACTGATTATCTGGCAGTTGGTTTGCACAACAGGACTGATACCCTCTTATATGCTTCCGTCACCCATAGAGGTAATGCAGGCTTTTGTGAGCGAGTTTCCTTCGCTTTTGGAAAATTCAGTTATCACCTTGCAAGAGGCTTTTATCGGTTTGTTTCTTGGAGTAAGTGTAGGATTTTGTGTGGCTGTAATGATGGATACATTTGATATTTTATATAAAGCTTTTTATCCGTTACTCATAATTACGCAAACAATTCCTTCTGTTGCAATTGCACCGCTTCTTGTGCTTTGGTTCGGTTATGAAATGACCCCGAAGATTGTTCTGATAGTTATATCAACCTTTTTCCCCGTAACTGTCGGACTTCTTGACGGATTCAGAAATTCGGATAAGGATGCAATCGGATTACTGCGTTCCATGGGTGCAAATCGCTTGCAAATTTTCCGTTATATTAAATTTCCTTCGGCTTTACCTCAATTATTTTCGGGATTGAGGATAGCTGCGGCATACAGCGTTGTCGGAGCTGTTATAAGCGAATGGCTCGGAGGCTTTGGCGGTCTTGGTGTTTATATGACACGGGTAAAAAAAGCTTTTGCTTTTGATAAAATGTTTGCCGTGATTTTTCTCATCTCCGCCATTTCTCTTGCTCTTATGGCATTGGTAGGGTTTGCGGAGAAAAAATGTATGCCTTACCGTAACACAAATAAAAAAGGAGAAAAACTATGAAAAAAATAATAGCATTATTATTGTCAGTTTCAATTATTTTCTGTTTGTCGGCTTGCGGCAAAACAGAGCAGAGTAAAATAACAATCGTTCTTGACTGGACACCGAATACCAACCACACAGGTATTTTTGTTGCTCAGGCGAAGAATTATTTTAAAGAAGCCGGTCTGAATGTTGAGATTGTTCAGCCACCCGAAGACGGTGCAGAAACATTAGTGGCTTCGGGCAAAGCACAGTTTGGTGTTTCGTTTCAGGATACCATTGCACCTGCTTTTGTAGGCGACAATGCAATACCTGTTACAGCTGTCGCAGCAGTTATTCAACACAACACTTCGGGTATTATTTCACGCAAAGGTGAGGGAATGGATACACCCAAAGGTCTTGAAGGTAAAAAATATGCCACATGGGATATGAGTGTTGAAAAAGAAACTATCCGTGAGGTAATGAAAGCTGACGGAGGTAATTTTGACCTTGTCGAGCTGATTCCGTCAACAGTAACCGATGAAGTATCGGCTTTAAAAAGCGGTTCCGTAGATGCTATATGGATTTTCTATGCCTGGGCAGGTGTAGCCTGTGAAACAGCAGGTCTTGAAACAGATTACTTTGAATTTGCAGATATAGATCCCGTCTTTGATTATTACACACCCATTATTATCGGTAACAATGCCTGGCTTGATGAAAACCCCGAAACAGCCAAAGCTTTCCTTGAGGCTCTTTCAAAAGGATACACTTACGCAACAGAGAATCCGAAAGATGCCGCAGATATCCTGATGAATTCTGCACCTGAATTAAAATCAAACAGCAAGCTTGTGTATGCAAGTCAGGAATATCTTGCGTCTGAATACATAGCCGATGCTTCAAAATGGGGTGAATTTGACCCTGACCGTTGGGCAGCTTTCTATAATTGGCTGAACGAGAAAAATCTTCTTGAAGAAAAAATCAATCCTGATTTCGGTTTCACAAACGACTATCTTCAATAATATGAAAAAGTTAGAAGTAAAAAATATTAGCAAAAGCTTTGACGGGAATCCGGTTCTGAAAGACATTTCAATTGAACTTAATCAGAACGAACTGGTGTGCTTACTCGGTGTAAGCGGCGGCGGTAAAACAACTCTTTTCAATATTATCTCGGGTCTTTTAAGTCTTGATAAAGGTCAGGTATTGCTTGACGGAAAGGATATAACAAATCAGCCGGGACACATAAGCTATATGCTGCAAAAAGATTTGTTGTTGCCTTACAGAACAATCGAAGATAATGCCGCGTTGCCTCTTTTGTTGAAAGGTGAAAAGAAAAAAGAAGCCCGTAAGCAAGTGTCTCTGCTGTTTGAGCAATTCGGACTTGAAGGAACACAAAAGAAATATCCTGCTCAGCTTTCAGGAGGTATGCGTCAACGAGCGGCACTCTTGCGGACATATATGTTTTCAAAAGATGTTGCTCTTTTAGATGAGCCCTTTTCAGCGTTAGACACCATCACAAAGAGTTCAATGCATAAGTGGTATCTTAATGTTATGCAGAAGATTCAACTGTCAACACTTTTTATAACCCACGATATTGATGAAGCTGTTTTGATTTCGGACAGAATCTATATCTTATCGGGTTCACCGGGAGAAATTACAGGCGAAATCATAATCAAGGAACCCAAACCCCGGCGTGATGATTTCAACCTGACAACGGAGTTTTTGGAATACAAACGAAAAATACTTTCTGTGCTATATTAAAAAGAACCGCCTCGGCGGTTCTTTTATTCGTCCCAACTTTCTTCAATTAAGTACTCTTGTGGCACGAAAATATATTTACATCTTGCCCAACATTTTTACTGAATACAGAATTCAGAATGCAGAGGGCAGAATTAATGGTGGACTCCGTCCACACCTATTATAAAAATGTACACTTTACACTCATTAAATTTGGGTGAGGGCTTTGCCCTCCCGACATTTTGCACTTTGCATTTTGCATTTTGCATTTAAATTTGTCAATCAGCTACAATCAAATAGTAGCAAGCGGGGTTGTCGGTGCCGACGGTGAAACAGAGGTAGCCGTCTTTGTATTCTGTGGGGATTTTGCCCGCATAGAAGCCCTCTGCATTTACTCCCCAGACCTTGAGTTCGGGTCTGTCGGTTTTAATGCGGATTTCGGCTTCGATTACCTCTGCGATAATCGGTGCGTGGCCGATATCCGTCAGTTTGTCGCCGTCAAATTTTGCATCGGTGTTTTCTGCTCTGCCGATAGTGGTCAAAAGCATATTATCGGCTTTTGTGATGGGTGCATCGCTCAAAGATGAAAGTGCGATACAGGCAAAATCGTTCTTACAGTTAATCTGTAATCCGTCGAGTGTTGTGTTGAGTTCACCGTTGTGCATACCGTAAATTGCTTTTGTGCGGTCTGTGTCGATATATGCGGTCTGTGTGTTCATATCACGCATAAGCTGACCGTTATCCGATCTGATAATTCCGTTTTCGTCCGCAATATCAGACACTTCGGTTTCGTGAACAATTTTATCATAACCCCCGACTTCACCGAAACAGGTTTTTACCTGTGATTTTTCAAGATATGTCTTAAAAGGCTCGTTCAATACTGTTGACAAATCGTCCGTTTTTACACCTATTTTCTTGTTGGCAGGGGATACGTCGCAACGTCTTGTAATCAAAGCGGCATGATAGAACATTCCGAATTTTGCAGGGTCATTCCAGACGGTGAAAACACCCTGTCTGTAAGGCACACCTGCAACGGGGCTTGAAAGTTCTCTGCCGAGTATATCCATTTTATCAAGGAAGCAACTGTACGCATAGGTATGAATCGCAAAACCGCTCCAATTCTGCAATGCACCGACAGATGCGTAATAAAGCGGTCCCTCTGCTCTGTAAGCGTTGGGCCACGGCATATCCCACTCGGAAACGAAGAAGGGTTTGCCTGCCAAAGTACGTTTGCCGAGGTTGGGAAAAACAAAAGGTGTGGAGTTCACAGAAAAGCTCTTACACGATTTTTCGGCACTGCCCCAACTCCAGTCATAGTAGTAATGATGTCCGTCGAGGAAGTCGGTGTCTTCGTCGGCTTTAACGCTTGCGGCTGTTCTCAACCAGTTAGTACCCGCAATCGGAATTTTAACTCCGAGAGAGCGCATATAATCGGACATTTCACGGTAATATTTTTTTGTAACATAAATTTTAAACTGTATCATTGTATCATCGGTGCAATAGAGGTCGCAGTTTTTCCAATCAAAATCAATACCGTTTTCGTCGAGCCAATCACGGAACATTTCACGGAAATTGTTTTCGTAATAAGAAGTGCCGATTTGTTCTGCACGAGTTGTTCTGTGGTCGACAAAAAGGTCTTCCTCGTTGAGGATTTCCGTCATAACAAAAACGGGGTCATCTTTATAATGAAGCTTGGTGTAAGGGTTGTAATGATTCCAGAGATTGTCGCAGTATTCTTTTTGCAATTCAATCATTATCGGGTCGATTATCGACCAGGCACCGCCCTTGTCAAATAGCTTGTCGTAGTCAACAACACCGTCATCGGATTTGAAATGGCGGTAGGTCATCATATCAAGGTAGCAATAAATACCCTTTTCTTTTAAGCAATAAACAAAATAGTCGAGTGCATCCATAGATTTTTCGTCAAGAACACGGGTGGTGTTGACTCGTCTGCCCTTTGTGTAAGCAAAGATGTTGGGAGTATCCCATTCAGCATCAAGCTGATGAAAACGCGCAATATTACAACCTGCCTGTGAAAGTCGGGTTGCCACCTTTTTTGCATAATCTTTATCGGGGAAACACGCACCGCCGTTGAAGTTCACACCCCAGAAGCGTCCGAGTGTGCCGTCCTCAAAACGGAAAGCTTCGCCGTCGACTTTAAGAAAGCCGTGCTTACCTGCAGGCTTTTCGTCCTCAAAAACAAAAGAAATATCAACAGGCATACGGTCGATGTATGCAGGTTGCGGAATATAACATGACATAATATCTCCCCCTTAATAAATAAAGGATATCAAAAAGCAGAGATAAATGCAATAGGAATGAATGCAGAATTCAGAATGCAAAATGCAAATAAACTTTCGTGCCACATTGGTACATATCAGAACAAGGATGGGACGATTAAAAAAGTGAGGGCAAAGCCCTCCCGACATTCTGCAATCTGAACTCTGCATTCTGCATTTAAAAAGAACCGCCTCGGCGGTTCTTTTATTTTCCTTCAATAATCATAACCATTACGGTTATGTCATCGTTATGGTTGTCGCGGCGGCGGTGCTTTGCGGTATCGCCGATTTCTTTTGCCAGAGCGTAGGCTTTGCCTTTATGGTTTTCAATCAAATCGTAAATCCACTTGACTGACCCGTTTACTGCACCGTCGGATAACATAACAATCATATCACCTGCTTCGACACATAATTCATCGTAGGCAAATTGTGTCCGGGTGAGTATCCCGACGGGCATTGATGCAGGCTCAATTGCGAGTATTCTGCCTCGTTTTTTGACGAATGTTACAGCCGCACCCGCTTTATAAAATTTTGCGTTACCCGTATAAAGGTCAACCGATGCTACATCTAAGGTTGCAAACGATTCCTCTGCCGATTTTATAAGTAAGGCGGAGTTTATTATTTTCAAAGCACTTTCAAATGAAATGCCCGAAGCTGCAAGTCTGCCGAAAAGCTTCGCTGCCATAGTTGCATCAACTGCTGCTCTGCCGCCCGTACCCATTCCGTCGCTTAAAATCATCAGCTTTCTGCCGTCGGGGGTGATACAGGTTTCTGCACAGTCACCGCAGATTTTTGAGGAGTTGCCCGATAATTGATAAAGTCCTATCTGTGTTGTGAAATTATTTTTCGGGATAAATGACATCACGGTTTCGTTGTCGTAGTAGCTGATGTTCGGCAGCTCAAACCTTGTTTTGCATATACTTTCGACACTGTGCGAAAGGAGATTCAGGTCAATTCTTTTGTTTATCGGCTCGGTGTGGGTTTCAATCCGCATCATGCCGTTTTCGTCTTCAATGCAACTCACACCGAAGACCTTTATTCCTGATTTTTTATATACATCAGCGATTCTGGTTGCACAGTCATTGTTGAAATTGCCGCTTTGTTTCAGCCCTGTTACCATGTCATTGAGTATGTCGGAAACGCTTTCAAACTGACTTGCGACAACATCACGGATTTCTTCATTTTTCTGTGCATTTTCAGCCTTCATTGCATAAGCAAAATAATTCTTCGTAAAGCTGTCCATCAGCTCCTCGGAGTAATTGCATTTACTCTTGAAGCTCTTGGGGAGATAGGTTGCATCGGGACTTTCTTCTGTTTTGAGAATATCGCAGATGTTTGCAAATTCCTCGGCAGTTTCTTCGAAATTATTGTCCCAGCAGACAGTCCGCAGAGTGCATCTTGAGCAGACATCGTCACGGACGCCGTCGACCACCGGTGTCATGTCAGGTGCAGTTATTTTTTCAATACTTTTTGATACTCTGTTCACACTGTCGGAAACATCGTCAATTGCAGAAGCGACGGATTTAAGTCTGCCTGTTAGGGTATCTCTCAAATCACCTGCAATGGGGAGTGCTTCAAAAAGGGTAAAATATTTTCTGAAGCGGTCGAGAAAAGAGGCTTTTATAAAAGCGAATAAAATTACGGACGGCAGAACCTCAAAAAGTATGAGGTAAGCATCTTTGTCGCCCTGTAAAACGGAAAACACCGTCTGCACGCAGGCAAATATTATCGCCTGACAGACTTTTCCCATGGGTGCAAAAATGCCTGCAAGCAGACCGCCCAAGCCCCAGGATGCCGCTACAAGACCGTTGCCGACGCTTGCAGACATTGCAGTACCCAAACAAATTCCGACAATACTGCCGCCGCTTTCCTTGCTGTATCTTGCCGCCATCAGGATTATAAAAACGGATATAATCCGTATAAAAGAAATACCTCTGACGGTGATTGATGTAAGGCTTAAGAATAAAATGCAAATTGAGATGACAAGGGAAAACATTTCCGTTGTCGTCAAAGCGGAAATACCTTGTGGTAAGCGTTTTATTCTGAAAGCGGTTTCGAGGAAAAATGTTGTACCTGCGGCAAAGATTGCCTCGCCCGAATATATCAAAAGTCCGTCGACGGAAAAATCCTGTGCGGAGAGAATAACAATACCCGTTGCGATTGTGCATAAAAATGCGATGATGGGTGAGGTAAGTCTTGAATTGGTGATGATATCAATAGAGAAAATTGTTCTCTTGATTATCACAACAGCCGCAAGTATCGCTACATAGCGGAGTGAAGAAACTATGTACGACGATAATATGTAGCCGACTGCCGCACCGCACGATACCGCAATGGAGTATGTTTCCGTCACCGCACAGGCAAAGGCAATCGGAAACGGAGAAATTCCCGAAAAGCTTCCGAAATATGCCGTCAGAAATCCCCCGCCGAAGCAGAGCAGCTGATATATTATACCCTTGACGGCTGAAGGTAAGGATGAAAAAGAAAAGTTTTTGAGTTTTATTTTTCCGGACATTTTTATTCTCCTTATGCTTTTAAGTACTAAGTACTAAATACTAAACGCTAAACGAAGGGTCTGCGACGCAATTATAATGGGTGCGGGCAAAGTCCGCCCATCGTTTAGTACTTAGCGTTTAGTACTTAGTACTTATTTTATTTTGTTTCCCTCAAAAATTCTGTCATTATCGGTTGTTGTATAATGAGTTTTTTTGATAATCGGGGTCAGGAATGAAAATATTTGGAAGAAAACAAAAAAATTTATATATTTTTTTCATTTTTTCTATGCAATTTGAGTTGAATGTGATATAATCATAATAAGTATTTATATCTATAAACAAATGAGAGATTTAAAAATGGATAACAAAAACACAAATGAACTTATTATAGGTCGTAATGCCTGTGCCGAAGCACTCAAAAGCGGCAGACCGATTGACACTCTTATGGTGGTCCGTGGTACGGGCGGCTCGGTTTTGAAGCTGGTTGCTCAATGTAAGGAAAAAGGAATAGTCGTAAAAGATGTTGACCAGAAAAAGCTCGACTATCTTTGCGGTCACAGTAATCATCAGGGTGTTGCTGCATTTGTTTCGGCACACGAGTATTCAACCGTTGAGGATATTCTCAAGAATGCCGAAGAAAAAGGTGAAGCACCTTTTGTAATAATCTGTGACGAGATTGAAGACCCGCACAACCTCGGTGCGATTATCCGTACTGCAGAGGCGGTTGGTGCCCACGGAATTATTATCCCGAAAAGAAGAAGTGCATCTTTGAGCTTCGGTGTTGCAAAATCTTCGGCAGGTGCACTTGAATATATGCCTGTTGCAAGGGTTGCAAATCTTCCGTCGCTCATTGAAAGTCTTAAGGAAAAAGGCTTCTGGGTTTACGGTCTTGATATGGACGGGCAATCCTGGACACAGACTGATTTCAGCGGTGCGGTAGCGTTAGTAATCGGCTCCGAGGGTAACGGTCTCGGTCGTCTGGTTAAAGAAAAATGTGATGTTATCGTGTCTTTGCCGATGAACGGCAATATCAATTCTCTCAACGCTTCCGTTGCGGCAGGCGTTGTGATGTATGAGATTTTAAGGCAACGATTAAAATAATTGAAAGGTGGGTGTGTTCGCTTGAGTGATAAGAATTATTCTATTGACGATATTTTAGAAGAAGCGAAATTCTACCAAAAAGCAGGTAATCAGGTTTATCGCGGAACGGACAAGGGTGAGCTTTTGTCCGACAGCGATTGGTCGATGGACGACATTGACAGCCTTTTAAAAGATATTGATATTTACAGAAATACGCCCGAGGAGGAAGTTGTTTTCGTTCCCGAGCCTGCTCCTTTTATGCCCGAAGCTCCCGAAGAAACTGTTGAGGAAGCACAGGAGAGCTTTGAAGAAGTTCTTGAAGAGGCACCTGAAAAAACAGAAGATGAGGATATAAAAATCGTTGAAGCTTCAGAAGAAGATGAGTATGAGGATATTTCTTCCGATGATGTTCCGATTGACAATGAAAAGACAAGAGTAATCGAAACTCCGCATATCAATTTTGAAAACATGACGGATACGGGCATATTGTCGTTCGGTAAAAATGCTCCTGTTATCAAAACAGAAGAAACAGACGAAAAGCATGACGACATGATGTACGAAAAACCGGGTCTGGTTATTCTCACCAACGATGATGATGAAAACGCTTATGAAGACGGACTTGACCCGATGCCGACACTTATTCCTGCACATCAGCTTGTATCAGATACAAGAGAGTATCACAAAATTGTAGTCGACGAAGAAAAAGAAGACGAAGACAGTATCGACGGACAGATAAAAATTGTGGGCTTTGAGGGTGACACAAGCAACGAGCCCATGAGAATCTCCGAAGCAAAGGTCGAAAGCGAATTAAAACGCAGAAAAGCAGAAAAAATCAGTAAATTTACAATCTATTCGGACGATGAAACTCAAGAAGGCGAAGGCATTTCCGAAGATGATTTAGAGATGAATCTTGAGCCTGTTGTCTACAAGGAAGCGGACAGGATATCTTCCGAACCGAAAAAAGAAATTCCTGTTGAAAAAGAGCCCGAAGAGGTCAAAACCTTTTCAAAGAAGCTCAAGGAATTTTTCCGAATAGAAAAAGAAGAGGTTGAGCTTCCGACACCTGATACAAATGACCCGTACCTTACGAGCGAGGGCAAGGCTCAGGTATTAAAGGATTTAACCGAGCGATTTTCTAAGAATAAAAGGGATATGATAATCCTTGCAGTTTTAACCGTGCTGCTTTTGCTTGTGACGGTTATCCCTGCAAATTCACAGTCGGGCTTCAGCGGAGTGTTCGGAATATTCGCGTTGATTTTCAATATACTTCTTTTGGGTGCGGCGTTTTTCTTCCGCATGGATTGTCTTACATCAAGCCTGAATGCGATAAAGCAAAAAAGGCTTAATTCTCAGCTTATTTTATCCCTTGCGGGAATACTTACGGTGCTTGAGTCAGTTTTTGCACTCTTTGCAAGACCTGCGGCGTCAATAGGAATATACTCCGGAGTGGTAGTGTTTGCGTTATTGCTTGACAGCATCGGATTCCATTTCAAGCTTTCAACAATAATCAGAAACTTCGATTTCATGAATGTAAGCTTAAAGGGCAGAACATATACAATACAAACACTTGAAGACAAAAAGTTTGCGGACAGCCTTGGCAGAGGCTTGCTTTTAGGCAACCCTGATATCCGTTATTCCGCAAGAACAAAAACTCCCTCGAAATTTATTGAGTTATCGTTTGACAAAAACATTTCCGATAAATACTCTGAAAAGATTATTCCCGTAGCGATAGTTGTATCGGCAGTTATCGGTGTTATTTCCGGCATAGTTTCCGCTTCTGTTGTCAGCTTTTTTGCGGCATTTTGTTGTGCACTTTGTGTATCCTTGCCGGTTGGCTCATTCCTCGCACTCAATGTATCTTTAAACCTTACAAACAAGAGATTAAACAAAGACGGTTCTATGATTGCGGGTTATTCGGCGGCTTTGGAATGCGGTAAGGCAAACTCAATTGTTATTGACAGTGCATCGCTCTTCCTCCGCAATGAATGTAATTTCCACGGCATGAAGAATTTTGACAATATGCGACTTGATGATGTGATTCTCTATTCAGCCGCTATGCTGATAGAAGCTGACGGACCGCTTGCAAAGGTCTTCAGAAGAGTTATCATGGACAAAGAGGAGCTTCTGCCCGAGGTACAGTCCCTGAGCTATGAAGATAAATTAGGTCTTTCAGCGTGGATTAACAATCAACGAGCATTTTTGGGCAACAGAGAAATGCTCATAAACCACAATATTGATGTACCGCACGAAAGTGCAGAGAAAAAATATACTCATGACGGCAGAAAGGTTTTGTATCTTGCGGTTGAAGGCAAGCTTGCCGCAATGTTCGTTGTCAGCTACAAGGCAGACAAGAGCCTTATAAAGCCCCTGCACATTCTTGATTCAAGCGGAATTTCAATCCTTGTCCGCACAAACGATGCGAACATCACAGAAAGTATGCTTGCTGAGGAATTCGGACTTTCAACCAACTCAATCAAGATTCTCAATTCCGTTGCGGGCAATATGTTCAAAGAACGCAGAAATACTGTCAAGAGAACTGCTCTTGCGGGTATTATTCATGACGGCAAATCAAAATCTTTCTTGCGTTCGGTTGCCTCTGCAAACAATCTTACACTTACATCAAATATCATGATGACAATTCAGCTTGTCGGAATAATCTTAGGCTTGTTGTTGTCGCTCATATTTGTATTTATCTCATCACTTTCACTTTTAGGTCCGATTCAGCTTATGGCATTCATGGCGGTATGGACACTTGTGATGATTCTGATTCCCATAATAAAAAGATAGGAGAAAAGATATGCTTAAAGGAATTTCACCAATTATCTCACCAGAGCTTTTGAAAATTCTTATGGAAATGGGTCACGGCGACGAAATCGTTATCGGTGACGGAAATTTCCCCGCAGCTTCCTGTGCTCAAAGACTTGTCCGTCTTGACGGCCACGGAGTAACAGATGTACTCGATGCGATTTTAGCATTGATGCCTCTTGATACTTATGTTGATTTGCCTGCTTCTCTTATGGCAACAACAAACGGCGACCCCACTCCCGAAATCTGGGCAGACTACAAAAAGGTTCTTGCAAAATACGGCGAAAAAACAGAAATGAAAGAGCTTGAACGCTTTGAGTTCTATGACAGAGCAAAGGCTGCTTATGCAGTAGTTGCAACAGGTGAAACTGCAGTTTATGCAAATATTATTCTTAAAAAAGGTGTTGTAAAATGAAACAGGTTTTAGCTTTTGACTTCGGTGCATCATCGGGTCGTGCGATATTGGGTAAGTTTGACGGAAAGAAGCTTACTCTTGAAGAGGTTCACCGTTTTTCAAACGACCCCGTTTATATGAACGGCACTCTCTATTGGGACACACTTCGTCAGCTTTATGAGATAAAGCAGGGTCTTGTCAAAGCAAAATTGGCAGGCGGTTTTGACAGTATCGGTATTGACACCTGGGGTGTTGACTACGGTCTGCTTGATAAAGAGGGTTATCTTATCGAAAATCCCATTCACTATCGTGACCATCGCACAGACGGTATTCTTGAAGAAGCCTTCAAGCTTATTCCCAAAGATAAATTATATAATATGACCGGTATTCAGTTTATGGAATTCAATACCGCATTCCAGCTTCTTGCATCAAGAAAGCAACGACCGCATATTCTTGATAACGCGGATAAGCTTCTCTTTATGCCCGATTTGTTTGCATATATGCTGACAGGCGAAAAAGTAACTGAATATTCAATTGCAACAACATCACAGCTGCTTGATATCGAAACAGGCGATTTCTCAAAGGAGATATTTGAAAAATTCGATATCCCCGAAAGTCTGTTTTCACCCATCGTCAACCCGGGCGATGTTATCGGAGAGCTGTCAAAGGAAATCAGAGAAGAGCTCGATTTACCCGAAGCAAAGGTTATCGCAGTTTGTGAACACGATACACAGAGTGCTATGGCGGCAGTTCCCACTCAGGAAAAGGATTTTGTTTATATCAGCTGCGGCACATGGTCGCTTTTCGGTACGGAGCTTGATACTCCCTTAACCGATGAAACCGCATACAACCTCAACATGACAAACGAAGGCGGTTACGGCAGAAATGTCAGCTTCCTTAAAAATATCATCGGCTTGTGGCTTATCCAGGAGAGCAGACGCCAGTGGCAGAGAGAGGGTCAGAATTATTCCTATGCTGATTTGGAGAAATTAGCACTCGAGGCTGAGCCTTTCAAATGCTTCATCGACCCCGACGCTCCTGAATTTTCACCTCTCGGAAATATTCCGAAACGAGTTCAGGAATTCTGCAGAAAAACTAATCAGTATGTGCCTCAGACTGTCGGTGAAATTATGCGTTGCATCTACGAAAGTCTTGCGATGAAGTACAAATATACATTCGAAAATCTTAAGAATTGCACAAAGAAAGATTATCCCGTAATCCATGTAATCGGCGGCGGCACAAAGGATACACTCTTGTGTCAGATGACCGCAAATGCCTGCGATACACCCGTCAAGGGCGGTCCGATTGAAGCAACGGTTATCGGCAATATCATCGTTCAGCTCATCGCATCGGGCGACATCAAGGACATGAGCGAAGCAAGAGAGATTATTGCAAGATCAGAAACCGTTCTTGATTACACTCCCACAGATACCCATAGCTGGCAGACAGCTTATGAGAATAAATTTAAAAACATAATTTTATAAAGAAAAGAAAGGATTGGTAAAAATGATTTATCCGAAAATTGGTATCAGACCTATCATCGACGGCCGCTGGGGCGGTATCCGTGAAGGTCTCGAAGAAAAGACAATGGCAATGGCAAAGGCAGCTAAAGAGCTTATCGAAGCTAACTGCTTCTATGCTGATTCAACTCCCGTACAGTGTGTAATTTCTCCCTGCACTATCGGCGGCGGTGCTGAAGCTGCAAAATGTGCAGAGTTCTTCTCAACTCAGAATGTTACAGCTACTCTTTCAGTAACACCCTGCTGGTGCTACGGCAGTGAAACAATGGACCTTGATCCCCTCACAACAAAGGCAGTCTGGGGCTTCAACGGCACAGAGCGTCCCGGTGCTGTTTACCTTGCAGCAGTTATGGCAGCTCACGCACAGAGAGGTCTCCCCGCATTCTCTATCTACGGCAGAGATGTTCAGGACCTTGAAGATAATTCTATCCCCGCTGATGTTCAGGAAAAAATCCTTCGTTTTGCTCGTTGTGCAGTAGCAGTCGGTCAGATTAAGGGTAAATCCTATGTTGGTATCGGTTCAGTATCAATGGGTATCGCAGGTTCTTACTGTGAAGCTAACATGATGCAGAACTACTTCGGTTTAAGACCTGAATGGGTTGATATGTCCGAAGTTAAAAGACGCGTAGACCTTGAAATCTATGACAAGGACGAATACGAAAAAGCTCTTGCATGGGCAAAGGCAAACTGCCCCGAAGGCTTTGACAAGAACATCAATAAGAAAACTGCAGAGCAGAAGGAAGCTGACTGGGAATTCTGTGTTAAGATGACACTTATCTGTAAGGATATCCTTCTCGGTAACAAGAAGCTTGACGATATCGACAGACACGAAGAAGCTCTCGGCCGTAACGCTATCCTCGGCGGTTTCCAGGGTCAGAGAATGTGGACAGACTATTTCCCGAATGCTGACTTTACAGAAGCTATCCTCAACTCATCATTTGACTGGAACGGCAAGAAGGCTCCCACAATCTTCGCAACAGAAAATGACGGACTCAACGGTCTTTCAATGTTGTTCGGCAACCTTCTTACAGGCACAGCAAGTATGTTCGCAGATGTTCGTACATACTGGAGCCCCGAAGCTGTTAAGCGTGTAACAGGCAAAGATCTCGAAGGCAAGGCTGCAAACGGCTTTATTCACCTCATCAACTCAGGTTCTTGCTGTCTTGATGCTACTGCAGCTTGCAAGGATGAAAACGGCAACGCAGTTATTAAGAAGTGGTGGGATGTTACTGAAGAAGACATCGACGCAATGCTCAAGGCTACTGACTGGTGCCCCGGCGACCTTCAGTACTTCAGAGGCGGCGGATATTCCTCACACTTCAAGACATTGGCTGAAATGCCCATCACAATGATGAGAATTAACATGATTGACGGCGTTGGTCCGACACTCCAGATCGCAGAAGGTTACACAGTAACACTTCCCGACGAAATCCACAACAAGCTCGAACAGCGTACAGACCCGACATGGCCGACAACATGGTTCGTTCCCAACCTCACAGGTGAGGGTGCATTCAAGGATGTATATTCAGTAATGGCTAACTGGGGTGCTAACCACGGTGCATTGACATACGGTCACATCGGTCAGGATCTCATCACTCTTGCAAGTATGTTCCGTATCCCCGTATCACTCCACAATGTTCCTGAAGATAAAATCTACAGACCGCACTCATGGACTGCATTTGGTACAAAATGCCCCGAAAGTGCAGATTACAGAGCTTGCTCAACATACGGTTCTTTATATTAAAAGATACAACAAAAGACACTTTGTGCTTCACCGCACAAGGTGTCTTTTTTAGTGCAAAGTGCAAAACGCAAAGTGCAAAACGTCGGGAGGGCGTTGCCCTCACCCAATTATAGTAGCTTTATTTAACACGCAAAACGGGGCACAGACAGGGGACGGTTCTGTGTCTTGTGATTTAGAATTCAGAAAAGGCTTGTAAAATTTTATGTTATTTGATATAATAAACCTGCGACACAAATTTAATAATAACTCATATAAGGGTGTATTTTTATTTTGGTAAAAATACAGGCTTTTCTACAGCTTTATGTGAGTTCGTAAATTTGTGTCGCAACAAATGAAGCCTTGTATTTTTCGTGCGTGGCTTCGGTCACGCATTTTTTATTTGTATCTAACAAGGAACACCTTATTCCCCTAAGGGGATTGATATGTTAAAAATATTTTCTTATAAGTGTTTTCCTCAATAACTGCGACATTAACAGAAACAGCTAAGGGTAAAATCATAGGTCCTTAGCTGCTTCTGTTTTAAACTCAATCGGAGTGCAAAAGGTGACGGTGTTCTCTTGTGTGCGATTTAAAAAACCAGACAGGGGACGGTTCTGTGTCTTGTGATTCAGAATTCAGAAAAGGCTTGTAAAATTTTATATTATTTGATATAATGAATTTGCGACGCAAAGTTAATATTTCTATCATTGGTAAGTGTGTATTTTTATTTTGGTAAAAATACAAGCTTTTTTCGCATACTTCTGATGGTAGGACGAGCTTTGTGTCGCAACAAATGAAGCTTTGTATTTTTCGTGCGTGGCTTCGGTCACGCATTTTTTAATTTATGGGAGACACACAGCTCTTTGTTTCAACCTTGACGGTTGATGCTCCGTTTTTGGTACATCATGTATTTTATAATGAAATTAACGACAAATCAGGAGGCGGATTATGAAACTTGCTATTATAGGCTCAAGATCTTTAACGGTAAAAAACATAGAAAACTATATACCTGAAAACACAGATGAAATCGTTTCAGGCGGAGCAAGAGGTATTGATACCTGTGCAAGAGAATATGCGATAAAAAATAATATAAAACTGACAGAATTTTTACCCGAGTATTCAAAATACGGCAGAGCTGCTCCGTTGAAAAGAAATGAGCAGATAGCAGAATATGCAGATGAAGTGCTTGTATTCTGGGACGGACAATCAAGAGGAACACAATACACAGTAAAATGTTTTGAAAAACTCAACAAAAAAATAACGGTAATAAACCTTAAAGAAACCACTGTTGAGTAAGATTGTCAAAAGAGATAAATATGTGTTATAATAAATCATCGACATTATGAGGTGAGTTGTTATGACATTACAAAAACCGAAAAAAATGATAATATTGAACATACTCGATATCCTTCGCAGACATTCCGATGCAGACCACAGATTAAGCCAGAAGGACATCATCGGGATTATGCAAAAAGAATACGGTATGGAAATTGACAGAAAGACTGTCCGCCGTAATATACTTGACCTCATGGATTGCGGATATGATATCGAATACGAAGAATCGGTCAGATTGATTCCCAATTCACATACAGGCGAAACAGAAGAAACTTATGTCTGGTCTGATTTTTACCTTGAAAGAGATATTTCCGACAGCGAAATCCGTCTGCTTATTGACAGCCTGATGTTTTCAAAAAGCATTCCTTACTTTGAGTGCAAGGAGCTGGTTGAAAAGCTCAAAAGCTTATCGAGCATTCATTTTAATTCTCATGTCAGCTACACCTCAGGAATGACAGATGACAGAACCGATAACAGGCAGCTTTTTCTTAACATTGAAATTTTGTCCGAAGCTATCGACAAAAAGAAAAAAGTCAGCTTTAATTATACCGAATATAAAACGGACAAGAAGTTACATATAAAAACCCGAACTGACGGAAGTTCGGAATATGTGGTAAGTCCGTATCAGATGGCATCAAAAGAGGGCAAGTATTATCTTATTTGCAATTTTGATAAATATAATGATATCTCAAACTACCGCATTGACAGGATTATGAATGTAAAAATCCTTGATGAAGCCGTAAAACCGTTTGAAAAATTAGAGGGTGCAAACGGACAAAGACTTGACCTCGACAAATATATAAACGAACGAATTTATATGTTTGCCGATGAAGGAACAAGAGTAAAGTTCCGTATAAATAAGCCTATGATAAGCGACATCATAGATGTTTTCGGTAAGAATGTGACTTTCTCTGACGAAGATGAAAGCGGAGTAACTGTAACAACCTATACAAACAAAGCGGCAATGAAGCAATTTGCAAAAAGCTTTGCTCCCGATGTTATTGTACTTGAACCCAAAGACCTTGCGGAGGAAATAAAAACCGACCTCCAAAAGGCCGTTGAGAAATATTAAATTTATGAGGTGGAGAAGATGACAATTTTAGAAGAAAAGATTAAGAAGTTTCGTAGTGAACAATTCAAGAAAAAATACAGAGATGAAAATCTTTCAATTAAAGATGAGAAACATAGAGAATATGCTATTCGCAAGGCTTATGCGGATATGATGCCTCGAACAATTAAAAATTTGCCGGAATGTAAAGAACATAAAATTTGCCAAGAAAAAAAGGAAGAAATTTTTTCTTGGCTTAATAAAGAGTTCGAAATTTTCATAAATAGTCCTTCAGAAAATTTTCAGGAATGGCACGAAAAAATTTGTGACGAATTTATAGAAAGATTTAATAAAAATGCACTTGTTAATAAAAAAGACATTGAATTTGGAAAAGCACAAAAGATTATAAATATGACTTTTAAGTATTTAAGATGTTTCGATGATGCTGCTGAACATAGAAATGTATTCGCTAACTGTCACATGGCAATAGATTCATACATTATTGATTGGTATAACAGGGAATATCCCTCAAAAAAAATTACTGCTTATTGGAGCAATCTTAAGAAAAAAGAATATTATGAAATTCAGAAAAACATAAAAGGAAGGACAAAAAATCCTTTTGAAGATGAGTTTTTCATTTGGGATAAAGAAAAAATGAATAGAAAAAGCGAGAAATAAAATAAACCGTCCGTACTGAAAAGTGCGGACGGTTTTTTCAATATTATTTGAACCATTCTTTGACGAGTGTGTTGAAATCTACTCTGTCTGCATAAGAGGCTGAATATCCTGCATAAAATTCTGTGGTATAATATGTTTTGAACCAAGCACATCTCAACGCATCTTTAACTACTGCAACGGAGTGTGATTTCGGGAACAGGTGAAGGATATTTTTCAACTGTTCTGTGTATTGCTCGGGAACATGATTTTCCTGCAAAGTTTTCAGAAGCTCGGGTCTGCCTGAAAAAGTTCCCACAGATACGGCTTGTGTAATTGTGTAGGCACTTTCCGAAGTCAGACCGTAATCCTTGAGCTTCTGAAAAACATCGTCACGAAAAACAGGAAAATCCTCTGAGTAATATTTTTCAGATAATTTTTCGGGAGTATCAATACCTCTTATCGTTGCGTGTGCAAGACCGTTGATTTTCACAAGGTCTGCAAAGCTTTCGGGTTTGGTTATCCTGAGCATATCTCTCATAAAATCGGAATCAAATTCATAAAGACCGAGAGTATCTGTATTTCTGAACAAATCGAAAATTTTTGTGTCGCTTATATCTGCCTCGCCAATTTTTTTGTTGGTAGAATTCTCGAGAAATTCAAACATCTCAAGCAAGGGATTTGGGATTACTTCAATAACGGGTTTATCAGTATGAAATGTCTTGTTTGAATGTAGAATGATATCGGGCAGTTTGTCACCGTTATGCCCCATAAATATTTCGCAGGGAATATTATAATCAAGCGGATTTATATCGGTTATTCCAAGAAGAAAGGCAACAAAAGAAGAACCAATACTACCTCTTGAAGTTATCTGATGACCGTTGTTTTTTGCTTCCGTAACTGTTTTGTATGCAAGAAGATAGTAGTCTGAATTGTTGTTATTTTTTATAAATGTCAGTTCTTTGTTCAATCTTTCAGAAACATTGTCGGGCAGAGCTTCGCCGTAAATTTCAAAGGCTTTTTTGTATGCAAGAGAGTGAAGTTTCTCACAAGCGTTTTCGTATTTAATCATAAATATTCCTCCGAGTGTTTTCTTTATGAAAATATTATAACGAAAGTCATGTGACATTTTTACCGCATGAAAAACCTCAGACAGTTTTCTGTCTGAGGTGATTTTTAGTCTGTAATAAGTCTTACAAGCTCTTGGAATATTACATAGATTCTTGTGCTTTTGAAGTCGAAGATGATTTTATTGAGGATTGTTTCAAGGTCATTTTTTTCTTCAAATGTTTCGGGTGCATCTCCGTCATCAATTACAAAAGGCTGTGTCAGGCAGATACCGCCTTCGCCGAGGATTTCCGCACGGACATAAAGTAAATCTTCTGCATTTTCAACTGTGTCGAGGTTTAAAGTATAAGTACCGTCACCGTTAACACTCTGCTTTGCAATAACCTTACCGTTTGCAATCCATTGAATCTGCTTTGCATCGGAGTAATTCACGCTGATTGTGTGACCGTCAACTTTTACATTTGAAAACATCGGATAGGGCAAATCGGTGTTTGCAACATTGATTTCGTTTTCAGGACCGATTTCGAAATTGTTGCCTCGGAGAATCCTTGTAACAGAGAAGAATGCACCGTTCTGCATTGTCTTTTTGACATTGTCCACATTGTTTTCCTCCATCATGAATACCATATATGATGTGTCGATTGTGCCGAGGTGGTGTGCATCGGTATTACTGTAGCCGAGGACATTTTTGCCGTAGGGCAGACAGTACATCAGCAGATTATCCCAGAGTACTCTGTCATAGCCTGTTGTGCCGTTGCGTTCGTTCAACACTTCCGTACCGAGGCAGGTGTTGTATTTTAAAAGAATATCACCGAAGTATTTTATGTTTTTCGGGTCGTTGACAGCATCGGGATTTTGATTGCTTTGGAGCCAATCGCCCGGGTGGTTGATGTGAGAAAGACCGCCGTTTTCCTCGATGAATTTTACTGCTTCTTCGTAGGAATTCTCACCGCCGTCCCACATAAAACCGACATCTGACGGCAGAAAATAACCGTTGACATGGCTCTTTGTGAGGGTGAAGCAACCAAGCTCGTTTGCACCCGTAACACAGGTCATACCCTTGCCTCTGTTCTGATATGAGCCGTCGAGGATTGCTTTGTATTCTTCATCGGTCAGATGTGCAAACTTGTTACCGATAATCGGTTGATAGAAATAAAGACCGACCTTTTCGGGAGCTTTGTTCCATTCAAGACCCGTAATACCGTGGTCGGAATTGGCAAGAAAATCAAAGCCCTGTTCATAATAACCTTTTACCATAGTCGCAAGGTCGACATCTGCATCGCTGTATGTGGTGTGGGAATGAAGTGTGCCCTTGTACGCACCCCAGGCGTTGTCGCCACTCCACACAACATCTGCATAAGGTGAAATTATTGTGTAGTCAGCATTTGCAGAAGCACCAAAAACTCCAACCTGCATCACTAAAAATACGGACAAAATAAGACTTAAAATTTTAATTGACTTTTTCATGATACTTCTCCTTCAATTTATTCAATCCGATTATACCATTTCATCTATCATTTATCAAGTGCAATGATAGATGAAATGATAGATGAAATTTTTAATCGTCCCTACTTTGTTGTTATATGCAAATTATTTTCAAATCTATGTAACCTTTTCGTTTGCTGAATTGTTATAATAGTGAAAGGACCTTTCAATCGGTGGTGATTTAATGGATGAAAATGTCTTCGAAAGTGCATTTGCAAGAAATAACAAAAGACTTTATTTAATTGCACTTTCATTTACGGGAAGTCGGCATGATGCCGAGGATATTCTGCAAAATGTTTTCTTAAAGCTTTTCAGAAATAAAGCGGTATTCGAAAACGACGAACATATTGATAAATGGCTTACTTATGTTACGGTAAATGAAAGTAAAAATCTTCTCAAAAGTGCATTCAGAAAAAGAAAAGCAAATTTTGAGGATTGCGTTGAAACATACTCTTTTGATTGTGAAAAAAGCGAGGACTTATTTAATGCTGTTATGTCACTGCCAAAAAAACTGCGGACGGTAATCCATCTGTATTATTATGAGGATATGCCAATCAAGGAAATTGCAGATGTATTGAAAATTAAGCAATCTGCGGTTAAAACAAGACTGCATCGAGCAAGGGAGCAGTTGAAATTTAAGCTTGGAGATGATTGGAATGACGAATAAAGAAAAATATATCAAAACTTTTTCAGGTGTTGAGCCGTCTGACGAAATCAAAGAAAGGATTTTGAATATGACAACAAAAAGGAAGTATTCTTTAAGGGCACTTGTCACGGTTTTAGCTGTTTTGATGCTTGTTGCGATAGCAATGATTACAGCCAATGCTGCAACCGACGGTGAGCTGGGTGAAAAAATCGGCGAAATAAGCAAAGCGGTAAGCGATAAAGTTGTTATTTTGTTTAACGGCGAGGAAATTCCGGTTGAAGTTGAGCGGACTGAAACAATAGATGAAAACGGAGAAAAGCGTGTTGAGGATACGATTTATTTACCCGATGTTGCCAACTCCGAAGCGGGTGCCAAAATTGTGTATAGATTGAACAATTCAACGGAAGACATCGCTGAACTGACCATAAAAGAATATGACGAAAACGGTGAGGTTGATACTTTTAAATATGAAATAACCCACAAAACGGAAAGCAAATGAGTTGATAAAAAAGAAAGGCTGAAAGTAAAATTTTGCTCTTAGCCTTTCGCTTTTTGCCACACAAGAGAACCGTCCCTTTGTGTGCCGGCAAGGCAATTTTGGAATTAAAAAAATACAACGCACAATAAATATTAAAAACACCGCATCGTTATGAAATGTTTTGCATTGTTATGATGTTCTACGGACAGCTTATAATAGATGTGGACGAAGTCCATCCTTCGTTCTGCATTTTGCACTCTGCATTCTTCATTAAAAAATCTCCCACGCGTGTGGGAGATTTTTTATCAGTCTTCAATTGCTGCTTTTTGTGATGTGACTTTTTTGAAAATTTCGGGGTCGAACTTGGGTTCTCTCCAGTATGTATAGAGACCGTTCTGTTCCTGTTCTACATCATAAAGCTGTGTATAGCAGAAGCCGCTGATCTTTTCGTTCTGAAGGATAGCCTCTGTAAGACCTGTATATCTTTCGATGAAAGCTTCCGGACTTTCGGGTGTTCTGCCGTAGCCCCAGCCTTCCTTATCTTCTTCAACCCAACGGATTCCGCCGTACTCACTGATGAATACAGGTTCGCCGTTATACTGCTGACGGGCTCTCGGGAAACGGTTTCTGATAGCATCATAGAGTGTGCCTTCAGTTACGAGTGTATCGTAATGCTCCTTGAGAGATTCGGGATTCTGGTCATAATCATGAACATCAAAGATGTCTGTGATTACATGGAAGTTACCGCTTGCGTCAACGCAGGGACGAATCGGGTCAATCTGCTTTGTAACTGCATAGATTGTCTTGAGAATGGGCTGCCAGATGGGTTTGAACTGATAATCCCATGTTTCGTTGAACGGACACCATGCAACGATTGACGGGTGGTTGTAGTCGCGTTCAAGCTCTTCAATCCATTCGGGAAGAACGCTGTCAAGTGAGTCGGGGTTGGAGTGGTCAAGACCCCAGTTGGGGAATTCGCCCCATACCATATAACCCATTTTATCGCAGTGATAAAGGAATCTCGGCTCAAAGATTTTCTCGTGAAGTCTTGCACCGTTGAAGCCGACTGCGAGTGATAACTCGATATCTCTCTTGAGGATTTCTTCGGTCGGAGCAGTATAGATGCCGTCCGGATAATAACCCTGGTCGAGAACAAGTCTCTGGAATACTGATTTGCCGTTAAGAAGGAATTTCATACCCTCCATACGAGCTGAACGGAGACCGAAGTAGCTTGAAACTTCGTCGTCACCGAATGTGAGCTTCATATCATAAAGTCTGCCGTTGCCGAGCTCCCAAAGATGAGCTTCTGCAAGGGGGATATTCATATTAACGATGCCGCCGACAACCTTCTTTGTGCAGCTGCCCATTTCTTTGCCTTCGTAAGAAATTTCAACAGTAAAGTCGCCGTCACCGATGAACTTTGCTGAAATGTCAACACACTGATTGTCAACATCGGGAGTGATTTTAAAGTTCTTGATGCGAGCCTTGGGTACGAACTCAAGCCATACTGACTGCCAGATACCTGTTGTTCTTGTATAGTAGCAACCCCAGGAGTTATATCTGTCGCTCTGCTTACCTGAGGGAACTGTTTTACATTTTACATTATCCTCTGCAGCAAGAACGATAACATTTTCGCCCTCAACGAGGTATTTTGTGATGTCAAAGCTGAAGCTGATATAGCCGCCCTGATGCTTGCCGACTTCTTCACCGTTAACATAAAGGGTTGCGATGTAGTCAACAGCACCGAAGTTGATAACAACTGCGTTTTCTAACTGTTCTTTTGTGATGTTGATTGTTTTTCTGTACCATACGCAGTTGAGGAAATCTGTTTCGCCTATGCCTGAAAGCTCACTTTCGGGGCAGAAAGGAACATTGATTTTCTTTGTAAATTCGCCGTTTTTGTAGAGTTCACGCTCAAAACCGCTGACGGATTTGTCAATTTCAAAATCCCATTCGCCGTTTAAGCACTGCCAATTTTTTCTTTCAAACTGCGGATTGGGGTATTCTGTTCTGTAAATCATAGTAGATTCTCCTTATTATATTTGGGTGTGGGCTTTGCCCACCCTTACTTCGTAACTATTACTTATTGCCTGTTACCTTGGAAAAAATTGCTTCGTAATTATTTGCCTGAGTAGTTCGGTGCTTCTTTTGTTATGAATACATCGTGGGGGTGGCTTTCGATGAGACCTGCACCTGTAATCTTAACAAATCTTGATTTTTCGTGAAGCTCGGGAATAGTTTTGCAACCGCAATAACCCATACCTGAACGGATACCGCCGAGCATCTGATAAACTGTATCTGAAAGGGGTCCCTTGTAAGGTACACGACCTTCGACTCCTTCGGGAACGAGCTTGATAGCATCCTGCTGGAAGTATCTGTCACGGCTGCCGTGAGCCTGTTCCATAGCACCAAGGCTACCCATACCTCTGTAAACCTTGAACTGTCTGCCCTGATAGATTTCAGTTGCTCCGGGAGATTCCTCACAACCTGCAACCATAGAGCCGACCATGATAACGCTTGCACCTGCTGCAAGAGCCTTTACGATGTCGCCTGAGTATTTGATACCGCCGTCACCGATAACTGTCTTGCCGTATTTAGCTGCAATATTAGCTGAATCGTAAATAGCTGTAATCTGCGGAACACCGATACCTGCAACAACTCGTGTTGTGCAGATTGAGCCGGGGCCGATACCGACCTTAACTGCGTCTGCACCTGCATTGATGAGAGCTTCCGTACCCTCTGCAGTTGCAACATTACCGCCGACAAGTGAAATTTCGGGGAAAGCTGCCTTAACCTTTTCAACAGCCTTGAGAATATTCTTACTGTGACCGTGTGCTGAGTCAAGAATAAATGCGTCAACACCTGCTTCTTTCAATGCACTTGCTCGTTCAAGCACATCGGGAGTTGCACCCAAAGCAGCAGCACAGAGAAGTCTGCCTCTTTCGTCTCTTGCAGAGTTGGGATACTGAACACTCTTTTCGATATCCTTGATTGTGATAAGACCCTTGAGGTTGCCCTCACCGTCAATCAAGGGAAGCTTTTCAATCTTATGCTGCATAAGGATTTTCTGAGCATCTTCAAGAGTTGTGTTAATATGAGATGTGATAAGGTTATCCTTAGTCATAACATCGTCAATTCTGATGTTGAAATCTGTCATGAATCTGAGGTCGCGGTTTGTGAGAATACCCACAAGCTTACCGTCACGACAAATCGGAACACCTGAAATTCTGTATTTATGCATGAGCTCGTTAGCTTCATAAACATAGTTATCGGGGGATAAGAAGAAGGGGTTTGTAATAACACCGTTCTCGGAACGCTTAACCTTGTCCACCTCAAGAACCTGCTGGTCAATAGTCATATTCTTGTGGATAACACCCATACCGCCCTCTCTTGCGATAGCGATAGCCATTCTGGATTCTGTAACTGTGTCCATAGCGGCAGTCATAAGGGGTGTGTTAAGAGTAATTTTGTCCGTAAGCTTTGTTTTGAGGTCGATATCTCTCGGCTCAACATCGGATTCACCGGGGATGAGGAGAACATCGTCAAAGGTAAGACCTTCTTTTGCGAATTTGTAGTTATCAGTCATTTCACATTCCTCCGTTGATTGATAATTATATTACCTTGTATTATAACAAAATCGAAATTATTTTTCAAGATAAAAAACTGAATTAGTTTAAAGTTTAATCAAATTTTTTAAAAGCAGAAAATCATAATGCAACCGTTAAATTGCATTATGATTTACCGTCTTTTTCAATATTCAATATATCAGCGGCGTTGTTCATAAGGTAAGTTGTATATCCGCCGAGTTTTTTGACCGCTTTATAGAACTGGTCATACTGGGTCGCTTCTTTGTCGTGGACATCACTGCCCAAAAGGTGGATAGCACCTTGTTCGAGATATTTCATCATTCTCTTTCTCGAAAAAACAGATGAAATTGCGGAAGCGTTTACCTGTATCAGAACATCCTTTGTCATAAGCTGTTCGCAGAGTGCGATCGTGTATCTGTCAACATGAGCGATTATTGGTTGATAGCCTCTGTTTTTGATTTTATCAAGCGCATCGAAAATCCACGGACCGCCGACGGTTGTAGGCATTTCTATAAGTATGCAGTTTGTACCGTCGATGCAGAGCTTGCCGAGGTCTTCGATTTCGGGAATGTCAATGGCGAGAGTAACCTCAGCACCTCTTATAATATTGATTTTACCCTTGTATGCTTTTTTGAGCTTTCTGTAAGCGTCATTTCTGCGTTTCAGAAATTCCTCAACAGTATTGTCCTGGATATAGTAATGAGAAGTTGCAACAATGGTTTTTACGCCTATATTTTCAGCTTTTTTCAGCTGAGCAAGTGAGTCTTCTACACTATAACTGCCATGGTCTGCACCGGGTAAAATATGAGCGTGGAAATCAATCATTCTTCCCATTCCTTTCTTCTCATCAATCTCTCTTCCGTATATATAATATCAAAAAAAAAATAGTTTGTAAAGAATAAGATTATGTATTATAAAGACCCTTTTATTTTAGGCAGAACGGGAACAAGTCCGTTCATCTTCATAATACGGCTTAGAATTGCAAACAGCTCATCTGGTGTTTCCTTACATCCGTTTTCAAGCCAGGTCAGGTAAACGGAGAAAAATGCACCGATACGATAGTTTTCGTAATAATCCTTGATATACTTATCAACTTCAAACCTACCTTTGATCATCATGAAGGCATCAAGCAGCACGATTTGCAATTTTGCGTCGTATAATTTTTTGCAAATTTCTCGGTGCATATATAGATTTTCAATCAGAAAATAAATGTAGTCGTTGTAGCCTTTGATATTTTTTTCGGTAAATTTTATGGCGATATCTCTTGAAATATCATGTATATAAGTTTTAAGAATCATATCTTTTGATTCAAAATTTCTGTATATCGCATTTCTTGAAACTCCTGCCTTTTCAGCGATTTCGGTAAGCGAGATTTTTTCGTATTCCTTTTCCTCGATAAGCTTAAAAAGTGCTTCTATAACGCAATCCTTTGTAAATTTTTTAGCTTCTGCATTTGAAGTGTTTGCCATATCAAAACTCCTTTTTTGTTACACCACACCTATATTATATTGAATTTTATTGAAATACATAATATAATAACCTTGATGTAACAATTGTAACATCAAAACATAAAGTTTTCAATATATGGAGAAAGATGCGATGAAAAAAGTTTTAAGTGTATTGTTATCGTTTTGTATGATTATTTCATGTTTGTCTGTTTGTGTAATGGCGGCAGATGAAATTACGGCAGAGGAATACTTTTCACAAAACGGTAGCCACGAAGTTGAAACCCTTGTTTATGAGAGCAACGAAACGGATTATAGCTATTATAAGGTGTGGTATCCCGCGGATTTGAAAAACAGCAATAAAACTTATCCGGTGATTCTTTATTGCAACGGAACAGGTGCGAACGATAAGATGTTGGCAACAGTAAATCTTATGACCGCTTTTGCATCATGGGGATTTATTGGATTAACCAATGACCATCCATCAACGGGCAACGGAGATTCGGCATCAAAGGGTCTTGACCTTTTACTTGCACTTAATGAAGATTCAGAGAGTGTTTTTTATAACAAAATAGATACAGAAGCAATAGGAGTATGCGGTCATTCACAGGGTGGCTCCGCAACAATAAATGTGACATCAAAGGGCAGATATGCTAACAGCGATATGTTTAAATCAATCTGTGCTATCAGTGCACCGCACAGTGCCCTTGCCGCATCACCTGCACAGATGACACCTTATGATGCATCAAAGGTTGAGATTCCTGCCTTTCTTATCGCAGGAACGACTTATGATGAAGCCGGGGGATTACTTTTCAGCGGAATTGCACCGTTGGAGTTAAGCCTAATTGCAAATATGAAAGCGATAAACAATGATAATGTGGTTATCGCAAGATTTACGGGGGCACATCACAATTCAATTCAGGCAAATGCACAGCCGTACATAATAGCATGGTTTTTCTACACGCTTCTAAACGATGAATTTGCATCAACTGTGTTTATTGGTGATGAACCTGAGCTTTATAATAATTCAAAGTGGCAGGATGTGCATAATAAGCAATCGGCGGATTTACCTACGGATAAAAGCTTATTGGAAAAAGCAGTTGATTGGATTGCCGATATCGTTACAACGGTAATTGATTTTTTGGCGATGCTTGTTGACATAATCTTCGATAAAATTCTGAACTGATAATCGAAGATAAAATTTTGTAGGCACTACAGGGATATCCGCAATGTTACCTCTTTTTATTTTCCAAAATATTTTTTCCCAAAGAAATATAAATTTATTCTTTTCCTGTATATCAGGAACTTTTTCACAGCATGAGTGTTTTCTACGACACAAGCGAATATCTCTGTATGCTTTATATCAAAAAAACCTGCCGTTCAATGGCAGGTTTTTGTATTTGATTAAGAATAATCTGAGTGAGGTTTTTAAGTTTAGCTTTTTGCGTTCAAAAAATCCGTTATCGCAAAGAAGTCTTCAAAGGCTTCGGGTTTTTGGTTGGGGTTGCGAAGTAAAGCAGCAGGGTGGAATGTACCCATAACCTTTCTGCCGTTCAGGTCGAAAAATTCTCCGTGTTGTTTTGTGACCATGAAATCCTTGCCGATAAATTTCTTTGCGGCAATTCTTCCGAGACATACAATAAGCTTGGGGTCGATTGTTTCAATCTGCTGTTTCAACCAATCGCTGCAAGCCTCCTGCTCCTCAGGGAGCGGGTCACGATTCTGCGGAGGGCGGCACTTGACCATATTTGCTATGTAGATGTCCTGTCTTGACATACCTATCATATCAAGCATTTGGTCAAGGAGCTTTCCTGCTCTGCCGACGAAAGGCTCACCCTGCAAATCCTCGTTTTGTCCCGGACCTTCGCCGATGAACATTACATCTGCATTTTCATTACCTACGCCGAAAACGACATTAGTTCTTGTTTTGCAAAGCTCGCATTTTTCGCACTTAAGACAGGCTGATCTGAGTTCTTCAAACTTACTCAATTTATATCACCTGCCGTATCGTTATAAATCTTTATTGAAATAGTAAAATTATAACCGTTCTGGGGTTTTGAATAGTGTGTAAGTCTGAGCGAAAAGGCTTTATGAACATCTGTAACGGAGATTGTGTTGTCCTTGGATTTCACCCAATCTTCTTCCCAGATACCGACCTCGCGACCATAAGCAATAGCATCGTCACGGGGAACATCATTGTAAACGATTGTGTAGGTTGTGCCGTCGTCCTGTTTCTTTGTGATTGTTTTGACATATTCGCCTTCGCTCAAGTAAACAGAGATATAAGACCTTACATCTTCGTCCCAACCCTCTGCGTAGTTGCGGGTTGATTCTTCCGTAACTTTTTCGAATACGGGGTCTGTGTCTTCAATGTATTCTTCATAATCCTCGACCGGCTTCATTGTAGTACAAGAAGCCAGTGAGAATAAAATTGTTAAAGCGGATAATATTGCAATAAATCTTTTAGTTTTCAAAGAATCACATCCTTTAACCGAACATCATAAGAAGGAAGCCTGCGGCAACTGCCGAGCCGATAACACCTGCAACATTCGGACCCATAGCGTGCATAAGAAGGAAGTTTGTGGGGTTGTATTTTCTGCCTTCAACCTGTGCAACTCTTGCTGCCATGGGAACTGCGGAAACGCCTGCCGCACCGATAAGGGGATTGATTTTACCGCCTGTGATGAGGTAAAGAAGCTTACCGAACAATACGCCGCCTGCGGTTGAGAACGAGAAAGCAATAAGTCCGAGAACAATGATAAGGATTGTATTGGGGCTTAAGAATGCTTTACCGTTAGCTGTTGCACCGACTGTAAGACCGAGCATAATTGTAACGATGTTTGTAAGTGCATTCTGTGCAGTATCGCTCAATCTGTCAGTAACACCGCATTCTCTGAAGAGGTTACCGAGCATAAGCATACCGATAAGAGAAGCACATGAGGGAATAAGCAAAGCACAGATAACCAAAACGATAATCGGGAAGATTATTTTCTCTGTTTTTGATACCTGACGCAGCTGCTTCATTTCAACCTTTCTCTCTTTTTCGGTTGTGAGAAGCTTCATAACCTTGGGCTGAATAAGCGGAATAAGTGCCATATAGGAATATGCCGCAACTGCTATGGGTGCAAGAAGATGGTCGGCGAGCTTTCCTGCAAGTAATATTGCTGTCGGGCCGTCAGCACCGCCGATGATACCGATTGAAGCAGCTTCCTCGGGAGTAAAGCCCAATAAAAGAGCAAGAATAAATGCAACATAAATACCAAGCTGTGCCGCAGCACCTAAAAGAAGACTTACGGGGTTTGCAAGGAGAGGACCGAAGTCGGTCATAGCACCGATGCCTAAGAAGATAAGGCACGGGAAGATTGAACTCTTAACACCTGCGTATATAAGCCTCAGTACACCCGAGTCGTACCAATGAGCACCCTCAACGAGGTTTGTTGTATCCATAAGACCCGTGGGGTCGTCCATAAGACCTGCACCGGGGAGGTTTGCCAGAAGAATACCGAATGCGATGGGAACCAACAAAAGAGGTTCGAATTTTTTAACGATTGCAAGGAAGAAGAGCACAAAGGATATAAGTATCATTGCAAGCTCTTGCCATGTGAGCAAGGCAAAGCCGGAGCTTTCCCATATCTGAGTAATAATTTCCATAGTGACCTCCTTAACCTACAACAGCTAAAACAGCATCTGTGTCAACTGTTGAGCCTTTGCTTACAAGGAGTTGCTTTATTGTACCTGATGCGGGAGCAACGATTTCGTTTTCCATTTTCATAGCTTCCAGAATCATAATAACATCGCCTTCGGCAACCGAGTCACCGACATTTTTAGCGACGGAAAGAATTGTACCGGGCATCGGAGAAAGTACCTTTGAGCCTTCTGCCGATACTGCTGCTGACGGAGCCTGTGCCGGAGCTGCTGCGGGAGCTTGTGCGGGTGCAGCAACGGGAGCTGCAACTGCATCTGCAACACCTGTAATAACTGCTTCGGTTTCTTCAACCTCTACTTCATAATTTTTACCGTTAAGATTAACAATATATTTCATAGTTATTTTTCCTCCATCAGTTTGATTGATTTAAAGCTTAATCTGTTAAGCGGAATGCCCGATTCCTTGCTGACTATTGCCATAATAACTGCGGCTGTTTTTTCGTCAACATCTGTTGTAACAAGACTGCCTGCCGATGTATTTTCCGGAAGCGGAGTGCCTGTCGGAGCTTTTGCAGCTTCAGCGGGAGCATCGGTAGCTTTTTTCTTATCGAGTGCCGCCATGATTTTTGAGAAAATAAGTATTGCTACTGCTATAATTGCAAGCATTGCAAGAACGACAACAAAGCCTGTCAGTGCTGTCGGAAGCTGATTGACAACTTCTTTGGCTGCAGTGGGAATATTCTTGAAACGGTCAAGAAATTCACCGCCGATGGCTTTGATGTCAAATAAAAACTGTTCAAAAAAGTTCATCTTATATTTTCCTTTCATATTATTACTTTAAAAGTGAAGTTTGCGTTGCAAGTGAAGTTACTTCGTAGTGAAGTTTTGCACCAATGTGCAAAGTAAAGGGTCTGCGACGCTATTATATAATGGGTGCGGGCAGAGCCCGCCCTTTATTCTGCATTCTGAACTCTGCATTCTGCATTTAATCAATGCGTTTGATTGTATAAGTGAAAGTATTATTCTTTCTTTCTTCTCTCTTTTCAAAGAAAGCTTCTGCCTGTGTCGGGAAAGCGATGTAGGAGAGTACATCTTCGTCGGATGTTGCTCTGTCGCCGAGCTCTTTCTTTGCTTCCTCAAATCTCGGAGCAAGCGTATCCGCAAAACGACCCTTATACGGTTTTTCGTCGCCGAGGACTTTCTTTTCAAGGTCTTTGCTGACTTCACCGGGTGCTTTACCGTATTCGCCTTTTACATAGCTCTTGATTTCGCTTGAGATATTTTTGTATCTTTCGCCTGCGAGCACATTTGCTGTTGCCTGAACACCAACCATCTGGCTCATGGGAGTAACAAGCGGAGGATAGCCGAGGTCTGCTCTTACTCTCGGAGTTTCTTCAAGTACTTCCTGAAGCTTGTCCAGCTTTTTCTGTGCAGTAAGCTGTGCAACAAGGTTTGAAAGCATACCGCCGGGAATCTGATATGCCAAAGCGTCTGTTTCTGTTGACATAACGATGGGATTTAAAAGTCCGCTCTCGAGAGACTGTGTCTTGATGGGTTTGAAGAAATCGTTTATCTTCTTGAGGACATCCGTGTCGACATCTACTTCATAACCCAACTGCTTCATTGTGTAAACGAGAGTTTCTGTTGAGGGCTGTGAAGTACCGCCGGAGAAGCTTGAAATTGCGGTATCAATGACATCGGCACCTGCTTCAACAGCTTTTAAGAGTGTCATTGCACCGAGACCTGTTGTGCTGTGAGTGTGAACAACAACGGGAACTTTTACGCTTTCCTTGAGAGCTTTTACAAGGTCATAGCTTTCTTTCGGGCTCATGATACCTGCCATGTCTTTAATGCAAATTGACTGAACGCCCATCTTTTCCATGCTGCAAGCGAGCTTAACATAATTTTCGAGAGTGTGGATCGGGCTTTTTGTAAAGCAGATTGTACCTGATGCGATTGCACCGTTTTTGAGTGTTTCGTCAACAGCTACTTCAATATTTCTGATGTCATTGAGAGCATCGAAAATTCTGATGATGTCGATACCGTTTTCAACACTCTTTTTGATGAACATACGGACAACATCGTCGGGATAATGCTTGTAGCCCAAAAGGTTCTGTCCTCTTAACAACATCTGAAGCTTTGTGTCGGGACAAGCCTTTCTGATTTTTCTTAATCTCTCCCACGGGTCTTCGTTAAGATAACGAAGGCAGGAGTCAAATGTTGCACCGCCCCAGCATTCCAAGGAATAATATCCCGCTTTATTTAATTCGGGAAGAATGGGTGCAAAGGTTTCAAAAGGCATACGGGTTGCAATCAATGACTGGTTTGCGTCACGCAAAATGGTTTCTGTAAACTGAACTTTCAAATCTATGTCCTCCTGTAATGCAAATTTACCTATATAATATTATAGCCAAAAAAAAGCAAATTGCAAGGAATATTTTTGCTTTAAATAAAGAAAAATTCACATCTTAAAAACTTGACGTTGACGTAATTTTTGTGATACAATAATCTTGCTTTGTTTGGGAGGTTATTTATGATTTCTGACAAATTAGTAGAGTGGCTCATTGAAGAAAAAAAGATGAGCACTCGTTCGGCAAAAGATGTTTTGTCAAGATGCGGCAGAATATGCCGTATGCTGGATATTGACGATATAGATTCAACAACTTTCAATCGGTTGGTTGAATCAGAAAAATATAATGAATGTTCTATGTTTATTAAGTCACAACTTAAGCGGACAGTAACACTATATTCGGAATTTTCAAACAGAAAAGAAAAAAGATAAGTATACAAAGAGGAATTTCGGTATGTGTTCCTGTTGTTGAGAGAATAGTGCAGGTATTATTGCAGGGAGAAAAAGATGAAACAATATAACATAATTGATTTGTTTGCCGGTGTTGGCGGATTGAGTTATGGTTTTTCTAAACTTTCACAATTTAATATAATTGCAGCAAATGAAATTGAGAAAGATATTTCTATTGCATATAAATTAAATCATCCTGATGTGAAAATGCTTAATTGTGATATAAATTGTTTAAATGAAGAGATTTTAGAAGAGATCTTGGACGGTGAAAAGGTCGATATTGTTGTCGGCGGACCGCCTTGTCAGTCTTATTCAACTCTCGGCAAAAGACAAATGGACGACCGGGCTAATTTGTTTAAGCAATACAAAAGAGTGCTTAAAATATTACAACCAAAGGCTTTTGTGTTTGAGAATGTTGTAGGTATTTTGAGTATGGATAAGGGAAATCTTTTTAAGCAAATTCAATCGGAGTTTGAGGATTTGGGGTATAGTTTACAGTATCAGGTGTTAGATGCTGTAAACTATGGTGTACCTCAGCACAGAGAAAGAGTAATTCTTGTGGGCTTTAAAGGTGATAACAATTTTGTATATCCGCAACCCACACACGGAGAGGGATTGAAACCATTCGTTACTTTAAAAGATGCCCTTGGTGATTTGCCTGAATTGAAAAGCGGAGAAAAGAAAAGTAATTACGCAAGTGAAGCAACCAATGAGTTTCTTAAGTTTGTCAGAAAAAACTCTGCTGACATTGTCGAAGAACACAGTGCTCCCAAAAACGGAGAACATCTCATCAGAATAATGGAAGCCCTGAGAGACGGTCAATCAAAAAATGATTTGCCTGAGGACATCAGACCAAAAAGCGGATACGGGAATACTTATGCAAAGTTGTGGTGGGAAAAACCTTCTACTACAATAACAAGAAATTTTGCTTGTCCGTCATCCTCAAGGTGTATACACCCTCGTGATTCGAGAGCTATGTCAATCCGTGAGGGTGCAAGATTGCAAGGTTTTCCCGATGACTATAAATTCTACGGTGCTGACGGTATGAAGCGATTAGAAATCGGAAATGCAGTACCGCCATTACTTTCAATGGCAATTGCTGAACAAATGTTAAAAGCATTAAATGAAAAAGAAGTCGCTGAGTAAAGCGGCTTCTTTTTTTGCTTAAAAAAGTATATCTGTGTAGTAAGGCGGTTCATCAGGTAAAAACCAACGGAAGGCTTCAGCGGGAATCGAGAATACTCGTTGACCTTCCATTTGAGATCTTGTTACCCAGTGAATACTATTTTCATCGATATCAGTTATATTGACAATGGCCATAGTGCCGTTAAATAAATCAAAATGAACAACATACGAAAGTATTTGTTCGTCTCGGAAAGCACGTTGTGCTTCTCTTACCTTGTGTGCTTTTATATCGTTAACACCGGTATAACCTGATTGTATTTCAAGTCGTATAACTGCATTTTCTGTTTCAATTTCTAAATCCGCGACAGGTGATTGGGAAAATGTTTCGATTTCTGAAAGGCTATCGTGACCGACAGTTCTTATTTCTTCTTCCGAGACACCAAAAATTCCTGCAAGTGCGGGAGCAAAATATTTGCATACAATATAGCCACGCATCCAATTGTAATATAAATCTTCGGGATATCTGCCGTAGTTGTTCATTCGTGGCAAAATATCGTTTTCACGCATAATGGTATAAGCGTTATCAATTTCGCAGTCAATATTACTCATATCTGCCCAACGAACGCTTAGGTGAACGGCTTGATTGATTTCGCGAAATATATCTTTCAACCGTTGATTGCATTGCTCAATTTTGTCCCAGTTTATAGATACAATGTCTGTTGCTTTGAAATGTTTTTTTAAGGTTTCCTGATTGGTAAAGCCTAATCGGCGTCTGTAACCTCTGTTGTCGAACGGCATATTATTATTCCTCCAAAAATAATTTGTAAGTTTCTATTTCAAGAGCATCGGCTATTCGTTGAATATTCTCAAGGGAGATACTGCGACGATAACATTCAACAGCACTGATATATGTGCGATGCATACCGCATTTGTCAGCGAAAGCTTCCTGAGATATCCCCATGGCAGTGCGATATTTTTTTAAATTGGTTCCGAAAACTTTAATGATGTCCATAGCAATAAACCTCCTATTTTTATTTTAATATTATGAATACTATAAGTCTACATACAATAAGTATCTGAAAGCAGATGCTCTATCTTTGCCGCAGTGTTTTTTTGAGACAGAAACAATCAGGAGTGAAACGGCAAGAAATTTGCAGAGAATAAAGTATATTTTCTGCAAATTTGCACTTGCTAAAGGCAGATATTTTTGATAGAATTATAATGTATAATTGTATAATTTCGTTCATAAGGAGCTTCGTTATGTCACGAGAAATTTTTGACTACCTGAAAAACAGAAAAATTCTCATATTAGGCTTTGGCAGAGAGGGTAAATCAACTTACAATTTCCTCCGCAAATATGATAAGAATTTACCTCTTTCAATAGCAGACAGAATGCCGGTTGAAATTGATGATAAGAATGTAACGCTTTTTATAGGTGAAAACTATCTTGATGCGATAAATGAGCATGATGTGGTTATGAAAAGCCCCGGAATATCCTTGAGAAGCTTCAAGGCTGATGAAGATGTTGAAATCACCTGTCAGACAGATTTGTTTTTGAAATATGCACCGCTTAAGAAAATCGGTGTAACGGGAACAAAGGGTAAGACTACAACAACTACGCTGATTTTTAAAATCCTCGAAGCGGCGGGCATGAAGGCTTGTCTTATCGGTAATATGGGCGTACCTGTTTTTGACAGCTTTGAGGGTGAAGCTTACGACATAGCGGCAATTGAAATGTCATCGCATCAGCTTGAGTATACAAGAAACTCTCCTGATGTTTCGGTTATCACAAATGTATACCCCGTGCATCTTGGCCATTATAACGGTTTTTCGGGGTATGTGAATGCGAAGCTTAACATTTTAAGGTATCAGACTGAAAACGGATTTATCGTCTACAATAAAGACCAGGGTCTTGATGAATATATTGATATAGCAAAAATTCCTGCAGAGAAAAATGCGGTTTCAGCGTACACAGATGACGAATTTTTGAAAGAGCTTGCGACACTTAATCCGTGTTTAAGAGGTATTCATAATCAGCAGGATATCTTCTTTGCGGCGGCGGTTGCAGAGTATCTCGGTATTGATAAAGAAGCAATAAAGCAGGGAATTGCAGACTTCAAGGGCATTGAACACCGTATGGAATCCGTAGGAGTTTTCAAGGGTATAGAATTTTTCAATGACTGCATCGCAACAATTCCTCATGCAACACTCTGTGCGGTTGAAGCACTCGGCAATGTCGGCACACTCATAGTCGGCGGTATGGACAGAGGCATTGACTATAAGCTTTTGGAAGACGGACTTATGAAATTAAAGCTTGATAACATAATAGGGCTTCCCGATACCGGGCACACACTTGCTGACAAGCTTGAGAAAATGGGTTGCACTTCAAAGCTTGTAAAGGCTGCAGACATGGAAGAGGCGGTGAAAGCGGCTTATGAATTGACCGAAAGCGGTAAAAGCTGCATATTATCGCCCGCGGCATCAAGCTATAATGTTTATAAGAATTTCGAATTCAAGGGCAGACACTTCAAAGAACTGGTTGTAAAAATGGGAAAGGATGTTTCCAATGAAAAATAAAGAAAAGAAATTTTCGCTCGCAGGGCTTATCAATAAAAATAAAAAGCTGTCATTGATTATAATGATAGCTGTTGTCGTTGCAGTAATTGTAATTGTTCTGGCGGTGGTGTTCGGCGGAAAATCACAGAATGATGTTGACGGCATCGAGTATTCGAGAATATCACAGGTGGAAATTGCATTGAGGTCTGACAAATTCTCAATGATAGTCGACGGCGGATATTCCAAAGATGTACCTGAAAATACGATTGAAGCTTTTGAAAGAGCACACGAAGAAAACTACTATGATGTCTTCTTTGAAGTTCAGCTTACAAAAGACGGTATGTGGGTAGTCTTTGATGAAGATGAGCTCAACGACAAAACCGACATGAAGGGTACTGTTGCAGAGTATACCTATTATGAGCTTTTAGAGGGCAGCTTGGATTTTGATTACATTTCAAAATACACGAGAAAATATAAAATCCCTACACTTGAAGATACAATCGCCTTGTGTGCATCACACGATTTGAAGCCTTATATAAGTGTTGTATCAACCGATACTCAAAAGCTTGAGGATATTATCATTCTTCTTGAAAAATACGGCATTCATGAAAAGTCGGCAATAGTATCAACCGACACAAAAACACTTCTTGAAATACAGAAGCTTTCCGATACGGTTGAGTGCTGGTACAGCATGGATAAAATCAATTCCGAAAATATCGGCATAATAAAAGCAAATCCGACAGTAGGTGCATTTTACAACATGACTAATAAATCAAACAGAGAGTCACAGATAAAAGAACTCTGTAAAGTGGGTACAAAAGTCGGTTGCTATAATGTCAACACACTTGAAGATTTTGAAGATGCATATTCATACGGAGTAACAACATTTATTACAAAAAGGATATTGTTAAAATGATGAAAAAGATAATTTGTATTTTATGTGTTTTATCAACGGTGTTTTTGTGCTCCTGCAAATTTGACGCATTGCTTGAGAACGACACAACAACACAGACACAGGCAAATACCGATGTGAGTGATACAGAGCCTTCGGAAACAGAAAAAGAAACCGAATCTACAACTCAAGCTGAAAAATATCAGGGCGGACAACATAAATTTGAAATGACAGATGTCCGCAAGAAAGCACTTACCGAAAAACAGTACGAAGCATACAAGGTGATAGTAAATGCAATGGATACAGGCAAGACCGAGATATCCGTTGACCTTGACGGAGAAGATTCGTATAACAAAATTAAATCTGCACTCTGGTCGAGTTATCCGCTTTATGCATTGGTGCAGGAAATGCATTACTCCCGCAACACAGAAACCATAACAGTTGTATATTCAAAGAGCAGGGCAGAGCTTACAAAAACAATTGAAGCTTTTTATAATAAAATTGATTCGATTATAACAAAGGAGCTTCTGGCTTTAGACGAAACCTCAAAGGCATTGAAGCTTTATGAATATATTGCTTCAAAAACCCCGTCGGATAATAACAGTCTTACCGTCTATGACCTGATAATGAAAGGTGAGGGTACGGATATAGAGTTTTCAATGGCTTATGAATATCTTTTAGGTCTTGTCGGCGTGGAGTGTAACCATGCAACAAGTGAAGTCGGCGAAAAACAGATTGCACTCACTCAGGTAAAAATCGGAAAGAATTATTACTATTCGTCGCCCTATCACGAAGCAAAGAAAAACAACGGCGAGCTTCTGGAGTTTTTCGGAATGGACGATGAAAGAGCAAAAATTGCAACAGGTGCAGGGAAATTCTTCTCAACCAACAACAACTACGAAAAAGTAGAATTGCCCGAGTGCAAAGATGAAACTTTTTCGTTTACAAAGTATCTCGAAGAATGGTCGCTTGACACGGACAAAAAGATAATCACCTACGAGATTACGGATAATATTTATAGTTATAAATATTAAGTGCAAAATGCAAAACGCAAAGTGCAAAACGAAGGGTGGACTTCGTCCACACCTATTTTAAATCGTCCCGACTTTCTTCTCGGGAGCACTTTTGCGGCACGAAAATTTATCATTCATTAAAAAAATCTATCAGGGGACAGTTCTCTGATAGATGAGCGAATTTAATTTAGCTTGTATTAAACTACACGAAAGGACGATAAAGATGAAAAAGATTATTGCAAAGAAAATTACCGCAGAGGCATTTGCACCCTACGGACAGTTTTATGCCCTGGACAATCCGCAGGGTTACGCTTTAAAGGGTGAGATTCATCGCTTTTTCCCCGACAGATTGACAGTTTCTTCAAATACAGAGCTTGGCTTTTCTTCAATCATAGTTGAAAAACCCGAGGAAATGAAAATCACTTCGGTTGAATATCACACAACAACTCCCGAACTCATAATGCCTTTGAATGACGATATGATTGTTCATGTTGCACCCGCATCGGCAGGAACCCCCGTAACTGATTTGACAGAAGCATTCATTGTTCCGAAAAATACAATGATTAAAATTAACACCGCAATCTGGCATTTAGCTCCCTTGCCTGCAAACAAAGATGAGCTTGTAGCCGCAATTATACTTCCTGTATGCACATACATAAATGACTGCATCGTAGTAGATTTGAAAGAAGATGAGCAGTTTATAATAGAAAAGTAAACTGAAAATCCGTATCATGCAGACCCGTGCGAGTTTTTCTGCCGATTTGGAAATTACATCTTGATAAAGTATTGTGTTTTCAGACGGTTTATGATATACTTATCTTGAATTTGAGGTGGGGGTTTATTTATGAAGGTAATAAATACGGAGTATTTTGATATTCAGAGAAAAATTGTTGCGAACATGACAACTGAAAGTTGGGAAACAGTCCCGCATGTCGGTTATGTTTATGAGCCCGATGTAACAAGATTTTTAGAAGAATATGAAAAGCTCAAGGGTATGACAGATGTTAAACTCACATTGAATACGGTTGTTCTTAAAGCTTTGACGGAAGGGCTTAAAGCCGCACCGATGCTCAACAGCCACATCTACTTCAAACGCAATCTTGTTAAGGGTAAAATAGTGCAGTTTGAGGATATAAATATCTCAATGCCCATGCTCTTGCCTGACGGAAAAATGATGACAATCAATGTCCATGATTTCCATAACAAATCACTTACCGAAATGACAGACTACATCAACGATGTACGACGCAGAATGGAAAAAACAAACCTCACAGAAGTTATGTTTGAGGTGTCTATGGCAAACACCCTGCAAGCACTCAAAAAGTTAAAGCTCAAGACAGTTATTTGCCGTCTTATCGGTGCAAAATTGGGTAAGCACAGAGTAAAAACGCTTACAGGTAAGGCTAAGAAGGATTACTATTCAATCCCCGAATCTGACAGACTTACATACCGTGATATTGAGCAGGGTACTGTTACTATTTCAAATATCGGTTCAATTTACAAGAATCAGAGAGGAATCTCAACACTCCTTGAAATCATACCTCCGCAGGTGTGTGCAATTGCAATCGGAGCTGTCTGGGAAAAACCGATTGTTACAAGAGATGAAAACGGCAACAAGGATATCGAGGCAAGAAAAATTCTTCCGATTAACATTGCTTTTGACCACAGAGCTGCCGACTTTGGCGATGTGGTACCGTTTTTTGAAAAGCTTGACGAGATTTTTGAAAATCCTCAGGTAATTAAAGAATGGATTTAACCGAAAGGTTTAAAATAAAAAATAAAAAGGAGAAAAATATTATGAAAAAAATTATCAGTATTTTGTTGGCACTTACAATGGTATTTGGCTTGTTTGCAGGAACACAGATGACAATCTCTGCAAAAGAAACAACCGCTATTGTAGTAACAGCCGAAGATGACACAACAGACCCCGCAATTGACGACACAGAAATTGAAACACCCGAAGATGTACCGTCAGATGTACCGACCCTTCCTACCGAAAGCGAGTTCTCAGAATGGATTTCAGGTATCATTTCATCAGTTCTTGCAATTCTTGCAAAAATCTGCGAGGTTATCTTTGACAATATCCTTTGGTAATTGTCAGGATTATTAACAAGTAAAAATCAAGGCTATATCAAACATCGGACGGTGTATGATATAGCCTTTTAAATTTTATTTAGTTTTGCTTTTTAGCTTTTGTTTTTCGAGCAGATACTGTGCTCTGACATCTGCCTTGTTTTTACCTATGTATCCGACATGCTTGAACGCACATACAAGCATCGTAATTATTGAACCTGCCGCACAAACTATGAAATCAACCATGGTATCAACAAGACCTGCATCTGAAAGAGTTGAGGACAATTGCAAATCAAGTCCGTAAAGTCTATCCATTGAAAACTCATAAATCTCCCAACCGACTGCAACGGTAAGTGACGCACAGAGTGCAAACATTGAAGCGAGTGCAACTCCGACGGGTCTCTTTTCGCCCTGAATCATTGTTGCAAGGTCATAGGCAACCGAGGTAGCTATTATACCCGAAAGGAAGTGTGAAATAATGTCGATGTGCTCAAAGCTTGTGAGCTTGTTGACCGTTGTACCCACAATGCAACCGAAGCAGATAAACAGGTTGAGCTTGGTCTGGAATGAGTAAGGCACTTTCGTAATGAAGGTTTTGCCGCCCCAGCGTTGGAACATATCCCAGAGGAAAGTGAATATTATTGCAAAAACTGCCTGCCAAAACTGAACATTGTAATTAAAAAGAAAGGCGGCAATTCCCCAAAGAAGTAAAAGCACTCTGCAAACTATCCATGTTATCAAGTGACTTTTCGGGATTCTGTCAATTTCCCGCGGTTTTTTGATACTCATAAAAAATCCTTTCTGCCGCGGACACAACCGCAACAACAAAATAGGTTAAATCAAAGTAATTATACACCAATACAACCGAAATTGCAACAATTAGTTAAATGCGATAAAAGAGAAGTGTGTTCTTTGAAAGTCAAAACTGCTGAATATCGGGAAGTTTTTCGAGTTTAATTGAGAGACAGCAAACAACCAATCAGAGAACACTTTCCTGATTGGTTGCTTTTGGATTTATTTTTGTGAAATAAGCTTGAAGGTATAGCCTTGTTGTTTTGCGTATCTGATTATATCTTCCATCGCCTCTGCGTTGTCTTTTGACACACTGTGAAGAAGAATTATTGCACCCGGGTGTAATCTCTCGGTGACTTTTGTAAAAGCGTAGTCCTTGCCTTTTTGCTGATTCACATCCCAATCGGCGTAGGACAGCGACCAGAATACCGATTTATATCCGAGGCTTGATACAAGCTCCAACGCACATTCGGAATATGCACCCTCGGGGAAGCGGAAAAGCTTCGAGGTGTAGCCGAAATTTTCTCTTAAATAATTGTCACACTCTGCGATTTCATCTGCCATCTGCTGACGGCTGATTTTTGAAAAGTTTGCATGAGATGCCGAATGGTTGCCGACTGTGTGCCCCTCTTTTATCATTCTTGCAATAAGCTCAGGCTCTGCTTTTAAGTGGTCGAGCGTGCAGAAAAATACGGCTTTTACATTTTCTTTTTTCAAGACATCAAGTATCTTTGAAGTATAGCCGTTTTCCCATCCGCAGTCAAAAGTCAGGTACAGCACCTTTTCTTTTGATTTATTGTCATAAGCTATTGCGTTGAAACCGCAGTTGTCAAAATATTTTTGATTTTCGATTGAAATACTGTGAGGCTTTTCGTCTTTAGCAACACCGAAGCTGTGATTTTTTTCTTCGGTTGAAAGTCCTCTTTCGTTGTTCTTATCCTGAACATCAAAAGAAATTTTTTTAAGCGGTTTGCGATTTGTAAAAGTTTTGTATCCGACTGTTGTGACATTTGCGTCAGTTGCACTCTCAGACTGCTCATCTATCACAGAACCGTCCCCTGATAGGTTGCAAGCTGTCAGAAAAATCAGACTTGATGAAAATAATAATGCAGAAATTTTTTTAAAGCTCTTTTTCATTATTTAAGCATTGAGCCGACATTGGACATCATTGACTCGATATAATGCTTTGCACCGCTTTTTTTAGTAGGTGTCATCATACTGCCTATGAGTGCCGCACCGCCTGTTAAAACCATACCGAGACCGATACCTTTGACGATGTTTTTTGTCACATTGTTGTTCATAATTATCCCTCCTGAAAATTTTTGTCGCAGAATACTGCAGACTGTTTATATTTTGCCCTCTGATATTTTTAAAAAACATAGACTTATGATTAAAAAAATGGTATTATTATTTTTAGCAAAAATTTTTGGAGGTAATCTCTGTGGACAATACAAGAACATTAAATATCGTTTTAGTCGAGCCCGAAATTCCGCAGAATACGGGAAATATTGCGAGAACCTGTGCTGCAACGGGTGCAAGACTTCACATCATCGAACCGATGGGATTTAAAATTGATGACAGAAAATTGAAAAGGGCAGGACTTGATTATTGGTATCTTCTGGATATTACATATTACAAAAATCTTGACGATTTTTTTGAAAAAAATAAAAATGCTGCTTACTTTTATTTTTCCACAAAAGCACAGCATATTTACTCAGATGTTGAATATCCCGATGATTCATATTTATTTTTCGGAAAAGAAACGGCGGGACTGCCTGAAGAATTACTTCATGACAATCCCGACCGATGTGTCCGTATTCCTATGATTGATGATGCAAGAAGTCTTAACCTTTCCAACTCTGTTGCTGTCGGAGTTTATGAGGTGCTTCGTCAATGGAATTTCCCCACTTTAAAATGTAGCGGGGAGCTTACCCGTTATAAGTGGTAGCTTCTTTTTTTCTTGATATCTGCGGTTGCCATTGCCGTGAAGCAAAGCACCGACCACAGAATACTTATTACACATGATGACAAGAGAATAGTATTTGAAATGCTGTTGTTAAGCGAGAGCTCAGTATCAATCGCCTTGGTTGATGTAACCTTGCTTACTGCGGCATTTTTCATTATTTCTTCGTTGATTTTTTCAACTTTTAATTTTGATTTGTTGAAAGTCAAAAATGCACAGTTGTATGTCACTTCCATCTTGAAATCTTTTTCATATCTCTTTTCGGTGATATACATTATCGACTGAACACTGTTATCGGAAAGACCGATAATTTTGAACTTGCCGGTTGTGCCGTCGGGAAGCTTTATCTGAAGCGTTTCACCGACTTTTTTATCAAAAGCTTTTGAAAGGCGTTTTGAAATTATCACACCGTCATCGGTAAGCTTGTTGTTGGTTGAAATGAAATCCGAGAAGGTCTTTGCATCCTGAACAACAAACAGTTCATAGTTGATTGTACCGGCTACTTTATATCTGCGGGCAAAGAGTGATTCCCTGACCGGTGTTTCTGCAAAGATAGATTTGTCAGCTTTGTCCATGGGGAAAGACAGGTCTGCGATTGCATCGTATATTATGCCTTCAGATCTGGCAAGACCTGCAATTTCATCGATACGGTTGCTGAGGAAAAGCTCACCTGCCGACAGTGCAAGAACGAGGCTCATTGCGGTTGCGATGACGGTTGTTGCAAGCTTTCTCTTTTTGAGAGCAGATACGGTGGAGTGTTTTTTGTTTTTCGGTATGGTGAATTTTACATTTGTAAATATAAGAGTAAATACAATCGGTACGATGATTGCAAGCACCGCAGCAGCAATTATCGTATTCGTCACGGGGATTGAATTCTTGATAGTCGGAATAGTGAACTGAATGTCAAGAACCTTCTTCACCGTTATGGGCAGGATATAGGTTGTGAAAGCGACACCCGAAAGAACGGAGAAAAGAGAAATCGGAATATATACCGTGAGATATGACATGGCAACAGACTGTTTTGTCATTCCGATAAAGGTGAGCTTTTCGTGAGTGTCTGCTTCTGACTGTGCATACTTAAGCAAGGTGACAACACAGATAACTGCGGTGAGTATCAACGCAAGAATTGCGGGAATTTTGGAAACTGCGGAAACGGTTGAAACCGTCGAATGAAGGGAATCATAACCCTGTATTGAACGAACATCGGAAATATCCCAACTTGCAACATCGGTGTTGTTGATGAGAATTTCGTTTGATTCGAGTGAACGGGTAAGGTTTTCTATTTTTGCGTTACCTTCAGTTTCGATTTTCGTATATTCTTTTTCGTAGATATCTTTATTTTTCTTCGCATCATCAATTTTGATTTTTAATTCTGCAAGCTCTAATTTGAGTGCGAAGGTTTCGTTTGAAATAGCGTTTTCACCTGTGAGAAGATCCTGATTTTCTCTTTCAATAACCAATTTTCGTTCGTCAAGCTTTGCCTGTCTTTCAATGAGCTCGTTTTCACGCTTCATAAGGTCGGCAACACTCTTGTCATAGTTATCGACGATTGTTTTATATTGGTTATAAAGTGATGAAGTCTTTGAAAATTCAATCTTCTTTGCAGCATAGTCCATCTGTTGCTGAGAAAGACTGATTTTGCCCAGAGTTTTTGATGTGTCGTTGGCACATCTCTGCATATATTTAATGAAAGTTCTGTCAAGTCCGTTTGTTTCAATATTGGCAAGAAGACTTTCAAAGTCAGGAAGCTTTGATGGGTCGGTATAGCTGTCAACAACCTGCTGATTGATTGCAACTTTAGTTTCAAGGATTGCCATTTCAGCCTTGACTTTCTCAAGCTTTTCTTCCAAAACAGGCAGACCTGAGTTTGCTTTGTCAAAATTATCAACAAAAACATTTCGTTCAGCGGAATAGGTTTCTCTGTCGAGATTGTACTGAGCAAGGTCGTCTAAATATTCATCTGTGAGCTTGGTGAAGTTTTCTTTTCTTGCAAGAATTTTTTTCTGAGTTTCGGAAATTGAAGCTTCGATTTCCGTTTCTTTTTCTGCAATTTGTATATCGCCGCCGTCGGCAAGCTCATTGATTTCTGAGAGCTTCTGCTGAGATGCTTCAAGCTCCTTTTTGAATGAAGCGGAGTATGCGTCAAGCTCTTTTCTGTCTCGTTCTATTTCTTCCTTGGCGATTGCAGCAACCAACTGAGCTCTTGCTTCAAGGCGTTCTGCACCGAGAGCGAGTGCTTTTTCGGAAAATTTCTGAATTGCAGAGAAGTACTTATTGCCTGAATAATTGTATTTTTCAAGTGCTTTAAGACGGACGAAGAGCTCGGTGAAGTTGTCGGTAACAAAAACGGAATCTCTGACATATACAAGTGCATTCAGTTCACCGCTGCCGACCGTTTCCGTACCGAGATTTTTGGTGAGATATGTTGGGACATTTACGGTACCGACAACTGTGAAAGTATTTTTTGAAAGAGAAGTGAAAATATCTGCTCCGTCACCGACGAGAGTGATTTTACTGCCGATTTTAAGTCCCTTAAGGTCGCAGGCAGATGTATCAATTACACATTCTTCATCATTTTTCGGATATCTTCCCGCCGTCAGCTCGAGGCGGTTGATGTTTCCTTTATCATTACTTTCCGCAAGTTCAACATTGAGTGAAGACACTTTTGCGGTGGCTTGCTGACCGTTGTCGGCTTTGATATCGGTATTGCCGACAGCCAAAAATGCGGTTACGGTTGAAACAGGCATTACTGCACTGACCTCTTTCATATTTTCAACGGCAGCAGCATCAGCTCCCGAAAATCCTATAGGTGAGGTTATTTTGACATCCATAAGATTCGAGCTGTTTATGTAACTGTTCAGCGATGTTTCAACAGATTCGGGCAAGGAAAGCAGAGATAAGAACAAGCCCGAGCCTAACACTGCCACGAGAAACAGTGCAATAAAGCAATAAAGCTTTTTATGAAGTGTTTTGAAAAATATAGTATTCATCAGATTTCAGTATCCTTTATAATTTCCTTGTTCACTTTGAGATGCTTGTCCGCAACTGTTACAAGCGATTCGTTTGCGGTTGCAAAAATGACTGCAAGCTTCATTTCGTGAGCCGCCTGAATAAGGAGCTTGAGTACAAGCTGGGAGTTGTTTGAATCCATTCCCGCGATAGGGTCATCACAGAGAATCATCTTTGGTTTTTTGGATATTGCAAAAGCAACTGCAAGTCTTTGTTTTTCTGAATTTGAAAGCTCATGCACAGAAGCCTTTTCTTTATCTGCAAGACCGACAACCTTTAAAGCATTTTTAAGGCTGAGGGTTGACTTTGAATATTTTGTGATGAGTGAAAAGTTTTCCCGGACGGAAAGCTCATCAAAAAGATTGTCCGAATGGCGGACAAAAGAAAGCTTGTCGCGGTAGAATTTTGCAAGTGCTTTGCCCTTTAATTTACTGATATTCTCACCGTCGAAGATGATTTCGCCGTCGCTTATTTTTTTAATGCCGGCAATCATGTTGAGAAAAGAGGTTTTGCCCTCGCCGCCATCGCCCGTAACGACGCAGAATTCACCTTCATCAACAGAAAAGTTAAAGTTATCAAGGATTACGGTTTCAGTTTTTTTGTCTTTATATTTCAGAGAAATATTTTTCAATTCCAATAAACTCATGGTATCTCCTTTTCAAAAACATATATTTAATTTATTATACAACATATTATCATTGAACGCAATGTTAAATTTATGAAGGTAATGTTAAAAATAGGGGCTGTAAAAAAGCTTTCGTTTTTTTACAGCTCATTTTTAGGGGATAGGAAAAAAAGATGAAGAACGGACAAACCGAGCAAAATCAAGGCGTAAGGCTTGATTTTGTTTGCCCGAAGGCGTACAGAGGTACGGCGAGAGGCGAGGTTTGTTCGT
>JAZQHB010000030.1:0-9017 GCA_045540355.1 Acutalibacteraceae bacterium | reverse complement strand
TGTTGTGGAGAAACAAATTCTATGGACAAAGCGATGTAAGGACAAATCACTTGTAGGTACTGTCAAAGAAACGGTCAATCAGATTAGCCATTCAAAGAAATGGAAATCGCCCCAGGCTGTTGATGAAAACGGTAATGTCATATTCAACGAAAAAGGCAAGCCAGTGCTTATTCCCTCTTACAGTATCCTACAGGATGATTTCTTCAATCATATGCAAAGAGCCGGTTTCAATGATTTCATCCGTGGTGAAAAAGGCAGTACGGCTGAACACTTGTCCTGTTTGCAATATGAAATACAACAGGATAAGAAACGCCTTGAAGAAATCAAAAGTCAGGTTGAAAAGGAAGAAATCCGCTATGACAATATTCATACTATACGCAAAACATTTATGGAGATAGACAGTATGGGTAAAAAATCAATAACGGGTAAGGTTACGGTTTCTGCAAAGGATTTTGAAGATTTAAGCACAATGGCAAAGCAATCCGTTGCGGAGAGAAGAAAAATATTTGACCTTGAGCGTGAAAACAAAAGGCTTCGGGAAGTGAATTGGGATTTGCAGAGCCGCATAAACAGACTCAGCGAACGACTTTATGAGCTTGAAGAAATATGTGCTCCCTATCTGAAAGCCTTGAAGCTGATGCCCGAAAAGGTAAAGAGCTTCTTTGAGGAAATCTTCAAAACCGGCCGGGAAGAAAATATTATCAGGCACAAAAATAAAAACGAAAGGAACAGGTAAATGAATAATAAAGCATTTGACAGCATTATTATCTCAAAATGTCCGCCGAAGGATAAGAGCATCACATTAGGTTACACCGTTGAAAAGGACGGCAAGCTTTACTATATAGACGGAGATGACCGTGTGTGTCTTATCGAAATCTTTGCTAACACCAAAAATTCAGTTGTAGATTTGGTGGAAAGTACAATCAGATATGATGCTAATTGTAATTAGAAAATTCTTAATTGATGTAGAAAAAATGAAAACGCTATGCTATAATGAAAGCTGTAAACAGCGTAATATAGTGTGGTTGTTTTCGGAAAAGGAGGTAAATTTTGAAACAACGCATCTATAACGCAGCTTTGTATTGCAGACTTTCCCGTGATGATGAGCTTTACGGTGAAAGCTCAAGCATAAGCACTCAAAGAAAAATGCTCCGTGATTTCGCAACGGAACAAGGCTTTCACATTGTCGGTGAATATATTGACGACGGTTGGTCGGGAACGAATTTTGACCGCCCTGATTTTCAAAGAATGATTGACGATATTGAGGACGGCAAGATAAATTGTGTAATCACCAAAGACCTTTCTCGACTCGGCAGAAACTATATCCTTACGGGACAGTACACTGAAATATATTTCCCATCAAAGAATGTTCGCTATATTGCCATCAGTGATGATGTGGACTCGGATAAGGGTGAAAGCGATATTGCCCCCTTTCGTAACATTCTTAATGAAATGGTGGCAAGAGATACAAGCAAAAAAGTTAAAGCCGCTATGAGAGTAAAATTTAATAACGGTGAGTTTATTGCGCCTTCACCGCCTATTGGTTATATCATTGATCCTAACCAAAAGAATAAACTGATAATTGATGAAGAAACTGCTTGGATACCGAAAAAGATATTTGAGCTTGCGGCTCACGGAAAAGGACCGAATTCAATAGCAAGACTGCTTACTGCGGAAAAAGTTTTTGCACCCTATTGGTATCGTTACAAAAGAAACGGTGAACGAGCTTCAAGATTTGAAAATCAACCCGAAGAAGTTCGCTGGCAATGGAACATTAAAACTGTGCGAGGTATTCTTTTTAACGAAGCCTATATCGGAAACACTGTTCATTACAAATGCAAGAAGGTTTCTTTCAAAAGCAAGAAAAACCGTATGACAACCGAAGATGAATGGTTACGGGTAGAGAACACACACGAGCCACTTATCTCAAAAGACTTATGGGATTTGGTACACACTCATATGAACGCTCGCAAGCGACAAACTCAAAGAGATGAAGACAATGTTTTTTCGGGATTGGTTTACTGCGGTGAGTGCGGTTGGTCTTTGAGCTCATCTAACGGCAAAAAGCAGGCAAAATATTTGCGATGCACCAAATACAGTCAGCGTGGCAAGATAGCTTGTACGATTCACTTTACACCATTCAAATTGCTTTACGGTGTGGTCTTGCTCCGATTACAGTACTGGCTGCTTGAGGTTCATCAAAATCAGGATAAGATTCTTGACAGACTTTTGCAATCGGGTGAAAGACAGCGAGAAACGGAATGTAAGCATTATGAAAAAGAAATCAAAAGGGCTACAAAACGCAAGAAGGATGTTGACCGGCTTTTCGTAAAGACATACGAGGATTTTGCTTGCGGCAGGCTTGACGAAGAAAACTATGAAATGCTTAGAACAAAGTACCGCAATGAGCAGATACAGCTTGCAGAACAAATATCACAGGACGAAGAAAAGCTGACAGCTACAAAGACCACAGAGGAAAATGTGCGTAAGTGGGTTGACTTAATCAGCAAATATTCAGAAATTAATGAGCTCACCGCACCGCTTCTAAATGAACTGATTGAAAAAATAGTAGTTCATGAGAAAAGGATTGATACCGACGGAAAACCAACGAGAGATATTGAAATCTATTACCGTTTTGTCGGAAGAATTGATTAACACACATTGAAATGAGCCTGTCTTAGCAGGCAGGCTCAGATTTATGAAGTGAATATCCTTAAGTGATGTAAGGCGGCGACTATTATTTACCCGATTTAAAACTACCTGAAAACAAAGACAACCGCCCTATCGGCAAATGGGGACAACTACACCTCAACTATCTCAAAAAGCACTGCAAATCAACCTACCACAGTTACCTTATGAACGGCACTCTGCACGATTACCTTTGCAGTATCAACGACCAAGCAGAAGAAATGTTCAATAGCATAGTGACACGTATGGCAGAAGCTGACGGTACTGATGAGAACCTAAAAGCTGCTGACCAAATGAAGTGGGTAGGTCTTATGAACAACTACCGTCACTGCGCTGAGGAAGTTGTTTTCGACTCTATTATTTACGCCTGACAACACTGGAAAATATTGACTTTTCATACTGTCAGTGCTATACTGATAAAAATATTTGAAAGGCAGGTGGACAAAATGACAATGAATCTTAATCTTATGACTTGGAGAGCCGTTTTGTCCGTTTGCGATTGATGTAAAATATCTTTCTAAACTTATAGGCATCTCCGTATTCTCGGAGGTGCTTTTTATTCTACTTGGAGATGAGATTATGATTGAAGTAATGAGAGACAGAACAATAGCGTTAATTGATGATTTCAGAAGAACGATATTAACTTCAACTTGGGATTACAAATTATATAATCAACCTTTATGGAAGCACATATATCACGCTCTTTATTGGTTTGATTATTGGTATTGCACACCTGAAAATTTTATCGCAGCAGATTTTCACGCAGAAAATTTACACTCTTTAGATATTGACAGTGATGTTCAGATTTCAAAAGAAGAGATGATTTCTTATCTTGATAAAGTCAAAAATAAAACAATAGTGTATTTAGATAATTTTGATGAAACAATGTTTGAAGAAATCTGTGACGGGTGTGAGGATAAAACAAGATTTGCTTGTATGCTCGGACAGTTTCCGCATGTTGCGTTTCATCTTGGTAATGTAAATTCCATAACAATAAAAGAAACAGGCAAATGGGTTTACATCCCTTGCAGAGAAAGAGATACAGATAACGGATTGTTTGATGAGTAAGGATTAGTATTGCATTTAGACAATTTGAAAATTGTGTTCCAAAAGATATTTCAGCAAGCCACTTGCACTCTATGGTGCAATTTGGTATAATAAACCCACCACACAAACTTAATATGGACAGATTTTGCGGAGTCGTGTTTTTATTTCGGTAAAAATGCAGGCTTCTATTTTGGCGTTCTCTGTGAGATTTGTCCGAAAGTTTGTGTGGTAGCAAAACGAAGCTTTGCATTTTTCGTGTGTGCAGAACTTCGGTTTGCACACACTTTTTTTGTTTCAGGGTGCCGGCAGAAGAAGGACTTAACCCACCTGATTCTGCTTGGCCGTGTCAAGAATTGTTGCACCCGTGAAACGGAAGTGGCCGTTATTTTCTTAACACGGAAATCTATAATAAGGGGTTGATTCAATGAAAGACAACTTAAAGTATATGATTAAAAACTGGATAGAGTGGGACAAGAAAAGCCTTCTGTACTTTTGTTTAAGAGTTCCCGCTATGGTTTTTCTTCCTATCATAACAGCCTTTATCCCTAAAGCAATGATTGACTGCATAAATGAGGGAGTTACCGTCGGTAAGCTTACCTTGATAGTTGCTCTCTTGAGCGTGCTTGTTACGGTTACAACCTGGCTTGACCCGTTCCTGAATGAGCTTTTACAGGGCAGTGCAAGAGTAATCCGTATGCGTTATGCGGTTATGGCTTTTAAGAAAAACATACATACAGACTATATAAACATTGAAAGCCTTGAGGGCAGAGAAAAGAATAAAACAGCCATGGAATTTTACCGAAGCCATTGGTCTTCCTCGGCGTACTTTATTACTCTTTGCAACGCCTTTCTCGTTTGTGTTCTCGGCGTAATAACTTCTCTTACACTCATTTACAAAATCAACATTATGATGATTCTGCTCATACTTCTTACCTGTGTGGGAGAGTTTTTCCTGCTTCGTTATCTCAACGAAAAGGAGAAGAACGTCAAAAAGGCAAGAGGCAGTATCTTTGTAAAGCTTGATTACTATTACGAGCTGAGCAAGGATAACACAGCCGCAAAGGATATCAGACTTTACGGCTTTTCCGACTACTTCATTTCTGCTTATGCAAAGTTTGTTTATGAGCTTCAGAAGATAACTGGAAAGTATATGCGGCAGAGCTTTAATGTCAGCGGTACAAGAGCTTTTCTTAATATGATAAGAGAGCTTGTTGCCTATGCATATCTTGTTTATCTCGTTTACAAAAACGAACTCAGCGTTTCTGATTTCATCTTCTATTTCGGTATCATTACAGGCTTTTCAAACTGGATTATGAACCTTGTTATCTGCGTTTCAGACCTTGAGCGTTGCTGTAATGACTGTCAGGCTTTTCGTGACTTCACCGAGGCTGAGGATGAAAATGATAAGGGCAAGACAGCACATAGGCTCAGCGATGTTACATCAATCGAGTTCAAAAATGTTTCCTTCACATACCCTTCTGCTGAAGACAGCACAATAAAGAATATGTCCTTTAAAGTCAATGCAGGGGAAAATATCGCTATCGTCGGTGAAAACGGTGCAGGCAAAACTACAGCCGTGAAGCTCCTTTGCGGTTTGTACTACCCGAGCGAGGGTGAAATTCTTGTTAACGGTATAAGCAGTAAGGATATATCAAAGAGTGACTTCTTTGACCTGTTTTCACCCGTGTTTCAGGATTATACCTTTATGCCTATGACTATTGCAGAGAATATCTGTCTCACCTCTGACTATTATAAAGAGAAGCTTTATTCTGCATTTGATAAAGCAGGTATCAGAGAGAAGATAGAAGGCTTACCCGAAAAAGAAAACACCTTTATGGTTAAAGATGTTTACAAGGATGCGGCAGATTTTTCGGGCGGTGAAAAGCAGAAGCTTCTTCTCGCGAAGGCTGTTTACAAAAATGCTCCCGTACTTATTCTTGATGAGCCTACAGCTGCTCTTGATCCTATAGCAGAAAATGAGCTCTACCTCAAATACAATGAACTGACACAGAACAAAATATCCTTTTTCATCTCTCACAGACTTTCCTCAACTCTCTTTTGTGACCGCATACTTTTTGTTTCTGATGGCAGAATTACAGAAAGCGGTACACACGATGAGCTGATGAAGCTTAAGGGTGGATATTACAGAATGTATCAGCTTCAGAGCTACTATTACAAGGAAGGGCAGGTTTTGCAGAATGAAAAAGTTTAAGTCTATCACCTACGCATTTAAAGAAATGCACCGCCTTGAAAGTAAGCTTATGCCCACAACCGTTACTGCGGCTGTTGTCACCGGTGTAATGCCTTTTATCAACATTTGGTTCTCGGCAAAAATTATTGACTTGCTTGATACGGGTGCCGATGCCAAAAAGCTCATAGGCTACATCTGCCTTGCAGTTGGTATCAACTTTGTTCTGTTTTTCCTTAACAGGTATCTCAATGACATCTACTATATGCTTCGTTCAATGCTATATAACAGAGAGCTTAAAAGCATCGCTTCAAAGCTGTTCTCGGTTGAGTTCAAAAAGCTTGAGGACAGCAATTTTAAAGAGCTTATACATAAGCACTCAGAGGCCCAGGACAGAGTTTTCTCCGCCTTTGTGCAGTTTTCGTGGATGTTCAGAGATTTTGTTTCGGGCGCATTGACGGTTATTATTTCAGCGGTGCTGATTATGCCCCTTTTCAAAATCGGTTTTCAGAAAACAGGTGACACCTTCTTTGAAAGACCTGCTTTTCTGCTGAGCATTTTTGGTGCAATCGGGGTTATGGTTGTAATTATGCTTATCGTAGCCACAAGGATGAACAAGGAATATTTCAAAGCCTCTGACGAATATTCCCGTCTTGACAAGATTTTCTACTATTTTCTCGATATGTTTTCCGACTACAAAACAGGCAAGGAAATTCGTCTTTACAAGGAGCAGGACATTATCGAAAAAACTGCCACTCACAAGATTCTTACCGAGGGTGAGCAGGTGCTGAAAAAAGCCTCAATGAACTCTGCAAAATCAAGCTCATTTATTGCCATTCTCGGCTCGGTTGTAGGCTTCGGTGTTTATCTGTTTATCGGTGTAAAGGGCCTTTACGGACTTTTCGGTATCGGTTCACTTGTACTTTACTGCGGCTCCTTTATGCAGATAATCAGCGGTGTTATGAAGATGGCTGTAACCTTCGGTAAAACCGAGGAAATGGTACCTCTTGTAAACTATTACTACGAGATAATGCACACCGAGGATGATATGGTTTACGGTGAAAAGGAAATAGACCTGACCTCAGAGTTCGAGATTGAATTTAAAGATGTTTCCTTTAAGTACCCGGGCAGTGAAAGCTATGCTTTGGAGAACATAAATCTGATTATTCATAACGGTGAGCATCTTGCAGTTGTGGGTAGAAACGGTAGCGGCAAGACCACTTTCATCAAGCTTATGTGCAGACTTTATGATGTTGACAGTGGTGTGATACTGATAAACGGCATCAACATTAAAGAGTATTCAAAAGAAAGTCTTATGAAGCTTTATTCTGTTGTATTTCAGGATTTCAAGCTCTTTGCCGTACCACTTTGCGACAACATTGCCGCCAATAAGGAATATGACAAGGATAATCTTTACCGCACACTTGAGCAGGCAAACATCAAGGACAGAGTAGAGCGAATGAGCGAGAAAGAAAACACCTATCTTTACAAAAACATTGATAAAAACGGTGTTGACATTTCAGGCGGTGAGGCACAGAAGTTAGCTCTTGCAAGAGCTCTTTACAAGGACAGTCCCCTTGTTATTCTTGATGAGCCGACCGCAGCTCTTGACCCTGTTGCTGAAAATGAGATTTACAGCCGTTTTAACTCCTTTACGGAAAACAAAACAGCTATCTATATTTCTCACAGACTTTCAAGCTGTATTTTCTGTGACAGGATTGCTGTGTTTGATAAGGCTAAGCTTGTTGAAGAAGGTACACATGAGGAATTGCTGAAAACGGGCAAGAAATACAGTGAGCTATGGAATGCCCAGGCACAGTATTATAAGGTGTAATGCTTTAATTTGCATTTTAAAAGTGAATATGAAAGACCGCCTTACTTGTGTTTTGCAGGTAAGGCGGTTGTTGTTTTGTTGGGAGTGTTGTACAAATTGGGAGGGTGTGAATTGTAAGTTTCGACAAAGTTCGATATTTTTCGGGAAAATGGTGTTACTTTTTATTATTTAAGTAACTTACATTATACAACAAAGTTTTGTTATTAGCTTTCAAGGAAAGGAGGAAGCGAAATGGTATATTGTTCCGAGTGTGGCAAAAAGATAGGTTCTGGAGCGGATTACTTTGACTACTACGACGAACCCATTTGCAGTGATTGTGCGGTTACCAACAGCAACGGGGAAATCTGTCCTAGTTGTGGTAAAAAAGTTCCCATGGAACATATGATGTCGGTTTTTTGTGATCAATGTTATCAAGACTGTGATTGATTATTGATAAAACAAATAGTTTTAGTATAGTTTTTGCGAGTTTTTGTTTTGGTTCGTCATTTTAAGAATGCCAATAATCAACATCACATCCTGTTTCCATTATCAAGAGCCACTACACTTCTTCTCTTGACAACAAAAATAGTCTGTGCTCTGTTGGAATTACGAAGGTGATACCCTCACCATATAAGAATTAAGGTTATCAAAAGAAGAATGTAACAATTCAAAATCACACTCCCCACCACCAACTTTCACCCCTTTTCGACAAACGAAAAATGTATAATAAAAGCAAAAATGACAAGGAAAGGTAAAACTATGGACAAAGAAATTTTGCTTGAGCTTCTCGGAGTCGGCAAGGAACATACCGCTGAAGAGTACCGTCAGAACTTTTTGAAAGATGATTTTTCGGCTCGTCGGCGGCACAGTGATAAAGATTATGAAAACGGCACAATCTCCCTCGAAGACCAGGAACAAATGGGCAGAGTGCGAGAAATTCACGGTGCAGCTTGGAACGGTTTAGCTAAAGAAAAAGGTCTGAAATATGACCCTGCCGCTTACGGAAAGGATAGTCCTTTGTCGGTGCTTCGTGATAATAACGGCATATATGTAGCAGAGATATTATATGACCTTGCTGAGCAAAACCCTGATGCCATTGAAGAGATACTTGCAGGTGCATTTGAGCATCGCCCTGAATTGTTTCTTGAGCCGGGTGCGGCAGATGAGTTTCTGAATCAAAGAATGAGTGACCTTATGGATGCTATGGCTTTTAGTGAAGTTGCAGAAACCGTTGACAGTAATCTAACTCTCGAGGATTTTTCAAACCGTAAGCAGAATTAT
>JAZQHB010000029.1:0-11084 GCA_045540355.1 Acutalibacteraceae bacterium | reverse complement strand
GACCTTTACTGCACTGTTGGATTTGAGCATTTTTTTGAGTGAAGCCTTACCCTTTGAAGGTGTATTATTGTCTTTGAGTGCAAGGGTAATCATTCGCTGTAATCGTTCAGCGCTGTCACCTGACAGCTTGATTAACATTTGCACACCGTCCATCGTAATCCGCATTACCTGTTCAGCGGCTTCGCCTGAACTGCTCATCGTGGTTTCTCTCCTTTCTGATATTCAATTTTTTGCACTCGTCAATTCGCTCGTCTATAACGGGCTTTTGATTATCAATTCTTTCACAAACAATAACATCTCTCCGCAGTATTGATATGCGGGCGGAAAGATTTAAAATATGTTCTTTAAGTTCTCGGATTTCCTTTTCACTGCCACTGCGAACAGCAATTTTTAATTTGTTTCTCAAAATGTTTCTTGCTTCTTCAAGTTCTTTTATTTCTTCTTTGCGTGACTGTTTGAAGTCGGCAAGTTGTTCGGGAGTGTCAATATTATTTCCGCATAAAAGGTTTTGCTGTTCTATAAGTTGGTCGAGCTTCTTTACTTCAGCATAAAGAGTCGAGTACAAATATCGGTTTGAATTGGGATGCTTCTTTACGGTTTTAACTACTGTAACGAAGCGTACATAGACCTCTTGGTATGTGGGGTCTTTCATAGGAACAAAGTATTTATCCACCAAGTTATCCTGTATAGGAAATTTGATTTTTTGCCTTCTTGGTGATTGCTGAATTCTTTTTAAAATGTTTTTGGGAGTGTAATCATCACCGAGCTTATACAGTCGTCTTGCTTTTGCAAAGTTCGGATGAGATATGGTTGGATATTTGCGGTTGAAGTCAAATGAGTAACCTCTGCGTTGCATATGAGAAAAGAAATCCTGCTCACTTACCGAGAGCAGAATACACTCATCAATGTCATTCTTCATAAAGTTATTTTTTGTCAGTTGGTTGTTCTTTTCTGCTTCGTGAATATGATACGGTACTCGTTCAGAGGACTTCGGTTTTTCAATTACCGACAGACCGTACTCCCGACAAATATCATCGGAAGTCTTTCTCAAAAGCCTGTAACTCTCTTTGCAAGAGTTGTACTTTTTGCCGTCAACAAACGATACGGAGTTGATGACAAAGTGATTGTGTATATGTTCTTTGTCGAGATGAGTTGCAACGATAACTTGGAATTTATCTCCCCACATTCTGTTGGCAAGTTCAATTCCAATATCGTGTGCGAGTTGCGGAGTAACTTCGCCGGGTGCGAAAGATTGGTAGCCGTGAAACGCTAAAATTCCGTCAACCTTGCCGTATCTTATCTTAACCGCCATCATATTATCTCTCGCATTTTCCTTTGAACAATTCAGTCCCTCAACATAACATTTCTGCTCTGTCTTTGAGTCATTCATCGCATAATCCATAACATCGTAAAGAGATTGAAGTTCCTCATCGGTGTATCTTGTCTTGTCGGGATTAGTGGCATAGTCAAGAGCTTTATCTATTCTTCCTTTGATACTCCAAAGTTTTGTGGTAGCTATTCTTCGCTTGGATTGAACGCAGAAACAAGTTCATTTTTCAGAAAATCAATCTCTTTGAGAGCCTTCATCAATTCGGGTGTGTTGATATATTTTTGTGTGCGGGCAACAACAAGAAGCTGGTCTAAATTCCTGCCGATTGCATTAAACTCCTTTAAAAGTTTTGTGTAGTCGGCAGGCGGCATTTGCTTCGGGACACAGCCATTAACCATATATCGAAGCAAGGTTGACATAGATAAACCCGTTTCCGTACAAAGCTGACGAAGTCTTTTATACTCATTTTTATTAAGGTACAAATCTACTCTGATAGGTCTTCTTCTCATTCAATCACTCCTTTCTTCTGAAGCTTATTTTTAATTACTGTTGCTGTTGCGTTTGAAGCAAATGCGAGAACTGCAACGGCAACAATGCCTAATGTGTTCATTGGAATCTCCTCCTTTCTTCACGGGGTATTAGGGGTGTGAAATCCCTAACGTGCGGATTTGACGGGACAAATCCATTGCTCGTTAAGACAAATGCCACGAAATCAGCTATCCCTTTAACAGATTTCGTCTATAAGGTTTTCTTCATCGTCCTCGTCATCGTCCTCAGCAGAAAAAGGACAGTTGGGGCAGGCGTTGAAACAAGACGGAACATCAGATGTTGTGTCCTCGTCATCTTCATCCTGTTCGTTTTCAAACACACGGTATATAGTTTCTGTTTCTGCGTTGGGTGCATTGTCAATTACGGTAGTATTTCTTTTGAGTGTCCTTACCATATTGAGTGCTGTTTCTGCTGAAGGTGCTGTAGCTGTGAGTTCAACATTCTTGATTTCGGTTACGATAACTGTATAGTCCTTCATTAAATTTCCACCTCCTATCTTTCCAAATCTTTTTTGTTCGGCACATAAGGAATTGCTTTTATTTCCTCACCTTGCCTGTAAAATCTTTCAGGCTTATTGAATCGCTCTGAATTTTTTTCGACCTGCACATCGGTTAAACTTGCCAAGTCATCACCGTCACCTTTGCAGATAAAAAACTTGCCGGCAATAATATCCGTTACTCGACCTTCCTTGTTTCTTAAACTTCGATTGAGTGGTAAACCCTCTGTTTTTCCGTCACGGTTGTATACAATAACGGTGTCACCGTCAAAAGGAATGATGTCAATATTTCCTTCAACTACCTTCTTCATATCTTCAAACTTGTAGCCAATTTCTGTAACCTGTGCCAGCTTACCCGGCTCTAAAAGGACAACCTTTATTTTTTCGGGAAGCAGTTCTGTTGTTTCAAAATTCACGCTGTCAAAACTGTCGGCATCAAGAATATACTCACCTCGATACCACTCATCTGTGACTTGCTGTTGTGCTTCATCCAAACTGTCTGCCATTACTTTTACAGACTTTCTCAATGTTTCCGTTATAACAACTTCAAACTCTTTCATCGGCAATCTCTCCTTTCTTTTTGAGATTTGTATGGTATGTTCAAAGTGTAGCGAAGGTAATCGTTTACATCTTTTCCTACGGGTACGAAGTGACTTCTGACCGAGTATTTATCCGACAAAAGATTAGTCAATGCTCTTGCGGCATTGTGTCCTGCCCGGTCATTGTCAAGATGAAGATGGATTGTTTTGGTGTCGTGTTTTGCAAGGTAAGAAGAAAGTGCAACAGGGATTTTTATTTGCTCATTGTTACCTTGGTTATATACTCCCGAAAGAGAAACAAGGCTCAAACTTTTATAGCCTGAGCCTTGCATTTCACAAAGGGTTGCGTATGAAATTAAATCTATTGCACTCTCAAAAAGGTGTACTGAATCGGTATTATTGTTTACCTGCCGAAAAGAAAATTCTTTATTACTTCCTGCAAGGTCATAAAAGAAACGGCTGCTTCCCGTTCCTCTTACGGTTGCATATCTCGGCTTGTGTTTTTCATCATAGCCTACAAACACAAGGTTATCTCTCTGCGAACTCTGATAGATTAAACCTTCATTGATAAAGTGGTCTATAACCGTTCGGGATATTCCTCTGTTAAGAAGATAAGAGATAACCTTATCGTTATTGGGTGCTCTCGGCAACAGAGAAAAACTCTTTACCGTTTGCTTGGTTTCGTGAGTGGTAACGGGTATTTTTTCAAATGCTGCTATCTGTAAAACGGCATCTGTAAATTCCATTCCTCTTACTTTGACAAGAAAATCCAAAGCGGTTTTACCGCCTATCCCTCTCGACCACCACATCCATTTGCCGTTGGATATTTTTAAGCTGCTGTGTGTTTTGGTTGAGTAAGTGTTGGGGGATACTCTTGTCAATTCATCAGGCTCACAGTATTGCAAATAAGTGAGCAGGTCAATCTCTTTGACACGGGCAACGGTGTCGGAGTCAATAAACTGCATAGTTATCTGCACTCCCGACTTGCTTTTGATTTAAGTAAGCTGTGAAGCTCATCGGCTTTGTTCTCAATGCAAGAAAGTATTTCCTGCATATGATTACTTTCACCGTTTTCCCAAGCTAAAAAGAGGTCACTTAACGGCTCTTTCTGTTTGAGAAGTGCCTTGCATTGCTTCGGTGTCAAATCGTTTTCTTCAAGGGATAACAGAATATCCTCACGCATAACGAGTTCATAAGAGTGCTGCATAACAACCTCGGGTGATGAACTGCGAAGCATTGATTTAAACTGTTCCTGTTCGGCATACATCTTGTTATATAAAGCTGTATTGAGTTGTTCGGTTGTCATTCTTCACATTCCTCCTTTGCTTTAATGTTGGGACAATTTATGATTGTTGCTCTGAAACTCTGTTTGCAATTCTTTGAGCAGACAACACACAAATCGTTGTTTTGAATTTCACCGTTTGAGTTTATATAGAAGCTCAATTCATCAGGGTAACTTGTTTGATTCACATATTATCACCTTCCTTATGATTGATGTTGTTAATTAAAGAACGTGCTTTTTCTTTTCGTGTTTCCGAACACGGATTAAGTAATCTGAATGAGAGTCTGTCCTTTTGTATCTCAAATTCTATGCTGCCTTCGCCGTCATCAAAAATCAGTTTGCAAAGGTCAGGGTGCAAGGTCGAATACTTAATAAGTCTTTTCTTCAAACTCGTATTGTGAGTAATGATTGATATAACATCGTCATATTCATTAAAGCTGATAAATGTGGTTTTATCTCTCTTTATTGGGGCGTAAGCCATATTACCTCCTTGTTTTTCCTGTGTTTTATTTACTGACCTGTTTTTTGGTTGATTTTGCACGGTTTAGACCGTACAGAATTTAAAAATAGTCGATGGAAATTTCATAAACGATACATTGGTCATTTTGAAAATTTCTATTTGAAAAATGTCAAAAAACACGGACTTAACTCCGAGTTTTACCTTGCAGTTTCTCTGGTTGTTCTTTATCGGGGTGTAAGCCATATTACCTTCTTGTTTTTTCTTTGTTTCATTTACTGACCTGTTTTTTGGTTGATTTTGCACGGTTTAGACCGTAACGAATTAAAAAATAGCCGATGGAAATTTCATAAACGATACATTGGTCGTTTTGAAAATTTCTATTTGAAAAATGTCAAAAAACACGGACTTAACTCCGAGAATTTCACCTCGCAGTTTCTCTGCTTTTTTCTTTATCGGGTTGCTCTGTTTCTTCGATTTCACCGTCATCAATTTCATTGTCATTGTGGTTCATATCAAGTAGTGCATTGAGTTCTCCGAGCCTTTCCATCTTTGCGTTCAATTCATCCTCTTGCGGGAACGGCTGTTCAATCTGTTCTTTGGCATTGGCAAGCTGTGTCTTGGTATCTTCAAGCTGCTCGATACAAGCAGTTTTCTTTTTCTCAAAGTCACCGATGAGATTATCAAGTCTTGTGATGTTACCGTGAACATCCGAGCCAAGCGGAGTAGAATGACGAAGTGAGCCGACAAGAGTTAAGATGAATTGTTTTTGGAAAGTGTCAAAGGATAACTCCAATTCAAAGCCTCGGTAACTGCCGATTGCTTTCGGCTCAGGCGATTTCATAGATTGGCAGATTTCAAGAATTGCCGAACCTGCAGCCTTCTTTTCGGTATGGGTTATACCTTCCAAAACCATAGGACAAAAGCCGTCTGAATTAGGAACGGATTTTTCAGCCACTGTCTTAATATCTTCCTCATATCCCTTGATTCGGTTTTCCAATCTCAATATCTCTTTGGGATAAAACATAATGACTTTATCTTCAAGAGCATATCGCTGACTTAAATGGTTTTGTTTCAAAAGTTTGAGTTTAGATACTGCGACATCCAAATCCATTTTCTCTTTGATGTGGGGATTACCTGTTGCAAGTGCTTTGATTTCGGCATAAGATAACGCCTGCTCGTCAACATCTTCTGCTGAACGCACAGGCGATTTTGAGGTCATAATCTGACCTATAAACTTTTGCTTATTCTCGACCAACTGATACAAGTATGCGTCAAAGGTTTCTTCGGTAACATAGCTGAAAATATCGACCTCAGGGTTTTCGTTGCCCTGTCGGACAATTCTGCCCTCTCTCTGCTGAAGGTCAGCAGGACGCCACGGACAATCGGTGTGATGGATTGCTATGAGTTTTTGCTGTACGTTGGTACCGGCACCCATCTTGGCTGTACTGCCTATAAGTACACGCACCTTACCTGTGCGAACTTTTCCGAACAGTTCTTTCTTCTTCGCTTCTGTATCGGCATCGTGTATAAAGGCAATTTCTGCTTCGGGTATGCCTTTTGCTATGAGCTTCTTGCGAATGTCATCATACACATTAAACTTACCGTCATTATGCGGAGTAGATAAGTCACAGAATACAAGCTGTGTGGATTTCTGCGGAGTGGTTTTGTTCCACATATCGAAAACATTATCAGCACAAACAGATACCTTGCTCGATGAGTCATCGGGTAACAACTCATTAACAAGGCGTTGGTCAAGTGCCGTCTTTCTGCCGTCATTTGTAATAAGCAGCATATTGTCTATGTTGGAACTCACCATTTTATTCCTTACCTTCTCGGCTCGTTCTGCAAGAGAAGCAACTATCTCTTTCTGCTGTTCGGTTGGTTTAACCGCAACATTGTGATAGTTGGCTTTCGGAACGGGAAGATTGAGCATATCTGCCGTCTGAATATCCGCCATCTGCTTGAACATCATCATAAGTTCGGGCAGGTTATAAAATTTCGCAAATCGGGTTTTAGCACGGTATCCCGTACCTTCCGGTGCAAGTTCAATAGCGGTTACTGTTTCGCCGAAGGTTGAAGCCCAAGCGTCAAAGTGTTGCAGATTACGGTCAACAAGAGTATCATACTGCAAGTATCTCTGCATAGTATAGAGTTCTACCATAGAGTTTGAAACAGGTGTACCCGTAGCGAAAATAACACCTTTACCGCCTGTGATTTCATCAAGGTATCTGCACTTCATATAGAGGTCAGATGACTTCTGTGCTTCGGTCTGGGCAATACCGCCGACATTACGCATTTTTGTGTAGAGGTACAAATTCTTAAAATTGTGAGCCTCGTCTACAAAGAGCCTGTCAACACCGAGTTCTTCAAAGGTGACAACATCATCCTTACGGGTTTGGTCGTTGAGTTTTTGGAGTTTTGCCTGCAAGGACTTTTTAGTTTTTTCAAGCTGTTTAACAGAGAATTTCTCGCCCTTGTTAAACTTGATTTGTCCGATACCAACGGTTATTTCATCAATCTGTTCTTCAAGCATCCTCTTTTGCCGTTCAAGACTTAACGGGATTTTTTCAAACTGCGAATGACCGATAATAATAGCATCATAATCACCCGTAGCAATACGGGCACAGAACTTTTTACGGTTTTTGGTTTCAAAATCCTTTTTGGTAGCAACAAGGATATTCGCCGATGGGTAAAGCTGTAAATATTCTGCTGCCCACTGTTCCGTAAGATGATTAGGAACAACAATGAGTGACTTGTTACAAAGTCCGAGTCTTTTGCTCTCCTGTGCCGCAGCAACCATCGTGAAGGTTTTGCCCGCACCGACGACGTGTGCAAGAAGTGAATTACCGCCATACATAATTCTTGCAACCGCATTAACCTGATGAGGTCGTAAGGTTATTTCGGGATTCATACCCGAAAAATTGATGTGACTGCCGTCATACTCACGGGGTCGCATACAGTTAAACTTGTCATTGTATATGCGGACAAGTTTCTCTCTGCGGTGGGGGTCTTGCCAAATCCAATCTTGGAAAGCCTGCTTTATCATTTCCTGCTTACCCTGTGCAATGGCAGTTTCCTTTTTGTTAAGAACGGGTTTTCTGTTGCCGTTCTCATCTTCAACATAATCGAATATACGCACATCTTTAAGATTAAGAGTTTCCTCTATAATCTTATATGCATTTATTCGGCTTGTACCGTATGTGGTGTTGGCAATAACATTCATACGGTCATAGTTTTTGTTTTCTATATTCCACTCTGCGGAAATCGGTGAATAGTGTACCTTTATATTCCATTGGGCATATCTCGGAGTTTGCAGAAGTTCAAACATAAACTCTCCAACAACATCAACCGGGAGCCAAGTCGCACCCAAGCGGACAGAGATTTCACTTGCTGTCAAATCTTCGGGTTGTACCTTTTCGAGCATTTCAACATTGGCACTGTAATCATCGGGATAAATTTCAGCAGTCCGTTTTGCAAGTTCAAGTTTCTTTCTGACGTTACCCGAAAGGTATTCATCAGCCGTAAGATACCTCGCCACCCTGCTGTTCTCGGATATGTGTTCGGGGTTAAGAAAGATAACACCTTTGAGTTCTTCAAAAAGCATTTGCTCTGTCTTGCCCGTGAGCTTACACATATATTCCATATCAACACAGGCTTTTTCACCGATTGATACTGCCAATGCTTCACTTGCAGTTTCAACAGAGGTTACAGCGATATGTGGCTTGATTGTTCGTTTTGTGAACATATCTGCCTTGCGTTTGAGTTCACCGTTTTCACCGATAACTTCAAGTGAACAAAGCAGACAATATGAATTGTCATCAGAGAATACAAGGCGGTTTGCTCTTGAATTGAGCAGACCGTATTTCTTTGTGAACTTGTCATAGATTTCATTCAATCTTTCCTGTGCCGAAAGAATAGCTGAATCGGGATAATCGTCTGTCTGAAGCCTTATAAGTTCACGCACACAGTCCCTTATTTCAATCATACCCTTTATACGGCTTTCCGCCGTTGCAGAAACATCAACGGGTGTCATCCTGCTGTCGTGTCGGTAATATATTTTATCTTCAACAACAGTAAAACTGAAATTCTTAACATTCGGGTCTGCAGGTACGGATAAATCTTCGGACTCGCCGACATCGGAAAGTTCAAAATCCTTTATCTCGGCGTGTATGTTCTGTATCGCTTCTGAAAGAAGATCGGAGAGTTCTCTGCCCTCATAAGGTCTGCAGGTCAGTGACTGACCAAACTGTGAGGACTCCATAACCATATCACCGAGTACCATTTCGGGATGGTCAACAAAATACTTGTTATATTCGTTACCGTTCTCATCACGGTCAAGGTGTACCCAATCAGGCTCATCATTAACAAGGGTATCTCTTTTCTGTAAAAAGAGAATATCTGATGTTACCTCTGTACCTGCGTTAGCCTTAAAAGTGTTGTTTGGCAGACGAATGGCGCCGAGCAGTTCTGCCCTTTGTGCGATATACTTTCTTACAGCAGGATTTTTCTTGTCCAAAGTACCCGATGAAGTAACAAAAGCTATTACACCGCCGGGGCGTACTTTATCAAGTGTCTTACCGAAAAAGTAATCGTGTATGAGCCAGTTGTGTTTATCGTACTTTTTGTCGATAACCTTAAACTGCCCGAAGGGAACGTTACCTACCGCAACATCAAAAAAGCTGTCGGGTAATGCTGCTTCTTCATAACCCTGTACTGTAATACCCGATTTCTGATAAAGCTGCTGTGCAATTCTGCCCGTTAAGCTGTCAAGTTCAACACCGTAGAATTTACTTTCACTCATCTTGTCGGGGAGCATACCTATGAAATTACCCGTACCGCACGAAGGCTCGAGGATGTTACCGTTTTCAAATCCCATATTGCCGAGTGCTTCATACATAGCACGGATAACAACGGGGGGAGTATAAAAAGCGGTAAGCGTACTTTCTCTTGCAGCGGCATATTCTTCGGGAGAGAGCGTAACAATAAGTTCTTTATATTCATCTGCCCAATTTGTTTTGCTTTCATCAAAAGCATCTGCAAGACCGCCAAAGCCAACATACTTTGAGAGTATTTCCTGCTCTTCGGGAGTTGCAAGACGGTTTTCAAATTCAAGCTCGTGCAGAAGATTGATAGCAGCCATATTGTTACGGAATTTTTCTTTTGCACCGCCGACACCGAGGTTATCATCGGTTATTCTGAAATTGTGTTTTTCGCTGTCGGGAACGGTGGGATGAAGTGTTGTGACTTTTTCTTTCTTTTCTTCCCATACGGGAGGAGTAAGAGCAGGCTCTTCAGTGCGAAGTGTCTGAATTGTCACATCAAAGGGTAGTCCGCTTTCTTCGGCGGGTATTTCCGCAACCTTTTCCGTTGAATAGGTTGGTGCGGTCTGCTGATTCAGCAGTTCACGGACAAGACCAATTTTTTCAACTCTGTTTATGGGGTACAGAACAGAGGTGTCACGCATTGAAACATCACCGAAAACGGGGTCAATCCTTTCGATAACGAATTTTGTACCGTCAATCATTACCTCTTTGCCGATGAGTTCTGAGTCAGGAATAACAGGAAGATTTTCCTTTTCTTTCTCTAATTCCTTTATTAACTGTTCAGCAATTTCTTTATCATCTGTTTCCGCTTCTTCAACTATATTTTTCAGTTGAGCAATAATCGAGTCTATTGATTTCGGACTCTGCAGGTCAGCAGCAAGTTTACTTGCGGCATCTTCTTCTGACTCGCCGATTTCAAGAGTATCTCTGAATCCGTAGAAATCAAAATCTTTGTAAAAATCAACAAGTCTTTCAGCGAGTGTTCTTTCATTCGTTACTACTTTGTCGGTAACTTCAGAATCCAATGCTGTGTTCGTATATGTCTTTGATTCAAAAACTTCATCGGGAATATAGACTAAATCATCAAAATCCAAGCCATAAAGTTCATATTCAATCAATGATTCAAGATTGTCATAGCTTCGGCTGTCATAATGGTTATTGTCTATGAATCTGTCAATTCTGAAATCTACAAGATTTACAGAAACCTGAACGGGAATTTCTGCATCAGTAAAGGTGGTGTAAGCAATTTCAATATTTTTCATATCGCTAAAATCTGCACCTTTACCGTATTCTTTAATACAGAATTTATCTATCAGTTTTTTTGCTTTTTCAATAGGTTCAAGTTCACTGTTTTCACCAATTTGAGGCATCCGAAATATTTTTCTTGCAGTTTCACCATCGGGAATTGCCGAAATGACTACTCTGCTTTCTTTGCGGATATTTTCAAGATATGCTTCAAGTCTATGAGCAGGAAAACCGACCATCGGCACTCGTTCATCATCATTTACTGCTCTTGAAGTAAGAACAAGTTGAAGCGAAGTAGCCAAAGTTTTTGCATCATCATTGAATGCTTCAAAGAAATCGCCAACCTGATACAACACTATT
>JAZQHB010000028.1:0-6894 GCA_045540355.1 Acutalibacteraceae bacterium | reverse complement strand
ACAATAAAAAAGAGGATGAAAAGAAAGAAGAAACCGAAAAGCCTAACGAGGAAATAAAAGAAGAAAAAACGGAAGAAGTAAAAAAGAATACATTCACAGAAACCACATTTGCCGATGTTAAAAAAGACGATTGGCATTATGAATCTGTAAAGTATGTGTATGAGAATAATCTTATGCAAGGTACAGATAACGGGTTTGAGCCTGAAAGCAAAATGTCAAGGGCTATGCTTGTAACTGTTCTTTACAGAATGGCAAAGCCTGAAAGTGTTGAAAGCACACATAACTTTAAAGATGTAGCTAAAGGTCAGTGGTATTCTGATGCGGTTGCTTGGGCGGCTGCAAATGGAATTGTAAGTGGCATCACAAGCACAGAGTTTGCACCCGATAGTGATATATCTCGTGAACAGATGGCACTTATTATCTATCGTTTTGCAAAAATGCAGGGTTATGATGTAACCCATAAGGCAGATATTTCACATTTTGCAGATACAGATGATATAAGCGATTGGGCTCTTGATGCAATTCGTTGGGCGAACAAAACTGAGCTTGTAAACGGTACAAGTGAAACCACACTTTTACCGAAAGCTACGGCAACCCGTGCTCAGGTTGCAGCAATTCTCATGCGTTTCTGTGAGAATTTAGCAAAATAAAATCTACGGGAAACAGCGAACAGTCAGCTTAAAAACTGACTGCTCGCTATCACCGTTTTAAAAGGAGCATTAGAATGAAGAAATTTATATCAATACTTTTGAGCTTCACAATTCTTTTCAGCCTTTCTTTGTCGGCATTTGCTTATGATACGAATAAAGTGAATGTTACTTTAGAAAGCGTTGGAAATTACCTATATGAAACTGTGAAAGAGCCGATTGTAGGCTCTATTGGTGGCGAATGGTCGGTTTTAGGTCTTGCACGAAGTAATATGGATATTCCCGATGAGTATTTTGAGAATTACTATCAGACGGTTACAAAATATGTGAAAGACTGTGGCGGTGTACTTCATAATAAGAAATACACAGAATATTCAAGAGTGATAGTTGCTCTCACCTCTATCGGCAAAAACCCAAAGGATATTGCTGGCTACAATCTTTTAACCCCGCTTGGGGATTATGAAAAAACTATATGGCAAGGTGTAAACGGAGCTATATGGGCACTCATTGCACTTGACAGCGGAAACTATGATTTGCCAAGCAATCCCGATGCAAAGATTCAGGCAACAAGAGAAATGTATATAAATCATATTATAGAAAAACAAACATCTTACGGTGGATGGGCATTATCGGGAGATGTGGCTGATCCTGATGTTACAGGAATGGCACTTCAGGCACTATCAAAATATCAGGATAATGATAAGGTTAAATCTGCAACCGAAAAAGCACTTAATTGCTTATCCAATATGCAGAAAGAAAACGGTGGTTTTTCAAGTTATGAAGTTGAAACTTCCGAGAGTAGTGTTCAGGTGCTTGTTGCCCTTTGCGAGCTTGGTATTTCGATTGATGATGAACGCTTTGTGAAAAACGGAAAGTCTGTTCTTGATAATCTTTTTTCATTCTACGATAACGGAAAAGGCTTTAAGCATATACACGAAGATTCTACAAACTTAATGGCAACAGAGCAATGCTTTTATGCCCTTGTTGCATTAAAGCGTGCAAGCAAAGGAAGAAACACACTTTATGATATGAGTGATGCCAAAAAGCTTAATGTTAACTCAGATGCGGTAGGACTTGCAGGAAAGAATGCAGATGTTAAGAAAATGAGTATCACAAGCCCCGGTAAGACCTTTGCAGACATTGTCGGACACAAAGATAAAGTAGCCATTGAAACACTCGCATCAAGAGGAATTATAAACGGCAAAACAGAAAATAGTTTTGAGCCTGAAAGCACTATGACAAGAGCTGAATTTGCAACAATTATTGCAAGAGGTCTTGGACTACCGCAGAAGAGCAACGTTATTTTTAAGGATGTAACAACAAACGATTGGTTTTATAACTATGTGGGTACGGCATACTCCTACGGAATAATAAAAGGTGTATCCGAAAACGAATTTAATCCTAATGGAACTATCACTCGTGAGGAAGCAGCTGTTATGGTTACAAGGGCGGCAAAACTATGCGGCATGGATACTGAAATGGACACACTTAGCATTCGTGATAGCTTGGCACAGTTTTTTGACTATGTAAAAGCGGCTGATTGGTCGCGAAGCTCCCTTGCTTTTTGCTACAATGAAAAAATCATGGATAGCAGCGTTATGGATATAAAGCCAAAAGAAACTGTTACAAGAGCAGAGATAGCATCTATGCTTTACAATATGCTTTTGTCTGCAAATCTTCTGTAAGGAGGAATTAGATGAAAAAACATAAGAACAAAATAATAGCAGGTGTTGTTATCGCAATTGTATTAGCTTTTGTCTTTTGGTATGGCGGTGATGCACCGGGACTTCGTGGATGGACACCAGAGCCTCAAGAAGATGTTACAGTAGTTCAAAATGACGAGCCTACCAAAGAAGAAATTAAAGAAGCGGAAAAAACTATCAGTGACATTCCGGTAAAGGAAGAAAACGAACCTGCCACAGAAGAAAATAAACCGCAAAAGCAAGACGGAACGCCAGAGACTTCCGCAGAAAAGATTGCTATGGCAGAGAAAATCGCAGAAAGCACACAAAGTTCTGCCGAAGAAACAACATCTTCTGCTGAAATAAAGCAAAGCAACGAAGAATATTCCGAAGAACAAGGAATGGTGATAAACGAGGTTACAGGAAAAGACCAATACAGAACTGATCCCGTTCCTGAAGGGAAACCTGTACCTATTGAGCCGGAAAATGCAGTAATTACAGATACAGAGCTTACTTGCACCTTATCTGTCAGATGCGATACGATTTTACAAAATATCGGTTGGCTTGATAGTGAAAAGGTTGATATTGTACCCAAAGACGGTGTTATATTTGCAGAAAAGAGTGTTACATTCTATGAGGGTGAAAGTGTGTTCAATGTGCTTGTACGAGAAATGAAGCGAAACAAAATTCACATGGAATTTGAAAATACGCCAATATATAACAGCGCCTATATCGAAGGCATAGCAAATCTTTATGAGTTCGATTGCGGAGAGCTTTCAGGTTGGATGTATAAGGTCAATGATTGGTTCCCCAATTATGGATGCTCTCGTTATCAGCTTAAAGCAGGTGACAAGGTTGAATGGGTATATACCTGCGACTTAGGAAATGATGTGGGTGGTCATTATTCTGCAAGAAATGGTAATTAATATGAACGAATTTAAAACATATCATCCGATTGTAAATTTCGTGTATTTTGTATTTGTAATCGGGTTCAGTTGCTTTTTTATGCATCCTGTGTGTTTATGTATTTCACTTGCGAGTGGTTTTACATATTCCGTGATTCTGAAGGGCAAAAAGGCAATAAAAACAAACTTAATATATATGCTTCCGATGCTGCTTGTGATGGCACTTATAAACCCTGCTTTTAATCACGAAGGCGTTACCATCATAGAGTATCTGCCAAGCGGAAATCCGTTGACTCTTGAATCTATTATTTACGGGCTTTGTGCCGCTATAATGATTGTGAGTGTTATCTGTCATTTTTCTTGCTACAACGAGGTTATGACAAGTGACAAGTTTATCTATCTGTTCGGTAAAATTATTCCGGCAATGTCTTTAATAATCTCAATGACACTTCGGTTTGTTCCAAAGTTTTCAGCACAGCTTAAAGTAGTAGCGAACGCACAAAGGTGTATGGGGCGTGATGTTTCAAATGGCAGTATTATAAAGCGTGCAAAGAACGGACTTAATATACTGTCAATTATGACAACATGGTCTTTAGAAAATGCCATTGAAACTGCCGACAGTATGAAATCCCGTGGTTACGGAATACCGGGCAGAACTGCATTTTCTATATTTACATTTGATAAGAGAGATAAAAAAGCACTTATTTGCATTTTGCTTTTAGGTATATATACACTTGCAGGAAATTTAATGGGCGGAATGTATTTCAGATTCTTCCCATCTATGAAAATGGCAGAAGTTTCTGTATTTGGTATAAGCGTATTCGTGGCATATTTACTGCTTTGTATATGCCCTATAATAATTGAACTGTGGGAGGTGAGAAAATGGAAAGCTTTAAGATCGAAAATTTAAGTTTTACTTATTCTGCTAGATACGATAAGGCACTTGATGATATAAACTTTACTGTTAATCAAGGTGAGTTTGTTTTGCTTTGCGGTAAATCGGGATGCGGTAAAACTACGCTTTTAAGATTATTAAAATCAACGCTTGCACCACACGGCGAGATAAGCGGTAATATCTTTTTTAACGGCAAACCTCTTGCCGATTACGATACCAAAGAACAAGCATCAGGTGTTGGATTTGTAATGCAAAATCCTGATAATCAGATTGTTACCGATAAGGTGTGGCACGAGCTTGCATTCGGACTTGAAAGCCTTGGATATAAACAAACCGAAATCAGAACAAGAGTATCCGAAATGGCATCTTTCTTCGGCATACAGACTTGGTTTTACAAGAAAGTAACCGAACTTTCAGGCGGTCAAAAGCAACTGTTAAACCTTGCATCTGTTATGGCTATGCAACCGTCTGTGTTGATTCTCGACGAGCCTACAAGTCAGCTTGATCCAATCGCTGCAGGAGAATTTCTAAAAACACTTGAAAAAATTAACCGTGAGCTTGGCACTACCGTTATTCTCACTGAGCACCGCCTTGAAGATGCTTTCCCGATGGCAGACCGTGTTATCGTTATGGATGGTGGCAAAATCATTGCAGATAGTACACCTGAAGAAGTCGGTAAAATTCTTAAATCAAAAAATCACGATATGTATAAAGCACTTCCAACTCCTATGCGAGTTCACGGCGAAGTGAAAAACACTCTAACCTGCCCCTTAACTGTCAGGGATGGCAGAGTGTGGCTTTCAGAATATTCAAAAGAGAATACATTGAACACCGAGATTATTCCGAAAGATAAGGTACAGAATAGCGCTGATAAGATAATTGAAATCAAGGATGCTTGGTTCAGATATGAAAAAGAATTACCCGATGTAGTTAAGGGTTTTAATCTGTCTGTCAATCAAGGTGAATTATTCTGTCTTGTTGGCGGTAACGGCACCGGAAAGACAACGGCACTTTCCCTTATATCAGGTCTTAACACGCCATACCGAGGTGATGCAAAGATTAAAGGACAGAGTATTTCCAAAATAAAAAGCTTATATGACGGACTGCTCGGTGTTCTTCCTCAGAATCCGCAAAGTGTGTTTGTAAAGAAAACGGTATATCTTGATTTAATGGAAATACTTTCTGATAAGAAGCTCACCAAGGATGAAAAAGAACAAAAGGTACAAAGCATCTCTGTTCTTTGCAGAATTGAAAATCTTTTAGACTCACATCCGTATGATTTATCAGGTGGTGAACAGCAAAGAGCAGCCCTTGCCAAAATCCTTCTTATGGAGCCTGAAATACTGCTCCTTGATGAACCGACAAAAGGAATGGATGCACATTTCAAAGAAGAATTTGCAGATATTCTTTTAGACTTGAAAGCAAACGGCGTTACAATTCTTATGGTATCACACGACATAGAGTTTTGTGCGGAATATGCCGACAGATGCGCTCTTTGTTTTGATGGAAGTATAACATCAGCCAGTGCACCGAGGGAGTTTTTTAAGGGTAAGAATTTCTACACCACATCAGCAAACCGTATGTCGAGAACCTGCCTTCCGGATGCGGTTTTGGCAGAAGATATCATCCTTGCTTGTGGCGGTAAAATAGAAAAGAAAGAAAGACAATCACGGCGTATAGAATTACATAAGCATCAAGATGAAATGAAACCCACAAAAGAAAAAGTGCATAAGTTGACTCCTACAAGAATTATTGTCGGCAGTATATTTGCTTTACTTTTTGCATTAACATCAATATCATTTATAACTGATATTGATATATTGGAGTTTGCAAAAGTAAGTTTTTTAGGTCTTGACACTTTACAGATAATTGCAGTAATTGAAGTTGCAATTGCTTGTTTCTGCTTCTTTCCGCAAAAAGATATTGGAATAGAAGTAATACAAGTTCGGGGGTCAGACAGAAAACTGACAAAACGAACACTCTTTGCAGCATTTCTGATACTGCTTTTAATGCCGCTGACAATTTATATCGGCGTTTTCTTCCTGGGTGACAGAAAGTATTATTTTATAAGTTTACTCATCATTCTCGAAACAATGATACCGTTTTGTATGATATTTGAATCAAGAAAACCAAAAGCAAGAGAGCTTATTGTGATAAGCGTACTTTGTGCCATCGCAGTAGCAGGCAGAGCGGCATTCTTTATGCTTCCTCAATTTAAACCCGTTGTTGCACTTGTAATAATCGCAGGTGTAGCTTTTGGTGGAGAAACGGGATTTTTGGTTGGTAGCATAACCGGATTTGTTTCAAACTTTTTCTTTGGACAAGGTCCGTGGACACCATGGCAGATGTTTGCCTTTGGAATTATAGGTTTTATTGCAGGAATACTTTTCAAAAAGGGATTCCTCCGTAAGACAAAATCATCCCTTTGTATATTCGGATTTTTAGCAACCTTTGTTATCTACGGTGGAATCATGAACCCTGCATCCGTTATTATGTGGCAAAGTAAAATAAATTGGGATATGATTGAAACCGCCTATATTATGGGAATACCGTTTGATTTAATCCATGCGCTCTCAACTGCATTCTTCTTGTGGTTTATATCCGAACCTATGATAGACAAGATAGAAAGAATCAAAGTTAAATATGGGTTAGTTGAGAGATAGAACAGATTTTATAAAAAACGGTGATTTCATTTGCTTTTCTCGACACAAACCCGAAACAAAATATGTGTAGAACAATTGACTATTATATGGTATTATGATATA
>JAZQHB010000027.1:0-56686 GCA_045540355.1 Acutalibacteraceae bacterium | reverse complement strand
TTGAGAACATTTCTTTTGCTTCTTCAAAGTCACCAACAATGATTTCCCAAGTTTGTGACCATCCGGATTGAGCTGATTCTTTTAATGTGTCCCATAACTGGGTAAAGGTTTTAACTTTTGTTGCCGCGTCTTCCATAGCCTGAGCTTCTTTAACAAGAGCATCGGCTTGTTCCTGTGTCCATTTTCCGGATTCAATCATACTTTGAGCGTATTTCTTTGCACCGTCAACGGTAAATTTATTTAAAGTTTCGTTAAGAATGTCGGCTGTTATCCAACCTTCTTGTAAAGATTCTCTAAACGAACCATTCTTCTTAATCATATCATCGACAGCTATACCATGGTCTCTGGCGGTGGCTTTCAACGCTTCTTGGAACTTTTCACCACCCATACCGGCATTAACTACCGAGTTCCAGTCCATAAGTTTAACTGTACCTGCCGCCAATGCCTGTGATAACTGATACATCGCGGTAGAAGCTTGCTGTGAGCTTGAACCGGAAGCGGCTGCCAAGTTTGCTATACCTTGAATTGCCGCCGCGGATTCTTCCAATCCTACACCCGCAGCCGTAAATGTACCAATATTTCTTGTCATTTCAGCAAAGTTATAAATCGTTTTGTCGGCATATGTATTTAACTCACCAATAACACGAGTAACATCTTCCATAGAAGTTCCTTTACTCGCAGTATTCGACATAATTGTCTGAATAGAATTTATTTTGGTTTCGTATTCATTAAAACCCGTTTTTATAGGGTCAAGGGTTAAAGCCGACACCATTCTTTTTCCAGCATTTACTGCTGAGTTTGTAATATTAGCTAAAGCGGTTACTGCCATAACTTCAAGTCCCGAGAATTTTGCCTGAATAGTTTCTACAGCCGTACTCATACCAGACATATTACAATTCTTAGCAGCAGAGGCAACATTCTCTAAACCTTTTGTCGCTCCGGTAAGATTTAAACTCCGTTTGAGTTTCTCGATTGTATTTAAACTGGTTTGAACATTTGCTTCAAACTGTTTATTGTCAAACCGCATCTCAAGAACTTTCGATTCAACTTCTGCACTCATAGCTTAGTAACCTCCTTCCATGCTTCTTTTACAATTTTGTCAAAAATAGGCTGAATTGCAGGATTGATATAATCTCGACCCTGAACCCAGCCGCCTGTTCCCGTACCGTGACCATACTGTAATATGATGGCAATGGGAACTCCATTTTGAATATTTGAATTGTGAAACGAAATCGTTGCCGAACCGCTTCTGTTTTCTATCTCGTAATACCACGAGTTTGCTGTTTGTCCGGAGTCTACTGGTGTCGCAGACGCAAGGGCGGCTACACCTTCTCGACCATATTTGTCGAGGTCTCCGAGGCGAACAGCCTCTTTAGCTTTTTCTAAGAACCGAGTGATTTTAGAAAAGTCGCCCTTTTGTCTGAAACTAATCATATAGATACTCCTTATCCAGTAGTGTTGTACTTCTTCTTACGAGCTTCATTTATCATTCGATTACGACTCATAATCTCTTTCATAGACTTCTTTTTGCGTGGCTTTTGCTTCGCATTACAAACTTTAATAAGAGTAAGTAATCGATTTAAATGCCATTTCTGATATTCGGAAGGTATTCCAAATGCAATCATCCAATAATAGATAAGTTCACTCGTAACTTGCTCACTATTACCTTTTCCTTTTGGTTCGTCGTCATCGCTAAACCAAGTTGCAGTCATAGGAGCATCAACATACTTATTTACCTTTTCAATGTGTTCATCCGTTATTAATGAGTAAATCATCGGATTAACATTTTGGGTTAGGGTCATACATTTTATATAGTCAATGGTTTCTTCTGTGGTCTTCACACCTTTTGTAATAAAAGGTTTACACCACTTTGATTCCCATTTGGAAAGAGAGACAAGAGAATGTTCTAATGTTAAAACCTGCTCTTTTGTTTTGATGAACATTTCATTTTTCTCATCCCAAAATTCTTGAGCTGGTATTGTCAAGCGAAGCATTTCTTATTCCTCCAATTATTTTCATCTTAATTTGTGGCGGGATGCGGAGCTGGTGCCTGCTTATCCGGTTTTGGAATAACATCATTGAAGAAGTCGGCAGCCTTTTTATCATCCTGAGCAAGCGACATATACAGAATCGAGAATGCTTCTGTCTGTGCAAATCTCTCAGATAATGGTCTACCTGTCTTTTCGTCGATTTTATTAAAGTATTTACCATCCGGACTCTTTTCGCCGTATGCTTTCAAGATAAAGCTCTTGAAAATATCAGCAATAGCCGGTACATTTTTCGCCTTTACGATTTGCTGTACCATTTCAACAAGACCGCCATTTGTTGTCATTTCCATTTCATAAACCTCTTGTTTAGAGAGATTAAAATAGAAATCCTCTGTTCTTTCATTACCGTTATAATCAGGGTAAGTGATTGTTTCTTTACGCATTTTTAATTTTCTCCTTTCAAAATTGAAAAATATAAACGGAGATGCCAGCATTACCTGAATACATCCCCGTCCTATTTAAAATATTATTAGCCCTGTGCTACTGCGCTGGACTTAAAGATTGTGATGAGTTCTTCAGGAAGCGGTAAACGAGGTTCTGCTTCTTCTGAACCATAAAGAATTGCTTCAAGAGCTGCAAGCTCGTCAGCATTAACAGTTGTGCTGTTGATTGTAACTGTTGCTGTGGGTTTGAATCCCGGAACGGTTACAGGTGTTGTCGAAACAGACCAAGATAAAGTCATAGCTTCAGGTGATTCGTTTACTGAAGAATGACCTTTCTCTGATGGAGAAGCAAGACATCCATAAACGAGATGAAGCTTATAACCGTGGTCAACGCCATCAACATCATTACCAACTTTAGTAACATAAGAGAAGCCAAATGTTTTACGCTTCTGCTGACCGATTACAACGCCGGGTGCAATTTCCTTAGAGCCGTCACATTCCTCAAACTGTTTAGGATATGTGTACGCCTCAATAGTAGCGTTATAATCTTCATTTGACATCAAGTTGAGATACTTGATATCGTCTGCCCACAAAGCTGTAGGCTCTGCACCGGAAGGACTTTCTGTAACAGCAGTAAGACCGTTCCACGGCACACCACCCTTATACTGATTGTCTGTAAAAGGATAAAGTACGCCTTTTTCTACGCCGGCTTCAAAGAAACGCTCGCCGACATTATCCCAAGTGATTTTCATTTAGGTATCCTCCTTTAATGATTAATAATAAAAACATCGTGATTGAGGTTGTCCAGTTTGTAATGTTGAACGAATCTACAATGCGGAAGCAGTGAAACTCTTGCAACGATTTTACTGTTTGGACTTTTATCCATCACGATGACTTTGTATGCGTGCGATTGCAAATAAACTTTGTTATCTGCGAAAGTGTTTCCGATATTATCTCTCGAATACACTATTGCTGGGTATGTCATTTCGACATTTGTTGGAGGCTGAAAATAAGCTTCTCGACTACCAAGACAATCGCACAAAATCTCGTGTAATTCGAGTCTACTTTTTTCAAGTTGATTTTCGCTCATTGTATTTACCTCCCAATGTTAATATAAGTCTCGGATACTGAACTTCGACATTAGAAACTTTCCAGTTTGTACCCATAAACTCAACATATCGTATGTCGTGAAAATTATCTCTGGCAAATGGGTCGGCTACGATGCTAATCTCATTTGCAACTACGATATTATCATTGAGTTCGTTAGAGCCTTGGAGTCGCCGGGTGTTTCGATTTAAATCACCACGGTATTCATATGTAATGATTTTTTCTTCAAAAACCCCCGAAGATGTTTCTATCATCTTAGCGTAGCCGATTTTTCCGTGCCATTTTGCCATTTTGAATTTTCTCCTCTATATTAGCCGGCAGCTACTGTTTCTTCAAGAACGATAGCAGAGAACGGCTTAATAAGTGCACCAGAACAACGAGTTTCAATCAAATACTTCTGAGCGTTGTAGTCGATATCGAAGTCGTCGAACATATTGACAGCACCGCCCTTATCAGCACCAACATTATAATCGTTAAGATTTACGATGATACCGAGAAGTGCACGATTGCCGCCGTCGTATTCACGAGTAGCGCCTTCCATAACAGGAACAGTGATGATTTCCTTTACACGAAGCTTCTTAGCAAGCTTGGTTTCATCTTCGTAAAGGTCACGACCGTTGTTGTCTGTAAGAAGAAGCATTTCAGTAAGCATATCTTCTGTTGTATACAGAGTAGGACTACCAGAACCTTTGTAGTTCTTACGAGCTTTGATTGCTGACTTGATGAATGCTTTAGCACGACCTTCCTCAGTTCCGTCAGATTCAACGAGTCTGTTGATTGTGAAGAGTTTCTCGTCATCTGTCCAGATAGGACGAATGCAATCCTCTTTAATCTTATCATCGCTGTCGCCAAGACGACCGTCACCAATCAGATACGCACGAGCCAATTCCTCGTCGAGTTTACCTCTCATTTCAGCTTTAATCCAAGCGATTACATCGAAATCCACGATATCGATTACATCGTCTCTTTCCAACTTCTGCTTCTTATAAACAGTTGTAGGAGCTGTTGTACGCTTAAGTAAGGTGAATACTTCTTCCTTCTTAAGATTACCTTTCATATAACCAAGTGCTCTTGCCTCGTCTGCTGTGATATCAGCAAAGAGTGACTTGATACGAGAATAAGGTGTATGGTGAACAGAAGCCATAACCTTCTTTACCCAACCTGTGTCGCGGTCAATAAAGATAGGTGTAGGAGTTACATTTCTTCCATCATCTTTACCGAACGGGAACAAAGTTTCGATTTCAGTGATGCCGTGCTGAAGAGCACTTTCTTTCATGCTACCATAACGCTTTGCATCGTTAATTACAGCCATCATATCAGAGTGGCTAATAGCGCCAGACTGTGTATTCTTAACACCGTTCTGGTCAAATACATTGTTTTTCATTGTGTTATCCTCCTTATGAGATAAATTATTTTTGGTTTCATCCTCGTTTGATGGCTCATTATCGTTATTCGGAAGAACTCCGCCGATTATTCCATAAACTGCCGTTTTCTGCTTATCGTTTAATGTAGCGAGCACATCACCGAGAGTTTCGCCCTCTTTGGGCTTGTCGTTGTCATCGGAATGACTGATTGTTGCGGGGTCTTCTTTCTTTTCGCCATCACCCTTTTCTTCAGGTTTAGGCTCAGAAGTTGGCTCCTCAACGGATGGTTTCTTTTCTTCGGGCTTTTCCTCAGGTTCATCATTAGAAGCAGCAGGTGTGTCATTTGTTGCACCTTTATTCTCTTTGTCTTTATCGTCGTCATCGTTTGGATGGTCGTCTGAGTGATAGAGAGAAAGAGGCTCGCCTGTGTAGATGACTGCTGAGGCGCTATCTGAATCATCGGAATGGCTCATAACCATATCAATAAATGCTTTAGGATTTGCACCAGCGAGAACCAGACTTACTTCCTTGATATCACCGTGAATCACATCGCGAGCATTGATTGGTCCAATTTCCTGCAAATTATTTGCGTAAATGGACAAAGCAACAATATCGCCGTGTTCAAGAGCAAGCTTTGTTTCTTGACCCTTAAGCGTATCATTGAAGAAACCGAAGGTTTTAACACCTTCATCGTGGTACTCAAGAAATGCATGACCTAATACATTGGTTGGGTCGTTATGCTGATGATTCCAGACCAATGGAACTTTTTTGCCGTCACAATGTTTAAATGCTTCTTCGGTAATTGTTCTTCCGTCAGTGCATCTAACATTATGTATGGTAGCCCAGCCACTGAAGTCAAATTTCTCCATTTTGATTTTCCTCCTTTAAAGATTTCTTTTCGGTCTCAATCGCGTCTGACGAAGATTCGTTTTTCACCGGTTCTACTTTATTGGAGGCTGGTTCACTAAGATTTTTGTTTCTAAGTTCATCTGCTCTCGGGTCGTCTGACGGTTTCATTCCAATCGTTTGTCTGAATTCATTTGTTGACATTATCTCGTTACGAGTAAATTTGTCAGCGATTTCAGCAAGCTCAAGAACGGGAACCAGTTTAAACGGGTCTCTGTAGAACACGATCGACTGATGTTGTGACCGAGCGGTTTTAGATAGAAACTTTCGTTTCATCTCATCAACAAGTGCAGATAGAATAGGTTCGATGGTTCTGTTGTGGTAATTAAGCATTGTTTTCTCATCAGCAGTGCCATCTAATATACTCTGAGTGATTCCTAACTGGCTGTACAGCATACTCGTCAGGTATTCAATCTGTTTCATTAGATTGTTGTCTACTGAACGATTCAACTGAGTAATACGCTCTGTACCATCGGTATAAGCGATACCATACTTAGAACCGGACAACTGTTCCTCTATATCCTTACGCCTATCTTCGGCTTGTTGACGTCTTGCAGGTGTCTTGATTACATAAGGGAGCTGGATAATTAAATCTAACTTTCCAGAACCACTTTGTTCATCAATAACATCTAATAGATTAAGTTTTCTTATGAGCCTCTGAAGTGTGGAGTTAGGCTCATTCATAACCGCATATAACGGATTTTCGATTATAGCAGTCATATATTTAGGCACTACGATTTCTTCTTTATAACCCTTGTTCTCGTTATACAGTTCTACTCGAATATCTTTCGGGTACCACTGTACAATTCTTCCGACTCTTAGTGTGTAAATCTCATATGATTCGCTCACTATTGGGTCGCCAAGTGTGTCAACCGGAACAATGGCTATACAGCCTTCATCAAGCATCGACATCGCCGCATCCTGTTTAAATGCTCGTGCTGTCTGGTCAATATTCGCTTCTAAAGTCAAACAATTATTAAGGTTAGACTTTCTAACAGATAGGAATCTATTGTTTTCGTCTAAATCGACGTGTTGAATATCAATCGCAGCAACATCTAAAGCAATACGGTTTACAACCGACGCAACAATAGACCGTTCATTACCTCTGGTAAGTCGTGGTCTATCAGGTCTATATGAATAACTAACGCCTAAATCTCTGTGATAAAGTGTAGGGTCACGATTGAGAAAAGCGTTCCAAGCGCGTTTTACTCTTGACCCTATCGTATTTTCCATTATTGAATCACCTCCTGAATTTGGGCATAAAAAAAGAACCTTTTTATAGGTTCATCATTCAAAAGCGTCTCTCGTTTGTTTGTATGCTATATATGCGTCCATCATAGCCGCAACAGCATCAATCTTTTGGTCAGCACGCTTCTTAAACAGTTTACGATTTCCGTTTGTATCTTCTAATGTTATACAGTTACCCATAGCAAAGGTCATTAAATCTTCATCAAACAGAAGCATTCTTTCTTCCGAAAGTTTCTTAAGCTCGCCGAGTGGAACTGATTCAGTTTTAGCCCCCTGAGGAACTTTTACAATACCGAATTCACCATTCTCAGCAGCATATCTTTCAATGAACTCTTTTGCATTATATGGGTCGTAACCAATACAACGAACATCGTAACCACAATCTATAATGTGAGCATCGAGGTCTTCGTAAACATCAATCATATCCAAAATTGGACCGTCGAATACTATAAGACTTCCCTCAGCCATAAAAGTATCGTATTTCTGTCTCATCGCCGCAGGTAACTTCATAAGCGTTGTTTCTGATATATAGTTTCTGGTTTTTACACCAAAAGAACCGTCTCCCAAAGGAAACAAGAATGTAAACGCACAGAAGTCATCGCCTTGTGATAAGTCAGCACCAAGAGCACAGGGCATCTGCCAGAAGCTCCTTTTTCTATGAGGAAGTGTTTCTTCATAGGTGAAGTAATATGTATAACCCTCTCTTGGAATACCAAAACGCTTAGCGAGGATATCGTTAGTTACAGCCGGATTGTTTTCGGCTCTTTCAACATCCAATTGATAAGTTTCATAAGAAACAGTTTTACCAAGATTAGGATTAGCCTTAATCCACATAGCAGGGTCTGATACTTCGTCAACCTTATCGAGTTTATAATACCAAATCGAAACATTTGGGGCAACATAATCACCCTTTAAGATTTGCATTAATTCCATTTTGATTGTATCGCCACAGCCATTACGAACTGTACCTTCTGAACTCGTTGCCAGAATAATGTAGTCATTGTTCTCGGCACTGCCTTGTTCTTTTGAGGCACCCTGTTCAATCGCACCGATTGGGTCTTCTCTGGTATCACCCGAAAGCCATTCGTCAACGGTAGCACACTTAGTACGCAAACCCTGTAGTTTATCAATTTTCATTGGTCTGACTTCGAGTAACGAACCAGTCATAAAATTCTCGACACCTTTTTTGGTAGCGGCAAGTTTTACTCTGTTTGCTCGCGAACCCGTAGTGTTTTGTAAAGACCCTTCGGTAAGGAACTTGAATAATGGTCCTCTTGCGCGAATGATTGATGTCTTAATTGGCGACATAACCTCTTCGGCTTGCTTCATCGTAGGAGCTGTTGTGATTTGATGAGTGGTAGATGTGTCAACATTTAGGAAGTAACTTTGTATACACGATGCGTACATAGATTTAGCCGCACCACGAGCTACAATAAGATATTGTTTATTAATTAGACGCTTTTTAATTCGCTTATTAACATAATGTCCACCGTGTCCATCGGGATTAGGCTCATAGATGCTTCTTTCTACAAAGTAGTACCAACCAAAAATCTGTTCGCCCCATAATTTAAAGGTGTCCAATAATTTTAAATCAGAACCATCTGTCAGAACGAGTTCGTTTTCGCAATATTGAATCCAGCCCTCAACAGCTTGGTCGTCATAGTAAACTCCCGGATTTGCAATGAGGTCGTCAATTCGATTCATTTCCATTGATACTTCATCACATACGGGAATTTCACCACGAAGTACGGCATCTCTGAACATGCCGTAATACTTTGGGACGGCAGTGTTAGATAATGCCATAAATTTTCACCTCAGATTTTATTTCTTAGCTGCTGAATTCCTACAGCAATCGCAACTGCCGAACCTGCAACTGCAAGAGTGTTTCCTGCAATTTCAAGAGTATTCTTTACATATTGTTCGCCTTTTGAAATCTTTCGACTTGAGAGCTGTGAAAACTGCTGTTCGAGATTCATGCGATTAACTCTGTCTCTCAACTCTTGGTCTGTCATTTTAGACAAGTCCGGTTTTTTCGCAGTGGTTGAACGAATGTTAGAAACTGAATCATTAATATTCTTAGCTTCCTTAACTATACCGGATGTAGTATCAATGCGACCCTTCATTCTTGATAGTTGTTCAGGTGTTCTTCTGACACCCCACTTCATACCTTTGATGCCGTGGTGTTGTAATGTATTGTTTTCCATTTTGAATTTTCTCCTTTCATTCTGTTTCCTTTGTTTCGGCTTCAACATTGATTCGCCATTCAAGTTCTTTTACTTCTTCTTTCATAGCTGTAAGCAGACTCGAACTTGTTGGTGGGTCAAATATTAACCTAACTCTTAAACCGACATACGATTTAACATCGTTAAGCTTTTTGTATTTTGGGCTTGACTCCGGAATGAAGTCTGTCCACAATGCAGAAGCGTCTTCAATGGAAAAGCCGTTAGCAGGACCGACACCAAGTTGACACAACACAGAGAATACCGTGTTAGTATGAAGTATGATTTCACTATCAAAGGTCGTATCGCTTTCGGAAATTCCATTTACTTTCTTTACTGATGTCAGTATGCTTTTCATTGTAATTTCACCTATCTTTCAACCGAAACAAATTGCTTCATACAGAAACCGCTAATTCCGGAAGCAGTTGTAACTTTGTACCACTTGTCTGTGGATTTCTCCTTGTCGATTTCAAGCTCGGCAAGAACCGGAACTTCTGTGAGAATCTTAGCCTTATCTTCTGGTTTATTACGAACATTCAACTTAACACAGTTGGTAACAACGCCGATTGTCTTTTTCTTTTCTTCTTTTTTAGCAGAAGTAGTTTCTTTCGGAGTTGTAACTTCTTCGTTCTCGTTTGGTGTTTGCTCGCCTTTCACAATTTCCGGGGTTTCAACATTTGCGTTTTCGTTTTTCTTTTTAGCCATTGTTATGACCTCCTTTTAATAATTTAATGCCTCCAAGGGCAAGTGTCATTTCTCGTCCGTTCTATCGGATTTAAAATTAACAATTCTTTATCACTATAATGAATAGCTTTATGTGTGTTTTCGCTGGTGCAGATTGCGTTTTCGGGATTCAAAAGAACTTCGACTCTTTTCTGAATAATATCATCTATGGTTATCGGATTTAAATGGTGGATTATAATTATCCCGTGTTTGATTTCTCGATCCTCTATGCCGAGGTCACATCCTAAATCACGAACAATGATATCTCGTCTGAACTTTTTCCATTCTTTTGACCTGTAAAATACCTGATTCAAGTATCGATTACATCCGAAAGTTTCTTCACCGACACCTCCGCCAAGATAAAGATAATCAAATCTGTCTTCAAAGGTATCAAGTCTTATCAATTCAGAATAAGATCTATTCCTCTTCATTGCTTCTACCTCCGTAAATACGCATAGCTTCGATTGCTTTCTCAAGCAACTCTTCATTACGCTGAACAGACTTTAAGTTTTCAATTTTTACATCAACTAATGCTTTTTGCTTCTCAAGCATTTCTTTCTCCGCCTTGTATGATGATGAACCAAGTTTCAGGAAATGAGAAATAACCTGTGAAGATGCCGTTCCCTCTCGTAATTGTTTTTCAGCAAGGTCAACAGCTAAAGAGATAAGCTGATTCTCTCTGTTTTCCGGCGTAAGAGCCGGTCTCATCTTTTTTGGCGAAGCAGAAGAATCTGAGGCTTTGCTTTTTGCCAACCTTACCGTCTCCTTTCTTACAGTTTTGTGCTACTTTTACCATAGTTTTAATAGAGTATTTAAAGGAACTTACAAGACCGCTGATTATAATTCACCGAAAGGAGAAAGAAATATGAATTCCAAATACAAATCTTAGGAGGGCATTTATGGCATGCAGCACCAAACGACCTTGTAAGCTCTTTTAAATACTCTATTAAACTGGAAAGGGCACCCTAAAATATCCCCCCGGAGAAATTTTTAAGACCGCCGCGATGCAGGAGGGGGTAGCATTTTCGCGAGACCCCCCTATACCATTTAGGGGTTGTGATTATTCTCCGAAGTTTAATTTTGTAGTAGATTTAGCGAGATTTCCTTGAATTTTTTGGAAATAAGACGCTAAAAAGGACAAAAGAAAAAGAGGCTGCGTTATAACAACCTCTTAATCCGTCCACAGTATTAAGTTTTTCTTTCATCAAAGTTAAAAAGGGGTGGGGTATTTGATTTATCTATTAATCATCTTCGACATTCTTTTTAACTTTCTTATAGATGTTTCTAAAATCATACTTGATAATCTCATCGATTGCTCTTTCCATTTCTCTGTCGTTCTCAGCTTCTGTAAATCTATCGGAAGTTTGAGCAACTCGTGCTAAGTAGCAAGATGTGTTGTAACCTTTTTCAGTATCGAACCTATACCAAGAGTCGAACTGTTCAAAAGGACAAAAAGGATTATCAGTTGTTGTAATCAAACATTTCATCATAACTTAATTGCTCACTTCCTTTCAACTGTTAAGGTATTTAGAAACTGTAGATGTAGATTTACCAAGTGATTCAGCTATTTCAGCAATGCTATAACCTGAGTTCTTCATACTCTTAATCTTATTGACTTGAGCAGTAGATAATTGAGTTGTTGCTTTAGGCATTGCCTTTTCTCTAACTTCTTCAGGTTTAGTGTATCGTAGTATCTGTGTCAGCTTAGAATCACTAATAGCACCAGCTTGTATAGCTTCCCATTCTCTATCTGTTATGGTTATTCGAGAATCTTTACCACTCGCACCAACAGAAGAACGGGCATCATTTAGTGCCATCTGTTTGATTTTAGTAAGCTCTTTTTTATCAGTGATGTCATAGTCCTGCTGTTTGGTCTTAATAATAGAGTTAGCCAGTGCTTGTGCACGACGTTCTTTGGGGGCGTTCTTTTCTGCTATATTAAGTTTAGACAGTAGGGAGTTCACTTCGTTTTGATAGGTAGCCTTAGCACTACTCGAATACTCCAGACGCCCGGTTGCTTTATACTCTTTACGGGCCTTGTTAGCAAGGGCTTTCATTTTATTACCATAGTCCGCATACGCGTTCTCTTGTGGAGTACCAGAGGATAGGGTATGTAAATCATCTATAGTAGATAGGAGTTTTACTGTAGTGGTAGCATTTACTGTTTTACCCGTCTTAGGGTCAACATAAGTTCTACCAGACTCCTTATAAGTAACCTTGCCCGTATTAGGGTCAATAGTTCCGCTACCTTGTCTCTCCGCAATCCTCACATCCTGTTTTCTTTTGGATAACAAAGTTGAAGCACCGCCGCCACCGACAACATTACCATCTTCATCATATTTAGGCTGATATTTTTTTCTCAATTCTGCGATGCCTTGGTCTTTTTCTGACTGCTTATAATCCAATTTATGTTTATATGCATCAATAACAACCTGACTATGTTTAACAGCTCTCGCTATTTCACTCTCAGTAGCACCTCTTAGAGTCATATCAGTAATAAGATTAGATACCATTCCCATTTCTCGACCAATTTCTGTCTTCTTCATTAGTCGAACGCCTTCTTTTCCAGCAGAGGAATACTCAATTTTAGCATCGAAATTTTCGAGGTCTTTAAGTGTAGAAGCCGATTTAACTCTAACCTTATCATTAACAGGAATTACAACAACCGTATCTCCATCAAAGTCAGCACCTGATAATTTCTCAGCAACTTTTTGATTAATTCCGATAGCATCAAGAGCGTTACCGAGTATCTTTTTAGCAGAAGCGTTTTTGTTATTAACCGTTAATTCCGGTATTTCAAATACGCCACCGTGAGGGTATCTTATCAAACAAACTTTTTCACCATTTTTAAGATATGGAGCATATACTTCATTCTCTTTCATTTGAGTGAGGGGAAGAATGACTCTTGTTTGCTGTCTTGGTAATGCGGCTGCTTTCAAGTGTACAACCGCAGAATCACAGCTACCAGCAAACTCCATTAACATTTTCTTTTTAACAGTAGGATTGGTCAACGAACATATCAAATCATATTCAGCTTCTGCATCAGCATAAGTTAAATCTAACTGTTTATTAATGAGTTTCATCGGTTGCTTCGATAAGAATTGAGAAGAGAGGTTCTTGGACATTTTATCCCATTCGCCTTCTTCTTTTAGTTTATTGATAGCTGATAGTTTCTTTGTTCCATCTGGTGCATCATACCAACTCTGACCGTCGGCTTTTATATAAGCACCAAAAGGATTTTCTGGGTCATTGTTTATTTCTTTTAGCACCTTCATTTTATCAGTGCCTGATTTTTTATTAGTGTTAAAGACAATGTCCGCACCATCTGGCATATCATCTGAATACATAGCCATTCCTTTTAGATAATGGGTACCATCAACCAAAATACGAACTTGAGCATAATGCGAATTACCCAAATCCAAATCGGCTACACCTCTACGAATTTCGATAACACCATCTTTTCCAACACCACCATCCTCAGCATATCTAATACTGATTCTGTCAGAGTCAATGCTTGCGGGGTATTCTCTTTTATAAAAAGACATACCGCCATCTACAGAATGATAATCACCAACAGATTTTATCAACGATGTATCATCATAAATTTCTTTCACACTGATGTCTGGGTCGTGTAATACAGTTACATTGGTTTGTTTTCCCTTATTCAATGGTTGAGGAATACCAACACCATCTCTTGCGTATCCTTCGGCTTCAAGCATAAATATAGCCTCTTCTAAAGTATTACGAGATACGCCAAGTTCTCTTTCAACGCCGGCTCCAATATCGATTACGCCTTTTTCAGCTAATTCGTTTTTCAATATCTCGGCGGTAGTAGCTGCGGACTTCATTCGTGCTTCTGAATCAGCATCAAGTAATGAACGAATAGAAGATTCATTCTTTCCCATAATTCTACCGATTTCTGAAACATTGTATCCGTCTGACTGTAAAGATTTGGCTCTATCGACCTCTAACGCTCTTCTTTCATTTTTTGCAACCTTATAGGCTACTCGGAGCTGTGTGGTCGAATCCAAACCCATAGCGTCAACGATTTCTTTTTCGGTTAGTCCTTGTTTTTTCAACTCTTGAACTCTGCTAAGAAAATCGCCGCTATGTTGATAAGGGTTATCACCTGAACCCCAAGGATAGCGACCGGAGCGTTTCTTAACTCCATAATGCATCAAGATATCATCCTCAATAGGATTCATAGTTTACCCCTCCTGTTCTTTGATTTTTGTTATTAACTTATCGAAAGTTATTATTTTATCCATAATCGGAATAATTTCGTCGCCTGCCGGCTTATGATATAAAACTTCATTTGATTGATAAATCCTGAGTTCCATATCTATATCGTTTGGTTTAAATCCAAGTTTAGGACCATATTCCAAACAAAAAAGAGCAGCGTAAATTTCTAACTGCTCCATATGTGCGGGAACTACACCCGACTTATAATCGTGAATCCTAAGCAAATTTTTTCTGAATGCAATCGCATCCGCTGTTCCAAAACAATTATCAGAATAATATAATGGTTGCTCGGGAATCATTTTAAAACCGATTGCATCGTTTACATACATATTCAATGTCTTTTGTTGCTTTGGAAGTTTTTGTCCAAGCCTGATACATTGTGCGGCAAACTCGTGTAATTCGGTTCCTTTTAAAGTTGCTAAGAATTTTGAATATGACTCAACTATTTTCTCTTCGTCATATCGTATCCAATGGAATTTACTGGCTCCGAGAAATGCATGTTGACCTTCAAGGTTTGAATGCTTGTTGAAGTTCATTTAACACTTCCTCCTTGTTTTCCGGACAAATGAATCTTGAAAATGACATTTCGTTCATCAGTCCAACATAATACTCTTGGTTTGGTTGTTTCTTAGCACTCGCGTCTTTTTTACATTCTAAGGTCGCCCATTTATCTTTGTAAAGAACTGTCAGGTCGGGGATACCTTGAATATCATCTGGGTCGTTTTTCATAATGATACAACCCGGAAACATTGCCCTCAGCTCTTTTTTTAATCCCGCTTGAAATTTGTTTTCACGCATTATAAACGAGCCTCCCTCCATAAAAAATAAAAAGAAAATAGAAAGTATAAGGTCACATTTCTATTCCCCTTCATAAAAGAGCATGTTTTTTACGCGAGGCTATTTTTAGCAAAAATAAAAGCCCATACCATTTAAGATACAGGCTTTGTAAGTTTTTAATTTTTAATCTTCGACATATCCGTGTGGACAGACGATACATCCCGGATATAAATTAGCACAAGTTAGGCATTCTGGTCCGGGTGGTTCAGCACCTATGTGATTAAAGAATTCTGCTCTGTTTAATACTTCGCCACAATCTGGACAAATATAAGCTCCGTCTTTCCATTTGATTGTGCCTCCGCATATACAATATGCAAAATCTCCATCTTCGTCATACACATCATCATATACTTCGCCGAAAATTGGTTCGGTTATTTCAACATCATCAGAATGTTTTACATCATTGTAAATGTAATCGTATTCTTCTTTCTTTTTCTTACCGAAACTAAACAATCCCATACAGATAACCTCCTTTAGTTTAAGAACATTATACCATACTTTAAACATAAATACAAGAAGTTAATCATAAAGAGATTGTGTTATCCAAAAATATAATTATCTGGATTGAATAGATATTGGGTCAAGTTTTAAGACGCCAGCGACATCATCGTATTTTTCTATTTCAGCCACGATATGTATGTTGCTTCCTGCATCTACAAAAGCTGGTAAATATAAATCATCTATTCCTAAATCGTTAGTATTAACATCCTCAAATTTGAAATTTGGACCTTTGGCACTTTCTTCATTGTAATCTCCCGCATACATTAAGATGTCATATCTTGTGTCAAAATCGTCGTGATTACTAACTGCCGCTATATGACCATCAAACTCAACAGTCTTGTTTTTGTATTTTTCAACAAAAGCTTTGGAAGTAGCACTTGATTCGTCTGTCAAGAGATTGGCCAAGTCTTCGCAATTTTCAATTGTTAATATTTGAGGCTCGGCTGTTTCTGTATTAACAGGCGTAGTTTCGGTTTCATCATCGACTACGGGTTGTTGATTTTCAACTTGACTAACCGTACCCGCGTCGTTTTCGACACCGCCATCTTTTTCACTTAATATACCTATAGTTATAATTCCGGCACAAAGTACCAGAGCAATCGCACAGATTAGTAATTTTTTCTTATCCATACTTGTTTCTCCTTTCGATTTGTGTGGTAAAAATATCCACTTTCTTATTATACCACAGTCTTGTATGAAAATCAATGCAAAACCCGATTTTTATGGATTTGGTCAAAAGCCCACTTTTTTTCGCCTATTTATATATTTTTTTAATTTTTTTATCACAATTAAATAAGAGAAATAAGTGGGAAAGTGGGCAGAAACCCCGCAAACCCGCATAAACACTGGGTTTTTCGCTGCCCGGTTTTGTTTTTAAAAGTGGGCACAAAGTGGGTAAATGGGCAGAAAATTGACCAAAATCACGCATTTTTTCAACACAAAAGTGGGCAGAAATTTTTAAAAGTGGGCAAAAGTGTCCAAAAGCCCGTTTTTAAAAATTAAAAGTGGGCGTAAAAATAGCTCACAAATCGCTCAAATCGAGCAAAAAGTGAGCCAAATTACACCACAAATATGACTAACTGTTGTTTCTAAGATACCTTATTAGTATCCAAAGTAACCACAATCCACCGGTACATAATACAAGAATGAAATCTATAAGTAAACCAAATGTGCTGCGTTTTTTATTTCTACTCATAAGTTTTTCTCCTTTCAACTTTGTAATTATTATACCATATAAGCCCTATACGGTCAATGTGTTACCTGTAAACTTTTCCTGTTTTCTTATCTCTAAGAACAATTCGCTCCGTTATTTCAAAATCTGCAAGGTTGCAAATATAACGCAGAGTATGTAACAAGTCGTGAAATCTTTCATTCTCTTTATCCGCGTTCTTAATCGCTTCATACGCAGTTGGGTCAAAATATCCGGAAGCATTTTTCCTTAAGTCGTTATTTTTCATTTCATAGCAACCCTCTCCTTATTATTTATTTCTTTGCTTTTTCGGTGAATTTTTGAAAATATCCGCAGATGGTTCATTATCAGGACGATTCTTCATAAAACCGGGCTTAGATGTTACGAGTTTCTCATACAAGTCCCAAGCTTCCTGCCCTTGAAAAGCGTTGATAATATCCACAGATTGATTCATTCTTTTTTGTCCGACAATCAACACGCCTTTCTCAATTCCGTGCGTAAAATCGACACCAACGAGGAAAGAATCAAATTTACTTAAATTGCTCATCGCCTTTAACTCCTTTCTCCAAAGTAGCACAAACAATATCATTAAACTCAGCAAACGATTTTGCAGATGAGTCCAAAGCTTTTGTAATTTTCCCAAATATGCTTACCGTGTTTGCCGCAATTCGTTCTCCGACTTTCATCATTTCAAAAGACGGACTACGCCTTAACTTAAGCAAAACCAATATTTTATGGAACCTCGAATTCAAACTGTGTTTTTGCCAACGATTCCATTGCTGACAGTGTAGTGTTAATTTCTTAAACATCTCTACACCTCATTTCAACTGATTCGTATCAATCGTTTCTGCTGTCCAACTAATAGATACTGGTCTGTCCGCAGGTTGTGGAATATCGACATTGATTGTAAACCCAGTAACGAAAGTAAGTTTTTCAGACACCATTTCTTCAGCTCGGTTGATGAGCTGTTGTCCGGCACTTTTTATCTGCTCGACTAAAATGTCTCTGTATTTTTTATGTTGGTCGCCTTTTTTCCATTCTTCGAGAACTGTCCTCACGGCAGATGAAAAGAACAGAGGTGGTTCATAAGACATTTCAACAGCTCGTAAGTTGAACAAGTGAGACAAATGAGTATGTGTTTTTTCATCAACAAAATGCACTCGTAATGTTCCGGGCAAATCGTCAAGTTGACTTACTGTAGAATATTTGTAACCATATTCTTCTGTTATCTGATTAAGAATAGGAAATATAAGAGTGTTTAAAAGTTCGGGATTATTCATTATCGTTTTCCTCCATTTTCTCGTACTCAACATTATACAGGTCATCCATTATAGCGAGTCTAATATCGTCATCAGTTGCAAACTCGTTTACGACTATTTCGCCAGTATGTCCATTAACTTCATAGGTATAACGGATTAATTTTTCAGACTCCATGGTAATAATCTCTGAATATGGTAATTGCTTAATCCATTCACAGAATACCCGCCACTCATCAAGTTTGTGTTCTTTACGCCATTTATAAATACCAACGAGAACCTCATAATTCAACTTAACCGTTCTCTTCTGATTGTAGGAAGACGGAAGAAGCTGAATCATCTGCCACCAATATTTTTTGTTTTTTGTTTCGAGGTATTTATTTCTATACTCATTCAGAGCATTGATTACACACTCCAAAGTAGTAAGAGAAACCGTATCCCCAATACGCAAATCAGTTTCAGAAAACAGATGCTCGCAACTGAAATCATCTATTGTAAACTCTTTCTCGTGAATTTTATGCATAGTGGAGCAGGAGTTAGCAACCGTACCAACCTTGTATGTATCAAATTCTTTCCACCAATATAATGGAGCAGTAATATCCACATACACGGTAATCATTCGTCTGTACTTTGCGTGAACTGGACCACCATTAGCGAGTCTCATCATAAGTTCGTGGTCGTTAGGACCTATACCAAGAGCGTCATACTGTACAAACATTTTTTTAATTTTTCCATCTTCCATAGTCGAAGTAGTTGTCTCTTCGTGAAATTCACTATCACCCTTTTCCCAAGAGTTCATAGGATTTCGCATTCCTCTGATGGCGTGCTCCCAGCCGACAACTTCAAAGTTTTCAATTTTAATCATTTACCTCATCCTCCTACGCAAATCGTAAATACGCTTCTCTAAAACATCTACAGCAGTGTCTATGGCTTTTCGTTCCTCTGCACTAACAGAGCTTCGTAAACCATTTAGTAAACCAATTGCAGTTCTAATTTCGGATACTTTTGCATTAACAAATTCTCTCGGTAGCGGTGTTTTAATCATTGATTCCGCCTCCTCTTAAATATTCTTTGTCAACTCTTTTATAAGACACCCAAGTGTGGTATGAACAATTGTCGCAACAATAACCTCTACCGCCTTGACTATCCGTATCGAAAAATCTTAATCGAGTTCCGCAATTTGGACACCAACCGTTATTAAAACCTTTCTTTTCAATGAAGGTGCCGATTGGGACTATTAAAAGCAGAATCAAAATAGCAAATATAACATACAAAAGTTTAATCATAATTTATAACCCTCCTATCGTCGAAATCATCATCCCAACTTTCTTTTTTACCATATACCATTTTCCACTCTGGTTTGTTATAATAATCATCGTGTGAACAGGTATACTGTGTAAATACTAATACGTTTTCTTCGGAATTGTAATAAGCGCCATTCATATCTGTTGCACTACATTCCCATCCACTATTACTTTCTAAAGTAACATTTTCTGGAATATTGTTTACTTGAATAATTTTTTTCAACAATTCAAATGTCATTTTTTCTTTCTCCTTTTCGTATTTTTTTTAGATGTCATCAAAGTGTTTCATCCGTAGACAATTTTTACAATCGCCATATTCCAAACACTCCTTAGGCATTCCATTCCATATACTATCAAAACATAATCTTTCCTCAAAGGAGAGCTTTAAATATTCTTTACAAATCAAGGCTCCGAGTTCGGATTCTTCTTTTTCTGGGTGGGTTACACATTCGTTAAGACAAAATAGAATATCGTCCGTATCAATATTGTCATCGTCCAACAAAATATGTAAAGAACCTCCACAACCACAATCTTTTAATTTATATAGACACTTACAATACTCAAGTAAAGTATCCATATGGTGGTTGTAATATTTGCATAATTTTACTTCGTTCATTTTGGTCTCCTTTCCAGTAACCATATAGACATTACCTTTTCTACCAAGAATGATTTTGTAGTCTCCACCAAATTCTTTGCGTGCTTTTTCGTGCATTCTTAAAAATTCTTTTTGGTATGCAAATAATTTAACTCCGCAAATCTTTTCTACAAATTCAATAATATCCATATGCGTCACCTCAATATATTCTTAAATATAAAGGCTATCTGTATGACCGCTCCCATAATCCACATCCCAAACCAAAACCAGTTCGATTTGAAGAAATTATGTACTGCGTTATCAATTGAAAAAGCTCCAATTACGCTAAAGCAAATTAATTTAATAATACTTATTAGGTGTTTCATACATGTCCTCCTTTAGAATTTTTTTTGTAAATTATCAATGAAATCCAACTGACATTTTAAAGAATTAAAATTTTTTATATTTTCTTTAATTTGTTCTGCAACCCTGTTTATCTCATCAATCAAATAATCTTTGTCTACATTACCGTATATCCGATCACCAATTTGATAAAATGACCTAAAATTAACTCTTTTATCATTATCGGTACACCAAATCGTATCATTACCAATAATTGTTTTAATCTGTGGCTCATAAAACCCTCTTGATTTACATCCATCACAGGTACATATTCCGGTAATTATTCCGACTTGTCCAATCGATGTGATAACTTTATCTCCGACTTTAAACATCCTCCCACTCCTTACACGCTACTAAATTTTTATTAAACCAATCGGAAACCAGATGTCTATGGCAAAAATCATCTGATTTCTCATAACAAATTAACGCAATTTCATACTGAGGTTTTCCGCAAGTGGCTGCAAGATCATGTAACTCTTCATAAACTTGAAACCAGTCCAACTTGTCCAGCACCTGCTCGTTAAAGCACTTTATGTAATAATCGTTGTCGTGGTTTTTCTTCCACTCCATAAAGAAGTCATATTTAGGAGCAAGTTTTTTATACTGTAAACCTTTATACCAGTCTGGAGCTTTACCACAAATTGAAATGGGTATTACATTTTCAGGCAAATACTTTAACATTGCAAAATAACTTGTATATATCATATTGCATCAACCTCCCATCCGAGATTTCTATACATAAATCTAATCATTTTGACAAAAATCTCAGCGTGATTAATGTCCCAGTTTTTATGAAGGTCATCATATAATGGCTCTAATTTTAACTGCCACATTAAAATTTGTGGAAACTGATACTGTTCAGCACGGTCAGCTCTTTGTTTAAAACCATTCCAGATTTCATCTATTTTTTCAATAGTCATAAATGCTCCTCCTGTTTCAGCGGTTCGATAGTTTTCCACTCGTTCTTAGCTCTTTCATAATTCATCTGTTTCTTCATTTTTCTTATTATGAAGAATTTATCTAACCTTGACAAACGAGGATTAAGCCTTACCAAATTAATATCGTTTTCACTTATAGGAGGGATACAAGCCGCGAAAGCCGATATAGCTTCGCAAGCTTCCTCCAAAGTCATTCCGTAATCAATAGGTTTCATAGTTTTTTCTCCTCGTTTTATTCGGTAGTATAAAGAGAACCATCCAAATTAAGTCGCGGTGTTATTCCACCCATTCCAGAGTAACCGCCAGAATGCGAATAAATGACATATTGTACACCGGTCGTCTCATCTGTCCAAAAATACACATCTATATTTGATGATTTATCCGTGTTGGTGTCGTCTGTACAACCAGATAAACATACCACAACTAACAACATTATCATTATTAGTGCTATTAATTTCTTCATTTTTAAAATCTCCTTTCGATTTACGCAGCCAGACTCCTTTGCTCACTAAGAGTCGCTCTGCTGCCAACATATTTAGTTTCATTAAAGTTTTTCTTTTCTCGTAAAGCTCTGCTTATAGCTAAATCAATTCCAGACCTTGATTTGAGATGATAATAATATAATTCTTTGAATGGTGTATTCATTCTGTCTATTCGCCCCGCAGATTGCTCCATAATCCTATATGAATAATTCTGTGAGTAGAATATAATGGTGTCAGTGGTTATACAGTTCCATCCCTCAGCTCCAGCGTTATATTGGACTAAATATATCCATTTATCGCAATCGGGAATGGGTTGGTGAGTATGACCGTTCCATTCAGCGATTTTAACATCATCGCCATAATACAATCCTTTCAATATCTCAAGCTCGTAATCAAAGTTGTAGAATATGATTGCTTTTGGATGTTTTTCAATGATTTCCAAAAGAGCTATTTGTCGAGAAACATCTGTGTTGACGATTTTTCGCCAAACGCTACACAATTCACTTGCGTTTTTAATAGGTTCTTCTTTATATGGATTCCAGCGAGTTCGGCTAACATCTTTGTATTGTTCTACACTATATGTAACATAGACATCTTCGTGGTGAGCATTGGTTTCGCGTTTGAAGTCCATATCAACAAGAATAGACTGTTTTAACCTTAAAAGTCGTCCCGTTTCCAAATATTTATCTATTTTTGGATATTTAGTAAAGCGACTATAAACAATATGTCTTTGCTTGAATTCGGTTCTGTTTCTATAGAAACCATTAGCAACAAACACTGGAATATAATCAGCCCAACAATCACCGGGAGTAGCAGAAAGTAAAATCCATCTATTTTTTCTTGCGATGTTCAAGAACGCCTTTACCCATTCTCCAGAACCAACAACTCGCTGTTCGTCAAATATAAAGAATGCGTTATAAACCTTTTCGTATTTTTTTATATTATTCCAAGAGTCCACAACAACCTTGTTAGAATATAAGTTTACTTCAGGATGAGTGGAGAGGAGGAAGTGGGTCAATTCAGCCTCCCATTCTAAGGTGTCTCTTTTTCGAGCAGTAGTGATAATATATAAGTCTTTTGGTGGGTCGTCCATAGGAACATAACCATCACCTTTAAGAGCGTTAATATCACCGCCTTGTTGTAGATAGTAATAAGCCAAGGAAGTTAGAGATTTCCCAGAACCAACCCCTCCACAGAGAATGCAACCGTTTTTCATGCGTTTGACTGCGTCTAACTGGTAATCACGTAATTGTATTCCCATTTTCCTCTTCCTTTCGAGTTATGGAATCCACTTTTTGTAGCATCCGTCGCGTTCTCCAAACCGTAGAGAAATACATCGGAGTAAACCAATAATTTTCAGTCGTATCGTCCGTAGTCATTGGTTCAGTTAGTGAATTCCCAACCTTTATGTAACCAGCGACTCCAAGAAGAGAAAGTTGGATATAACACATCATCGCAACAGTGAAATCAATATCCTGACCAACAACCAACACGTGATTTTGGAAATTCATATTAACTTTTTCCAATTGCTTTCTAACTTCGTGAACACCAGCAATAAGAGTTGCTCCAGCTCCACAAGTCGGGTCATTGATAGAAATATAACCTTTCTCATTAATCTCATCTACAACATTACCAACTGAAACAGCCGCCATAAGTTGACAAATATGATATGGTGTGAAGAACTGTGAAGTGCTTTTGCTACCTAAACCTAAATTCATATAGATTTTTCCAAGAAAGTCCTGTTCCGGATTTCTCTCTAAAGCCATAACTGTTTCTGCCGCAAGTTTAGGGAATATCTGCTGTTCGTCTTTGCTGTACTTGTTGATAATCTTCAAATAAAGATTTTCTCTTTCTTCAAAATGCTCTTTATCAACAGGGTTCGATAACGAACACGCAAACATCGTCACGAAGTCGCTCCATACAGACCAAGAGTTATGTCGATATGTGAGTTGTTTATAAAGTTTTATAAACTCTTTATCGCTGTCTCTTAGAATCGGCTTCTCGTTGCGAACTGGTTCTTCAACTGTTTCAATAATCGGCTCCTCTTTCGCAAGTTCTTCGATAACAGTTGTTCCTATTTCTTTAATAGGATGACGCGTAGGTTTGTTGTTTTTTCGTGCGTAATCTTCCGCAGAATTGAGAATAAATCTACCCAAGTTTTTCAAATATCCGTTAATATCCATCATTTCTCCTCCTTTCGTCTAAATAGAATTTTATTTGCTAATTAAAACAGCCATTGCAGAAACTTGAAAGTCAATGCAACAGCTATAACAAGTAAACATATAAGGCAAGTGCAGGCAAATATCTGCCCGCATCTATACCCGATGTTTGTCCATTTATTCTTATCCATAATTACATCTCCTCCGGATATTCGTCCTCAGCATACTTCGCCGCGAACTCGTCTTCTTCGATTGTTACATACAATGTCTTCAGATATGCTTTTACACCTGTCTTACCATTAACTTCCCAGTTATAAGGTCTAATGGTAAGGTCAACATTTCTGATTTCCGCAAAGTCAAGAGTACCGATGGATTCCTCGTCCAATGTTGTCTGCTTTCTTCTGGTAATCATCTTAACTTTCGGAGGAATGTTGTCAAAGCTTACCGCCACCTGAATATAATGTCTTGGCTCGTCGTTCTCATCACGCGGAGCAAGAATTCTTACATTCCAGCCGTCCTCGGCAAGTTTCTGTGCATAATCCATATCTTCTATAACAACGCAGAAGTTTCTGTCGCCCTCACGGTTGTATTTTGTTTCTCTACCCGAAAAGTTTCTGAACATAATTCGAGCATCTTCAATGATAATGTTATCTAATCTTTCCATAATTTTTTAATCTCCTTATTTTTTATTAGTTTTAAATGCTTCGTCTTTAATAAAGCCATCTTTTAAAATGATGTCTGAAATATCGTAACCTAAGTTACAATCTAAATGGAACATATCGTCGTTAAAGTTTGGACAGTCAAAGCAGGATTTGTATTTGTTATCCCCGCAAGGACATAACCAAGGTGGAACATCTTTTTTCGGTGGTACATATGGGTCTTCAGATACGAACCATTCAAAGTCGCCGTATTGAGAAATGGTAGCAACTGCCTCGTCAACCAACTGATTATAGAATTTACGCTCTATATCATCTGATTTATCAAGTTTTTTTACCATTTCAGATTCCAGCCATCTGAATCCTTTTGAACCAGTTGCCGCGTGATATTTACCATCTTTTTCACGCATAAGCAGTCCACCGCCACAACCGTCCTTGATTGGGCAGAACTGACCGACTTTTCCGATGAAATGGTAATCATGACCTTTTGCAATCTCATCTATCATAGCATCAAGTTCTGCATCTCCGCTGTTTCCACTAAGGTCCATTTCGACACCAGCTTCTTTTGCTTTTTTTACAATGCGTTCAAGGTCTTTTTCTCGCTCGGATACATCTGGCAAATCCTCATTCATATCCAAATATAATGCAGAAGTTACGGACTTTGTTTCACACATATCCTCAAAGAGAATATCATCTTTTGTAAAGAGTTTCTTGAAAACATATGGAACTTGGAATTGTGTACCTGTAGCTGTCCATTTACCGTCTTGATACTTGGCAATATAAACCGCATCATTAACAAGACACATTCTGTCGTATGTAGCCTCGTGTTCAAAGGTGTAGCCGTATTCCTTACCATAATCCATAACAAACTGGATAATTTCAGGAGTTGCGTCCGGAATCTTGATAGAGTCCGTCTTAATATGAGCAACAGTAAAGCCTCGTTTCTGCACCTCATACTTAAGGTTAATCATAAACAAGGCTCCTCGTTTTGCGACTATATTATCTTTATTACGCTTGTCCCTAAATGCGTTATCAAATCCCGCTGATGTTAAACCGTAAACAGAGTTAATCGCGGTTTTCAAAGCATTTGCCAAATCTCCGGATGACATTTCTCCATCAAGAACTTTCTGAATATATTTAGTGAGCTTACCGTCCAGCATTTTATTTACTGCGTCCCAAGCTTCGTGCTTAATATGTACTCGTCCGTACACTATTTCATAAAGTCGTCTGGTGAACTCAACACCAAACAAAACTTCAAGCATCATACTGTGAGGATGCATAGAGGTAATATCAAGCAATGCCACATTACCATACATACCGGGTTCAGCATAAACATATCCACCCTCGCCAACTTCCTCTCCACGATATATAGACTTTCCGTGGTCGAATTTATACCCCGGAAAATATGGTAAGAAACTTCCTGCTTCGCCGTGAGTTTTAGACATCATTTCAGGTGCAATCTCACTTAAGAACTCATAAGTTTCCTCATCTAAATCGTGTACGGGTTGTGATAAATCACGATAGTTAAATTGGTCTTGAGGTTTTCTGTTATTGCCAAATATAAACTTTGTTGTTAATGAGTTCGTTGTATCATTAACCGTCATCTCAGCCAAGTCTGCCAGAATCTGTCGTGCAGCCCAGTCGGATTTCAAATATACGAATGCCGCTTCAGTTGCTATAACATCATTATCACAATATTCAGCAACTTCAACCCAACGCTCTTCGGGAACGGGCTGGTCCCAAGGAAGTCCCAATTCTTGATGATGGGTTCCGGCTTTGATGACTTTGATTTCATCTTCCGTAAAACCTTTCTTCTGAAGTTCCTCTTCGGTAAGGTTTCCCATTTCAATTTCCATCTTCTTCAGGCTCTTTTTATTTCCCGCAGAAGCAAAGTCGTAAACATCTGTGAATGATACATTATACGCTTCTCCGAAGAAACAATTTGCACTTCCGTTGACGATTCTTTGTGACAGGTTGTATAACTGTTCATTCGTGTATCCCATAAGTCGTGCGTACAAAATATGATTATCATATCTTCTACAGTTGAAGCCAACTAATCTGAATTGCATAAGCTCTTCGATTTCTGTTGGAGTAGGATTAATCATTCGTACAACAGGTTTTCCATAGCCCTCAATTTTCCAGTTCACAAGGAATAGATTCGGAAATACCTCGACATCGTAGAATACAAGTTTTGCTTCGTCATTCTTAACATTTACCGATGGGTCTTCTGACTTGAATTGCATTTTATTCACCAATTTAATACAATACTCCGATTGGTGAGAACTGCTCGCGGCAAATGCTAAAATGGCGTTACGCATATCTGTGACATCATAACTTAAATCACTTGAATATGCGTCTTCAAGTATTTTGTAAATAAAGTCGATACTTGGCTTAGTTGCTGGATGGATTTCTTTATTAAGATTTCGTTTAATCAGCGTCCTAAGACCTTTCTCACTTTTTACAGATTCAAAATTCACCATTTTGCTTTCTCCTTTCAGTGGTAGTCCGGAAGATATAGTAGCTATCGGCAAGTCATTACATTTTGATAATTTTCGTCGTAATGAGCTTTTTCCGGTAAATACTTTAACCTCAACATAGTCATCGTATATCTTACTGAGCTTTGAAACATCGCCCGTATAAATATAATGCAGGTGAATACCGCTACCACTCTTACTGAGTTCTGCATAAGTAGCAGGCCATTTACTTGCTTCTTCGAGATTCTTTTCAAAGGATTTGTTGCCTTCTTTGTCTGGAATATCGAAGTCGATAACTATGTGATTTTCCGGCACTTTAACATAATGAATCCTTGTTGTATCTAAGTCTGACAGTTTTGTAGCAACTTTTTCCCATTTTTGTGTTGGGGTTTCTTTTGTTGTCGCATACTGTGCAGGACAGTTTGAACACTCTTTATCGAATATAGATTCTTGACTTTCAAACTGAATAGTATGTGGTTTATGAATCTCTTCTTTTTTACCAACAGTCTTTTCTTCAAATTTTTCAGTCCTAAAACCTATATAATAACTCCTGACGCGAGTGCCATCATCAAGATTAAAACGCTCTTTATATTCTCGGAAATAGTTTTTAAGCTCCTCTTTGAAAATTCTCTGTGAGAATGGAAATGTGATTTTTGCTTCTTCGCAATATGTTTTATACATTTCCCAAGCAGCTTTAAGAGTTGTTCCGTCCTCTTTTTTAAACACGTGGTAAGAATCGATGATGAAATTGTAGAAATCATTCGACGCACCAAGCATAGTAATAGGAATATAATCGTCGTACATACCCGGATTACTTAAATATACCTCTCGACAATGATACGCGATAGCACCAAGTTCAAATGCTAATTGCTTTACTACAGTCTTGTATTCCTTCGGACTTAATTTGTTACCTGATGGAGCAACATCTATCAATCTTCGTATAAGACCTGATTTTCCGTCCGTAATCTTTACAGGCTTGTTTGTACCCATAAATAAGAAACACTTAAATCGGTTAGCATATTGTGACCTGAACTTTTCATTAACTGTCATAAGCTCATGAGATACCAAACTGTTTAATCTGGTATTATCTTCGATTTTTGACAAGTCGCCATCGTGCTGTATCGCTACCAGCGGATTACTTTTAAACGCTTCAAGAGCAAACGCGTTACTTGATGAACCTAATGCCTTAGCATCAAATACTGAATAATACCCGTCAAATAACTGTTGAACAATATTAAGAACTGTAGATTTACCTGTTCCGGCTGCACCATATAGAACCATAAACTTTTGTAGTTTCTTTGATTCGCCGGAAACAATAGAACCAATAGCCCATTCGATTTTGTGTCGTTCCTCTGGTGTATATAAGGTTGACATCAATTTATCGTAAGCATTGATTTCGCCTTTTTCGAGAGGGTAGTTAAGCCTCTTACTTGCGTAATCTTTTTTATTGGTTTCTGTATTGGCAAATATAAGTTTCTCATCCAACATATGAAACGAATCCCGCATTTGCTTTTGACAATATTTATGCCAAGAGTCAATCATTCCGGACTCAGAGTCCCACATATGCAGGACTTTTATCGTAGAGTCAAAACGCTGGCGGTTTTCTTCTGCGTATTTATCAAGTTCTCGGTCAATCAAGCGTATTACATCTTGCTCGTCTGTTGACCAAATTCCGCGTTCGTCATCCCAGATAGCGTAGAAGTCACCGCCTCGAATCATTAAATCGGAGCTTTTCATAATACGAAACTTCGGATAGATTTCTATTACACCACGCTTTGTACTACGTGTTGAAATCACCAAAAAGTCGATCATCGCATTTTATACTCCTTCCACGCCTTTTAATTCCTCGATTTTTTCATTAAGAGCTACGACCTTTTCTTCAAGCTCTATTCGTTTGACTTCAGCCACTATTAAACAAGCAGTCGTGGTTAAAGCAAATATACCCAACCACGCGTTTGTTCTCGCCTGTGCACGAAGTGTTCTTTTCACATTTTTCATCGATACTTCGTAACTCTTCATATTTCCGAAAATATAACGAACCATTTCATCCATTGGCGTTACCTCCTTTCTTTCAAATAGTTTGCATAGCTTTTACGAGTTTCAAATTTCCAGTTATCCTTACCATTGTAAGTAAATATAAACTCTTGTCCGTTAGTTTGGCGAACTCTGACACTGTTTTTACCGTGTGCAAACCAAACCTCGACAAATTGAGCATATTGTGGAAAATATAATTTGAACCATTCATAGATTTTTTTATGGTGCATATTACACCCTCCTAAGATTGTAGAATATAGTCTAAGTACCAGCACATCTGATACCATATCTCAACAGTACGCAAATCGTACTTACAATGTTTAACGGTAAATAAACCGCCCTTACCATTTCGTTCGTAATCTCGGTTAAGGAATATACCGATTTTTTCATCGACATAATCCCTATCGAAATTCTCGTCATACATAGAACCTAACCCAAGATTATCAATCATACCGCCGAACCATTGTCCAGTACGGTTTCCAATATCCGGGTCGTCCATAATATGCTCTTCACAACGAATAGCAAGGGCGATTAACATTTCCAAAACACTGCAAGGTTTATCGTCTAAATATGAAGCAATCATTGCTTGATGAATTGACTGCTCATCTCCGAAACGATACCTTAAGTTTATTCCGTCTTCGGCTCGATTTCCATCCATAGGAATAGAATAATCAAACTCGATATCGTGTAAGCGAAATAACAATTTCCGATAGGACTGCTTTTTAGAATATGGTAAATCATCGCAAACAAGCTGATACATCCACTCGAAATATAAGTTATTCAGCTCGTTATTCGTCATTCTACCTCCACCTGACGCGGTTTAGTCTTCAAGACCTCAGAATATTCTCTTTGGTCTAACAGGATTTCATAATCACACTTCAACATATCATTACGAACATGTACAGAATCATTTTCGTATTCGCCAATATGGTTTAATGATTCAAATCCTACAACTTCATCGACATCTTCTACAATCTCATCGTTCTCGTCTGCCAGAACTTTGTCGGCATAGTAGGTTAAACTGATTTTTGTGTACGACTCGAACTCACCGAACTCGTCAGGGGTTATAACATACGGTTTTTCAACTTTCTTTCTAACCACCATTGCATCGTCCTCGTTTAAATTCGAGTAATCAATATAACCATCTTTTGTTTTACTTCTTCCGGTGAAATCCATAACATTAGGAGTTTTTCCGTTTTTTTCTACCTTAGGAATGGTTCTTTCAGGCTCAGCCTCAACTGCGTGTTCTTTATTCATAAACGCAGCCTTAACCGAATCAATTTCTTCTTGAGCAATTTGCTCGTATGTAGTCTTGAGATATTTCCAAGTTGCCACGGAACCAACTGCCGCACCAAAAGCAAATATCATAAATCCTTTAAATTTACTCATATTTTTTCGTCCTCCTCTTCGTTTTTGAGAGTCATAACAGTAAACGCTAACCCTCCAAATAATAAAGAGATACTAACAAGTATCCCTCCTGTAATATGACGCTTACTTTTTGTATCCAATATACCGTCAAGCATATAAATGATGTTTTCCAAACCATCCATACTCGTTACCTCCTTTCGGTTGACAATACAGCAACGCCACTAACTAAACAAATACCAGCTAATGATGCCAGAATATAAGATACGACTTTCATTTTCTTCGACTCCTTTCATTTTTAGAAATTAATGCGTTCAATACTTGCGATTCTACCGTTTAACGGCATATACACATTTGCACTTCCCATTACTTTAACTGTTTTATTGAGTTTTTTTGTATCAACTATAAACTCGACCACATCGTTGTTGTAAGAATATTGATGTGTATTATTCGTGTGTCTATCATCCTTACAATCTGCAAGAACACCGTAAAATACATTACCAGTGTCTGTTGTGATTTTATACTTTGTTCCGATTGTAGTACCATAATACGAACCAAGAGCAATCAAATAATAATCGTCTTTGATACCTAAATCTCTTTCACCATTGGCTCTCATAAAACCATTTGAATCGCTCCAACCCCAAGCTTTTATAAACTTATACTGAGCACTGTTTTTATTCGTAATGCATCTATAGTCCATATAAGTCTTGAATGAGCTATCAATATTTGGCACACCAAGAGATGTATATGTAGGTTCTACTATTATCGTTTCAACCTTAGGGGGTTGAGCATTAAAGCATTCAGCAGAACCCCCATCGCCGTTTGATATCGCACCGGATGTTAATATGATAGTCGCTATAGCACACACGACCATCGCTATAAGTTTCTTTCGCATAATTACCTCCTTAAATCAGGTTGTATATAATCCCATCGACATTAAAGTCCACGATTGTTACCGGAACAAGGTCGCCGTCCTTTTCTTTATAAGTCTGATGAATAATGAATTCAACAAAGTTATCGCCATTAGGCTCGTCTGGATTATAAACCCAACCAACTACGCTTCCTGCCGGAGTTCGTTTGACTCCGAGTTCATCATAAATCTCGTTTAAGAACAAATGCTTATTCGCTTTGAGTTTATCGTTTGCCCACTGCTGCTGTGAATTAAGAAACATTCTGTTATAATCAGGGTTACTGTCATAAGACGCACAAGTTTCATCGAATACGATTGCATATTCGCTAATCTTGTTTGGGTCAACAACTCCGACCGTCTTTTTTACCTTTTTCTCTTTTCCGTCTTCACCGATAACCGTTTCAGTAACTTCTTTGGCTTTGATGCCGTATTTCAACTCTTTGTCAATTTCTTCACCGAATTTTTCGATAACTCGACCTCTGTATTCTTTGAAGCTCTTATCAACCGCTGTATATGCCGCCATTAACGCCACATTTCTCTTACGAAGAATGTTGTTAGAAGTCAGTATACTTGTGATTGAAAGTCCGCCCAAGATAATAGATGGACCGTAAAGCTTAGCGAAATTAACGCCAGTCTGAATATAAGCGATAGTGAGGTCTCTGTGTGAGTCCTTAACTGAATATGATTCTCCCTGAGGAGTAACGCCGTTTTCTACTGATGTATGAATTCTGTCGATATCGTCCTTAGCCTTATCGACAACCTTATTAACTTTTGTAGTCGCCACACAAGCCATAACACCACTTGCAACGACGCCTACAACGCCCGCAATCACAAGGATTTCAGGGCTATGTTTTTTTACGCGTAAGCCGACTTTGCTGAAAGTCGAACTTACCTTATTAGCAATTCCTGTTGTTTTCATAATTCTTAAAATCTCCTTTTTCATTTTTATTGTTTGAAATAGATGCGATGTTCTTTCCATCAGCATACAAATTAACCTGTTCGTTTTCTTCCTTCAACTTACGAACATGCTCGATAAGGTGTTGCAAGTACCACATAGCTTTCTCAAGGTCCTGAAGACCATTCTTCTTGTCCCAACGACAAATATACTTAAGTACATTAGCCGTATCAACCGCTTCGATACCCTTTAAATCAAAAGTAAACGCCTCAATTACATCAATAACCTCTAATCCGGTTTCTGATTGGTAATGAGACGGATGTGAAACTAACTCGTCTTTAGACTCGTACGCCATTTTAATCATTCTCCTTTAAACTGTTATAATATTCTTCATAATCGGCTTCAGTAGCAAATAACATTGTTTCTTCGCCAATGAAACCGACATACCCGTATGATGTATAATATCCATCCATAAATATCGCTCCTTAATCAAACGGAAGAGCTTTCGGAAGCTTGAGTAAATATCCATCTCTTACGCGAACAACGCTTGCGTTTCGGATATTCTTTGTCCAACCGTACTTATTGTCGGTGTAACTTCCTTGAATGTGTACCATCTCATACAAATCAGCCACACTAACCATACCGTAAGTTTCAACAAGCTCGTCCATAGTGGCAAGAACGCTTTCTGCATCTCCACGAGTTTCGAGTATGATATCGTCATAATCATAAGTGCTTCTTGTTCTTATTGAACTGTAATCTCTTTTACGGTCATTATCTGATTCATAGTAACTTCTGTATGATATTTTAGAAGCAGGGGATTTCTTTTTACTTCGTCCAGATTCACCGTACAACATTATGTCAATACCGTTTGTTACAATATCTGATATAGCTTTCTTTATTGCCGGAATAAGAACATCCATAAGAATATAAGATTTCACATTACCAGCGTCTTCAGATATAAATACATCTGCGAACTTTTTTACATCGCTTCTTTTCTTGGTTTTAGCAGAGCCTTTGATTACTTTTTCAACTTTTCGTTCAGCCAAGGCTTCCTGCTGTTCTTCCTTAGATTTGTGCGAATTAGGCTTATAATTCTCCACAAAAATTCCTCCTTTCACGATACTAATTTAATCTCACCCGGAAGAGTGATTTTTGTATTTGGAACTCTGTTATTTTCCTTTTTAAAACGATAAGCCAGATTATTTCTTGCTTTCTTTTCGGATACTGCGTATGTAGAAGCTTTCCATCTTGCCATAACACAGTTATCAAATTCCATAACAGGACCATCGTATGAATACTGATTCATAAAATCCTCCTCTGCAAAAACAAAAAGAGAAAGTACCGTGTTTCAGATACTCTCTCCCTTGAATCGCATTTTAATTTAGTTTTCCTCAGATTCAAAATCTTCTTCGACTTCCTCGGAACATACGGGATTTACCTCAACATAATCTTCCTGTTCATTATTGGCTTTAAATTTCGCAATAGCCGGTTTGATTACGAACTTATAAGCAAGACCGCCTATAAGCATAACCGCTCCAACACCTGCTGCCACTTTAAAACCTTTTCCTGTACCAGTTTTAACGATGTCTTCAGTTACCTCCATAACTTCTTCGTTTGTCATGATTTCTTTTGCATCCATAATTGTTACCTCCTAAATTTATTTTTAATAATGGATTCTTTCCATAAAGTACATTGAAATTTTCGCGATTTTAACGATAGTCATACTCCGGCGCAACCTCATAATCAATTACAAGACACGGAGTTTCGTCATTTGCAAGCTGTGAACTGAACTGTAAGTCAATATAACCTCTATCTATGTTCCAACCGAGGTCATCGCCAAGTTTGATACCATCCAAACCTATTTCATAGTAGAAATCGTTCAAAGATATAAACATTTCATCACGCATACGACGATTTAATTCGTTTACAGCCCGTTTTAACATATCTATGTCTGTTCTGAAATATCGTTTAGACATCAAATCAAGACATAAAGTATTTCCTTTTTCGGTAAGAAAGACCTCACGATTCGTAACAGGAGTTTCGTCAATCTTGTCTTTTACGATTGCATCTCGTACATCCTGTTCTTTTTTCTCACCGATAACCTCAACTACTTTCTCCTGATACTCTTTCAAAGCAGACTCAGATAAGCTGTACGCGGTTGCTAATGCCGCATTTCTTCTAAAGTTTACTGAACTCGCTCCGATAAGACAACAAACTGACATTCCACCAACAATAACTGATGGAACATAACAAGTCCAAGTTGTCTTTATAGTTTCAAGTTTAGTCAGCTCATCGACATCGTAGTCGTATTTTTTCTCCTCAATAAGCATTAATGCTTTTGGAGTGGCTCTTACCGCCATTACGCCAGCACTAACTAATCCCGTAATACCGATTCCGGTTAGTATTTCAGGCGTATGCTTTTTAGCGGAACTCTGAACTGCTTTAAAAATTTTAGACCAATTTATTTTTCCCATATCGGATTCTCCTTTCTCAAAAATATAACCGCCCGCAAGGGGCGGAGATTTAACCGATTAAAAATACCGGACGAACACCATCGCCGGCGCGCGCGCGACGCTCCATGTCGCATCGCCAATGCCGGCCACAGAAGCGAAACCACCAGACGAATATGATTTCTTCGTAGCATTCTTAACCCAATATGAAGTATAATCATTCTCGTAGTCAACGACACGGTTCTTTCTTATCTTCATAAGCGGTAACTGCTCGTCATTATCCGGTTCGATAGCCTGCTCGTACCAGTCATCGTGTCCAAACATCTGACCGTATGTAGGAAGTGTAAGATTGCTCATTTTTGATTTCAGGTAATCAGGGAACGCATCGAATAAGTCGTTTTCAACCCATTTGCGAAGCTCCGATTTCTCATAACCGCCTTTATTGGTGCATTCTGAATTCATACTGCGTCTTGTAACGCAATCATCAAACATAAACAAGATACCGTCGTCCGTAATCTGCTGTGCAGTTGCTGTGAAAGTTCCCATATCTTTCAAAGGAATTTCAATCTGGTCGCCGACTTTGATGTCTGCCATACGCATCATCATTTTACACTTCTTGAATACTACCATTTCTTCGTTCTCCTCATTTGCTTTAGTCTGTGGCTCGTCCGACTGAGCGTTAAAATCGCTTACCATTTTAGCCAATGCTGACAATACTTTACTTTCAAATTTTTCCATTTTTTCTTTCTCCTTTTCGTTTTAAGATATTAATTCTAAAATTTCTTCTGCGGTATCTCTTGCGATTATGAACATTCGACTTGCTTCCGAATCCTCATTAATACAAGAGTATAACGCGGTTGTGATTATGAATTCATCAATAATCATATCGGGCGAACTAAACGGATTATCCATTATTCGCTCCAAAATTTCGTAAGCCGCCCATCTCGAATATGAGCGTTCTTTGAATATGTGTTTGTCCCAGAGATAGCCCGGTTCAAAAAGATTATTCTCGATATAACTCATAATCTTGCAGATTGCGACTTCATTCACGATTTCTCCTTTCTACATTGCTGCTCGTAGAGTATCAAGAACATTTCTTGCAACACCAAGGGCAACCTCAAAAGGATTGTCATCAAAACGAGTTCTTACTGAAAATCCTTCAACCTCATTGATAAAATATTCGAGCAATTCGACAGGGTCTTCGTTCCAATTATTCTCGATTAAATCAATAAGTTCATGACACGCCCATACTAAATATGTCTGGGACTTAAAGTGTTTCTTTCGCCGAAAATAAAAGGTCGGCTCCTCGTAGTCCATCAAAAAATCTCTGATGATAGACAATGTTACTTCTTGTAATCTGTAAATGATACTCACCTCCTTAAAAAACGAAAGAGTCCGTTAATTGGACTCTTCATCGTCTTCTTTTTTACCAAGCGCTCTGTTCACTGCTGCTTCAGCTTCATCTTTAATAATCTGTTCGTTCTGCTTATCTTTAGCCCAGTCGCCAATTACTGTAGCTCCAACGCCAACGATAGTAGCTCCGATACCGATTGCTTTAAGTAAACCTCCAGTCATTCACATACGCCTCCTTTCCATAATATGAGTTGAAATTTTAGCGAATTTATTCGTCCGGATACATTAATTCCGGCGTCCAAGCTGGTGAAATAATGTGACACTCCATACCGCCTTCCATAGTTGTAAACCTATTATCGAAATCGAGCCACATAAGCCCTCCAGCCATCAAATCATCCAATATCCATCCGATATTATCACCGCCGGGAATTTGCTCTAAACCGAGAAAATCATAAAATTCGTTTACTGTAACATCCCCGCGTAATTGTAAATTTCTATTGATATGGTATTCCGCGTTTATAACTTGTCCCATAGGCGCGTTAAAGAACCTCTGTGAATAGAAGTCATAAAATAATACCCTGTCGCTGTCTTTATCGTGGTCAGGGTCATATAAATGCCAACCATCGCAGGAAACATAAGCATCGTTAGCCATTTCCGCAATTATTTTTTCGTCAGCATCATCCCCATAAACTTTTTTCGCCGCATTACGATATTCTTTATAAGATTCCTCTAATAAAGCATACGCACTTACTAACGAAGCCTGTTGTCTTTTGTTCAACGCGTTTGCGCCCAATATACAAACAATTGTTGATATTCCGATTAGTGTTGTTGGAACATAAACCGGACTTGCTACGATAACAGTCTCGAATTTTGTCAGTTCTTCGCCTTTTTCGTCCTTAGCCCGTTCCAATCGTTTGATTGCTTTAGGTGTGGCTTTTACAGCCAAAACCGCTGTGCCTATAACTCCAATGGCACCGATGAAGCTTAATATAGTCGGCGAGTGGTTCTTTAAATATTTGCCGGACTTATAACAAGCTCTTTGAAACATACCTGTTCCTTTCATTTTCTTCGTCTCCTTTCAAAACATAAGAGTCCTTGACAGACTCAAAAATTTAAAGAAACTGTATGGGACTCGAACCCTTATTCCAACCTTGGGGTGTAGGTTGTGCTCTACCATAGAGCTATCAGCTTCTCCATAATATAAGTTGCGATTTTCGCGAAAAGCTAAAAGGCCTTGTTATCAGCCTCTTAACCCAAAACCTTATATGTCTTTCTTTTTCGGTGCAAGTTCTTTTGTGAATCTGTAATAATTCCAGAACCATCCGATAACGTACAATTCATGTTGTCTAACTGTGCCGTAAACACCTACCTTGTATAATGCCTGCAAGTGGTGATTAGCCGCCAATTTGACTAATGTATCAACCTCTCTTTCGTCCTCCAGAATCATCAAATGAATCATCTTAAACATACTTGTATCCTCCTTAAAAATTTGATTTTTGGTTTCCATAAAGTACATTGAAATTTTCGCGATTCAAATATCTCTTCTGTCGAACACAGTTTCCCATCTTTCTTTCGGTAGAGGCTTCATTTTCAAAGCCCACATTATTTGTCTGATTGTTACGGTTGGATATATACCGTCCGTACACTTTCCGGCTCTTTTATCAAAGTATTCCTTAAAATTTGGGTGTAAATATATCTCATCGGTAAGCCAAGGGTCAACCTCGCTCCACCAAGTGCTTTTCGTATCCATATCATAACGCTGTTGTATCACTGCTAAACCATTATCGTTAATCTTGAATAGTGTGCAGCTATCGTAAACAGGATGCTCGCAAATATGAAGTTTTCCATACATTGATAAGTAAATTCGTGGTTTTTTATAGTGATACCGCATAATCTTTCTCCAAGGTCAAAACGAAAAGTCTATGTTTTTTACGCATAAACTTTCGTTGGAACTATTTAAACTTTTATTTTCTTGTTGGTTTAAATCTGTTGAATAAATTCATAAATGTCTTCGAGGTATAAGTACCATCTTTCTCAAATTTAAATCCTCTTCTCATCCATACGCCGTAGAACATCAACGGTAATCCAATTTCTAACACTGCGATACCTGTTCTGAAATATCGGTCTCTAACCATTTCTGATAGTCTAATCTCTTCGAGATTCTCACTACGCTCTTTTGCCTCGCTGTCTAATTTAATCTGACGAGCTTCCATTTCGCGTCGTGCCTGCTTCTCTGCAAGTTCAGCCTCATTCTTGGCTTGTTCGATTCTCAGCTTATAAAGCTTTGTTAAATCTTCAACCGCCATTGATTTCTGTTTTGGGTCTGAGATACCGGATAAATTATTTATCTGTTCCTCAATTTCCTCTTCTAACAATTTTGTGATATTGTCCATAATTGTTACCTCCTAAATATTATTTTTTTTAGTTCCATAATAGGGATTGTTATTCGTGCGAAATGAAATCTTTGTTCATAACTTTGAATATCACATATTTTTTGGAACTAACTGTTTCGACTGATTTTTTCAGTTCTAAAAACAAATACGGACCATCATCGGGGTCAGATCTATCAACTCGTAATATTCCGACAACAAACAGTCGAAATATAAAACAAGTCCATAAGCAACCAATCAACATACCCAATCCAAATAATGCCATATGTTTCTCCTTTCCTGAAAACATTTCCCGAAATTTCTCACCCGGGGAATTTTTCATATTAATAAAATAACATACTTCACCGTAACCTGCGTACGGAAAAATATAAAAAAGAAAGAGTCCGTGATTGGACTCAGTCTTTATGTTTGCAACATTTACGCACTTCGTGGGTTATAACTATTGATTGTACTACAACAACTCCTATACCAAACAATAATGCTCCTTTTAGCATACCTTGTCTATACATATCTGAACCATATGCTACAAAAACATTCGCTTGTTCCTGTGTTAAGCTCTCAATAGCTTTTAATCCATTTATCGTGATTTTCATAAATATCACCCTCCTCATAAGAGGAATTGAAAATATCGCGATTTAATCCTCGGTTTCATCTTCGTATATTGTTTTCTTACGAAGCTCACCCCAGCTTATATGTCTATCTTTTCTACAAACAGGACAATGAAACTTACTGATTTTATTACCCATATCTACGAGTTCGGCAGGAGCCGCTTCGAGTCTTGTACTGCATTCCGGACAATTAAACCGATAAACCTTTTTAACAGCTTTTTTCACTATTTTCACTCCATTCACCCTCTCGCCTTATTGAGCAACCAAAAGAACCGTCTGTACAATTCGTAGTAAGTGTCTTTACAGCAGGGAACATTCATTCTAACTTTCAAATGGTCGTATGATATCCCTTCAGTAACGGCTTTCAAAATATAAACCGCCATAACCTCATCTGTTTCGTTTGCCACATTCTCCAACAGCTCCATACGGTCAGTATAAAACAATCTTGCTTCGACACATTTCTCTACGGGACTGCTTACTTTGTTAGTTCTTGAAACTGCCGCCGAATTGTTCGGACGCTTACTCAAACTATCCAACGCTGCCCGCGCTTTCCTCCAAAGAGGATATTGCAGACAAAAATGCTTCAACTCGTAATACCGATGTTTTTCAATCCAGTATTTGTTTCTCTCTGATAACTCCGCTCGTATTGTCGTACTCATCGTCTTTCTCCTTTCCACACAAAACCCGTTTCTTCCCAAAGTCGTTTAGGAGAAATATAGAAATTTATCCTCCCATACTTTGAGTCCATCTCCTCAATGCTCGTTATGAGCTTTCCGCTTCTTGTAGCCTTTCCGATAGGTAGCCATCCGGCGACAATACCTGCTCTAATCCACGAGGCGTCTTTTCCGTAAACTCTGGCTGCAACCAATACCGGTACAGAACCACTTGCAAATGTAACTTCATCCATCTGCGTTTACCTCCTTTCAACCCCTATTCTAAGATAAGAACTACTACTTTGTAAAAACAACTTAGGTGGAAAGCAAAGCAAGATATTCTTCAGACATTTTATTTTTCCAACGGAGCATAGTCATCTCACAAGGATAATCTTCAAAACCTAATGTTTCGGGAGTTATAAAACCCTCTAAAACACCAAATATAATGTCCGCCTCGTACTGTTTGTAGGGGAGAATATAGTCAGGAAGTTCTCTATGTAAAGCACCGCATTTCGTACATCGTAATCGTCGGATTTTTACTTTTTTAGAAACACCCCATTTCGTCCGAACAATTCTTTTAACACTATCATAATATTTCAAATCTCCTCCGCAACAGGGACAGATTGACTCGTTATCATTAACCATATATAACCCTTCTTTTAAAAAATTATAAAAAAAATTAAGTGTAGGAGTTGACAATTCCTACACTATTATATATAATTATTAATGATAAATCAATACAAGGAGGGAATACGAATGCTTATCCAGTGTCCAGAATGTGAATTACAAGTAAGCGATAAAGCATTATCCTGTCCTCATTGTGGTTATCCGATACAACCAAGTGTAAAGACGAGAAAGCCTCGTAATAAGAATAACAAACGAAGGCGACTTCCTAATGGCTTTGGTCAAATAAGCGAGATAAAGAATCGAAATTTGAGAAATCCATTTCGTGCTATGGTTACAGTCGGTAAAACCCCAGAGGGCAGACCAGTATGTAAACCGCTTAAACCAGAATCATATTTTCCGACATATAACGATGCATATACTGCATTAGTTGAATATAACAAGAATCCATACGACTTGGAGCCGTCCATAACAGTTAAGGAACTCTATGAAAAATGGACTGCTGATTATTATAAATCACTTAAATCTGATGCAAGTGCAAGAGCTGTTGACTCTGCGTGGGCGTATTGTTCGTCCGTATACGATATGAGAGTTATGGACATACGAGCACGCCATGTAAAAGGTTGTATGGAAGATGGAGTAGCCACGGTTCGTGGTAAAGAACAGCGACCAAGTGCTTCTATGAAGAATAAAATAAAATCCCTGTTCAACTTGATGCTCGACTATGCTTTGGAATATGAGATAGTTGACAGGAATTATTCGAGAAGCTTTAATCTTTCAGATGAAGTTATAAAAGAGATAGTAACTGTAAAGAATGGGCATATACCGTTTACGGACGAAGAAATGGATTTACTATGGAAACATCTTGACGAAAAACGATACATTGACGCAATACTTGTACAATGTTATTCGGGATGGCGACCACAAGAACTTGGTCTAATAGAACTAAAGAATGTTGATATTGAGAATTGGACTTTTAAAGGTGGTATGAAAACAGAAGCTGGTACAGACAGAGTAGTACCGATTCATTCTAAGATAAGAGACATCATACTCAAGAAATATAAAGAAGCAGAAAGTCTCGGTAGTATATATCTATTTAATTGTACCGACCCAGATATAAGAAGAGGTAATGCGTTTACATATAACCGTTACCAGAAAGGATTTGGTAGAGTTCGTGATGAGTTAAATTTAAATCCGCAACATAGACCTCATGACGGACGAACACACTTTGTAACTTCTGCTAAGAAATATGGAGTTGACGAATACGCCATCAAATATATGGTCGGTCACAAGATTTCTGATATGACTGAAAAAGTGTATACCAAAAGAGAATTCGATTGGTTAAAAGAAGAAATTGAAAAAATAAAATAGATTGTAAATTGTGTAGGAATATGAGTGTAGGAGTGGTACAGACATAATGTAAGAGTAACCCACATTTCTCTGCTTTTTACCACTCCTAACAACTCTTAAAATTGCGTATTTACTGGGTTTTAGAGGTATTAAAATTCCAGTAAGTTTCTATTATAGAAACATAAAACCGCGTAACTACGGCGTTTTTTAACCGAAGTGTAGGAATAATCAATGAATAAATTACATTTCTACACTTTTATTCGCCGTTATCTGCGTTTATTTCTTCTTGTTCCGATGCCTCTTCTTTGTAAGCATCGGCATACCTACGCATCCAATCAAACACCCATTGAGCAATCTTTTCAAGCTCGTATTTATTAAGTATTTTCTTTAACCACGCAGGAACTTTTTCGTACATCGCATCGACAACCTGTGCCATCTTTTCGTTACCGGGAAGACCCGTCTTCTCAGCAAGAGCGATTAGTTCACTTACACCTTCTGTTATATTACCCTTAACTTTAAAATATAACATAAGACCGTATGTAACCGCACAGATAATTACGATGAGTATTTCAAGTACGCTAATTACCATATCCATATTATAACCTACTTTCCTACAACAGTCAAGCAATTTGCAATATACATCGCAGCCTGACCTCTTGTAATTTCTTCATCGGGTCTGAATAATCCATCTTCATATCCATTGACAACACCGTAATGCTGTAATGTCTGAATATGACTGTCGGCATAGTGACCCGCTGTATCAGGGAACGGAGTCGCATAATCCATTCCTTTAACACCACAGTAGTATAACATATTTGCTGCCATAATAGCTGCTTGTCCTCTTGTGATGGGTTGGTCTGGTTTAAATGTCTTATCAACAAAACCGTTTACAATACCACAAGTAATCAACTTATTTATGGCTTGCTCAGCCCAATGTCCTGCTACATCTGTAAACGCAGAAACCATATTTATCATCTGTCCGCAAGCTTTTTCCAATGAATTAGCAATCATTATAGCGAACTCGGCTCTGGTTACAGAATTATCAGGTTTGAATGTTCCGTCACCATACCCATTTACAATTCCGTAATCAACAAGCTTTTTAATATGCTTCTCTGCATAGTGTCCGCTTGTATCAACGAAAGACGAATTGGATATCACAAGGTAATCTCCGCTTACATAGCCTACGGTTCCATTGTAAGTCACTTTATACCATCCGTTTGAAACCTTTTTCGATATTGGTAGAACCGTACCGTTCGGAATAGCATCAAGAATATTACCGGCAGTAGAATATGTGCTTCTAAGATTTAAAGTTGAACCCTGTGTCTTAACAGTGCCAACCATAATAACATCTGTTTCTGTAGCACTAATAACGGGAGTTGCTTCATATGAGATATACGGTAACTTACCGTGCTTTGTCCATCTTCTACTATTCAAACCGGAAATACTTCCGATATTAGCAAGAGCGGACTTCTGCACGCCACCATTCCAAGCAGGAGTGGCTTCTACAACAATACCGTTGCCGATGTAGATACCTATATGACCTGTAAGCCATACAACTTCACCAACTTCGATATTGTCAAAATTGGTGCTTACACCTGAACAAAGGTTTATCATCTGGTCTGCCGATACATCAGGAACACCATTTGATGCGTATTTAGCACCACCGTATGTAGCCGATGCATTACCACACCAACCCCACAATATACCTTTTATCAAGCCAACACAATCAAAGAAATAGCCATTTCCATAAATCTGTCTGGCTTTCGCAAGGTATTTATTATTCTTGGAGTATTGGTTTATCATTCGTTGCATATTAGAAGCGTTTGCTACTAATCCGAACGCACCCCATACATACGCAGTGTTATAATTTTCTGCTATATCAAGTGCTTTTTTTGTAAATTCCTTATTATTCATTGGGTACCTCCTTTGTCTAACGGGATTTTAGCACCATTTTGAATAATCGTGCCTTTTATCTTTTCAACATTTTCAGCCTTTGCCTTACTACTGTAAAATCCTAATGCCACTGAAACCGGGGTGGCAATGTATGTAAACAAACCACATAAAGCAGTCGCAATATATACAAACGAATCAACTTTAACCATAGCTATGATTACGTACATACCAAACCCCAGTCCAATGAAGTAAGAAAGGATGACAAAAGCTAAAATTATTTTTGAGAATTCAAAGTTATGCTTTTTCTTCTTTTTAGCCATTGCTAAATCACCTTCCATTAAGGTTTGTGATACTCCTTGAGGTCTTTGATTTCGTGAATTACTTCCTGCATCTGACCTTCGAGGATATATGTGCGTTCAACAACGCTGTTATGTTTATTTACTTTTTCTTCTAACTGCTGTATTCTATACTGCGTTAGTTTTGACGAAGCTATAACACCCAAGAAAGAGCCGGCTAATGTTCCGACAAGTCCTAAAAGGGCTACAATTATTTCAGACGTCATAATGTCCTCCTTATTTATAACATTTATGGCTTATCAATTATAATCAGCTTTTTCTGGACTACCGTAATTGATTTATTAAACAGTTCCTCATATAGCTGCATCAAATTGTGCCGCTGTTGTTTGGATAATAGCTTGTAAAAGCTTCCCATCCAACTCTTAAACATGCCTTCTACACATTCGTAAGAAAGCTCGCCATTTTGAACTTTAACGGATAACTTTTTAAGTTTTCTACGCATAGCAGTAACCCTGTCGGGGTTTATACGCTTAATGATTTTACCCTCTTTAGTAAGGGTATATCGTACTTGTAGAAACTTGTATGTACCGGAGATTTTCACAATGCGAGTTTTCTTTTCGTTTATATGGATACCGCGTTCTTTCGCAATCTCGCGAATATGATTAAGCAAATCTTGCAATTCTTCTTTGCTTGGGTTCATAATATACCAGTCATCCATATATCGTCCGTAAAATTTTTGACTTCTTACATATTTCACATAATTGTCAATGGGATACGGATAATAAATTCCGAGAATTTGTGATAGTTGGTCTCCTATATTAACAGATTTGTGCATCCATTTTTCGCCCGTTAATTGTTTCTTGGGTATCTCTTGATAATCAAGTTTATTAAAGGGCTTGTCTAAACAGGTTGCATATTCTTCGTCCGTCATATAGGAGACATCAACTTTAAATCCATCGAATATAACAGTCAACAACCAATCAATGAACTCGTCGTCATCAAATAACTTGAGCAATTCTTTCTTGGCTATATCATGTATAATGTTGTCATAAAACTTTGTAAAATCACCAAACAGAATATAACCTTCGTTTCCATACTTCTTGTAATATTTGCGAAGATGGACCTCGAAGCGTTCTCTTTGATGAGATATACCGCGTCCTTTGATAGATGCGCCATTATCATATATGAGTTTCTTTTGTACCTCTGGAAGAAGCACTTCGTCACATAAGACATGGCGAACTATACGGTCGCTGATAGGGATACTTGTAATGTGTCTAATTCGACCTCTTTCGGAAATGGAAAACTCTTGATTCTTGCCATTTTTCAATGTGCGGTTATGCAAATCTTCTTGTATCTCAAATATGTATCTAAGAAAATTCATCATAAACTTTTGAGTTGTTTCTTTCCATTTGCTATTTTTAATAGATGCTCTGTAAGCCTTGTACAAGTTATTGGCGTCGCATACAATCTCCTCATAAGTCATTAAATATTCACCGTTATAGCAATACTTACCGTAGTAAATTGCGTACAGCTTTGTCATTTATCCTTGTGGAAAGGATGACATCTCCTTCCTAATCGGTTAAAATCAGGAATCCGGACGAACACCATTGTCGTTGTTCGCGTTGTTCCAATTCGCATTGCCATTGTTGTTCACATAAGCGAAACTATCAGACGAAACATAATTAGATGTCACCCTGTGGTAAATATGATTTGATTTTATTATCGCGTTGACGCCACTTCTTTATCAATCCGATTTCTCGGTCTATGGCTTGAACATACCGTCCGTAAAGATTAATATCCACTCTAAACACTTCTACAACATGTTGTAACTCCTTGATGAGTTGTTCACAGTTTGCGATGGCATCATTTTGATATTCACGCCTCCGCTCGTATTCGCGTATAGAAGTTGGATATATTGAATTAGCCGCTCTAACATTACTGGTTAAGAGTGAGGCTATCCTGTCAATTCGTTGTTTAGAATTGTGCATTAAATATCGATACTTTGAAAAATCTTCTTTATCGTCTTTTCCGTATGCATATTGCAAGCGTACAAACGAGTCCAAATCTTTAACTCCGAAACTTCTTTGCATTAATTCAACCAACATATTATGCAGGTCTACCGAAAAGGTAATAGCCTCAAATTTCGATTCTTTACGATCACTTACCAGTACGCTCATTAATATTCCTTCCCAACGATTTCTTCAAATTCTTCAGCAGTAATCCAATTTTTTACTACAGCGTTCCTGACACGAGTTTCATCCCATACCTTAAGGTCGTAGTATTTCTTAACTGTGTCAAATTTCTTGCTATATGCCATGGTGCTCCTCCTCTCTTAAAGCTCGATATCCGACATCATTGCGAGATAGTCGATATCAGCACGGTTCTTCAAATCCTGAAGTTCTTTTTTTGTCATTGTTCTAAGTACGAACCAGTATTCTTCGTCATACTTTACAATCTGGACGAGTTCCATATTTTCATATACGGTATCTCTTTCACCATCATTTACAATGACCTTAGCCAAGTTACCAAGGAACATATCAGCGGTTAATTCCTTATCGGAAATATAATTGTTACCGTTGAGTCTAAGGTTATCGATAACAGTGCCGTCAGCAAGAGTTATCTTATAAATCTTTTTATTCATCAGAAAAATTCTCCTTTACTAAAATATAGTTACTGGGGACAAGCCCCAGAGATTACGACTTTAACCGATACAGAAGTACGGACGAATACCATAGCCGTGGGTCGCGCTGAACCAACACGCATCGCCATAGCGGCCCACATAAGCGAAACCATCAGACGAAACAACATCTCTGAGCCAGTAATAGTCGTCTTCTACAACGATGTATCTCGGAGCCACATCAAACAATGCTAACTGTGTCTTACAGTATGTATACAATGCAGGCACAGTAGTACCATCATTACCCGGAGAATATATGTTTGTACCATACATCATAATTTCACTTGGTATTTCTACCGTTGATGCTTTAAGTGCCGCACCTGATGGTTTACCATTGCTAACCGCGTTTACAAGATATTCACCGTGTGTTAATACCAAATCGCCAAAAGCATTGGTAATGGTTGTTTTTGCTGATGAAAGACCTGTCTTATACATATCTGAGCCAACATATCCGCCAGTAGTAGTTCCATCATCTTTCATCGTAGCATATCCTAAACAAGTGTCAGGCATAATAACCAGATGATGCGATTTAAAATATTCGTAATCTGCCGTATAGGTGTTGTACCAATAATCCATATCGACAATACGCCAAGTGACATTATTGATAACCCAATAGTCGCCAAGGAATAAATCCTTGAATGAGCCATCTCTGATAGCTGCTTTCTGTTCGTCCGTAACCGTCGAACCAAGATTTTTACCTCTGAATATTCTGGAATGAGCCTGTGGAGAAATACTTCCGACAAGAGCCGCCGCCGCATCAGGGGTTAAAATATGTTTTGTTCCATCTGCACCATCAATGATAAACGCATCGGTATCCGATAATGAGGTGGAATTCGGGTATTCTTTAAATTTCATTTTTAAATTACCTCCTGTTTATTTAATCGTTAGAGTCCATAATGCAATGCTTCATCTGCTGTGATAAAGCGAATACATCAGTGGGCACATTAATTAAAGCATTTCTAAAACCGTCCAATCCTTTGGTTTCGGTTGTAATGCTTGCTCCATCGGAATCGAGTATAGGATTTCCGTCAGAATCTAATAACGCAGACGGGAATATACACGCTTCCACGGCTTCCTTAAGGGCATCAAAGAATGACAGATATAACGCAAACTGTTCGATAACTTGTTCGGATGCTTTTGCTTTCGTCTCAGACGATTTCGCGTTTGTTTCCGATGTCTTTGCGTTGGTTTCAGAAGTCTTAGCTGCCGAAGCGGAAGACGCGGCATTAGACGCTGATGTGGACGCAGACGAAGCTGAGTTCGCTGCATTTGTTTCAGAGGTCTTTGCTTTCGTCTCAGACGATTTCGCGTTTGTTTCCGATGTCTTTGCGTTTGATGCAGAGTTTGCAGCCGCAGTAGCAGATGCTTTTGCGGAATCTTGGGCAGTTTCAGCGACTTCTTTAGCAGAACTTGATTCTTCGTTCATTGCTTCCAACGCATCGTGAATGGACCCTCTGACTTCTTCACCATATTTAGCGGTTTGTATCGCTTTTAAATGTTGAGATATATCCGCCATTTATCTTCGCCTCCTTAATCCTCAAGCATCCAAGATAAAGTTAGAATTTCCTCTCCATTCAAGAATCCTATTACCTCTTCATACTTAAGGGTCATAATTTGAACATCCTGCTCGATGTTTCCAAAATCGGAGAACTCTTTGTTAAATTGTTCAAAGTTTGGTGAGTCAAACTTGATAGATATTGACTCGCGTCCGTTCTCATCAGTGTCCGGCTCACCGTACTTTTCAATCAACTGGTTCTTGAACTGAAAATATTCAGTCAAAGCATCCTTAAGAATTCTCGTATTTCTCGCCGCAATGTAACCAATCTTGTTACGCTGTGGGAGAATCGGTTTCAGACTCATCAGCATTTGTTCCATTTTGATATTGCTGATTTTCATTTATAAATTCGTCTCCTTCTTGGTAGATGATTGTGACTTTTACATCTGGTTTTAATTTATGTTCGGGTTTTCGCATTCCAATTTTATCCATTAAATCACTCCTTATAGATTAGCGAATTACCAACGGTCCATTATCATTCCGCCAACAACATACACATCCCAATACGAACCACTGGATGTTTGCAATCTTACAAGCTTTGGAGCTTCTGTATCGGAATCAACGAGAGTGATGGTTTTGTATATACGACTGCCTCTTTTATACATAAAAGCCTGACTCATACTTAAATCAACAGGTGCTCCGAAAACAATAGTGTTCGGATACGTATAATCTCCAGATTCAAATTCTAATTCAGTAGCTGTATATAAAATTTTTGTTTCGTAAAACTCATACTCACTACTGTAATGCCCCCAAGAAATATAAGAAATATCCTCTTCGATATCCATAGCAATTCCTTTATCAGATGTGGATGCTTCCCAAGTCTGAGTTGCAAAATGTCCTATTTCTACTGAGTCAAGATTAAAACTTAATCCTCTTGAACTTAGGGTAATCGAGTTATTATAGATACTATATTCGTCAATGTTAAACGACCCGATTTTACCGTAGTATGCGTGTAAATAACCATCATCGTCGACTTGGAATTTGTGAGTTCCAGTATCATCCATATCACCGAGAGTAATTTTACCTGAAGATATTTCAAGAGAACCTTCATTCAAGTCAAATATAACATTCTTATTCGATTGAACCCAATAGGTTCTACCGGGATAACATCTTCTCACCGATGCTTGCGCAATCCAATAACGGTCATCGTAAGAAACGATGGTACCAGCAGAGTATGTTGTATAAAAATCGAATGTCACAGCTCCTGTAGATGTTGTGGTTTCTTGCCAATATGTAACTCCGGGTTCTACTCCGGAATAAACATATCGCATAGCACGCCAATATCGACCACTATGAAAAACTTTAGTCCTTGAAGAATATGACCTTGTAGAAGACCAAGTTTCATACTCTTCAGAAGATTCCAATATTCCCGTACGAATACGGTCAGCACTCATTGTACCGACTGTGATAAAGTCTGCCACAATCGCACCATCCATAGTGATAGCCACTTTAGGATTAGTCGTATCGTAATTGATAGGGTTATTAACCGGATTGGTTGTTTTGTAATACGCTAAACCGTTGATGTTCCATCGCCAAGCTTTAGTTGCTTTTCGGTAATCTTCTGTATCAGTAATAAACAACGATTCTGTTACAGTTTGATTATCATTCTTAATCTTGGTAATAGTTATATGACCATTCGTAGCCTGATTCATAATCTCTGCCGCATTTTCGGCGGCTTTCTTCAAGATTGTTTCCTTACTCGGTAGATTTTCAATTTTCTGCATAATCTCCGAATTGGTCTTCTTATTCGAAGAAGTTAAAGAAGTTCTGATGGTGCTACCCAAGGTATAGGTAGCATTCTCAGGATGGTCTATTGGAATGGTAAGTTGTGAAACGGGAAATATCTTATCCAAACCGTGCGGAACAGACACACACCTCACTTGGTCGAGAAGTTTTATCGGTTCCTCACTCTTCATCAAATAGTGTAAATCAACCGCCGACACTTCAATTATGAGATTATCAAACTGAGTGTCAGAAATATAAGTTCTCGCTTTCTCCAATAACTCGGCGGGGTCTGTAATATTCTCGAAGTCAACAACAGCCTCAATCCAACCGCGTTCTTTAATAGCATTTTCGTCAGTAACATAAATACTACCAGCATTTACGCTTTCTACGGTCAAATATGCTTCAAGTCCCTCGATAGGAGAGTCTTCGAGTCTTGCACCTCGTGGAATTATAACGGTTGCATAAGATGTCATATCCCAATTCTTTGTAAAGTCAACCAAGTTCTTTCCAAACTGGATTGTTTGTGTGTTAGTGTTCATATAATCCTCGAAGTAATCGATATATCTAACACCGTTCTCTTTACGGATTGAAATGTGACCACCCAGCTTATTTATTACATTCTCATTGATACAATCAAGAGTTGTTTCATAGTTAGTTGTGCAAGTTATATTTTCGTGAACTGTAATAGCCCCTAATATAAATTGCTTATCTTCACCGACTTTTGAATTGTGAAAATCCAATATCGCGGTTAAGAAATCACCAACATCTATATCGGTGTATGACGCCGGCGCTTGATGTGTATCATTGAGATATGCGAGTTCACCTTCACAGGTAAGAATTCTCTGGTTCCAGAAATCTCCTTTTTCTGTGATTACACGACCAGACCAAAGTTCAACATCATTTCGCTTTACAACTAACTCTGATGAAATTCTTTCAATCTTGTCATAACCGGCATTACCCGGTGGAACGGTAATATCCAATGAACCAGCGGCATTATCGGTTAGAGTTAGTTTTGGATTGAGTAGTTTGTGTTCTTTTGTTAATGCTTTAGCACTGTGAATACAAACACCATCACTATATATGCTATACATAACTATAACCTCCCGCTTCTAAAGTCTATTGAAACCATTCCATGTCCTTTGAAGTAAAGTTTATAGGATGTTTGACCGTAGAGGATAAAATCTGGAATCGAAGTTGTTCCATCATCAAGATGAACTTCTTTGTCAATTCCGAGTTTTTCATTCACATACCTGACATCCATTCCAAAACCGTCATCGGACGAAACAATAAAGTCGGGGCATACCGGAGCAGCCTCGACCATATATTTATCAAATTCGTTTAAAACCCAATCGTCACTATCTACAGAAATATCTCTGAAGACAGCCGGCTGAATTTTTCCGTATTCAAAACTAAATGGGTCCCATAACCAATCATCTGTTGTCTTGTTTATGTTCCATTTATAAGGACCAACATTGTATTTAATTACGATGGTGGAACGAGGAACGGTTGATTGCCAATCCTCAACCTCGAATACGCCCTCGTAAAAATATTGGTCGTCATCTTCGAGAATCATCTGCATTCTTTGACCGTGGATATGCTCCAAAATCGCAGAATACAATACTTCCCAAGGTTGATAATCGTTCATAACAAGAAATTCTATCGAACCTTCTCGATTGTTATAAACGGGATATCCGGTGAGGGATTCCGATAAATCAAGAACCCCATCGGCACCGGGAATATCCAAGTAATTAGTTTTCTTTGTCGGAGGTTTGATAACTGGACGGGAAGTGGGGACGATATGCCAATCATCCCAAGTGTTTTTACCTCCGAAAAATACCGAATGATACATATCTAAATCCCCCTTTTATTATAAGCTGCGATTTGCCCTAAGCTTCTGTCCATTTCTGGGCTTATGGCACCGACCAGCGCTCCCGTATCCATTACGAGTTTGATGTTACGGATAGCATCAGCTAAAGTTGAAACATCTTCTTTCAACGAATCGATTGCACTTACAACCTTGTCGTTAGCTGCTATCGTAGTATCTTTTAAGCTCTTAAAGGAGTCATTTCCTGCCTGTGGCTGTATTGTACTTCCTAAACTCAAGCCCAGAGAAAGGGTTCTATTAGGATTGAACATACCATTAACAGATTTTACTCCATTTTGAATATTTGAAAGGTCAAGCACAGGTCTTATAGTTGGTTCAGCGTCCATTCCATCTGTAACCATGCTCGATATACGAGAAATCGAATTTGATAACGACGAAACTGCTTCTTTGCCAACCTGTGTTGCAGATGAACTAACAACACTTGCATATTGCATAAGACCAACAGCGAATCCTTTGTCTGAATACATACCAAGTTCAGCAAACGCTTTAGATGGCGACTGAATTCCAAGAGTTTCTTTAGCCGCTTCAAGAGCCGCAGTCATAGTGTCAATTACACCCTCGGTCAGAACTGGTGACTTTTGAACAATACCAAGAAGAACGCCCTCTACAATATTAGAACCAAGTTCGGACCAACTATTCTTTTCACCGATAATGTTGGTTATTTCTTCGGTCATTGTAGTAAATTCGCTCTTAGTTTCTTTTCTTAAAGTACCAATAGTATCCATCCAATCATCGCGTAAGTCGTCGAGCTGGTCATTCATATCGTCCTTGAGGTCAGCCATTTGCTTATTCCACATCTCTGTGTACTCATCAAGTTCGATTTTAGCATCAGCTCTTAACTGCTTGATTTGGTTCTTTGTATCTTGACGCACATCTTCGAGTTCAAATGTTGCCTGTTCTTTAGCCATATTGTATTTTTCCTGCCAAAGCTCAACATAATCATTTAACTCGTGAGTGCTTAATTTGTTCAATGCTTTGATTTCAGCAGCAGAAGATGGACCCATTTCCTGAAGTTCTTCAAGAAGTTTAGCATTAATGCCTTTACCAGCGAGTTCATTTATGTCTTTCTGCCAATCTTCAAAAGCATCGACCTGACTTTGTAAGTTTGTAAACAGGTCTGCACCATCGACTGTTTCTTTTGGTTCAACCTTATCCCACAAACTATAAGCATCATACAAAGATTTAGTTCGAGATTCGAGTGCGTCATCGTAAGCGTCGTTTGCGGCTTTGATATCCGCTTCGAGTCGCTCATTGATTTCTTTAACTCTTGCTTCGTATTCTTCCTCAAGTGCCAATTTCTGGTCTTGATAGTCTTCCTGAATACGGATGGATTCCTTGTAGAAGTTTTCATTGGCATCGTTAATCTCATTTTGAACTCTGTAGATTTCTCTTGCCATTTTCTTATACTCGTCGGTACCCTGTGCGTATCTCGACTGTACTCGTTTGTATGCTGCTAACTCGTCATATAGACTCAGGCGATTGTAGTATTTCTCCTGATCTATCCAGTCCATTGAGTGCTGATATGAAGCATCTACAATTTCATTTCTGACTCTGTATTTTTCACGCTCCATCTTAAGCCATTCATCAGAACCCCATTTATAACGAGCCTGAACACGCTCATAAGCCGCAAGCTCCTCTTCAAGACTCAGGCGATTGTAGTATTTCTCCTGATCTATCCAGTCCATTGAGTGCTGATACTTTTCGTCAACTAAGGCTTTATACACCGTATAAGCTTTCTTCTCAGCCTTCAGACGCTCTTCTGTTCCTTCGGCATATCGAGCAATGAAAGTCTCCCATATTTCCAATTCTTCGGCAAGGCTCAACTCATCGAAATGTTTTGCATCCGTGATGTATTTCTCAACCTCTTCAAAAGTTCCACTTGCTGCTTTCTTGACTTTATCAGCCATTTCTGCTGTAGCATTAACTGCCTGCCAAGTTTCATCACGAATACCTTGAGCAAGACCTTCAGCTACGAATTTACCTATAGAGATAAACGCCTTTGATGGTGAAGCGATACCAAGAAAACTCTTAATCGTACTTAACGCTTTAGAGCCTATTTCTTTAGCGGCATTAACAACACCACTAATTTTATCCTTAATACCTTTGATAAAACCGTTTATCAATTCGCCACCAGCACTTACAAAGCTTGAAACTTTTGACTTGATATTGGAAACGACCTGAGATATCATTGATGAAACTGTGCTGATGATAGAAGATACTTTACTCTTCAGACCATTTATAAATCCGCTAAACACATTAGCACCGGCACTAAGGAAATTACCGATAGAACCAGTAATAAGTGTAATCGCGGCATTTATAACAGCGTTCATCAAGTTACCGATTGCCGCCGTAAGCACAGGAGTATTAGTTGATATACTATCCGCAAGACCATTGATGAAGCTTATCATCATTTGGAAACCAGCGTCAACTATTCTTGGTAGTTCATTTCCAAGTGCGGTTAAGAATTCGGTTATAATATTTACACCAGCTTCTACAACACCGCCAATGTTATCAGCTATACCCTGTAAGAACCCAGTCATTATCTGTAATCCCGCTTCAACCATTTTAGGTACAAATTCAACAATACCATCAAGAACCGCAGAAAGACAAGTAACAACTGTATCAACAATTTTAGGCGTTATATCTGCTATAACACCGAGTATTTCAGTTAATATAACCGTCACAGTTTCAGCAACCTTAGGAGCAACATCGATTATTGCTTGGAGAATTGCATTTAGGATTTGAGTAACTGCGGTCATTATAGCTCCTGCACCTGCTCCTATTGCCGCCGCCATTGCCACTATACCCATACCAATAGCCGCCGCAAGAGAAGGAATCATACCAATAATACCCTCAACAACCGTAACAAGTGCTGCCGCACCTGCTGTACCAGATACAGCTAAAGCCGCCAATGCCGTGGAGAAAGCTAAAAGTCCTGCTCCAGCAGCAAGACAACCTACTCCAAGTAATGCAACAGCCGCACCCAATGCTAAAATCATCGGAGATATTGGTCCGAGTAATAGACCTGCAACACCAATAACACCGAAAGCACCAGCCATAGCCACCAAACCTTTTGCAATGCCTTCCCAAGACATTGTGCTTAGTGCAAGTAGTGCGGGGGTTAAGATTGCTAAAGCTCCGGATATAACAAGAATTGCTGCTGCTCCGGGTAATGCCGATGTCATAAGCGCAGTAGCTCCAGCCATAATTAACAACGAACCTGCCATTGTGGTCATACATTTTCCTATTTCTTCCCAAGAAAGTGTAGCCATCACCTTTAAAGCACCTGATAAAACCAAAAGTGCTGAAGATATAACAAGCATTGAAGCGGCTCCTGCTAAAGCAGAAGTCATCAAATGCATAGAGCCTACCAATATAGCCAGCGAGCCTGCTAAAACGGTTAATCCTCTGCCTATCTCATCCCAAGACATAGTGCCCATTATTTTTAAAGCACCAGACAAGACAACCAATGCAGAAGATATAATAAGCATTGATGCCGCACCAGCTACAGCAGATTTCATCAAATGCATAGAACCTATTAATATTGCTAATGAGCCAGCCAAAGTCGTAAGACCCCGACCGATTTCATCCCAAGACATAGACCCCATAACCTTTAACGCGCCGGATAAAATAACCAATGCTGTTGAAAGTCCTATTAGACTTCCCGTTTTGGTGGTCGTGTCTTTTGGCAATAGATAAATTGCGCCGATTAAGGTTCCTAATCCAGCAACTGTAGCTGTCAAACCTCTACCAATCTCATCCCAAGATAATGATGCAAGGTTTTTCATAGCCGCCGAAAGAATAAGAACCGCAGTAGATATTCCTATCATAGCTCTTGAAACTTTACCCATAGATTTAAATCCACTTCCACCGGCTATTTTCTCGAATATGGTCATAGAACCGAATAATTCAATAAATAGACCTGTAATAGCTCCAAGAGAAGAAGTTAATTTACCTTCATCAATCATTGATAAAACGACTAACGAGCCAGCCAAGATAGCAATAGCAGAGGCTATTTTTAACAAAGCTCCAGCTTTTAACTGTGATTGAAAAGCCTGTAGACTTCCACTCACACCATCCAAAATATCCCGTATGCCACCTATAATTCCCGATCCATTAGATGTAATATTTGTTAATGATTTAATGAATTTGTTAATGCCAAGTAAGATTCCTGCAAACAATCCGCTGTTTACAGCATCTACAAGTGAATCGAAGCCTAAACTGTCCATAGCACTTGAGACAACACTCTTAATTTTACTAAAGACAAATTGGATTCCGCTTACTACTTTTTCAATCACACCAATTATACCGCCAAGGTTATCGACACCATCAGATATACCTTTTAAAGCATTTCCTATTGCTGTTGCAACTGGTGAAATAATAGAACCCAAGGTTCCAAATACAGTAGCAAATATATTGGTTCCGCTTAAAGCTTCATTTATCTTGCTTATAAATTCACCAATAGACCCAGATACTGATAATATTCCGCCTCCAACCGGAAGAATGGCATCAATAAGTGTTATAGCACCTTGTACAAGACCGCTAATAACTTTAACGCCAATCTGGACAATAGAAAAGAGTCCTTTGAATACATTCTTAAGACTCTCTGCTGCTGGACCGCTTAATATTAAATTTGCAGTTAAATCTCTCAATCTCTCAGTAAAATTCATAAGCTGTTGTGCCGTTGCAGGAGGGAAGATTTCGCTAAATGCTTCTTTAATTGGTTTGACAACCGACATAATTGCTTCAAAAGCATTACTGAGCGCTTCGATTAAAACCGTTCGACCACCCAAATCGCTCCAACCCTGAAGAACTTCGTTTCTCGCATCTGCTGATGCACCAATCATATCTCCGAGAACCTTCGATACATTTGAGAACATTTCTTTTGCTTCTTCAAAGTCACCAACAATGATTTCCCAAGTTTGTGACCATCCGGATTGAGCTGATTCTTTTAATGTGTCCCATAACTGGGTAAAGGTTTTAACTTTTGTTGCCGCGTCTTCCATAGCCT
>JAZQHB010000026.1:0-15714 GCA_045540355.1 Acutalibacteraceae bacterium | reverse complement strand
AGCAAGTAAATTCATAACAAACAAAAACAAGCTCGGAGATTGAAACTCAATTTCCGAGCTTGTTTTGATAATTTTTAATCAGTAAAATGTTTGAATGTTTTTTTGATTGAATTTAAAGTAATTTTAAATTCCTTATTACTAATTTAATAGGCGTATGAAATATCTTTTTTATGAATATTTTTTTTAGTATTGTTATCAATTGATAATTCAATATGAAATTTCATTCTTTTTCCGTACATTCCGTAATCGTCTATCGGTAAATATGTCCCTTGAGCTTCAATTTCATAACCGCCTAAGTGATATTCTGAAACATTAAAGGTTCCGTAAGTAATAGAAACAGATGATACAGATGAATAGTCACAGCACAAATCTACTATTTCTTGTTTTGCAAATGTTTCCGCTAATTCTTTTGAAAGCTTTTTTCCACCCTTATTTTGTTCCGATATTGAAGATGAAATCAAAGCCATCTCATCAGCATCAGGTAAACATATACCGCTCGCACACATAAGAACTGAAACAACTATTATTAAAATAGATATTTTTTTCTTTTTCTTTTTTGCCGCCTGTATTATCAGTAATATTAAACCGATTATAAACAAAGGAATGCTGGTCAGAAACAGAATGGCATTTATGTCTAAACCCATAATTATTACCCTCTTTCTATGTTTGTTTGAAAAATAGATATTTTGTGGTTGTGTTTAAACTCTCTCCTTTCTCAAAACTACACAGTTTTATCCCACAAAATAAAAAAGTGCGTCAACCGAAGCTGACGCACATAAAACGCAAACTCCGATTGTCGCCAAACAAACTTAAACAGAATGGGGATACGAATCCAAGCCATAATATCTAATGGAATCTGCATTTTTACAAATTCAATGATATTATGACAAATTAAAGGTGAATTTATCCCTATAAAAAGATAAAATATCCCCTTGTTTTCTGTTTGTTCAGTTTGTTTGGCACGATTAGTATAACACAACTGTTTGCAATATTTCAATACTTTTAAAAAAATAAGCGATAAAACGAATGCTGAAAATGTTTTATTTTGTTTTTGTTTTAATTTTTTTAAATTAACACTTGATTTTTTGAAAAATATATACTATAATATTATGCGTTGCGTCGGGGTGTGGCGAAGTTTGGTATCGCGCTTGGTTCGGGACCAAGAGGCCGTGGGTTCAAGTCCCGCCACTCCGACCATAAAATGAAGAGGCTGCCTTGAAGGTAGCCTTTACTTATATGTCAAGCCTCTTGTCAGGCCCGAACCAAAGTGAGGGACCAGGCATTGAGTCCGACCGCTGCCTGTGGCAGAAAAAGGAAGGACGAAATGGCGAAGCGGTCAAAGTTCGGCGAAGTGAATAACGAGCAACGAACTTTGGGAACCGCAAGTGGTAGCCGTGGGTTCAAGTCCCGCCACTCCGACCATAAAAGAAGAGGCTACCATCAAGGTAGTCTTTATTTGTATATAATGGAGTTTAAAATGAAAATTTGCGGATTACAAAAAACAACATTGCTTGATTATCCGGGAAAAGTCGCTTGTACCGTTTTTACGGGTGGCTGTAATTTCCGTTGTCCGTTTTGTCAGAATGCCGGATTGGTCGTCGATTTGGCTAATACTGAAGAAATAGATTCCGATGCATTTTTTGCCTTCCTGAAAAAGAGGCAAGGTATACTTGACGGAGTTTGTGTAACGGGTGGAGAACCTCTTTTACAACCTGATATTTTTGAGTTTTTGAAAAAAATCAAAGACTATGGATATAAAGTTAAACTTGATACAAACGGTGCATTTCCTGAAAAGCTTAAGAAGGCTGTCGCTGACGGTCTTGTTGACTGTGTAGCAATGGATATAAAAAATTCTTTGAAAAAATATCCTTTGACAATTGGTGTTGAAAATTTTGATGTAGCTCCCATAATAGAATCCGTAGAATATTTAAAAAGCGGAGTTGTTGATTACGAATTCAGAACAACCGTTGTAAAGGAATTTCACGAAAAAGATGATTTTTATGAAATCGGGGAGTGGTTAAAAGGTTCTCCGAGATACAATTTGCAGTGCTTTATTGACTCAGATGAGGTGATTTGTAAAGGTCTTACATCACCGACTAAAGAAGATTTAGAGCAATATGCACAAATTATGGAGCAATATTGTGGTCAAGTTGATATAAGAGGAATATAAATCCCATATATAGTGTGGTAAAAATAAAATATTTACAAGATATTGTGCATTTAGTATTGACAAACACAAGATTTGTTGCTACAATACTAAATGCACACAATAATTTTATAAAATAAATTGAGGAGAAAGGCTATGTATGATGTAATTAAACGCGATGGCAAAGTGGTTGATTTTGATATATCCAAAATCAGCGGTGCTATCACAAAAGCTTTCGAAGCTTTAAACAAACAGTATAATCCCAATATTATTGACTTGCTTGCACTTAAAGTAACTGCTGACTATGAAAATAAGGTTGTAAACGGACAGGTCAGCGTTGAAGATATTCAGGACAGCGTAGAATCTGTTCTTGTTCAGGCAGGTTATGCAGATGTTGCAAAGACATACATTCTTTACAGAAAACAGCGTGAAAAGATTCGTAACATGAAGTCAACCATTCTTGACTATAAAGACCTTGTTGACAGTTATGTTCATCTTACCGACTGGAGAGTTAAGGAAAATTCTACAGTAACATATTCAGTAGGCGGACTTATTCTCAGCAACTCAGGTGCAATCACAGCTAACTACTGGTTGTCTGAAATTTATGATGAAGAAATCGCTAACGCTCACAGAAATGCAGACTTGCATATCCATGACCTTTCAATGCTTACAGGTTACTGTGCAGGTTGGTCATTGAAGCAGCTGATTCAGGAAGGTCTCGGCGGTATCCGCGGAAAGATTACATCTTCACCCGCAAGCCACCTTGCAACACTCTGTAACCAGATGGTTAACTTCTTAGGTATCATGCAGAATGAATGGGCAGGTGCTCAGGCATTCTCATCGTTCGATACATACCTTGCACCGTTTGTAAAGGTTGATAACTTGTCATACGAACAGGTTAAGAAGTGTATCGAATCATTCATCTTCGGTGTTAATACTCCCAGCCGTTGGGGTACTCAGGCTCCGTTCTCAAACATCACTCTTGACTGGACAGTACCGGCTGACCTTGCTGAACTCCCTGCAATCGTAGGCGGCAAGGAAATGGATTTCAAGTATAAAGACTGTAAGAAAGAAATGGATATGATCAACAAGGCATTCATCGAAATTATGATCGAAGGTGATGCTAACGGCAGAGGATTCCAGTATCCGATTCCGACATATTCAATCACAAGCGATTTTGACTGGTCAGAAACTGAGAACAACAAGCTTCTCTTTGAAATGACTGCAAAATACGGCACACCCTATTTCTCAAACTATATCAATAGTGATATGGAACCCAGCGATGTTCGTAGTATGTGCTGCAGACTTCGTCTTGACCTCAGAGAATTAAGAAAGAAATCAGGCGGTTTCTTCGGTAGTGGTGAAAGCACCGGTTCTGTTGGTGTTGTTACAATCAATATGCCCAGAATCGCTTACCTTGCAGAGAATGAAACTGATTTCTATCAGCGTCTTGATAAGATGATGGATATAGCAGCTCGTTCACTTAAGATTAAGAGAACAATCATCGGCAAGCTTCTTGAAGAAGGACTTTATCCCTATACAAAGAGATACCTCGGCTCATTCGACAATCATTTCTCAACAATCGGTCTTGTCGGCATGAACGAAGCTTGCAGAAATGCAAAATGGATCAGAAAAGATCTCACAAACGATGAAGCACAGAAATTCACTCAGGAAGTTCTCGACCACATGCGTGAAAGACTTTCCGACTATCAGGAAAAATACGGTGACCTTTATAACCTTGAAGCAACCCCTGCTGAGTCAACAACTTACCGTCTTGCAAAGCATGACCTTAAGAGATATCCCGACATCATCAACGCTTCAACAGGTACAGACGGAGAGCCTTATTACACAAACAGCTCGCATATTCCGGTTGGATATACAGATGATATATTTGAGGCTCTTGATATCCAGGATGATTTGCAGACTCGTTACACATCAGGTACTGTATTCCACGCTTTCCTTGGTGAAAAGCTTCCCACATGGCAGTCAGCAGCAAATCTCGTAAGAAAGATTGCTGAAAACTATAAGCTTCCTTACTATACACTTTCACCCACATATTCAGTATGTAAGAACCACGGCTACATTGTAGGTGAAGTTTACGAATGTCCTGATTGCGGTGAAAAGACAGAGGTTTACAGCCGTATCACAGGTTACTATCGTCCCGTTCAGAACTGGAATGAAGGTAAGGCTCAGGAATTCAAGGATCGTAAGATTTATGAAATTGCAACATCAAAGCTTAAAAGCGAAGGCAGAGCTGTAAGAGGCAGCGAAGACCCGACCCAGAAGGTAATGCTCTTTACAACAAAGACTTGCCCCAACTGCAAGATTGCAAAATCAATCCTTGATAAAGCTGAAATTTCCTATGAAGTAATTGATGCGGAAGAAAATGTTGAGTTGACAAAACAGTTCGGCGTAAAACAGGCACCGACACTTATTGTAATCGACGGCAAAGATGCGTTTTCTTATGCAAACGCTTCAAACATCAAGAAATTTGCAGAAAATAAGTAATTAAACAGATTCAAGCCTTGCATCAGCAAGGCTTGATTTATAGAAAGATGTGAAAAATATGTATGATGTAATAATCGTGGGTGCAGGTTGTGCCGGCTTAACGGCGGCGGTTTATGCTTTAAGAGCAGGGAAATCTGTACTGATTTTAGAAGCAGAAACAATCGGCGGACAGATAAGCTCATCGCCGAAAGTTGAAAATTTTCCTTCAATCAAGTCAATAAGCGGTGCGGAATTTTCCTCAAATCTTTTTGACCAGGCAACTGAACTCGGTGCTGATTTTGAGCTCGACAGAGTTGAAAAGATAATAGACGGCGAAACTAAAAAAGTAATAACCGAATACGGCGAATATGAATGTAAAGCTTTGATACTTGCTACGGGTGTTAAGCACCGCAAGCTTGATTTGGACAATGTTGATGACTATGAAGGTAACGGCATTTCCTACTGTGCAGTATGTGACGGAGCATTTTTCAAGGGAATGAAAGTAGCTGTCAACGGCGGAGGTAATTCAGCTTTACAGTCGGCGGAGATGCTTTCTGAAATTTGTGAAAAGGTTTATCTTATCCACCGCAGAGATACTTTCAGAGGTGAGAAAACTCATGTTGAGAGGTTAGAAAAAATTCCGAATATTGAGTTTGTTCTCAACTCAACAGTAACCGGACTTTCAGGTGACGGTGCATTGGAGAGTATTGAAATTACCAACACACAGACAAGTGATAAATCAACTCTTGAAGTCAGCGGACTTTTCGCAATGATAGGACAGATTCCGCAAAATTCTGTTTTTGCAGATGTAGTCGAGCTTGATGAAGCGGGTTACATCAAAGCAGGTGAGGATTGCAAAACTTCTGCAGACGGTATATATGCAGCAGGTGATTGCAGAACTAAATCAATCAGACAACTTACAACCGCAGCAGCCGACGGTACAGTTGCCGCCCTGGCAGCGATCAATTGAATATAAAAAACTTCGGTAAAGCTTATTGCTTGACCGAAGTTTTTGCTATTCTGCTTGTTTTTGCTCATCAAAATATTTGATGAGATTGTATAAAAGCTCTATTTCTGTGTTTGTATAGTTATCTAGGATAATGGTTCTTTCTTTTTCTATACCTAAAAGATAGTCTGTTGATACATGGAAAATCTTTGCCAGTTCAACAACATAGTGGGTGGTAGGGGTTGACAGTCCCATTTCCCAGGCGTTTACGCTTGACCGTGTAACATCAAGTTTGCGTGCAAGCTCAGATTGAGAAAAACCGATATCTTCTCTCAATGATTTTATCATATCACAAATCATAACTAATCACCTCTTGTTAATTATAATTTGCAAAACAAGATAAATAATTATCACTATATGTATATTTTAATTGACAAAAAATAATTTTTGTTATATAATTTATTTATAACCTCACTAAAAAGTAAAGTGATGGTAAAAATCAATTGGAGATGCAGAGATTTTTTAAATTAGATTTTCAAATTGGAGAGTGTTAGTTATGGACGAAGCAAAAAAAGTTATGAGCAAAAAAGCTAAAATAATCATCGGTGTAGTAGCAGCAGTAGTACTAGGTTTACTCATTTGGTGGGGTGTTGCAATACTTAGTCATTTTACGATGGTAGATTATAGTGTAATACAGGCGGAGTACGGAATTGATATTTCGTATGACGGAAAAGAAATTTTAACAATTGATGGATATACTGATTGTTATTATTCTCTTGAATTGTATAAAGAAGATGTGGAAGAAGAGGTTAGTCATTTCTTGCTTTATATGACAAAAGATGGAGAATATGTTGAGTGGAAAGTTGATCTTAAAGGAGAGTTGTTAGAAGAAAGAGTTTTGACAAAAGCTGAATATGATAAAGAAATTAAATCGGATTATCTCGAAAAAGCAGTTTCGGCAAAAGATAGTGTGAAGCATGAAGCTAAAGTAGATTGAGTTTTTGCTTTTTGCATCTTCAAATTGAATACAAAGACTTCGGTTGTTTGTTACTAAACACAACCGAGGTCTTTTTTGTTGACTTTACAAGGATTTTGTATTATAATATCAGTTACTTATTCTTTATAATAGGGAGAGTATATGGATAATATATTTGAACTGCCAATTGTAGCTTTAAGGGGACTTGTGGTTTTCCCGGGTATGAAGCTTCAATTCGATGTAGGCAGAAAGAAATCAATCAATGCAATTAAAGCGGCTATGAATGGGAATCAGAAGCTCTTTTTAGTTGCACAAAAAGATATAAGAGATGACGACCCGACGATGGAAGACTTATATCGTGTCGGTGTGGTTGTTAATGTTAATCAGATGTTTAAGCTTTCAATTGCAGATGTTGAAAGAGTATCCGTGGAGGGTCTTTACAGAGCAGATTTAGCTATGCTTACTCGCTCAAAGCCTTACCTCAGAGGAGAAATTATAAAGATTGACGAGCCGGAAATTCTTGATGCAGAGCGTGAATATGCGACGGCATTGGTACGCAGAGTAAAGTCTATATTTGAGGGTTACGCATCTGTTGCAACAAAGCTTACTCATGATGTTGTTATGGCGGTTTTGGCAGAAAACAACCCAACTGTGCTTGCTGATTTCATCGCGGGCAATATAATGCTTGAATATACTGAAAGACAGAAAATATTAAGCGAAATCAATGTTCTCAGACGACTTGAAAGGCTTTGTGTTATTCTTGAACAGGAAACCGAATTACTTGAAATTGAAGAGGATATTTCCGAAAGGGTTCAGGAGCAGATTGACAGAAATCAGAGAGAATACTATTTGCGTGAGCAGATGAAAGCAATATCAGTTGAACTAAACGAGGGCGAAGATGTTGAAACTGAAGTAATGCAGTTCAAGGATAAAATCGTTGCAGCAAATCTTGATGAAAAATCAGAAGAAAAGCTCTTGAAGGACTGTAACAGACTTTCAAAGATGCAGTCGTCATCACCGGAGGCAACAGTAATCAGAAGCTATCTTGAATCGTGTCTTTCAATACCGTGGCATAAGGAGTCAAAAGATAAACTGAATATAAACACAGCAAGAAAAGTTCTTGAAAAAGACCACTATGGAATGAAAGATGTCAAGGACAGAATCATCGAACACTTAGCGGTAAGACAGTTAGCTCCTGATATCAAAGGTCAGATTATATGTCTTGCAGGACCTCCGGGTGTAGGTAAAACATCGGTTGCAAAATCAGTTGCAAAGGCGATGGGCAGAAAATATGCAAGAATATCTTTGGGTGGTATTCGTGATGAAGCTGAAATCAGAGGTCACAGAAAGACCTATATAGGTTCAATGCCCGGCAGAATTATATCTGCAATTCAGAAAGCGGGCACTATGAATCCGCTGATACTTCTTGATGAAGTTGACAAACTCGGCAATGACTATAAAGGTGACCCTGCGTCGGCACTTTTAGAGGTGCTTGATGCAGAGCAGAATAACTCTTTCTGCGACCATTATATAGAAATCCCTGTTGATTTGAGCAAGGTCTTGTTTATTACAACCGCAAATGATAAATCAACAATCCCTGCACCTTTGCTTGACAGAATGGAAATAATTGATATGTCAAGCTATACGGCAGAGGAAAAGTTTCATATTGCAAGGAAGCATCTTGTGCCGAAACAAATCAAGCAACACGGAATTACAACTAAACAGATTAAAATTACTGATGATGCAATAAGGTTTATAATAGACGGATACACAAGAGAATCGGGTGTCAGAAAGCTTGAAAGAGCAATTGCGGGAGTGTGCAGAAAAGCGGCACTTGAGCTTGTATCCGATAACAGTAAAAAGGTCAATGTCACTCCTGACAAAGTTAAAGAAATGCTCGGTGCTGTGAAATATAAGCAGGAAGCATTATCAGACAAAAATGAAATAGGAGTTGTAAACGGACTTGCATGGACTTCTGTCGGCGGTGAAATGCTTAAAGTAGAAGTTGCCGTCGTAAACGGAACCGGCAAGCTTGAAATAACAGGCTCACTCGGTAATGTGATGCAGGAGTCTGCAAAAGCGGCAATGACTTATGTAAGAAGCAGAGCAGAGCAGCTTGGTATTTCCGATGCCTTCTATAAGGATAAGGATATACATATCCATGTTCCTGAGGGTGCGGTGCCGAAAGACGGTCCTTCTGCGGGTGTCACTATAGCAACCGCACTTGCATCGGCTTTAACGGAAATCCCCGTAAGACAAGATGTTGCCATGACAGGTGAAATTACTCTCAGAGGCAGAGTGTTGCCGATTGGAGGGCTTCGTGAAAAATCAATGGCGGCTTATCGTTACGGAATAAAAACAGTTATCATTCCGCTTGATAATGAAGCAGACCTTGAAAAAGTTGATGAAGCGGTGCTTGAAAATATCGATTTTGTTGTTGCGGATAATATTGATACCGTTTTAGATACAGCCCTTTTGTATGAAGAAAAAACAGCTGAAATAAAAGAGAAAAAAACTCATGCAGAAATTATTACCGATAAAATCAACTCTAAAGCGATAAAGGTGAATTATGAGATTTGATAAAGTAGAATTTGAAGCAGCTTATGGCACATTCGAACAGTTACCGAAATCAGAACAACCTGAAATAGTATTTTCAGGCAGATCTAATGTCGGTAAATCTTCACTTATGAATAAGCTTGCAAACCGAAAAAGTCTTGCAAGAGTAAGCTCCGTACCGGGAAAGACGATAACGATAAACTTTTTCAAGGGTGACGGTGTAAAGCTTGTTGACTTACCGGGTTACGGCTATGCCAAGGTGTCGTTTTCAGAGAAAAAACGCTGGGCGGACATGATGCAAGGATATTTTTCATCAGGCAGAAATATCAAGCTTGTTATCCAAATTACCGATATGCGTCATCCGATAACAAATGATGACCGTACCATGATTGAGTATCTGGAGCATTATGATATACCCTATATAGTCGTTCTTACAAAAAGTGATAAGCTCAACAAAACCGAAAGAACAAAACGAATGGAAGAAATTGTTGACGAATTAGTTGAATATAATAATGCTGCATTTATACCCTGTTCATCCAAAAACGGAGAGGGAATAGAAGAGATTAAAAAGACTATTGAAGAGTATGCGGCAAAGTGAGGTAATTTATGTTAGTATCTGATTGTTTAAATGTAAATGAAAAGGGTCACCTTACTATCGGCGGTTGTGATACCGTTGAGCTTGCAAAAAAAGGTACCCCTATTATCGTTTATGATGAAAATGAAATAAGAAAAAATTGCAGAGCTTTTGTTAAGTCAATTGACGATAACTATGACGGTAACGGCAGAGTTATCTATGCAAGCAAATCGTTTTCATGTCTTGAAATGGTTAGAATCTGCAATCAGGAAAATATGGGTCTTGATGTTGTATCGGGCGGCGAAATTTATACTGCTTTGAAAGCAGGCTTTCCTGCAGAACGCATATATTTCCATGGTAACAACAAAAGCTGTGCGGAGTTATCCGAAGCACTTGATGCGGGCGTAGGCAGAATAATGGTTGACAATCTTACAGAGCTTGAAAATATTTCAAGGCTTGCGATAGAAAAGAAGCTTACAGCAAATATAATTCTCCGTATCAAACCCGGTATAGATGCACATACTCATGACTTTGTAAAAACAGGTCAGATTGATTCGAAATTCGGTCTTGCACTCGAAACGGGTGAGGCTATGGAGGCGGTAAAATATATTCTAAAGGTTGACAATATCAACCTTTGCGGATTGCATTGTCACATCGGCTCACAAATTTTTGACATTGAGCCTTTTGAGCATGCAGCAGAGGTCATGATTAAATTTATGGCAGATATCAAAGCTGAAACAGGTTACGAAATCAAAGAGCTCGACTTGGGCGGCGGATTCGGAATCAAGTATACGGAAAAAGATAAACCCAATCCGTATGAAGCTTATATGGTATCTGTTTCAAAGGTTGTTAAGGCTGAATGTAAAAAATACGGACTTGAAGTACCTTTTATCATTATTGAACCCGGTCGTTCAATTGCAGGAGCTACCGCAATCACGCTTTACACAGTCGGCAGTGTTAAAAAAATTCCCGGTATCAGAACTTATGTTGCTATTGACGGCGGTATGTCTGATAACCCGAGATATATTCTTTATCAATCAGAATATGAAGTTGTTTGTGCAAATAAGGCATCAATGCCGAGAACGAACAAGGTTACGGTTGCAGGTAAGTGTTGTGAAAGCGGTGACCTTATTCAGGAAGATACAATGCTTCAGGAAGTTGAGCCGGGAGATATAGTAGCGGTACTTTCAACAGGTGCTTACAATTATTCTATGGCATCAAATTACAACAAAATTTGTAAACCCGAAGTGCTCATGGTAAAAGACGGTTCAGCAAGAACAATTATCAAAAGAGAAACATACGAAGATTTAATAAAAAACGAAATATAATACCAAAAGCCTCTGACTTGTTCGGAGGCTTTTTGCTTAAGTCGACGGCAAACAGTCCGATATGCCTTAAAAACAAAATATTCAGCATTTACGGATGCACCTTACTTGTTACATTAAAATCATTTACTTTTTAAAGCGTATATGGTACAATGTGCTAAATACACTATTGTATGTGTCTTGCATTGAAAGGGTGGTTTTTATGTTTTCTAAAATCATATCATTAGTCATGGCATTTTGTATTATTATAACTTCTTCTCCTTTTGGAGGTGTTGTTGAAGAAGCTGCTAGTCTTATTGACAGCATAAGCAGAAAAAATTCAGACTCGGTTGACGGTTTTGTTGAAGCACTCAATCAGGAAGGAGAGGATACTCCTGCATCAGAAGAAATGGATTTTGTTGTATCTGAAAACGCGGTTGACGATTGGGACGGAAAAACCTCTGTGCCGACTTTGAGTGGCTTAATCTATGTTATCAATACCGCAGAGGAGCTTGCTTGGGTTGCTTCGCAGCATTCCAATAAATTCAAGGGTTATACGATTCAGCTGAATAACGATATTGACCTTGCAGGGCATAACTGGGAGCGAATCGGCGGACACAGCAGTACCGGCAGTACGAGCACTAGCTATTACTTTGACGGAACTTTTGACGGTCAGGGTCATACAATAAGCAATATGACAATAACCGAAACCAATTACGGCAGAACCGGTTATGTAGGTCTTTTCGGTTATGTCGGTGAGAACGCAATCGTTAAAAATGTCGGTTTGATAGATCCCGTAATAACTGTTGACGGTGCAACCGGAAGCAGCAACAATTTCGGTGTAGGTGCTTTGATTGGTTATTGTAAGGGTAAATCATCGGCGGTAACAAAAGTTCAGAACTGTTTTGTAAGAGGCGGTTCAATATCTGTTGTCGATACGGGTTCCAATATGGGTATTGGAGGTCTTATAGGAAATCTTTATTACAAGGCAGATGTAAGTAATTGCTATGTTCAGGGAGTAACAATTACATCTGAACCTAAGAATAACACAACTGCAGTAGGTGGTTTGGTTGGTTATGTGTATAACAGCACGGCTTACAGACCGACTTTTACATCTTCTTACGCTGTTGCAAGCTATGATTGTTATTCAAGTAATTATGTAGGTGGTTTGATTGGTAGTACTCAGGGTAAAACTAATGCAAGATATTGTTACGCGGCAAACGATACTGCGGATTATCCGAAAAAATTAGTAGGCAACGGAAGCTTAAATACAAGCACAGGTTCCGATGAAGTTACATCTGCGGTGTTGAAAACTTATGCTGACGATGAAAATAAATATCTTAATGCGTTGGGACAGGTATACTATTCCGATAACGGAAATAAGAATTCAGGTTTTCCGGTTTTTGAAAATGAGTATATAGCAGATACTGATGTTCAGGAAAAAATTAAAGAAGCGGAAGCTGCAATGGATAAAACTAATTATGTTTACTATGCGGCAATCGTTAAGCATAGCCCGGATTTATTCCCGAATCTTCAAACAGCAATTGATAACGCTTATGCATATTTAGAGGATACTTCCATAATGGATAAGCAGGTTTGTCTTGCTAATTTGCAGACGGCCATTGATGCTATCAGAAACGCAGAAACCACATATTTACAAAATCCTGATGCTTATAAACCTACTATAAGCATAAATGCACCTAAAACAGCGTATGTTTTTAACGGCAAATTCGGTGCAGGTGATACAATTACTATTGTATCGGATTATTTAATTGATCCCCACAGTCTTGTTGCTGATAAAGGTCTTGAGCTGACCTTCACGGAAATGGTAACAAATACAGTTGATTCAGAAACGAATTATAATTATAACTACATAATTACCGGTGGTGTTTCTGCAGATGCTTCGGGTCGATTTGGTATCACATACAGTGCCCAGGGAAAAGCCAACGGACACACGGTGACAGCAACTACAGATGCAGTATGTCTCGCACTCAAAACACCCGGAGGTTCTCAATCTGCAGATATTATTTGGCAGCTTGAATATTCCGCGAAGGATATAATCGGCAGTAAAATAGGTACAGCGGAACTATATTTCAGACTTAATATCGAGGGTCTTCACGGTATCTCAAACAATGTTTCTTCAGTTCTTTACAGAAAAAATGACAACAGTACCAAATATTACGGTCGTGAATACGATAAATTTTCAGGAAGCACTCCTAACGGAATATTTTATTTAGACAGAAATACGAATAACATACTCCAGAATATATCAGGTATTCTTGAACCTGATGCAATCAAATTTAATTTTTATGATGCAACAGACCTTGATGATGAAGAAGAAGATGAACAGGTTTCAGAAACAGTAACGATGGATGTTAACAGGGTTGCGGACCCCGCGGGTGACGATTACAATAATGATACATCAGAACTTTATCTCGGTGAAATTTTTGCAGACCTGTCAGGCGATGTTGAACTTGTAACTGTTGGCGGAAATCTTTATTCTCCTAATCCTCAGCATGGTGACAGAATAGATGTAACATATTCCATGCAGGGTTATGCTGATGAAATTTTAGAAGTTTTTGTCGGCGGTTCTATGGATTTTAACATCACATATCAATGGGTTGATACAAAAGACCTCTGGAAACTTTATAAAACCGAAACAGACACAATTAAAAGATTTGATTACGAAGCACTTTATTCAACAGCTGATGAAAAGGCATGGGAAGCTTATGAAGAAGCATATATCAATGCAGCACAGGTTCTTTGCGGCGGAGTGGATCAGACAACAATAAATTCTGCAAAAGTTCAGCTTGTTGACGCAATAAGAAATCTTAAAACTTTGGTACAGTATGACCTTAACGGAGGTGTGGCTGAGACAGAAATTGCACCTACCCCCGTAAGTATTTATTCGAATGTATCAGTTACGGATGGTGTTGTGTCATACACTTATTCGAATGTCTATGCAACAGATTTAGAAGGGTATAGCGGAGTTTCAAAATCAGGTTACGCACCTTGTGGATGGTCACTTACTTCGGATAATAACACAGACTCAGTTTTTGACAGCATTACTTTAACAGAAGTAGCCGCAATTGAACCATTGACGGTTTTTATGGTATGGGAGCTTGGTGCTTATACGGTTGTTTATGATCCTAATACACCGGCAGGTGCAACAGTTATCGGTTCAATGCAAAATCAGATATGTCAACATGATCAATCATACACTTTCAGCACTTGCGGTTATGTTGTGGACAATTATAACTTTATAGGTTGGAATACATTGCCGAGCGGAAACGGCACGATGTATGAGCCGAGACAGTCTTTTGAAAATCTGACTACACCGGGTACTTCAACCACTTTGTATGCTGTATGGAAAGAAAATGCAACATCTGTTGTATTTGATATAAATCTTCCGTCAGATGTTAAAGAAACAACTTCAGGCTTTGATAAAATTACAGTTCAGGAATTAAAAGTCGGCTCAACGGTCGACCTTACAAAATCACCATTTAAGCTTGAAGCACAGGGATATAATCATATCGGATGGGCAAGTCAGGCAAGTGCAACCACACCGACTTATACGAGTGAACTCACAGTGCCGGGAAACTCAATTACCCTTTATGCAGTGTGGGTAAAGAAAACTGTAAGTGTTGTTTACAGTCTGAATGGCGGCGAATTAAATGGTGACGGTTTTACTGAGACTAATACTCAAGTGTCTTTTGGTGATAAGATAGTGCTTCCGTCAGCAGAAAATGTATATAAAGCCGGTTATGCTTTCTTCGGTTGGAAGTCAAGCTATGACGGAGTGGTTTATAACGGTGAATATACAATACCTGATTCAGACGAAGCTATTATATTTACGGCTGAGTGGGCCCCGAAAACAATTGTGATTACGCTTCATCACAACAATAATGCAGGTGAAGATCTTGTTACGACACTCAGCGGTATCTATGATACTTCAATTGAAAAATCAAATTTTGATGCTCCCGAACCAATGGTCGGATATACATTCGTTGGTTGGTTTGAAAAAACAGAAAACGGATATATCGAATATGAAATACCGTCAGTATTCCCCGGTGATGACATTGAATTATATGCCGGTTGGAGTATGGATTATCTTTCAGAGCAAATAATGAGGTTCCCGCTTGATGTTGATGACAATGGTTTATATAAAGATGGAACGGTTGTGCCTTACTATCAAGAACCCGGAAAATCGAATGCAAAAAAAGCGTATGAGAATGCAAATGAAGTTTATAATGAAAATATGGGTGTTCTCTATAATTACGGTGACATTACTAAAGTAAATGAGGCAAAAGTTTTACTTGAAACCGCAATAAATGCACTTGTCCCGAATCCTGCTGATTACACAGTAGTAGATCAGTATAGAGGATACTACTATGAAATGACCTTGAATGATCCGAATGATGAGTATGCAGATACCCATACATTCACCTACAATGGTAAAACATATGAGGTAACAAAGGATACCTTCACAGAAGAATCATTTGAAAAATTTGAAAATGCAGTAGAAGCAGTAGTAAACGGCAAGGGCATCAAGAATCAGGCAGATGTAGATAAGATGGCAGAAGATCTTATCGAGGCATATAACAACCTTGTCCCGAAACCGGCAGATTATGAAGAGCTCAACTTCTACCTCAATGAAGCATTATTCCTCAACACAGTTATCGGCGAAGAAGAAGGAAACCTTGATGAGTTCTATTCAGATACTTA
>JAZQHB010000025.1:0-5728 GCA_045540355.1 Acutalibacteraceae bacterium | reverse complement strand
TGAACTTACTGCTGAAAAGTTTATTGATAACCCCTTTGGTGAAGGCAAAATGTATAAAACCGGTGACCTTGCATATTGGCGAGAAGATGGCAATATTGTTTATGTTGGCAGAAACGATTTTCAAGTTAAAATCAGAGGTCTTCGTATTGAACTTGGTGAAATTGAAAATGCAATTTCAAGCGTTGAGGGTATTAACCTTTCCGTTGTAGTTGTTCGCAAGAACAGCGAAGGCAGACAGCTCATCTGCGCTTTCTATACAGGCGAGGAAAAGTCTGCACAGGAAATCAAGAGTGTTATCGGTGAAAAACTTCCGAAATATATGCTTCCTCATATTTTCACACATCTTGACGAAATGCCTCTCACTTCAAGCGGCAAAATCAGCAGAAAAACATTGCCTGAAATTGATCTTGAAAATATTTCAAATGATACCGAATATGTAGCTCCTACTACAGAAACAGAAAAGCTTCTTTGCGCTATTGTTTCTGAAACTTTAGGTGTCGAAAAAATCGGCATTGAAGACGAGTTCTTTGAACTCGGCGGTGACAGTCTTAAAGCGATTGAATATGTCTCTAAAGCACACGCTCAGGGCATTTACTTCACTTTGCAGGATGTTTTCGATAATCCGACCGTCAAATCACTTTGTGAATTTATGACCGCTAAAGATAAACAGCACAACACCTACAATAAAGAAGATTTTATAGAAATTCATAAGATGCTTGAAAGCAATCTTGATGATGAATTCGTTCCTGCAAAATCTGATATGGGTGATGTGCTTGTAACTGGTGCAACCGGTTTTCTTGGAATCCATGTTGTTTCGGAATTTCTTGAAAACGAAAACGGTAAGGTCTACTGTCTTGTGAGAGGCAAAAATGATGCAGATGCTGTAGCTCGTTTTGAAAAACTACTCAACTATTATTTCGACGGTAAATATGTTGATTTGATAGATAACAGAATAATTGTCCTCTGTGGTGATGTTGAAAAAGAGAATCTTGGTCTTGCTGTTATTCCTGAAGTTACCATGGTTATCAATACCGCCGCAAGTGTTAAGCATTACGGCTCATATAAGTATTTTCACGATATTAATGTTTGCGGTGCTATTAATGCAATGAATGTTGCACAATCGGTTGATGCAAGATTCATTCAGGTTTCAACACTCAGCGTGTCAGGTAACAGCATGGCAGATATTTTCGATGCAATAAGAAGTGATGAATATAAAACATTTTCCGAAAATGATTTGTATATCGATCAGCAACTTGATAATGTTTATATCCGAAGCAAGTTTGAGGCTGAATATGCAATTCTTAAAGAGATGCTTAATGGATTGAAAGCAAATATTATCCGAGTTGGCAATCTTACAAACCGCGCAAGTGATTTCAAGTTCCAGCCTAACTATCAGAGCAACGCATTCTTATCAAGAGTGAAAGCTGTTCTTGAAATGGGTATGTTCCCTGATTATCTGATTGACCTTTATGCCGAATTCTCACCGATTGATGATACTGCTAATGCGGTAATAAAAATCGCACAGCACTTCAATGACCGTAAAACTGTTTTCCATGTCAACAGTCAGAAGGTTGTATATTTCGATAAATTTATTGAGTATACGGGCAAGCTTGGCATCAATCTTGATGTTCTTACAGGTAAAGAGTTCGCAGACAGACTTGCCGAGCTTGAACATAACGAAACAACAAGATATATCTATGAAGCTTTGATTAATGATATGGATGAAAACGGCAACCTTGTTTATGACAGCAACATTCATATTGAAAATGAGCATACTCTGAAATATCTTGACAAAATTGGCTTCGATTGGTCAGAAATCGGATTGGATTATCTCAAGGGCTATTTTGATTATTTTAGAAACTTGGGTTATCTGGAGGTGTAAAATATGAAGGCAATAGGAAAAATTGTTAAAATTATTCTTGTTTTTCTGACATCCCTTGCCGTTATTTCATATATATGGTACAAAATTGAAATGAGCAGGCTAAGTGATCCTTCGCAAGCAATTCCTTTCATTGATTATGTGCTTTATCTTCTTGGATATGGTGAGGTTGATATTGAAAATCACTATTCCAAAACCTTCTTTTCGGTATTAAGTTTGTTTGTATTAACATTGTTATCATCTGTTTTTACCGTCAATCTTTTTGAATTAAGAGGAAAAGTAAAGGTCAGTTCTAAAATGCTTGTATGGGATAAAGAGAATATCCATCACTTTGCCTCAGTCGTTATAAGAAGCGGTGGCAAAGATGTTTATAACCTAAAGATAACGCTTATTTTAAGCGAAGGCGATATGGTTAAAGCCGAAGAAAAATATATTCCGTTTATTCCTAAAAGAACATCAAAAGTGGTTGATTTTAAAATTGCCCCAGGTACTGTATGTTATGATTATTTAAGAAGAATTGTAAAAGGAAGTGTAAGTTCTCCTATTCTTCTTGCTACTGTAATATATACAGATATTGATAACGGACAAGAGTATACAATATGTAAAAAATATAATTATGCCAAAGGTATTGTTTTTGATGATAATTCAAGTCTTGCATGTGATTATGAGAGAGTTTCTTACCGACTGTTTAATAAAAATGTCAGCAATAGTAATGAAATCAACACAAAAACTCGAGCGTATATTGATAACAACTCTTTCTTAATCGATCTCAAACAGGCATCTCCCATTAATGCAGCAGATATAGATCTTTCCTACGGTTATTCTTCGGATAATCCAAATGTAGTCGTTTTTACTTCAGAAAGAGCTTTTACTGCGAATGTTCATATGAATAATAAAGACAACTATGTTCCTGACGATTTCACAATGATATGTGTCTCGAGACCTTTAAATGGTAACTGGAGTGCTTATTATGAAATGGGATGTCGGCTTACATTTGATTGTTTGGTTGAGGGGAATATTTCTCTTACTTTGGAGTTAAAGTATTTTGACAATGAAACTGGTGAAGAAAAGAAGTATGAACAGGTTTTTCTAAATCAAAACGGTTTTGAAAGTTATTCTCTTGATTTAAAAAAATTTAATCAAGATGATTTGAAAAACATAAAAGAATTGTGCTTTACTGTTTTTTACAAAAATGTTAGTTCAAACAATCCAACTGGCTCATTTACAATCACAAATTGTATGTTAGAGGTTTAATGATGAAGAATTATGATTTGTATAAACATGAACAGCTTTTTACCATAAGAGAGTTGGTTGATTATTGTGCAAAATCGTATGGTGATAAAACAGCTTTTATGTATAGCCGAAAGAAGCAAGCGGTTAACATATTATACAACGAGTTTAAGGCAAGCGTAGAAGCTTTCGGAACATATCTTTTGCATGAAGGTTTTAGTAACTCTCACATAGCTGTTTTTGGCGAAAACAGCTATGAGTGGATATTATCACATTTTTCTGTTACTTGCAGCGGAAATGTTATAGTGCCTATTGATAAAGACTTAGAAAGTCAAAATGTATCAGAGTTGTTAAATGACAGTGAATGCAAAATGCTGATATATTCAGACACATATTCCGATATAGCTGATGAGTTAAAATCTGAACTTCCAAATATTCTTTTTATCAATATGAATGAAATAAGTTCTATTGTTAAGAATGGTAGAAAACTAATTGCTGAGGGTTATTCAGAATATTTTAATATTAGTGTTTCTAAAGATGATTTGGCATCTATAGTTTACACATCGGGTACAACAGGAAAAAGCAAAGGGGTAATGCTAACACACGGAAATATTACAATTGATACTGTTGCGACTTGTCAAAATGTGTTGATAGAAGGAGCAACTATATTACTTCTTCCGCTTCACCATATGTTTGGTTTAGTTGCCGGCGTAATGAGTGTTTTGCTTTATGGGTATTGTGTATATATAAATTCTAGCCTAAAAAGGATAATGGATGATTTTCAAACTGCAAAGCCACAACACCTGTCAATTGTTCCTTTAATCATCGAAACTCTTTATAACAGAATATGGGCAATGGCAGTCAGTAAAAACAAAGACAAAGCATTAAAACTTCTGATTGGAATAAGCAATTTTTTGCTAAAGTTTAAAATTGATTTACGCAAGAAGCTTTTTAAATCAGTTTTAAGTGCTTTTGGCAAAAATCTTGAAACTATTATTTCGGGCGGGGCACCAATTGATACAAAATATATAAAAGGATTTCAGTCGTTTGGAATTACAATTATAAACGGTTATGGAATTACAGAATGTGGCCCTGTTGTTGCAACCAATCGTAATTTAGCTCTAAAAAACGGTTCAGTTGGTTTCCCTTTATGTTGTAACAATGTAAAAATCGCCGATAACGGCGAAGTCCTTGTTAAAGGTGACAATGTAATGCTTGGCTACTTTAAAAATGAAGAAGAAAACAAAAAAGTTTTTGTCAATGGTTGGTTTAAAACAGGAGATGTTGGCTTCATTGATGAAGATGGTGCATTACATATTACAGGTCGAATTAAAAACCTTATCATCTTGAGCAATGGTGAAAACATTTCTGCAGAAAGTATCGAGGAACAAGTATATACAATTCCTTATATAAAAGAAGTTATAGCATATGGTAAAGATAATACAATAATTGCAGAGGTGTATCTCGACGAAGAAGTTCCTGATGCCAAAGAACGAATTAATGAAGATATTGCTCAACTTAACAAAAAGCTACCTCTCATAAAAAATATCGGTAGAGTTGTTATAAGAGATACTGAATTCCCCAAAACAACAACTAAAAAAATAAAAAGAAATTATACGGAGGTTTAAAAATGCTTAAAAAATTATCTTTGATAATCAGCGAGTACACCGGCAAAACAATTGAGGTAACAAAAGAAACTAATCTTACTTCTGATTTAGGTGTAAGTTCATTTGATTTGGTTCAACTTGTATGTAAGGTTGAAGATGAGTTTGACATTGAGGTTTCTGACAGAGCAATTAAAACTTTTAAAACTGTTGGTGATGTTATAAATTACATTGAAAAACAATGAAATGGTATAAATACGACATCAGAGAATTAAGCGATAAAGAATATTACAAATGGTATTCTCTTATGAGTGTTGAAAAGCAGCGCAGGGTTGGCAGATTCAGATTCGAAGATGATAAAAAGAGAACTGTCGCAGGAGAACTGCTTGCAAGAAAAGCTATATCCGAATGGTGTGGTGTGGCACCCGAAAATATAACTTTTTCCGCAAAAGAATATGGGAAACCTTATGCTATCGGTCTTGATGTAGAGTTTAATGTCAGTCATTCAGGTGATATAGTTGTTTGTGCAATAGATGATTATCCCATCGGGATTGATGTTGAGAAAATTCGTCCTATTGATTTAAAGGTGGCTGAAAAAATCTGTAACGAAGAAGAATTGCTTTATCTTTTAAACCATATTCCCACAAAGCAAGATTTTACATATACAACTGATATTAAAATTTTGACACGATTTTATGAAGTGTGGACAAAAAAGGAAGCTTTTGGCAAGTATACGGGTATGGGTTTATCGGATGAGTGCGCTAATAAAGATCACTTTTTTGAGTCTATTTATAGCATTAAAGGTTATATTATTACTATATGCAAAAGAATCAATAAGGCAGATATTTCAAATGTCAAAGAAATATGAGATACATATATTTAATGAAACAGATACTGAATATGAGATGCTTGAAAGTGTAACAATAAGTTTTGGAAGAAAAAAGTGTAAAGCAAGGAATAACCCGAATTTATGAGAAAAGCTATGTAGAGTAATTTACACCGCATAGCTTTTTAT
>JAZQHB010000024.1:0-10940 GCA_045540355.1 Acutalibacteraceae bacterium | reverse complement strand
CTGTTCCACAACAGAATCCTCAATCTTTACCCCGAACTTATCCATAATGCTGTTTTTAGCGGCAATCATATATTGATTAACACCGAGCTTCTCCGTCCAACACTTACTTTCAATCGGCTTTTTGTTGTTGATATACATAATATTCATTGTGCCGTTGCCAATGTCTGCAAGAATGTTTGTGCCTGTAAACTGTGATATTCTTTCCACTATTGCCGGATAACCTTGCGGAAATATACTGCTCCCGACAATGCGAATATGGTATTGCTTGCCGTTAAAACGAAAATCAACTTCGTCTTTCTGCATAAGATATTTGCGAAATTCCTCTCGCTGTGAGCGTACCCAAGTTAAAGGAAGTCCGGCAGCAATATGCACATCGGCAGAGGTGATACCCACACGGCTTAATTCTCTTGCAATAGCCATAAGGGTAAAAATGTAATATTCATCATCAGCTGATTTGTCGGCGATAAATTCCTTATGACCTTCGCCTACACGGTAATATGTACCGTTGTATTCAAGAATGTTCCCTGTAAATATAGGCTCACTTTCATACTTAAAAAGCCCTGTAGGTGTAACGGTGCAACTGCTCTTGATATTGCCGTACCCGTGGTCTATTCCTATGATTTTTACTCCGTTAAGCTCTTTCATAACATTTGCTCTCCTTTCTCCGTATTCTGATTCTAAAAGTGTTCATAATGCGTTATCCTCCTGTAGCTTTAAATATTCAGTAAATGGTATTTCCGCTGTACCAATTTTCTGTGCTTTTAGCATATCAGGAAGAGAAACAAAACTCATTGAGTACGATTTGACCGAAAATTGAGCAAAAGAAAAAGGACTAAGCTGTGATTTAGCTTAATCCTCTTTCAATAGCTTCACTTGTTCAGTATAGTTCTAAAATTATTTTGCTCTATACTGTACCCATTCTTGAATATTTGAAATATTGTCACCTGTAGGATAGGTTGTAGATGTTTTTTCTAAAAATCTTCTAAAGTGGTAAGTGTAAATCAAATAACGGTCTCTATATCTCCAAACATTATAATAATTGGTATATCCTTGTGAAATCCAAGTATCTCTTTCAAACGGTGATGCTCCGCCTGCTGTTCCGTCAGCTTTGAAATATAAATATCCGTCACTATGCGGACCATAATGGTCCATTCCGCCACTCTTTTTGTTCCACGGCAATGTATATGTCAGCCAATGTTCTCTGAATACAGGTGTTCCAACACCAGCATTTGCTGCCGCAGACCTTGTTGTGTAATACCAACCCTTTTTAGGACTCCAATGATAATAATGATATTCGTGCAAATTATAACTTGTATCAATCCATTCAGACCAAATTTCTTGCTGAACCTCTCTTGAATCGCTTGCGTAGTATTGTGTGCTTCTGCTCCAATCACTCCAACCACCGTAAGCACTCCATTGTGATGTTGTGTTGTAGTGTTCCCAACCTGATAATGATGATGAGCTTGAAGTTGTGTACTCTGTCAAAGTATATCTATATTCCGTATTAACAACCATAGCATCTGTCGGCATATCAGATTTTAAAACCCACGGTGAATCAACATTTTGTATCCAACGAGCATATAATGTCACATCTACTAATGAGGTCATTAAGGTTTCAGATGTTATCTTTTCGCCTTGAATATCTGCTGTGTCTTCAGGCGTTGTGTACCAACCATCGAAAGTATAATAATCCCTGCTTGCAGTCGGAAGCTCTCCGTATGGTGCATTGTATGGAATCATCATATATTCGGTTGTGGTTGTACCGCCATTAGCATCAAATGATACTTTTCTTGACGTTAAATAGTTTATATATTCTTCTTCTGTGATATACACAACTTTTTCATCAGACAAGTAATTGTCATTATTGTTAAGTTCACCACAAATTAATGCGTTACCATTTGTTTCTATTGCAGAATATGTTTCGTTGTTTATTTCTACAAAGCTAATATTTTTGCCGATAACTGCATTTGCACTTTCTGATAACATACTTGATACACCCTCTATTGAAAGTGTAGTTTCATCAGCTTTTAAAATAAGTGCAAAACCGTCACTATGAGCCGTAACTCTTTCAAGTGTTAAATTCGATGATGAAACCTCTATCGGGACTACATCACATTCTGAAATTGTGATACCGCTTAAAATTGTGTTTTGTGCATCAGAATTTATGTTTAACCCTTTGTATTCTTTGTGTCCGCCAAGCAGCTTAAATGTCTCAATTTCTCCGATTTCAAATGACATATCGCTGAAATCATCTGCTTCTATTTTGGATATATCCAAAGTTATGTTTTGAACATTTGAGCTTGCTACAATATTAGCGATTTCTTTTGTCGGTGCATTAGACTTGAGTGCTGGAATGCCGTCAAAAGCATTTTCACCGATAGTTTCTATTTCGTCAGGTAATGAGAACTCACTAAGAGAAGTACAACCCTTGAACGCATTTGCACCTATACGCATAACATTAGGACAAACAATTTCTTTCAATGAAGTACAGCCCTCAAATGCAGATTCGGGAATTTCATTCACAAAATTACCAAGAGATATACCAACTATATTTGTGTTATCTTTAAACAATCCCGGTGCAAGCCCTGTAATTTTAATCATTTCGGGTTCGCCTGTTGTTGTATTGGTTTTTGTGTAATAAGACGGAATTATTATAATTTCGTCTGTTTCTTCACCAAGATATTTTGTAACTACACCATTATCACTAATTTGCAATTTTGATGATGTAATTCTACTGTTTACAAAATCATCAACGAAAACAGGTATTTCAAACGGAAGTACGCTTGTTTCGTAATCATTAAATGACCTATCAAATGAATAGTCGAGATATTCTTTATATTCGTCATCATCTAAAACTGTATGCGTATATGTGTAATAGGTTTTATTTTTAATATCATATCCGACAACTGCAAAAACTTTAGCTTTTCCAACTTGTACTAATCTGTACGCGCCGTAGGTATTGCCTGTTGATGTAAATACTCTTTCATTTATCGTCATTTCCGCATTTGAATATGTTATAGACGAACTGTAGGAATCGTTTGTTGCATTTGAAGTAGCGTGTTGACGTGTTTGTTCTTCTTCACTACCTGTTGAATACGTTGAATCCTTTGAGTGCTTTTGGCTTATAAGCTCTGATACAGCCTTTGAAACAGCTTGTGTTGAGCTTGTGGCACTACTTGAACTAAAGCCCTGTGAACTGTTCCAAGTTTTTGATGATGTCGAGGTAGAGGATTGAGAGCTTGAAACGTCAATGTTCTCGCTCCAACTATCTGTACCTGTAGATACATCTTTAGAGTAGTTTTTCTCGTTATAGCCTGCACCTATTTCAAAAGAGGTTGTATTTTCTACGCCAGCCTCTACACTAACAGGGCCGGCAGGAACCTTAACACCTGCTGAAACTGTTGTAGAGTTAGAAAGTTTACCGTTAATGTCAAATTCAGTATATTTCTGGTCTTCGTTGTAAGTTTCGTCTTTGTGGGCTTCATTTTGTGATAATCTGAATGATGAGCCGCTACTATTTACTAAACTTGAAGAACCGCCAGAGGAATTTGTCATATTGTATGTATTACTATTACTTTTTGAAAATTCTTCTGCTTCTGTAGTGGTCATTCCTTGCTGTTCTGCCCATTCTTCACTAACAGATGTGATTTCATTCCAATCTTTTGATAATGTCCAAGCAGATGAGTTTGTTGTTGTGTTTGCAACTGCTTTTGCAACTTCCTGTGCATTGCCTGTTTCTATTGATGTTTGATTTACAACACCATTACTTGTAATGATACCGTCAGCTACAAGCAAATCTTGTGTTTCAAATAAAGGAATATTTTGTATTTCACCTATTTCGTAAACAAATAAAATTTGTCCCTCTGTGGAATCTTCCAAAATTATAGGTTTACCTAATTTGCTTACGGGTACAGCTCTGTTTCGGAGACTTGCCCAGTTTGCATATAATATCAAATCGCCAGTTGTACCCTCTGGAAGTTCCATTCCGTACATTCTGCCGTTTGCGTCAGACCAACCCAAAAATTCGTATGTATCCATTTTAACATCTTGTAACACTTTTCTTTGAGTAGGTTTATAGGTATCGGTTTCTTTAAAAGAGGTATTATTCGGAGCTATCATATCACATACATACTGAATTGTGTATTCAGATTTTGGCAATACAGGTAAAACTGTATCTTCAAGCGTAATTGATGTTGTTCCTTTTTCATCACTAAAATATTTTCCGCAAGCCTTACAATACCAATATGCAATATTGCCCTCTTCTTCTTCAGTTGCTTCTTTAGCAGGGATTGCTTGCATAACGTGGTTACAACCAGAGGGGATATAAGGCAAAGTTATTCCATAACCACCTGCAATATATCTTCTTACTAAAATTGTATCAGTCGAATTTGTTTTAGTGTCGATATTCACATCAGCAGCTTGTTCTTTGATAACTTGCTCATAACCACCAGCTATATGTCGTCTTAACATAATTATATCAGTGGTATTTATTTTTTTGTCAGAGTTCAAATCTCCATAAGTAAAATCTAAAACTTCAATACTACCATTTATAATATTGACATTGATAGGATTTAAGTAGTTGTTTACAATATCACCGTCTGTATATGTTGCAGTGATATTGTATTTTGTGCCTGATACTGCATCATCAGGAATTTTGAATTGAAGTGTTAAAATTACACCGTCGATAATATTTTCATCTGCCAACTCCTGACCGTCCCATACAAAATTACACGGTGATGTTAAAGTTCCGGGCTTTGTCATAGTTAATGCAGAAAAAGCCTCTCCGTTTGTAGCGTTTAACAGAGTTAATGCTTCGTCAAATTCAAATTTTAAAGTTGCACCAAGAATACCGGGGTTGTTTTCAATGCTTACAGCCACATCAACTGTTGCCCCTGCCGTGTCACTTATTGTTGGTATTGTTATTGTTGTTGCACCATTAGCAAATGCAGAAAAAGGTGTAAACAACGATGCCAACATTATCAATGACAGAATCAATGAAATTAGCTTTTTTTGTTTCATTGCATTTCCTTCCTTTCTTTTATTTAGTTATAACTTTTTTTCTTCGCATAGCGGTACTAAATCATCTGTCCAACAGAATACCTTTGCATAATCAGCATTGGAATCTACAGAAACAGCAATATCTGTATCGCTTAAAGCGAAACTATGAACAGATGTCATCTGCCCTGAGTTTTTATAAAAAGCGATATAAACATTGCCTTCTGCGGTTGCGACTACAGGCAATGTGATTTTATCACTACCAATAGTAACCTCTACATTTTTTTCTCCTACTGTGATACTTCCGTTTTCGATTAGAACATCAACAGGTTGCAAACTTCCGTTTACAATATCACCCTCTGCGTAGGTTGCCATAATGTTATATGTACCATTTGTCTGAGGTACATTAAATGATAATGTTACAAAGATACCATTTGTTGTATCTTCTTCCATAGCGTCAAATACAAGATTAAAAGGATTTAATGATAAATTTCCCGGCTTTGTCATAACAAGCGAGGGTAATGCTTCACCTCTTGTAATCCCTGTTAATGTCAGAGAAGAATCATAGCTGAAAGTAATGGTTGTGCCACATATACCTGTGTTCTGTGATATGTAAATAGGAACATCAATGCTTTCATTTCCGTTTGCGGTCACATTTCCTATTGTGATAATAGGACCATTATGTGTAATTACATCATCTTCGTCATCTTCACTATCATTTCCGCTATCAGAAGATGTTACTGTGATTTTACCATTTGTCATTTCAACTTGTATTGGTTGTAAACTTCCGTCAACAATACTTCCGTCCTCGTAAGATATAGAAATATCATAAACACCTGCTGTATTCATAGGTTCAAAACACAAATAGGCTATAATGCCATTTGTCTTGTCTTCTTCCATACCGTCATAAACAATATTTACAGGGTTTAATGACATATTTCCCGGTTTTGTCATAACAAGCGTTGATAGGGCTTCACCCTTGACAACATTTGATAATGTCAAATTAGTGTCATAGTTGACAGTAATTGTTGCCCCACAAAGACCGCTATTTTGGTTTATTTTTATTGGCACTTGAATTTCACTATTTACACTAACAGTTGTGTTTTCAACGTAAATTGAAACATTTTCTGCGGCTGTTACACCGATATTAGAAAGTGTTAAAAACATTGTAATAGCAAAAATCAGTAAAAAACTCTTTTTCAAAATTATCACCCCCTTACTTACTCTTTGTTTTCTTGTTCGATTTCAACGAACCCTTGAATAATTTTGGGAGTTACTTCGTTCAAATCCGCATCAACTATGTCGCCAGCTGTATATTCCAATTTAAGTGGGTATCGTTTGCCGAACATAGCACTATCAAATATTTCAAATTCTAAAGTAAGGATATTACCGTCTTGTATATCGCTGTCTGATATTTCAATACCGTCCCAAACAAATTTAACTCCGGAATTTAATTCCTGAGAGGGAGTTAATGTTAATATATCCGAAATAGCATTACCGTTTTCAACATTTATCAATCGCATAGCTTCTTCGTCATATTCCAAAGATAAAATCATACCCAAAATACCGGGATTGTTTTGTATATCAATTTCAACAGTAATAATATCTCCGGGATTTCCGTATGCAGTATTTACCTTTATGTTTGGTCTTTCATTATCAGCAATATCACTATCAATAGTTGGTTCTTCGATTACATCAGACGGACTGCTGCCTGCTCCAATAGACGGAGAGCTTGTTCCTCCTGAATTTGTGTTTGAAGATGTATTGTCTTTTTCGTTATTTTTTTCATCTTCATTTTGGTTGTTCTCGACTTTATTATCGGGGTTTGTTTCTGCAAGAATATTCTCACACCATCTTTTTAATACTGCGGCTACTTGACAGCGAGTAGCGGTATCTTTCGGACTGATTTTGTCGGTTGTTGTGCCTGTTATGATTTGATTAAAATTAGCCCAAGTCATAGCATTAACTGCATATTCGCTTATTTCGTTTTTATCAGCAAAGGTGGTTAAATCGTGTTCTGTTGTAACATCACAACCTTTATATGACGTGTAGCGATATAAAATTGTAGCCAACTGTTCACGGGTTATGTTGTCATCAGCTCCAAATGTGACATCATCGTATCCGCTGACAATATTATTTTCTGCCGCCCATATTACAGGATTGTAGTAATACAAATCATTTTTTACATCTTTAAAATGATTATTGCCTGAGCTAATCGGTTCACCCTCGATACGCCATAAAATCGTTACAATCATTCCTCTTGTTGTTGGAATATTGGGTGAAAATGCTGTGTCACTTGTTCCTGTCATTAACTTTTTTTCGTTGACATATTTTACATCTTCATAAAACCAATCACTATTAGTCACATCAGAAAATGGCATTGTAATATTTTGTTCAGTTGCATTTTCTGTTTCATCAGATTGTGTTGTTGCTCCCATAGATGCCCCTGTTATGACTGTAACGGTTGCAACTAATAGAAAAAGTGTAAGAATAATGCTCTTTTTTCTCAACATAAATTTGCTCCTTTCTGTTTGAAATTCATATTATTTTGATGTTTTCTTTGTTTTCTATGATGAATCGAAAAATCTTGTAATGAAATATAATACTTTTTCTCTTTTAAAATGTTTTTTAATTTGCAATGGTGATATACTTTTCAAGCTCGCTTGTGTAAATATTTAGCAGTCTGACAACTTCCTTTGTTTGTGCATTTTCTTTGAAAAAAAGTATTAAGCTCATAAAGGTATTCCAACTCATTGATTTTCTTCCGCACTCAATGGCAGAATATGTTTGTCTTGCAATACCAATTCTGTCTGCAACATCTTCTTGTGTTACACCTGCTTTTGCCCGAAGCATTGAAAGACTTTCGGTAAGTTTAACAATATACTCATTCTTAAAAATTTCTTTTTCATCTTGGCTCACAAATTTTCTCTACCTCCTTGCTATAAATATTTGAAAACAAGAAAATAATAATAACGGTGTTACTTTTATTTTTCGTAGAGTACCCAACTATACGAAAAAAGAGCCGTAAAGCGAGTTAAAACCTTGCTTACGGTTCTTTTTTTGACTAACAGATTGACGGCGTATAAAATATTTGCGGTGATAACTTTTCCATATTTAGCCGTTTTAATTCCATAGACGAATGAACATATCTGTTAAGTGTAATATTAACGCTTGAATGTCCTAAAATTTCACTTAAACTTTTTGTTTCAAAACCAAGCTCGACACAACGAGTAGCGAAAGTATGACGGAGCGTGTGAAAAGATACGTTTTCAATTCCGCAAGAATGAATCCGATTTTTAAAGCGGTTTTCAAGCGTTCTCGGCTCTACATAGCGGCTTGCTTCTCCTGTAAGTAAAAATGCTTTCGGTATATACAAATTTCTTTCTTCAATGGTCTGTATCAGAAATTCCGGTATAGGAATATCTCTTACAGAACTTTTGCTTTTCGGTGTAGTTATAATTACATCTGTCTTTGTTTCCTTTGATGATATAAAATTCTGTACTCTCTGCATAGTTTTGCGAATATGGATAGTCTTATCAATCATTGAAATATCCTCAAATTTTAAAGCACAAATTTCTCCTATTCTGATACCTGTATAAAGGCACATCAAAATTCCAAGACTTGTATTGTCAAAATTATTTATCAGGTATGATGTCAGCTTGTCCTGTTGGCTCTTGCTCAAAACCTCAATGCTTTTATCACTTGCTTTTATGCTGATACAGTCAAGTCGGCAATTACAAGTAATTCCTATGTTGTTTGAGTATATAATAACCAATCGCAAAACCGATAGAATATCCTTGACGGTTTTGGGAGATAAACCGCCTTGTCCGCATAACTTACCATTAGTCAATTTTTCGTCTGCGAACTGACGTATTAAAGCCGTATCAAGTAAATTTATTTTATGTGTTCCAATAGAGGGGACAATGTGATTATAAATAGTATTATAATACTTGACATAGGTTGAATGTTTTATTTGTGTCTTGCTTTCATCAAGCCACAAAGCACACATTTGACCTATTGTTTTTGTGCCTGACTGCGTTTGCATTGCAACGCTCGGACGTGATTTGAGTTCTGTTAATTTTTCTTTGACTTCCGTATAGCTTTTTGCGTATAAATAACCGTATTTGTTTTTGCCGTTTAAGTCCTTGCCCTTTATATACCGACCTTCCCAACGTCCGTCTTTTCTCTTGTAAATATTTTCGCCTCGTCTTGCCATATAAAAAAACCTCCTTGCTAATGACAATTTATTTGACGGCGAATAACCGTCATAATGATAATATTCGTCCTGATAATTGTATCAAAGAATGAAAATAGTCTTATGAAATAAAAAAATTATCATCAATTATCATCAAAATGATGAAACTTTCCCCAACATCTTGACACCTAAAGCGACATTGTGCTATAATTTATAGTGTATTTTTGTGTTTCGTATAGTTGGGTACTCTACGAATTTTCGCAGTATGTTTTGACATAGAATATTTTTCATAAGAAGATACTATCACCTTTGGGAAGAAAACACATTGACTTTAAATTGATTAAAAATTGAACGCATAAAATATGCCCTGTGACTTTTTACAGTCACAGGGCATTGGTCTTTTTAGGATATGATAGGATAGGATTTATTTTTTAGCTTCTAAAATCAGCTTTCTTGCTATGGTAAATAAGCTATTATCAACTGACGGAATATCACGGTAGCAAGTGTCTTTTGCAAATTCTTCATCGGGGTTAAATGCAGGATTGACAGATTGATAGATTTTTACTCTTGCATTAAATTCTGCTTTGGTATAATCAATCTCTCCGTTTGCATACTGCGTGATAACATCTGCAATTATGGCTCTGACTTTTTCTTCGTTTTCTATGTAGAAGTTAGGTCTTAAATATATATCTCTGTATTGGAATATTGCGTTATTTGCAATAGCTGTAAGTTCTCCGTAGCTGTAACCGCTTGTCTGTCCGTTAAGGCAAGCATTGAAGAATATGCGATTCGATTTAGCTTTCGCATCTGCAAATCCCATACCATTTTTAACTTCGTCCAAAACCCCGCTGATAAAACTTTCTGCAACTATGATTTGATGTTCCGTTGCATTGCAGGGTGCTGATTCTCTCGGAACGGGAGCAGCATTTACTGTAACTGCACTTGCTATTATAGATATAGTGATTAAAATTATAGATAATTTTTTCATTACTCAAAACCTCCTTTTTTTATAACATCTTTGAATACTTTATTTTCCTCAAACAATAAACTATCGCACATCATCTTGACACCAAGTCTAAAACCGATTTTGAAATTTTCCACTCCGCTTGCAGCACTTATTTCATCACTTGCATTTACAAGTTCATTAAACAGTTTCAAGTGTTCGCCGGATAGTGCTTCTTTCAGCTTGTCCTCGTTAGCGGTAAATATGCTTAATGCCTTATCATAGGGTGTAGCCTTTTTGTAGCGTTTTTCATTAGGATTTATATTCCCGTAATACAATTCTTCTATAAAGTTCATTCCGCAAAACCTCCGTACACATATTCACGTATTATGATTTCCTCTGCTCGGTTGCGAATATTATTCATCTTTTGTACCCATGCCATTTGGTCTGTTGATTTTAACTGTTCTGTAACGCCCTCTTGCTTTGCCGTTTTTGTTATCATATCTTTTAAACATCTATGACAAGTTTCGTCTATCTCTGCAAGATGTTCAAACAATTTGCCTTCCATAAAAAGAATTGTGTAATAGGATTTGTGATGTTCTTTTAAGAATGTTTTTCGTAAATTTCCGTATTTGCCGATATTATACTTCTTTGTGTCGGGTACTGCGATATTAGGAATATAGTAATCTCCTACCTTTGTATATGTTCCGCCGTTCTGTTCAAATATTGATTTCATTGTAAAATCCTCCAAAATATTATTTTCTACAATATCATATCAATCCGGCTGTATAACACATTTTTACCTTT
>JAZQHB010000023.1:0-25430 GCA_045540355.1 Acutalibacteraceae bacterium | reverse complement strand
AGCATACTGAACTCTCTGCATTGATATCATAAGGTCTTTTTGCTTCTTTTTCTATGCATTTAACAAAAAGAGTAATACACAGACAAAAGAAACAAAATAACACATAAAAAATATATTTATTTTTCTTTAAGTTTTTCATACAACCACTCTTTCCGTTCATAATCTTCATCACGTTGTTTAGTTTTACTGTTATAATATGGATCGTTTTTTGTGTTAATATAACATTTTTGGATGTGATTAAAATAATCAAACCCTACTAAACTACTTGCTTCTGCTTTATTAAGATAAACGTCAGATTCTTTTATATCAGCTTGCTTGCATGATTGTTTTACTCTATATACAATGTTGTTAAATGTCCTATCCTTTTTTTTCAACTCAGTATAATAATATACATAAAACTTAAGTGGAAAACTTTTAATTTTTCCAACGCACCACAAATAGCCTTTTAAATGTGCTAATATTTCATCGCTTACACATTCTTTATCAAATAAAAATGATCTTTTCATCTTTTTTTTAAATTTTGAAAAAGCTATATCTGTCAAATCATTAATAAAAAACAAGCCAAAATAATTTAAAGCATAGGCCAAATCATCTGCATTCACCACAGTAAAATCGACTATTATATGACCTTTAGTTTTTTTTGTACCTTTAACTGTTTTTATTTTAATCATAGAATTAAGTTTTTTACCGATTACTAAAGCATAGTTGAATAATGATTTTAATTTTTTTGTTTTAAATCCATTACAATCATAAGAATTCACCGGATTATTTTCACAGTAAGCAAACGCATTATAAGAATTAACAGTTCCGCTTGCACCAATATAATTAACATCATCAGAATTAATAAATCTGCAAACTTCCGGGTCATAGTAACGGCTTTGAAGATAATACATTTCAATATCATTGTCGTAGTAATATGACCTGTATCTGAAGGGATTGATGTTACCGAGTTCAACATTTGAACCTGTTACTGACAGCACCTTACCCCAGGCATCATAAGCATAACTTGTAATTAAATTACCGCTATCATCAACAATGCCGATAATGTCACTCATGGCATTTTTGACATAGAAATAATCTAACTCGTTATAAGTAAAGCCTATAATTTCATCATTACTGTCATAATAGAAATGAAGTGTGTTAGTACCATCAGTCTGCCCAATGATGTTGGTTCCGTCAAGGTAATATGTAGTTGTAACTCCGTCAACAGTTTTACTTGTTCTGATACCGTCTTCGTTGTAGGTATAAGTGTTATTACCGAATGAGGCTAACTGCCTACCCATTGTCCAAGTAAGTGTGTTACCTAAATACTCAACAGGATTACCGACTACATCATAACTGATTGTCTGACCGTTATAACTCGTTAACTTGTCAAGCCATTCTGTGTCATAAGCATAGGTATCCGTTACCGTTTCATTGGTGGCTAAATCGGTTTTACTCTTTGAGGTTATATTACCCCTATTATCATAACTGTAATTCCATTCAGTTGTGCTGTTGTATGCCTTAACAAGCTGACTGTCTTCATCATATTCATAATGAATAGCTTCGCTCGTTTCAATAGTTGCACCGACTTCATCAGTCGTGCTGATATTGAGAATTTCAGTTGTTATGTTACCCTCATCATAAGCATAGCTGTAAAGCTGAGTTAAACCGCTTAAAGCATTTTTAAGTGAAGAAATGTTCTTATCTTCGTCATAGCCGTACTCCGTTGAAACAGCATTGGCAGTATTAACCTTCCAAAGATTTCCTGCATAGTCATTCTCATAAGTTTTTGCAAAAGCTTCTGTTTCCGTTCCACCGACATAGAAAGAATCCTTGTTTTCCTCTGATTTAAGAGTGTAGATATCACTGCCGACAGTTATCTTTTTACCGTTAAAGCTACCGGGTGTTTCTTCATCTTCATAAAGGTTTTCAACGGAATAAATAAAGTTTTTAGCCTCAGTATTATCTTTTACGGTTACTTTGTCATTTTCAATAACCTTGATAATATTGTTTATATTATCTGTAAGAGTAGTTATTTCATCTTCACCAACAGTGGAATACGAATAACTGAATTTTGTTTCTTCGCCCTGACTAATCGCCAAAAGCTCGCCCGATGTTTCATCGTAATCATAATTAATGGTCTGTCCGTTAGCATACTGAACGGATGAAAGTTCTTGTTCTGCACCCTCATAGGTATAAGTTACAAGAACATCATCATTCACACTTGCGGTTAAAATACTGCCGAGCGTGTTATAGGTGAAATAATAGCCGTTGAAGTTATGATTTGTTAAGTTGCCGTAAGCATCATAGTAATAATATGATGTATCACCGTCGGGGTTAAGACAAGATATTAAGTTACCGACAGTATCATAAGTATAATCAGTTTCCTGTTTAACTGTTTGTGTTTCACTGTCAATCTTAACAACAGTTTCTTTATCTACTGTACCGAAATCGGTATAAGTATAAACAACCTTTTCGTCATTATATGTTACAGATAAGGTTACACCGTTAAGGTCGTATTCGGTAACTGTGGTATCAACATCCTCACTGCAGGTAACGGTTGTACCTGTACACATACCCCAAACATCATAAGTATAGCTTGTGGTATAGGTTACATCAAAAGCATCAACTTCTGTTGCATAGGTGGTTTCGCTGTGGCTTGTAACATTGCCGTATTCGTTGTAAGCATAATCCTCGTTGTATACGATTGTTTCAACGCCGTCAATATACTTAAATGTTGAGTGAGATTGAACATCACCGTTAATATAATCATAACATTCTTTTGCATCAATTACAACAGTGTCATATGATTTCACATAAGAAATTTGCTCTTTTATACTATCGTCTGTTTCGCTCTCATACTCGTAAGTAACCTTACTTTCCGCAACAGCCTCTGCACTTTCAAAGGTAGCGGTAGTAATATCAGTGATATTTGCCTTTAAAACCTCAAGTTCAGCCGTTACCCTTTTCTGCTCGTCATAGGTATAGAAAGCGTAAGTATTCTCGTCGATTTCCTCGTAGAGAGGTGTTTCAGCAACGGTTTCTTCTGTGACCTCTTCTTCCTCTGTTTCGCTTTCATCCGCGGTGGCTTCTTCCTCTGCCGCAGTTTCGTCGGTTGCGGTATCTTCAGAAGCTGTTTCGTCGGTTTCTCCGCTTGTCTCGTCAGCAGATTCATCCTCCGACAGCTCTTCAACAACATAGGCAACAGGAGAAATTATATCTTCTGTTGTGTCCTCCAAAACTGCCGCAATTTTTGCCAAATCAGGGTCATATTGGGCATTATCGCTATAACTATCAAGAGTGTTTGAAATATAAACACCATCAGCATAATACCAAGTATCTGTCACACCTTTGCTGTCGCGAACTGTTACTGCACCGATATTGTTCGGTATTTCTGTGTTTGCGGCTGTATCGTTGTACAGATAGTTTACAAAAGAACCGTTAGGCTGAGAAATCAGCTTTACTCTGCCCTCAGCGGAATAAGTTATGGTTTCTGTGTCGTTGATTGTGAGGAGACCGTTTTCATCGTAAGCATAAATATGCTCAACATCTGCCGCATCAATAAACTTTGTGAGATTGCCCTCTGTCCATACATAGTCAACTTCTTTAGCGTGTGCCGTACCCTCGCTGTCGGTACGGGTAATATTGATTTTAGTCGGCTTGCCATCTGTAAAAGTAACAGTTGCACCGCCGGTTATTGTGAGTGAATTATCACTCCAAGTGTATGCCGTATCAAGATAATCAGTAACAATACGGTTTATCTTGCCGTTAAGACCAAAGGTGCAAGTCATGTCTCCGTAAGTAAGTACATAAGAATCAGAATTAACCGTCAATTCTTCGTCATCAATGGAAAGATACTTACCTTCGCCGCTCTTAATAAAATACTGCTTTTCACCGTAGAAGTCCGTGAAAACATAAGAGTTATCGTCTATCTTGACTACATTCGCATCAAAGGTGAAGAACCAGCCGTTGGTGCTTGTGTAGGTTCGGCCGAATTCTACCGGAAAAAGACCTTCACCGAGAGCGATGTCAGTGTATGAGGCAGTGTATTCGCCGAGGTTATTTTCGAGGGTGAATGTGGTTTCGGCTTTATTTCCTGCACCGTCTTCAACATAAGCGTAAACGGGCACATCATAAGTACGAACTATATCAAGCTCAATACTGTTGCCTTCGACCGTTATATAATTGTCTTCGTTGTTATCGCCTATCTGATATTTAAGTGTTTCGGGACTGCCGTCTGTCTCGCCTAAAGAGGGCGCAGAGATGTAAAGAGTGCCGTCTTGTTCGTATACAGAGGGAACTACAGGGTCAGTTTTATCGATGTAATCAATGTTAATTGTATCAGACCATGTTGTTTTATTGGTTGCCTTATCACGCACAACAACATTGTATGTACCATTTTCCGAAACAGTAAGGGTGTTACTTGCCTGCCAGGTTTTTCCTCCGTCAAAGCTGTATGCTGTTGAGTGTAATCCCGATAATGCGTCAGATGCGGTGACGATAATTGATACATCCTGATCAGTCCACTCTGTCTCTGAAAGAGACACATCAGAGATAACAGGGTTCGTCTTGTCTATGTTTATTATTTTATATGTAACAGTTTTTGTTTTACCATTAGTATCTTTTACAGTAATTGAGGCAGTTGTGTTTCCACTGTAATCTTTATAATTTGTCGTTGAATATGAACCGCTGTCAAATTTATACTGACTTATACCCGTTCCTGTTACAGTCAAACGAACATTCTTGTTAGTCCAATCTGTGATTGAAGGAGTTATAGTTATCGGTAAAGTTGCACTCGGTGTATGTGATAAAGTTTTTATGTTACCGGCCTTATCTCGCACCTTAATTGAAAGAGTAGTAGTACTTGTTACGATTTTCGTGTTACTCTCTTGCCATGTTGAGCCGCCGTCAAAGCTATATGGTGTTGAATGAAGACCTGATAAAGCATCTGATGCTGAAACTGTAACTTTTGTTGATGCAGATGTAGAGGAGCTTGTAACAGAGGCTGTTGGAGCAGTTTTATCGATTTTTACTGTTGCAGTTTTTTTCGCTGAAGTATTTGTTGCTTTATCCTTTGCAATTGCAGTTACTGTATGAACTCCTTCACTAGAATATGTCTTATAATTATTTGTCTGCCAATTTGTTCCGTTGTTAAAACTATATCCATTTGAAGTTGCAATACCTGAAAGTGCATCAGTTGCAGTAATCGTAACCTTTACATCAGTATTTGACCATTCCGTATTAGAATTTTTAACTACACTATCAATTACAGGGGCAGTTTTATCTATATTTGTAATACTCTTGCTTACTGTTGAACAGGTATTACCTGCCGCATCCGTAACAGATACAGATACGGTAGAGTTAGCAGAAAATGTTTTCGTTACGGTTTTTGATGTTATACACTCTGAGCCATCAGCATCGAGTGTAGTGGTTGTACCGTTTATTGTATATTTTGCAATAGCTGCATTATCAGTCATCTTGATTGTAGCCGTAACATTTCCATTCGTCCAAGATTCAGGCGATAATGCTATAGTTGCTTTTGGCTTTTCAGGATCATAATTAGTAATAGTGTAGCTTTTTCTTTCAGATATATTTCCTGCCAAATCTTTAACTCTTACATATACTTTTCTGTTTTCTGTAAAATCTTTATACTTTTTGGTTTGCCAAGTATCGTCACTATAGAAAAAGCTATATTTTGAAATGCCGCCCTCTTTATATACATTATCAGATGCAGTAACGGTCAATCTGACGGCTTCGTTTGTCCATTTTTCAGTATTAGGCTTAATAGATTCAATAGTAGGAGGTGTCGTATCATTAGTATATTTAATAACAGCATAAGGACGGTAAGATGATGTAGTATGTTCCTTCGTTGCAAAAGCTCTCCATAAATAATCACCGTCTGATGCTTCACATTCTGCAATAAACACCAAACCGTAATTTTTGGAATGGTTAGTGGTCCACGATTTTACTGCGTAAATAATGTTAAATGCATACCAATAAGGGTTGTCGTCTTTATCCGTTGAAGCGCTGTTGATGTTTTTTCTCGGCATAACTAAGTCGCTTTTTGTCGGATAGGTAATCGTACTCTTATATGCCGGCTTTGTGCTCCAGGTTACAGAGTTGTCCCATGATTCTGAAATAACATAAGGACGAACATACATAGTCTCTGTTCTGCCCGTTGTCTCTCTTAACCAAAGCTTAGCAGAAGAAATCTTTGCATAATCTTCTATATCAGAAGGAATTTTGAATTTAAACATAGCGCGACCTTTGCCGTATTGGCTTGAGCCTGTCTTGCCAAAACAAGCCGTAGGATTCGAGTTTTGAGGGGAATCTTTGAGTGCAGAATACACAGAAGTATCGTATGTCATTGAAATATTATCTGTTGTCGGGTCAATAATAACGGGATATACCGTGCTTTCGCTTTCAAGATACTCTTTGGGAACGCTTATAGTAAGAATATACTTGCCTTCTGAAATCATTTCAAGCTCATATGTACAGTCAGTATAGTGTTCACTTGTTTCATCAAAACCATCTGCTGAATCGTAAGCAAAAGGCGCAACAAAGGTAGTGATTATCTCTTTTGTTAAAGAGTCAATGATTTCAACTTCACCATTGGAATTGATTGCAGCTATAGTTCCTTCTTCTGTATAAAGGGTGAATGAGAAGTCAGAAACACCCTGATAACTTGAAAGTACAATTTCTTCCTTACAACCATTAAGCTGAGGTAAAAAACGGAGGACTGAATCTGTTCCGTAAACACCGGCATACTCAAAGCTGTCTACAAGCTCCATATCACTTTCAATCTGTTTAACTGTACCGACAGATTGTGTTCCGTTGGGAACAAGTCTTATTTCTTCGCCGTCTTTCTCGATAAGAAGCAAACCCTTTGATGAGTCTTCGGAGAAATATGCTTTGTAGTCATTGTCACCGTTCTCGTAAGAGTAACCTCTGTTTAAAATTACAGTATCTGTAACTGCATTGATGTTGGTATCTTTATACACAAGATTACCTTCATCGTCAATAAAACTGACAGGTTCAGAGAAAAGATATGCAACATTTTCACCGTCTTCAAGTTCGAGAGTAAGACGGGTATGGTCGATATCCAAATCTTCTGCTGTTTCTTTAGCAGTTTCGGGTTCTTCTGTACTCTGCACTGAAGCAGTACGAAGAGAAAAAACACTTGATGTACTTACGGAAGAATTTTGTACCTCTTCGACTACTTCATCGACCTGTTCCTTTTCAAAAATACTGACAGCATCTTCCGTATCTACAATATTTTTGAGATAACCTGAAAGAGCTGAATTGAAATATTCGGTTCTTGCTTTTTGTTCAGTATACTCTGCCGCAAACACCGTTGTCGAAAGAGAGCAAATACTGAAAAGTGTCAATATTGATAAAAATACTGCTATTATCTTTTTTGTTAACTTCATTTGTTTTCTCACCTTTCATAAATTATTATATTACAAACCTAAAGTATTAATTTGTTTTCATTAATACCATCTCCTTCGTTTTAAAATATACTTGTATTCCATTTTCTTTTAACATAGTATTTATTATTTTTAGGTTTTAAATTTAATAACGATGTAATGAGTCATAAAACTACAATGAATAAAAAAGATGCCTCAGTCCTGAAGCATCTTATTTATTGTTTACTATATTTCTGAAATTAACAAGAATTGATTATAGGCAACTCTGTCTTGCATTTTGCAAAATAATATTATATTAGTTGTAATAATTCAAAGCATCCACTCTTACACCATTTTGAATAACCTCAAAATGAAGATGATTACCCGTAGAGTAGCCTGTTGAACCAACCTTTGCGATTACCTGTCCCTGCTTTACTGTCTGACCAGCCGAAACAAGAAGTGCAGAACAGTGTCCGTAGATTGTGGAATAGGTATCATCGTGCTTTAACTTTACATAGAAGCCGTAACCGTCTGCATCATAGCTTGCCACAACTACCGTACCGTCAGCTGCCGCAAGAATAGGCGTACCTCCGGGAGCCGCTATATCAGTACCGCCGTGAGTTTTGACAACACCTGAAATGGGGTCAATTCTTGTACCGAAGTATGATGTGATGGTAAAGGTTTCGGGTAAGGGCCATGTAAAGTAGCCTTTACTTACCCACGAACTACCCGACATAATGATTTCACCACTGCCGCCAATAAGCTCATTCCAAAGGTCAGTATAATCGTCGCTCATAAGCTCATTCAACTGCTTTTTCTGCTCGTCATTAAAGTTATAAAGCTCAATTATCTGCTCTGCCGACAAACGGATAATATTGACAGTCAGGACCTTTTTAGTGACATATTCGGTAGTCTTTATTGAGTTACCCTCTTCATCGGTGGTAACTACAGTTTGAGCAACTACTTTAGGTGTGACTACACCAGTTAGTTTATTCATATCGTTCATTATACCACGAAGCAACTCTAACTTTTCCTCATTGATGGTTACAACCTCAAAAGCGTTATCCTCGGAGGTTGTTGTTTTTACCGCATAAACAGCAAGAACATCTTTCCATTCAATGTTGGAGTCGCCCTGTACTTCAACGGTATCGTAGGTGAATCCTTCTTTGAAAGCTGTCAGATTTGCATAATGCTCTGATGTGAGAGTAGAAATAGCCTGCGTCATAGTCATATCACTTCCCGTTGTTTTATCGTTGGAAAGGAATATGCCAAAACAAGTACCACCTATTGCCGCAAGCAAGCAAAGAACAATGATTATAACTACTGCCGTTGTACCGCCTGCAGCAATCAAGGCTCCAAGCTCTTTTACTGCCGCTATGGTTGCTTTTACAGCTTTAACTGTTGCCTCTGCAACTTTCTTAGCAGTTTTCGCAGTTGCTTTAGCAGTAACTCTTACCGAGTGTTCAGCCTTTTTAGCCGCCTTTGCAGTGACTTCCGCACTTTTCTTTGCGGCTTCTGTACCTTTCTGTGCTGTTTTAATCTGCCTTGATGTGTTTTCGAAACTTCTCGCACTTTGCTTTATTCCAACATCAGCAGATTTAACGGTTTTGTCACCTGAACGGACATTACGTATCTCACGCTTTGCTTTCTGCTTTGGTGCAGACTGCTTACGGGTACGGGGATTAGACCTTTCTTTGGGTTTATCCTCATTAACAGGTTTTGCTTTGGATTTTGTCTGTTGCTTTTTATCAGCAACGGACTTTTTTGTTTCAGCTTTAGGTGTACCATCAGTCGGCTTTTCCTTATTAGTAGAGCTTTTCTGCTCCAGCCTTTGAGACTCCTGTTTGGTCGCTTCTATCTGTGGCTGTTCGGAAATATCCTCTGTTGGTGGATTATCCCCGTTAGAAGATGCTTCTTTTTTTGCTCTGCGACTATTCCCTACTTTACGGGCAACTTTTTTAGTAACTGATACAGTACCGCTTACAAGATTTTCAGCCGCATTTTTACCTGTTTCTGTTACCTTGTCTGTTGCATACTGTTCAAGCGAAGGATTATCATCCTTTGAAGCATCTTGCCTTTCAGCTTCTTCCTCGGTTTTAGACTTTGCCTTTGACACGGCAGATTTAGTCAAGGATGATTTTCTGCTCTGTGCATTTGGCGTTTGTGTTGCCGCTTCTTTTACCTTTTCAACAACCTCACGGGTTTTAATTTGATTTTTTATTTTTATCACCTCTTTTTTATATTGATTTGTAGTTAAATAAAATATATAATAGATTTTACAGTGCTAAAAGAAAGGAATATACGATGAACGAAATAGTTTTAGATATAATCAGAGACATAATTATAGGAATCATATCCGGTGTTATATCAAGTTTGGCGGTTACTGCCCTTTGGCAAAAACATCTCAATAAGATAGAAAAACTCAAAGAAGAACAAATAGAAAAGGAAAATAGTATAGTTGCATTTAGAAATGACATACAAGTTCTATGTCATTTTATTGATCGATTAAGGCTGGAACTAGAACTACCTCAGGATGTAGACAAAAATAAGAATATAAGGCGAATAGTTGATTCCAGACCTATAACTTCCACTCTTACTCGCTCAAAGTTAACAAATGACGGTTACAATATCATTTGCAAATTACATAATTGTTTAAACAATATAGATGCAGATGCTATCGCAGACACTTTATCAGAAAACAAATGCAAAAAATATAATAGTAAGTTATTTATTATTGAAATGAATTTACTTAAAAATCAAAATTTATATCAACTTACATAATCAGAAACACGGAGCTGTTTTCGCTTGATAACAGCTCCGTCTCTCTTTATTCGCCCATTTTAGTTGTCATCAACTTATAGAGCTGTGTGTTTTTGGGGAATTTACGCTCAAAGGGTACAAGGTCAGAGCCTACCTTAACAAGACCGTGACCTGCATCAACATTTGTGATGTGCTTCATCTGGTCATCGCTAATCTGTAAAAGATTAGCAAGGTCATCTCTGTCCGTACTGCCTTGATTGAGCATAATAATGAACTCTGAGTTAGCGAGCATTGTTCTTGCAGTATGGCTCTGCATCATATCGTCCACATTCTGCGTAATACCCGTACAGAAAGCACCGTACTTTCTAACTCGCTTCCAAAGAGTGAAAAGGAAATCAGCCGTGTACTGATGACGGAACAGAAGATAGATTTCATCTATGAAGATGTATGTTTCTCTGCCCTCTGCTCTGTTTTTAGTAATGCGGTTGAGAATACTGTCAAGAACAACCAACATACCGATAGGCATAAGATGTGTGCCGAGGTCATGTATGTCATAGCAAAGAAGTCTGTTTTCACTGTTTACATTTGTCTGCTTTGCAAAGGTATTATGTGAGCCTGTTGTGAAAAGCTCCATATTAAGTGCAAGCTCCTGAGCCTCATCTTCGGGCTGTTCTTTAAGGTTTGCAACCAAGTCAAGAAGTGTGGGCGGTTTACCTTTGTACTTTCTCTTGATATAGTTGCGATATACATTTGTAAAGCAACGGTCAATAATTGATTTCTGCTTACCGTCAATCTTGTCCGTACCTATAATCTGTTCAAACAGCGACATAATAAACTCTGATTTAAGAGCTATGGGATTGTCACCGTCCGCATAGTCTTGGTTAATATCAAGACAGTTAATGTGATTTTTGCTTGTCGCAGAAAGCTGAACAACCTGACCGCCTAATGCTTCTACCAAGGCTTTGTATTCTCTTTCCGGGTCTATAATGATGATGTCAGCATCGGTAGTAAGATGAAGTGTGGATACTTCTTCCTTACCTGTAAAGGACTTACCACTACCCGAAACACCGAGGATAATACAGTTGCCGTTAAGAAGCTCCTTACGGTTGACAACGATAAGGTTTTTAGAAATCACATTGACACCCTGACACACACCGCCCTTGTGCTGAATTTCCTGCACCTTAAAGGGCATAAAAACAGCAAGGCTTTCTGTTGTGAGAGTACGCCTTGCGAGGATCTTATTCGTGCCTATGGGAAGCGTTGCATTAAAGCCTTCCAACTGCTGAAATCTTAAAGTGCCAATCTGACAGGTATTACCGCCTGCAGCTACGATAGTTTCAGTATCGGTGTTAAGCTGTTCGAGAGTGTCAGCCGTGTGCATAATGGTCATTACAACCTTAAACATCTTTTGGTCACGTGTCATAATATCATCCAAAAACTCACGGATTTCCTTTCTCTGCTGTTCCATATCGTAAGGAATGATTGCAGAAAAATTATTGTTGGCATTCTGCTTTCTCTGATAGTTTGCTATATTTGTTTCAATACCGAGTGCCTGCTTTTCTACAAACTTCTGTGCTTCCTGAGTTGACACAGGTACAATGTCAAAGTTAAAAATCATATTCTTACAGGAATCTGTTATTACACGGATGATTTCATCCTTGACATAAGAGGCATAACCTCTTACAAAAAGCACACGGGCAAATTTATCACCGACTTTGAAATAATCCCCCTTAAACTCGAAGCTGTCGGGAGATATATAGTCCTTGAAGCTTTCACCCTTTCGCATTGTGTCACGAAGGTCGAACTGATAATCCGTATCGTCATCAGGTCGGCAGAAATCGTGAATGATACGAAGTCTTTCCGTCAACTCAAGCTCTCTGCACTTTGAGCCTATTCGTGAGAACTGTGCAATCAAATCAGTACCGGCACGGTTAAAGTGTGCTCTTGCTTCTTCTACTGTTTTCTTCTGAATTGTGAGGGTAATGTACTTATCCTGCACAATGGCACTTGTACTGTTAGCAAGACCTGTAAGCATTTCATTGATTTCACGGCGGAACTCGTCTTTACCGTCATTTCTCTTTTCGGTAAGCAGAAGATTATTAAGCTCTTCGCTTTTTATTCTCCTGTTGATGATTGTAAGCTGACTTGAAACGCCGTTTTCAAGAGAATTAAGAATATCGCTGTACTTAAAAAAGTCTGTTTCCTTATCCTCTTTACTTGCTACGGCATAGTTAATATCGGTAAACTTAAAGACCTTTGAATATCTGTCCTTACCGACAAGAAAAATGCCGTCGGGATAAACTGCTCTTATGTCGATTGCATCCTGCACAGACTTCGGAACAGCCATACCGTCACCGAAGTTATCGCTTATTCCTACGAGGCTTTTCAGCTTTCCGAGTATGTCGAACATCCTTATCACTCCTTTCTATTTCGTCATAAAGGTTTATTGATTTGAATTTAAGTTCATTCGGCATAAGGATTTCAGAGCGAAGGTAAGCAAAGAAAGCCTTTTCTGCTGTCATACCGTGCCAACTGAAAAAGCCTATTGCCGCAAAGGGTGCCGCACCCAAGATGCACACCCAGCTCAAGGGTTCAATGCCGAATAAAGGTTTGAGTAAAAAGTACAAGCCTACGGCAACACCGCAGGCAAGAATGGAAAAGATAAATTGACGAAGTGACAGACCGAAGTAGACACTTTCGGTATAGTCACCGATTTCACGGTTTATCTTTACTTCCAAATAGCATTCCTCCAATCTTTAAAAAGAAAAGCGCCCACCATTAAGTGAACGCTAAAATCAAATATCAGTCTTTTAAACAACCTATAGGAATTACAAATACTCCGTCAGGCCTTCTGTATCCGTACTGAGTGCCAGTTACAACAATTTTCAAATCAGGCAATCTGAGTTTACACTGTTGCTCCTTCTCATTGTATTCTTTAACAAGTTTTTCAATCTCACAAAGATGTTTAGCACCCTCATCAATTTCCTTTGAGCCCAATTTGAACTCCAAAAGAGCATATCTTCCGTCATTAAGATGTAAAACACCATCAGCTTCAAGACCGTAACGGTCTCTGTAATATGACATCGCTCCGTCAAATGAAGAAGAATATATTTTAAGGTCACGAATACAGAGAGATTCAAAAAGAAAACCTAATGTTTTAAAATCAGTATTAAAATAATCAGGTGACAAACCTAATGCGGCAACCGCAATTGAAGGGTCAATAAGATTACGCTTTTTAGAAGCACGAATAACCGTTTTAGAACGAATTGCGGGACACCATGCATCTATATCATCTATGATATACAATCTTTCGAGTGCATCTATATAGTCATATATAGTTTGGTCACTAACATCATAGTTAGCTTTTACATCACCTTTTATTGTTTTAGTTTCAGCTAAAGTACAGATGTTTCTGCTGTAAGATTGCAAAATAGCCTGTGCCCAACGAGGATTTCGTTTCACCTTGTCAATGTTTGAAATATCAACAGAGTATGTCTGCTTATATAAATCCTTTGCGATTTCAAGTTTAGCACGTGAAGTCTGATTTAAAAGGCCTCTCGGCCAACCACCTCTACATATAGCAAAAATCAAATCGTCTATGGTTAAATCTGATTCGCAAGCTTCAAAACTGTCAGGATTGTTAAACAACTCAATTAAAGAAACGCTACCGTTTGATTCTTCACTTTCATAAAGACTCATAGGATACATAAGAAGCTGACTTATTCTTAATGTTCCCGTATGTGGCGTCTCCACCATTTGAGATGTTGAACCGGTAAGTATATACTGTCCGTTAAGCCCTGTATCATCAACATCCTTACGTATTGTACCCCAAAGTTTAGGTGCATCCTGCCATTCATCGAAAAGTCTGGGCTTTTCACCTATCAAAAGTTTTTTAGGCGCAGCTTCAGCCACAGCTAAAAGATTATCTCTTACTTCTTCATCCTGAAACTCTACAAAACTCTTTGCCTTCTGTTTGGCAGAAGTAGTTTTACCGCAACCTTTTGGTCCCTTTATCAAGGTAGCACCAAAAGCTTCTAGTTTTAAGTCAAGAAGATTATCAATAATTCTTGATTTATATTCCACAGAACATTACCTCCTGTCTTATATTACAGTTTTTACACGAACAGTATAACATATTTAAAAAAGCTTGTAAATATATTTTTTACACATTTGAGGCGTTTTGTTTGACTAATTTGATACTATTCATTTTACACATTTGAGGTATTTCATTTTACTGATTTGATATAATTCGTTTGACTGTTTTGATTAAAGTCCCATCATTTCCTTAACAACACGGTCAGCCATTTTGACTGTGCCGACAAGGACAATCATGTTAAAGATAAGCTCGCCTACATAACTCCACACCTGATTAACAGCCGCCGCAGTTTCATCAACTACGGGCGGAGAATCTGCAAACAGAGAGAAGATTATACAGCCGAGCACGATAATTGCACCTTCCAGACAGACGGCGATATATGACTTAATAAAGCTCTTACCAACCGATGAGGAAGGCTCACCTGCAAATGATGAAAGAGGAACGGGTGCAATAGCTGTGTATAGATAAATTTTAAAAAATCTGCCGTACACGGTCATTATCATAACGAAGGACAGTACCGTAATGAAAAGGCTGCCGATAAGAGTTACCGCCCACAAGGGAACGCTTTCCCAAAATCCGCAATCCTCAATGGCCGTTACAATACTGTCTGGCAAAACCGTCTGACTTACTGCACTCAGTCCCGATGCCGCCATTATTTTTGATACAATGCCCTGCACAATTTCAATTAGCGCCATCATCAGCTCAAGACCGTAGTCAATGGATGCTTTGGCAAGTATAAATCGGATGAACATTTTGACCGCAATTTCAGGCCTTTTCATTTCCGCAAAGCTGCCGCAGGTTTTCATAACGCCGACAACAAAAAAGAGCACTAAAAGCGAATAACCTATCGCCTGTAATGCTCCGTGTATATCTGTTATGACATTCCATATTTCTCCGCCCTTGAACTGTTCCGGGGACTGTGTTATTAAAAGCCATATTTCGCTTAATTTATCGTTCCAAGTTTCAAGTGCTTTTTGCAGGTTTTGGACAACCCAATTGCTTGATTCCATTGGATTCCTCCCTTCAATGTGCGAAAACGGGTTATTATCGCACAAGTTGTTTTACAACTTTTCGGGATTTAGAACATATATCTTTTTTCCTTTTTCTTTGGCAACATTTACTGTGTATCCAGTGCCTGAATTAGAACCATCCCAAACAGCAATAACAATTTCAGATTTTTCTACCATATACTCATTTCTTTTGTGCATACAGTCAGATGTATATTGTTCTTGAAGCACTGTTTTACAGTCACTTTGATTTACAACACTGCAATATCTGTCCTTCATCTCATTTGACCATTTGTCAGGTTGACTTCGGCAAGGTATAGCACATTCCAATGTAATATGCGGGTGTTCGTTTTTTAGTTCTAACACAATTTCACCACACATCATATCTACTCCGATAGCCATGCCTGAAATGAAATGGGAAGCGCCGTGATTTACAATCAAATCTTCTATCTTCCCGCGCAGCATTCTTTTCATTTTAATACATTTAGGGTCTTCTTCATTAAACCCAAAAGGCAATTTTTGAAGTCTGTGTCCGGTAAAGCATACTGTAATTTTTTCACTATGCATCATACATCTTACCTTTCCTGTTGGCTCTTCTAAAGATTATACAGGAGTTTAATGTCGAATACCATCGAAAAATATAAAATTGTCTTATATACGTATAGTTACGTAAATCCCGAAAAGTAACATAATTTTTTTACTTAACCTGTAATAAGGTCAAGAATTTCCTTTGCAAAGGTGATAATAATACCACCCGCTACGGTAAGGAAACCGTTTGCTCTCTGTGAGGGGTCATGCGACTTGAGTGAGAGACCGACCTGAACAACACCGAAGCCGAGAATAATCATACCGACAGCACGGATAAGACCGAAGATGAAGGTCGAAAGGTTATTAACAACGGCTACGGGATCATCAGCCGCAAAGGCTGTAAGACCGAGAGAGCAGAACATTGTGATGCAAAGGATAATGCCTACATAGGTCTTGTATCCCTTTCTCACATTACCCTGTAAGGGTGACTTTGATGATTTTACGATTGAATTACTTTTTTTCATTAGATTTTTCCTCCTTATAAATTTCTCTTAAAATTTCTTCAACTTCAATATTTGATAAAATAACGAAATCCTCTTCTTCCGTTACTTCTTCTTTTGCTTCAGCATCATTTTTGAGGCTGAAGCGTAAACCGCCTGAGACATAGTCATTGAAGCCGTGAACGTACGGCTCTGCTTTTCCGTTGGCGGTCAAATCAACATTAGGATGTTTTAAAATATTGTATTTTAAATCCATAATGGGTCTTTCTCCTCGGATAAAGAGAAGTGCATATTTATTGTCGAGCATTCTGACCTCATCGGGTGTCAGAAGCTCTCGTCCAGCCATCTGATAATTGGTTGAATAACTACCGTTTTTGCCTTTGGACTGACCGTAGGTATTTGTATCAATGGTTTCTTTACCGAGGAGTTTTGATACATATTCGTGAGTGCTCTGCTCGTTACCTCCGAGGTAGAGGAATTCATCACAGTTACCCACTATGCTTTCCCACTGTTTCTCAAAAAGAGCTTTGAGCTGTGCCATATTCTGTATGATGATTGATACAGAAATTTCACGGGAACGCATTGTTGACAAAAGCTTGTCAAAATCATCAGGAAGTGCTACATTGGCAAATTCGTCCATCACAAAGTGAACATGAACAGGAAGTCTGCCACCGTGAACAAAATCAGCCTGATAATATAACTGCTGAAAAAGTTGAGTATATAACATGCCGACAATGAAATTAAAGCTCATATCGTTATCGGAAATAAGACAGAAAACTGCTGTTTTCTCTTCACCGATTTTATCAAGCTCCATTTCATCGTTCTGTGTTATTGAAGCAAGTGAGTTAAGGTCAAACTTCTCAAGCCTTGCAAGTAATGTAATCTGAATTGATTTAAGGGTTTTACCTGCACCTTTTCTGTAAGAACGATAATATCTTGCGGCAATGTGTCCCGGCTTATTGCTTTCAAGCTCATCAAATAATCTGTCCAAAGGACTTCTGAATGATTCGTCATCCTCGCTGACATCGCCCTGCCTTATCATATCAAGCACCATCGGAAAATTTTGGTCTTCGGGCGGTGCCTCATAGTGCAGTAGTGATATTATAGCTTTAAGAAGCAGGCTCGCCGCTTGGTCCCAAAACGGATCTTGTGCCTGTGAGCCTTTAGGTGTAGTGTTTTTGAAAATGTTTGTTACAAGACGCTGAATATCGTTATCATCCCTGATATACACAAAGGGGTTATAGCAGTCGCTTTTCTCCATATTGATAAGGTCAAGTATTTTTATCTTGTAACCTTTTTCTTCTAAAAGATAACCTGTATCACGGAGAATTTCACCCTTCGGGTCAAGAATGATAAACGATGTATTGGCGTTTACAATGTTGACCTTTGCAAAGTGGAAGGTCTTACCGGAGCCTGAGCCACCTACACATAATATGTTTAAGTTTCTTCTGTGCTTTCTGCCGTCAAGACCGATAGCTGTGTTCTGTGTGAGAATCTTATTCGCACATATATCCTTCTTTTCCATATACTTCTTCGATATTACTTCGGGTTTGCCCCATTTAGCGGAACCGTGCTCCTCTCTGTGGCGGTAGTTTCTTTCACTTGAAATGTAAATACCGATACCCAAGACATATATCACAATGAAAATGAGGACAGTTTTCAGACTGTCCTCACAGAAGGATATTTTAAAAGGATTTGCAAATGCAACACTTAAGTTTTCAATTATTCCTACAAGACCTTCACCCATATACGGTGCCGTTAAAAGAGCAAACCATAAAACGGGTATTAAACCGCAAGCATAAAGTATAAGGTTGTTTTTAGATAACCTATCTTGCTTCATATCCGCTTCTCCTCTTATCTTTTTCAAGAGGTGCATCAATTATTTTCAGCAGTAATTCATCGACATCTTCTGTCGGTTTTTCTTCTTCAAGAAGCATATTGCGAAATTCGTTAAAGCCGTTAATCAAAAGGTTGTGTTCAAAGTCGTCCAGAGCTATTACACGCTTTCGTGACCTCATACTAACACTCCTTTATCTCGCATCTCTGTTTCTCGCTCTTGCCTCGATTGTTTTTTCCATCGATGTAATAATTGAGTTGGCTTCGCTGCGGATTTTTGAAAGTTCTTTTCTGATTTCCTTCGGACTTCTGTCCTCAAAAAGTTTCTCGTTCTTTTCAAAGCTTTCAGGCTCAAAGCCCATTCTTCTGCAAGTGATGTAGGAAACAGCTCTTGCCGTGAATTCATTTGCTTCACGGTCGTATTCGCCCTTGTCCATACCTGCGTGAGCGATTTCCTTTGAAAGTGCTCTGAATATTTCCTCTGCGGACATACCCTGCATAATATGGATTTCATTTTTTTCCGAATCATAGATTGCGGGAATGCCTTCGGGCAAATCACTTCTTATCTCAACGGGAACGGGAGAAGTCTTAACAAGAATCTTAATAAGTATGTTTTCGTTGGGGAGCTTTCTGTTTCTGCGAGTGTCATCAGCATCTGTCTGTGTTATGTCAAAGACCTTCTTCGCATTGTAGCTAACTCCCGTTGTGCCGTCCTCTCTTGTAAATTCTTTTCCCGGCTCAAGGATTGTAATTGCCTTTTCACCCTTGTTGATATATACGCCCTGCTCCTGCCAATACTTTGAGTCGCCGAGCTTTGTCGCTTCGGGCATCTGATGTGTTACCAAGATTGCGTTGCTTACAGAGTATCTGTCAAAGCGGCTCTGAACATCAAGATAAGATTTGAACTTATCTGTGTCAGTTAAACTCTTTGTACCTTCTTCAAGCATTTCATAAGCCCTTGCTCTGCTTTCCAGCCTCTGCTTTTTCCAATCGTCTTTGTTAAAAGTTTCGTTTGAATTTTCTTTAACCTCTGACATGTTCTTTATTTCCTTTCTTCTTTTTATTTTTATTGTTTTGATGTGTAGGTGCTTTGCTTTGTGAATTTTTCTTCGGTGCGGACTTTTCCTTTGCTTTTTCTCTTTCAATTTCTTCTTGGTAAAGTTTAAGCTTTCCTCTTACAGAAGGTCGCAAAGCCGCATCACTTTCGTCCCTTGAGTAACCCTGAGCTCCTCTGCTCACGGAAGTAGGCTCGGACAGACGGGATTTTTCCGTCCTCGCCTGAGAAGGGTTCGTAGAATAACTCTTCTCTTGTTGCTGTTGCTTTTTGCTGAAAAGCCGTTCAATAAATTCATTAGTCGGCATCTGACCGGGTGTACTTCTGTTGGGCACATCCTGTCTGCCTTCCATAGATTTCTTAACCGCTTTTCGTATTGTCATCTGATTTGGTGTACCGAGCTGGAAGCGTTCAAAAATTCGGTTGACCTTTTCTGCATCTTCTTCTCTTACCATAATGTCACACTTACCGTCTTTGGCTTTGTTATCTTTGAGAACATGATACATAACCCCGTAACGCTTTGCTTCCTCGCAAAACTTTCTGAGGTGTTCGTCTTTGATTTCAAAAACCTTAATCGGCTTATTTGTTTTAAGCATTTTTGTAAGAGAAGCTTTACCTACTGAAGTATTAGAATTATCCTTCATTGCGATAATAAGCAAGTTGGCAAGACGCTCTACATTGTCACCCGTAATCTTTGCAGCCACCTGAACTCCTTCCAAAGTCATTCGCACAATTTGTTCGGCAGCATCACCTGATGCGTTCATAATTCATCAACTCCTTCCTGCTGTTAGATTCTTTAGCCTGCTCTATTCGCTCGTCAATTACAGGCTTTTGTTTTTCAATTCTGTCGCAAATAACAATATCTCTCCGCAGCTTTTTAATCATTACGGAGAGATTGGAGATGTGTTCTCTGATTTCGTTTTCTTCTTTTTCATCACCGCTTCTTATTGCGACTTTAAGTTTGTTACGAAGAATATCTCTTGCCTTTGTAAGCTCTGTCAATTCATCCTTACGAGAAGAACTGAACTGTTCTAACTGCTCGTAGCTTTCAATATCGTTGTCACACAAAAGATTTTGCTGTTCAATCAGACGGTCAAGCTTTCTGACCTCCTGAAAGAATCGCTTTTGTAATTCTCTGTTTCTTTCAGGTCTTGTCTTAACAATCTTTACAACCGTAACGAAACGAACATAGACCTGCTGATAATTTTCATTGTCCAAATCCTCAAGGTAATCTTCAACAGTGTTATCCTGTTCGGGAAGGTCAACCTTTTTTCTTCGTATGTTTTCTTCGATACGCTCGGCAAGTCTGTCGGGTTCGTACTCTTGTCCGAGGTTTCTTAATCGTCTTGCTTTCGGAAACAACGGATGCGACAGAGTAACATACTTGTGACTGAAATCAAATGTATAGCCTCTCTTTCTCATCTCTCTGAAAAAATCATTTTCATTTTCTGAGAGAAGAATACACTCATCAATATCTTTTCTGAAGATTACATTCTTTGTAATCTTACCGGCCTTTTCCTCCATATACTCATAACGGCTTATGTGTTTTGAAGGTCCGGGATTTTCAATCACAGATAGACCGTACTCACGGCAAAGATTGTCAGACAATTCTCTCATTCGTCTGTTGTTTGCTTTACAAGAGTTATATTTTTTTCCGTCAACAAATGAAACGGAATTAAGGACGAAATGATTATGACAGCAATCGGTATCAAGGTGTGTGGCTACAACTACTTCAAAGCTGTCACCCCACATTTGCTCTGCAAACTTCATTCCGATTTCGTGTGCTACTTCGGGCGTAACTTCACCCGGTGCAAAAGATTGATAACCGTGAAAAGCCAATATACCGTTTTTCTTGCCGTATTCTTTTTTTGTTTCCTGCATCTGTTCGTAAGCAGAGGCAGGAGTGCAGTTAAGAGCGTTAACAAAAAGTTTCTTTTCTGTCTTCGATGACCTTGTTGCATAGTCGAGTACATCTTTTAAATCTTCTTTGTCTTTAAGAGAGGTTTTTTCAATGTTTGCTGCATAGTTAATCACATGGTCGAGCCTGTTATCAACTTTCCAAAGACTAACCGTTGCCAAATCAGTACCTCTTTGCTTCGTAATGTTCACGGATAAACTTTTCAACTTCTCTTAATTTTTTCAGCTCTACATTTAAGTCAGGTACATTTAAAATTCCGTTTGTATTTACATAAAACAAAATCTGATTGATGTTGTTACCGACAGCTCTGACTTCACGAATGAGTTTTTTATAATCAACAGGCGGAGCCTGCGGCGGTACATAGCCTTCAACTAAAAGACGGATGAGCCTTCCTTTATTCAATTTTGTTTCCTTACAAAGTCTGCAAAGGTTTTCGTATTCCTTTTTATTGAAACAAACTTCAAATCTTATAGGTCTACTTCGCACGGTATCAATCCTTTCCTTTTAAAAATTGCAACGGTAACTGCTCCTGCAATATTTAAAGTGATAGCGAGCAGAAATAGACATACGGATGCTGCTGTGCTCATTGGCATTTCCTCCTTTCGTTGGGGTCTTTTAGGGGTTACCCCCTAAACAAGCGGATTTGTCCGGACAAATCCATTGCTTGTTAATACTAATGCCATCATTTTTGCTGTTTTAATAGAGTTCGTCTATGAGGCATTCCTCGTAATCGTCCATAGGACAATTTTCACAATCCGCATCACACGTAATCGTGTTGTGTTCACCTTCGGTGAAGGCTTTGATGAGCGTAGCTTCGTCACCGGCACACTTTGTAAGCAGGTCAGTGTTCTCTACGATGTCCTTGACTTTTCTTTCCGCTTCCTTATCGGAGCGAGCCATAACCTTCATATCAATATTTCTGACCTGCATAACAATAACTTTGTACTCTTTCATTTTCATCACCTCCTTATCTGCTCAGATCTTTTTCGGGATTGAAACGGATAGCGTTGATTTCATCACCAATGGAATAAAATCTTTCGGGAAGCTTAAATTCTTTCAAGGTCTTTGAAATTTCTTCTTCGTTAAGACTTGATACGTTATCATTCGCTGTTCCGCAAACGAAACAGGTGCCGGCAATAATGTCAAGCACTCGTCCGTTCTCATCACGCATAGCTCGGCAATAATCCAAGCCGTCGTTCTTGCCGTCACGGTTATGAACAACAACTCTGCTGTCAAGCTGATACATATCAATTCCTCCGCCGACAATTTCTTTAAACGATTCGTAAGAAGAATCAATCTCTGCTACCTTTGCAATCTTTCCCGGCTGCAAAAGAACAACTTTTATTTTTTCCTGCGGCTCAACTTCTTCCGCATCAAAATTGATTTCAGAAAAATCATCGGCATCAAGAATGTAATCACCCTTGTACCAATTTTCTGTTGCGATGTGCTGTGCTTCTTCCAAGCTGCTCGCTTCTACATACACATCTTTTTTCAACTTCTCGGTAATAGTTACCTTGTATTCGCTCATAAGACATCAGACCTTTCATTAAAATTTTTATTGATATTTTTCAAATGACACAGATAATCGTTCACATCTTTTCCGTAAGGTACAATATGATTTATAACTTCATACCTCTCAGACAAAATTTTTGAAAGATGTTCTGAACCTTTTGTCCCGGCTCATCGTTATCGAGGTGAAGATGAATTGTTTTTATTCCTTCGCCCTTTTCTACAAGCGATGAAAGAGCAAGGGGTACAACAGAAAATTTCTTTGTAATGTTTACGCCGGAAAGAGAAACAAGGCACTGATCTTTTAAATCAGCGCCTTGCATTTTTTCTATTGTCATATATGAAAGTAAGTCTATTGCACTTTCAAAAATGTGAATGGTATCTGCATCCTTTTGTGTCAGACGAAATGAAAATCTTTTATCGCTTCCGCTGACATCACAGAAAAATCTTTTTGTGTTTGTTGAACGCATTGTGGCGTATCTTGCAGTTCCTTTTTCATCGCAGCCGACAAAGACAACATTGTTTCGGTAAGAGCTTTGGTAAAGCATACCCTTGTCAATGAAAAAGTCTATGACTTCTCTGGAAATTGCTCGGCTCATAAGATATGAAACTGCTTTGTCATTATTCTCTGCTTTCTTCGGCAGAGAAAACTTTTTGGGAGGCGGCTTTGCCTTGTGATAAACCTCCTTTGATATAACTGTCTGTGTGTCGAGAATTAAACCTACCGCATCAAGGAATTGCATTCCTTTGACTTTAATGAGATAGTCGAGAGCACTCTTGCCACCTATACCTCTTGACCACCACATCCACCGTCCGTTAGATATTTTCAAACTGTCGTGAGTGCGAGTGGAATAAACTTTTCTTGAAAGTCTTTTAAGCTCGTTAGGCTCATAGAATTTCAGATAAGTCAGCAGGTCCATTTCTCTTGTTTTTTTAATAGCTTCTGGTAATATGAATGATATTTTCATCACATCCTCAGTGAAATTATTAAGAAAGATACATTTAAATACATGACATTTGCAATTAAAAAATAAATAACCATTTTTATTATGATATAGTGCTAAATTTACTCTTTATTTGCCGTAAAAAATAGCATATTTCTGATGCGTAATATATATTTTTTAAATAAAATATATTGATTTTTTTTAAAAAAAATGGTAATATACACTAAAATACATTGTATGAAAGTGATTTATATGAGTTTAGATGTTAAAGAAAAGATTGATATTTTAAAAAAGAACGCCCCTCTAATTGATGCTGTTAGACGATGTCACACAAGCGATAAAAGATATCTTAGCAAGGCAATGGAAACATCTTGGCCTACTGTTAACGCATCCTTAAAGAATGTATTAGCACAAAAAAATAGTCCTGTTTTTATTTCTTCAGACGGAATATATGAAGTTAAATCTACATACGGTTTTTTCGTAGGAATCGCTGTTGGTGGTTCAGAAACTAAATTTAGCATCCTTTCTTTCGATCTAAAACCGATTAAAGAATTAGATTGCTATGTATATTTTAATCCTCTTTTTGATTCCTTAAAAAAAGTTTGCCAATATAAAAGCGTCAATTTAGAACAAGGATATGTGTGCTACAATACCCCCGATATTCCAACGGGAATTTCTGATTTATGTAATGAAATTTTGTTCAATGTCATTGATTTTTTTAAAACTTCAACCGATTTTGATCTCTTGGGAATAGGAGTTACTTTTCCAGGTGTCTTTGGTAATAGTCTTTCCGAAGACGAAACTTTTAAAATGAGTTTCAGTCCAAACTTATCAAGATTGGTAGGAACCTCTCTTATAGAATTATTTGATATTCGTATATTGAATATTTTAGACAATAATAAAATATCTTTTATTATTGGACATGATACGGAAGCAGTAACAGTTTTCGAAAAGGAAAGTTTATATTCAAGTAAAACTTATTATCAATATAGAAACAAAAAAAATATTAGTTGTATTTATCTTGGAATAGGACTTGGTATGGGAATAATTATTGATAATAAATTGCTTCATGGGTCTTGTAATTCTGTTGGTGAAATTGGTCATCTATTTCCACCCGATTTAAGTTTTGTTAATAACAATTTAACCTCTAAGGAATTAGAAGAAAAAAATGAAGTAGAAAAAAAGCAACAAGAACATCCTCATTATTGTTATTGTGGCGTTAAAAACTGTTTAGAAAATCAAATTAGAACAAAAGTATTTAATGCATATGATCAGGAGTCTTATATAAATAATACGTCAGACGATGAACTCTTACATTTGCCTGAACATACTTACCGCTACAAATTATTAAAAGCTTATATTATGCACCTAATGAATTTGATGATTAACATTTTAAATTTAGACGTTATCGTGCTTAGTGGTAGGATTCTTAATGGCATAGAGCCATTAAAATATGAGGTCGATAGATTAAAATTAGCAACCGGGTTGTCAACATCTTCTAATTCTTGTAAAATCATATTTGGCAATTCTCGTGCTGACATTGTAGCCTTGGGGGCAGCAACATTGTCATATTTCGGCATCGGATTTGCCAAGAACAATTTTGAAAGCGATAAACATATAAATATTAAATGGACATCTACTAATGAATAATACTAACCAAAAATTCTTATTGATAATTTCAAATCAATAATTAAAACGCACATCGTATTTATAATTAACGATGTGCGTTTAATTATTAAGTTCTATCACTAAGTCCATATTTTAATCTTCGCTATCAGAATCATCTTTAAGGTCTTTCAATACTCTTATAAGTATTTTATAAAACTTATCATATATCAAACCTTCTGATGTTTCTTCAACCCCTACCTTTCTCTCTTTTTTTGCATAACG
>JAZQHB010000022.1:0-2981 GCA_045540355.1 Acutalibacteraceae bacterium | reverse complement strand
GCAAGCACTGGATTTGTGCATACAAATCCGCTTGTTAAGGACACCCTAACACCCGATGAAAGGAGGATAGAAATGAAATTAACAAAAACCTTGTACTGTTACCTTGACGATGAAGAATTAAAAGAGCTTGATTCGGATGCCACATCGTTAAGGCTCACACGGTCAGAATTTGTACGAAAACAAATCAGAGAAAGTAAAATGATGCCTACACCGAAAATGAACTACACAGAGTTTATTTTAACATTGAAGCTGATTCTTGACCGAGTGGAAAGTGTCGCAGACCGACTGTGGCATAAAGTAGTTTTTGATGTTCAGATGCTGAGGAGAGCATTAAGGGACATTGAAAAGCTGATACCTGAAATTAAAAAGGAGATGAAACAATGCGAACAAGAAACAACCGAATAGCGGTACGCATAACTAACGAGGACTACGAAAAAATACAGGATTATGTGAAAAGAAGCTTCTTCCCGAAAGAAGCACTTCTGCGGTACATTATAGCAGGCTATCCGATACAAGAGAAACCTACCAAAGAGGCTATAAAATTTCTTGTGGTATTTAGGAAGGTCGGATCTATAATCGGAAATCTCTGTCTGAAATACGATTTGAAGAATACACCCATAGGTGAAGAACTTGAAGCTGTAAAGGAAATGATGTACGAAACAGACAGAAGCTTACACCGTATGCACTATGTACATTATGACAATAACCTCGAAAAACAAATAAGAAAAATCAAAAAGGAGGCTATTAAAAATGGGAAGTAAAAAATTAAAGGCACCGGTAAATATACCGACAGAAAAAATTCATTCATTTGAGGGACACCCCTATAAAGTATTAGACAACGAGGAGATGGAACTGCTCACAGAAAGCATTAAGGAACAAGGCATCTTATCTCCGATAATTGTCAGACCTATTGAAGAAGCAGAAAAAGAATATGAGGTGATAAGCGGACACAGACGCTTACACGCAGCAGTAAAGGCAGGGACGAAAACAGTCCCTGCTTTAATTTACACCATAACCCGTGATGAAGCGGCGATCATGCTTGTTGACAGCAATCTGCACAGAGAACATATTTTACCGAGCGAGAAGGCATTTGCGTATAAGCTGAAGTATGAGGCTCTTAAATCGCCGGGCAAGAGAAACGATTTAACTTTGGGACAACCTGTCCCGAAGTCTGACGACAATCGCACTTTGTCAGCAATAGGAGAAAATGCAGGTGAGAGCTATAAAACGGTGCAGAGATATATCCGTTTGACAAATCTTATCCCTGAACTGCTTGACCTTGTTGATGAAGGTAAAATCGCACTCACTCCTGCTGTTGAGCTTTCATATTTAACGGATGAACAGCAGTATGCTCTTCTCGGCACGATAGAGGAAGAAGAACGCACACCGTCATTCTCACAGGCAGTCCGTTTCAAAAAGTTAAGTCAGAGCAATGAATTTAACACAGAACAGATTGAAACGATTATGCAAGAAGATAAGGCGAACCAAAGAGAAACAATAAAGTTTCCTCTTGAACGCTTACAGCAGTTTTCACCGAGGGCAGATAAAAAAGAGCTTGAGGAATTTGTAATGAAGGCTTGTGAGTATTACAGGAAGTTTCTGATTAAACAGAGGGATAGGGATGCGAGGTGATGCTGATGGAAACTTTAAAGTTGTTTTGTAAGGCGATTAAAGTGCTGTGCTCCAGGATAATGGAGAGCTATTGTGCGGAATGCACCATTCCTGCAGAAGCACTTGAAACTATCGCCCGTTGCGTTATGCCGGATATTATTAAATATTACGAAGAAAAAAGAAACGAAAAAAGTGAGCCTGAACCGCTCACACATTTGACTAAAAAGGCTGTTTAATTTAATAATGGGGTGTAGAAAAAATCTGCACCCCTAAAAATAAAGGAGGAACAAATTTATGACAGCAGTAATTTATGCACGATATTCTTGCGACAGTCAGCGAGAAGAATCTATTGAAGGACAGATAAGAGATTGTATAGCTTATGCTGAAAGACAAGGTATCAAAATTATTGAAACCTATATTGACAGAGCCTTGTCAGCAAAAACAGATAACAGACCACAATTTCAAAAAATGATAAAGGACAGTGCACAGAAACTTTTCGATGTTGTACTCGTTTGGAAACTTGACCGTTTTGCCCGTAACCGTTACGACTCTGCACATTACAAAAACATTCTCAAGAAAAATAGTGTTAAGGTTATGTCTGCAACGGAAAGCATATCACAGGGAGCTGAAGGTATTCTTCTTGAATCTCTGCTTGAAGGTATGGCGGAATACTATTCAGCCGAACTTGCAGAAAAAGTTACAAGAGGTCTTCACGAAAATGCACTTAAAAGCAAATTCAACGGCGGCACTCTCACAATCGGATATAAGATTGATGAAAACAGAAGATATGTGATTGACCCCGAAACAGCTCCTTTTGTACTTGAATGCTACAAAATGTATCTTGAGGGTATGACTATAAAACAGTTAGTAAAATCTATGAATGAAAAGGGTATGCGTAACACTTGGGGAACAGAGATGACAATTACCACTATGACCAATCTTCTGAAAAACCGCAGATATTTAGGCGAATATAGATACGGCGATATTATCAATAAGGGTGAGATACCGCAAATCATTCCCGACAAACTGTTCAACGCTGTGCAAAAAGCCATCGCTAAAAACAGACGGGCACCTGCAAGGCACAAAGCCACAGATGATTATCTTCTGACAACAAAGCTTTTTTGCGGAAATTGCGGCTCTGCCTTAGTGGGCGAAATAGGAACGAGTCAGAACGGCTCAAAATACAGATATTATCGATGTATCAGTGCCAAGCGAAAAAGAGGTTGTGATAAGAAAAAGGGACATACAAAGGATGTTCTTGAAACCTTGGTTTTACAGCAAATTATGAAAATCATTATGGATGATGAAACCATTGATAAAATCACCGATCTTGCCTTAGAACAACAAAGCAAAGAAAATATCACCCTACC
>JAZQHB010000021.1:0-8464 GCA_045540355.1 Acutalibacteraceae bacterium | reverse complement strand
AAACAATTAAAATTTTTCGGTTAATATTGATACAATTTCTATCGGTACATTTGCAGTCGTAACCGTTTTCCCTGCAAACTGTATCGGCACAGAAACGGTATATCTGACACATATTTCAAGCTGATTATCCTTTTGAAAACTTATTTGAGGAAGTGTCATTGAATATTGCAGATTGCCGTCTGTGTCATAACTATACAGCGTATCGGCAGATAAATCCAATGTGCAAAATTCACAGAGCTTTTCTGTGTATTCGGGGAAATCAAGTGTTTCGGTGTAGTCGTTACCTTGCTTTATACTGTTGAATATGAGAGTGGAGTTTGTGGTGACGAAGTTATCCAAAACAACCTTGCTGTTTTCCCGTGTGACATTGATAACCGAGATTGCGGATGCATAAGTGAAAATGCTTGAGAAGATAGCGACAATTACGATGATTAGTACACATATTGATACATAGCCTTCGCCCTTGGTGTCTTTTAATATCTTCATTTTCCGTCACCTACTTCCAATACTTTTCCGAAATACCCGACCTTGTACTTTGTACTGTAATGGGTATTTTAAAAGCTCCGACACCTTGCACATAGGTATGAACAGAGATTGTCAGAGTCATCGTATCTCCAAGCTGCACCCGCTTGTATGTTTCGTTATAGTATTCTGTTGCAGAAGTGGTTACATCAAAATCAAAGAAAGTGCCTTTGAGTTCCTCACACCGTTCCTCAAACTCATCACCGAATGAGCCTGTAAATGCGGCAGTTTCAATAAGCTGTCCGCAGATCTCGTCCATATCCTGCTTGAGTGTTAAAAAGGAATAGATGTTAAGGGTTACTACAAGCACCATCATAAGTGCAATTAAGCCGATAGCTACATCAATATAGCCTTCGCCCTTTCGGGAAGTAATAAGTTTCTTCATATCCTTTCACCTCCGTTATCCGAAAAGAACGCCGACAGAACTGATAATCTGTGAGATGATGACAACAACATACATAAGCATAAAGCAGACAAGCAAACTCATTGAGAGTTTCTTTGTCTTTTTTGGTATCTTCTGTGCTTCAAGCCTTAACTGCTGTCTTTGAATATCCGCAAACTTCATTGAGAGAGATGACCAATAAACCGTGTTATCGTCACCTCTGACAAGAGCAATAAGTCCTCGGCATACATCACTCATAAGCGGTGAGCCTACTCTTGATTCAAGTCTTGTTATGGCAACTTCAAGATTACCGGAACGCATATCCGCTACTGTAATGTCAAGCTCGTGTTTGAGTTCGGGACAAGCGTGAGGTGCAAATGATTTAAGCATACCAAGTACATCCTTGTTGTGAGATATACTCTTTTCAATCTTAAATACAAGGCGGGGAAGCTCATACTCGATTTTTGCTCTTTTTGCTTTAATTCGGTTTGCAATTCCTTTCATATTCATTCGGTAAAGAATGAACGCAAGAAAAAGAATTACGGGAGAGAGAATGGGGAATATGAAAAGCATCGGTATTGCGAAAATACCGACAATAAGGGATTTAACAATAGCATTAGCCATAAACATTTCGGGTGAAATGTTCATCTGTGCCGTTCTCAAATCTGATTCAAGCTGCATACGCTTGAACTCGTTAAGGTGTATTTTCTTTGCGATAAATGAGGCTATGTTAGAAAGCCATACATCAAGGCTGCTTGTCTTTTCCTTCTGCTGTTTTGCAAGGTTATTGACAGCCTTTGAAGTTCGCATATACGGAATGCGGTAAATGTCTGCCAAGATGAAATATGCGGCAATACCGCAGAACACTCCTGTTATAACTCCAACCATTTAACCGCCTCCTTTACCGTTTGTACTCTACGGGTTTTGTGTATTTGAGCATAAACATATAGGTTACAAGAATAACCGCACCGCATACGCCGAGTACAACCTTACCCGCAGTTTCGTACATAAGAGTGTGAAACCAATCCTTGTTGAGAACATAGAGCAGGGGTATGTTACCTACAACAAGACCTACCATTGTGTAGTATTCCGTTCTTACCGCTGACATCATTGTGTTGAGTTCGCTGTTTACTATTCTGACATCGGTGAGTTTTGTAACTATGGGCAACAGAGTATCTTTGAGAGCTCTGTCATCTTGGCACTGAATGAGAGTATCGCACCATTCGTGGAATATCTCATTATCGACCTTTGATTTAAGGTTTCTCAAAGCCTGTTTTGTGTTTGATGAAACAGCCATAGCATCACCCACAAATGCTGTGAAGCACTCTTTCAGCGGAGGTCTGATATATGCAAGGTTTTCATTTACCGCCGAAACAATATCCGAGTTTCTGTTGTATGAGGTTGTGATGATTGAAAGAGTTGTTTCCAACTCGTCCTGTATATGTTTGTTGTAATATGACAGAGTGTTTCTTACATATATAAAAGGTATCATCGCAAACGCAACAGCTAACACGGGAACAAGGAATACGTTATCAATAAGGATAGCAACAACCGCACCTGTCGCCAAAAGGACAAGTGAGGCAGAACAGACAAGGGCAAACTTGCCTGATTTGCCCGTTGCTTCAAGTGCTGACTGAACATAAATGAGCCTGCTGCCCAGGCTTTTTTTCTTTTTGCCCGCCCTCAAAGCTCTCGCTTTTTCTCGCAAGGAACTCTTTGGGGTTGTTATCTTCATTAAGTCATCTGAAATCTGTGTAGGCGTTAAGCCGAGAAAACAGACAATAGCAATAATGAGAAAAACAGAGGCTATCATCGGAAAAATCATTCATATTCAGCCCCTTTCTTCAAGAATTTGTTGAGTTCCTCCTGCGGAACGCCAAACTGAAGAAGTTTCCTTTTGAGGTTGTCTGACATTATCTCCGGCTGTTCAAAATATCCCTCGGTTACATATCTGCCGTTCACTATCTCGTTCTTGGTGATGTTAAATCTGAACAAGGTGTGATAGAGTCTTTCACCGTTGGGAAGTATCTCACATTCGGAAATATCCATTATCTTTCTTTGATTGTTTTCAAGTTTATGAGTATATACGACAATGGGGAATGCCTGACCTGCCTGCATAAGTGAGGTCTTGAAATCAATGGGAAAACGCTTTTGACAAAGCAGGGCAATTCTCATATGTGCGGAATCTGCCGCAAATGCGTGAACTGTTGATACAACCGTGTGTCCCGTAAGACTTGCTTCAACTGCTGAATAACATTCAACATCTCGCATTTCGCCGACACATACTATATCGGGATTGAAACGAAGTGAAGCTACAACAAGGTCTTCCTGCGTTATGTCATAAGTTTCATTTTCGGAAGGACGGGACAAGGTGTGAACAACATTGTTCACTACCTTTCCGCCCCTTGTTTTTACAAGACTTAATTCTCTTGAACCGCTTTCAATGGTAAACACACGCTTACCGTTGGGGATAGTGGATAAAAGAGCATTAAGAAGTGTTGTTTTACCCGAACTGGTTGCACCCGCTACAACGGTGGATACACCGTATCTCAAACACATACAAAGGAAGTCCATCATCTTCTCGGTGGCATTGCCCGATTTGATAATCTCTTTCTTGTTGACTCTTGAAGGATGCAAAAGTCTGATTGAAACGCTTACGCCGATTTCATCATCAACAATAGGCTCTTTGAGAGCAGTAATTCGGGTATTGTTGGGTAAGTGTCCCTGTGACATAGGTGTGGAATTGTCGATAATCATTCCCGAGTGGTGAAGCAAACGCTTTACAATATCTACTGCGTGGCTCGGTGAATAGAAATGTTCCTTTGCCTTTTCTGTTTTACCGTTTGTGTAGGTAATAGCAATATCATTCCAAGCGTTTATGTTGATTTCTTCAATTCTATCCTTGCCAAGATACTTTGTGAGAATTGAGTATTCCGCCATTTCGGAATACAGCTTATCGCAAAGTTCTGAAAAGGTAAGTCCTTCAACAGTATAATTGGAATCACGGACAAACTTTTCGATATATGACCTTAACTGTGAGAGTTTGTTTGTGTCGGTCAAAGCCGCTGCATATCGGGAGGAGATGTGTTCCTGCACCATTGACAGCATAGGCTCAAAATCAATGTTTTGCTGTATCATCTCTTATTCTCCCTTTGAAAAAAGTGTGCCGTCTTTCTTTTTCTTGAAAAGAATACTGCCTACTGCGGTTGCAGCAGATGTGATAAGTGTAGCGATAGCGGGAACTGCTGACTCGGCACCTGTGTCGGGAATGTCAGGGTTGTTGTAGCCGTCGGGAGCAGTATTGTTATTTCCGTTGTTATCGCCATCAAGTTCACCGTTTACAAGACCGCCGAGAATACCGCCGATAAGGTTATTAAGGTCATCGGGAATTGTGATTACCTCATCACCGGGGTTAGGTGTTCCGTTATTGCTGTTATCATTATCAGTGTCATCACCTTCAATGATTGTACCTGCATCGCCGACGCCGTCACCGTCCGTGGTATCTTCATCGGGAGTATCAGTAGGTGTTTCATTGTTATCAGCATTATCTTCATCGGGATTGTCATTGTTTTCGATGTTTTCATCTGTAGTACCTTCGCCGTTTGCACCGTCATCGGTTGTTGCATCACCGGGAGTTGCTTCCTCATCGGTGTTACCGTCATCTGTTGTACTGTCATCGGGTGTTTCGGTGTTGTCTGTTGTTTCATCACCGTCGGCGGGTGTGTCTGTTGTATCACCGTTTTCGGGAGTTTCTGTTGTGTCAGAGTTATCCTCGTTTGTTGTATCGTCAGAGCCGTCAGTTGTTTCATCGTCAGAACTGTCGGTTGTGGTATCTTCTGTTGAGGGGTTGCTGACATCGGTTGTATCTTCGCCGTCTGCATTGTCCGTGGTTGTGCTTTCGGGAAGTGTGGTGTCCGTGCTGTCGGTTGCAGGTGTTTCGGTTGTTTCAGCGGCATAGGCGGTTACTGCAGTGAAGCATACAAGAATTGAAAGTGCGGTAAGAATACAAATAAATTTTTTCATAAGATTATAATTCCTTTCTTTATTACATTATTTGATAAATGAGATTTGAGAGTTCTTTGCGGTACTTCTTGTCGTTTACTCTCATATATAACTGACCGTCAAGAAGCTGCTGTCTTACCTGTCTGGAATAAGGTAAGGTGCAGGACACATTTTTGAGATGTGCTTTCACATCTTCAATCGGCAGAAAGAGGTCATTGTCGGTTGAGTTTATAACCTTAAAACTTCTGTCATCATCACTGCCGAAAAGTCCTTTGTTTGCGGTGTAATAGGTCATACCTTTCAAATCGGGTGAAAGAACAAGTACAACCGAATCTGCACAGTTAATGGCTTTTCTCGATATGAGATCATCGTCATTTTCCGTACATTCAACGAACACATATCCCGCCATTTCTGACAGAACATCAAAGAAAGCATTTACTTTATCGTCCGTTAATTTTGCGTAGCTGTGTTTGTTTTCATCCGACTTATATCCAAGACAGCCGAAATTCGGCATATCCTTTACCGTGACAAGGTGAGCAAGAATACTCTCCTGAGATATGTCCGTGTTATCCAATACCCCGCCGAGAGAAAAAAGACTGTCGGGAGTATAGTTGGGAAAAAGGAGTCCGAGTGCGGGAACTGTCATAGAGGGTGAAAGAAAGATGACACCGCCTGTGTCCGTATTGCAATACATTTCCTGTGCGAGTTTAAAAGCAACAGTTGTTTTTCCGCCGTTGGGTGAGCCGCAAACCGCTATGATTTTAGCCATTTGTGGAGTCACCTCCGTTAGCGGGTTTTGCCGTTGCAAGGAACTTATCTTCCGCATCAAGGAACTGCTGTGCTTTTGCATCGTCACCTCTGTAAACAAGGGCAATGTGCATTGAAGCATTTTCTTCATAGTTGGCAAGGATTGAAGCCTGCTTTACCGAAACGAGAACAGTAATGGTTGTGGGAAGCTCAAAACTGCCGTCCTCATTGGGGACAACCTCTGCTTCATCAATACCGCCTGCTGTGGTGGTAGTGATAACCTTTACATATTTCAGTTCACCGGGAACGGTTGTTTCGCCGTCTTTATCGGTAACATAAATGCTGACAATATCTCCGTTTTCAAGCTTACCCGAAAGACCGCCTGCAAAAGAGTTGATAGTGATACTCATTGCGACCTTATCTCCGTTAAGTGAACCGAGGATATGTGAGGCTGAATTTGCATCAGCCGTGAGCCTTGCCGATGTTGCATAGTCACCGATGAGAATATCGGTACTTGCGTATTTGCCTATTACCTTGTCTTTTTCGGTAATGGCATTTGCAGGAACATTCGCTTTGAGAATTTCTGCAATTTCAAAATCTGCATCGGTTATCTGTGTACCCTGCGAGATGTCTTTTGTGAATCGGAAAACTTCAACCTTCTGTTCCGAAATCTTATTGACAAACGGTGAAACAACGAATGTTACCGCAACCGCAAGAATGATACAGACAATACCGATAGCTGTTCTGTTCTTCATTGGGTTAAATTCCTCCTTGGATTAAATACATTGCCATAAATCCTATTGAAAGATAAGGGACAAGAGGGAGGCTCATTTCTTTGAGTTTCTTCTTTCGGTTGATAATGGGGGTTATGATAACGGATAGAATAAGACCGATAACAAGGCCTGCGATACCGTTCCACATACCGAGAACAAAAACGCTGGCTGCTGTTATCTTGACATCTGCACCGCCGAGCCTGTTTTTAGAAAACAAAGCACAGACAAACATAATACCGCCCACAAGAAATGCACCGATAGTGTGGGTGAATATTTCCAACAGAGATAATGAGATAAAACCGGAAATGAAAATCATCACCGAAACAACATCTTTAACTCTGCGTGTCTGAATATCGCATAGGGAGGCATAGAGCAGTATAAAGAAGAATACAGCACCCTTAACGAGTTGTACTGACCAACCGAAAACGATAAATAGCAATACAAATACAACTGCTGATACAAGATAGCAAAGAGAAGTATCCTTTTCTTCCATTTCCTGTTGCGGTGTTTTCTTGATTATGAGTTTCACAATAAGAAACACAAGGACACATAGCATACTTGACAACAGAATATTAGTGAATGTTTTGAAATCAAATACGTGAGTGAGTCCGTGTCCGATAGGATTTACGGGGTTAATTATTAAAGTATTAGGCATTTTAATCAGTCCTTTAAAGAGTTAAGCAGGGCAGTTTTACTGCCCTGCCGTTTGCTTTTTAACCCTTGTAGTTAAAGAGTCCCTCAATTTTGGTTGTGACTGTGGGCATAATGGTTGAGTTGAAGAGCGTGTAAAGACCTGCGAGAAGAAGGGCACCGATTACAACGGCGATAAGGATTTTGACACCTGTATCGACATAAGCCTCGGCAACTGTGCCGTCGAGAACTTCGTGAGCCTTTGCTGTTACTGCCGCTTCTGCGGATGTGAACGCTGACTTAACCTTTGAGCATACCTTGCTGATACCTGACTTGATTCTGTTAAACATATTTTTTACCTCCTGTTTCTTAACCCTTGTAGTTGAAGAGTTCTGTGATTCTGGTTGTGACTGTGGGCATAATGGTTGTGTTGAAGAGCGTGTAAAGACCGCCGAGAAGAAGGGCACCGATTACAACGGCGATAAGGATTTTGACACCTGTATCGACATAGGCCTCGGCAACTGTGCCGTCGAGAACTTCGTGAGCCTTTGCTGTTACCGCAGCTTCTGCGGATGTGAACGCTGACTTAACCTTTGAGCATACCTTGCTGATACCTGACTTAATTTTGTTAAACATAAATTTTTACCTCAACTTTCTTTTAATTATTCTTTGATGTGGCTGTCATACGCAGCGAGTACGGATTCTTCAATCTGTCTTCTTGCAGATGAAGTGATGGGATGAACAACATCGTGCTGTTTTTCTTCGCCGTCCTTGTTCTTCCACTTGGTGTAGGGCATAGAAATGTGTCTGCCCTTTTCGGTTTCCATAACGGCAACACTGTGGATTACAATAGAGCCGTCAATCTCAACATCGGCAAAAGCCTTAAGCGGCTTGTCGTTGTTGAACATCTTTTTAATGGTTGTTTTGATTACCATAATTTTTTAGTTCCTTTCTTTTTTAGATAAAAAAATAGAGTAAAGAATTACCGTGAATGGTTATTCCTTACTCTTTCTAAATGGCGGTTATAGAAATCTATTGCTTTAATAACATATTCGCAATGTCTTTCTTGCGGTATGTGCTTGGGAATGACTCCGACTATTCGTTTGTCCCGGAACGGGGATTTTTCTTTTTGGTTCGGTTTTTCCTCTGACATTATCGCTTCAATAACCTCCGATGTTAATTTGCCATCCATATGAAATTTTCTTAATCGGATAGCCTGATAGTGCGAAGGTGTGGCGTCGTTGTAGTCAATGGTTTCATACAACTGCATTTGTGCTTTTTCGGGCAAGTAGGATATTTCTACCGCAGGTCGCATCGCAACTCTGCCCTCATCTACAAGTTCAAGCAGTTCGGGGATAAGGTTGGTTAAGCGGATATATCTGCGAACTTGGTCTTGGCTTTCGCCGAC
>JAZQHB010000020.1:0-25948 GCA_045540355.1 Acutalibacteraceae bacterium | reverse complement strand
ACATCATTATATGACGGAAAGTTAATTGTAATATCCCTCATTTTTCTGTCGGGGAAGGTAAGTATGCTTTCATAACCGCCCTTATCCTCCATAGGCGGACGGTAAGTGCCTGCATAATTATTGCCGTCATACAAATCAAATCCCGAGCTTCCTGTAAGCGGAAAGTGAGAACCCTGATAAAGTTCACCCATTTCTGCATGAATCGCTATATATTCACTATCTGTTCTGAAACGCACCCTTCCGCCTGCGGTATGTGTGTGAAGTCCGTATATTGCCATATTCACAGATTTGGCAGTATTTTCAGGCATACGGCGGTACTTGCCGTTTTCTTTGAAGACACCGTAAACTTTAAATGGTTCATTCTCAATATCATAAAACTTAACATCATCACGGTCTATTTCTGTCTGTATGGCAAAGTTTTTATCAATTAATGAAATATCTCTCATAATAATTCTCCTTTATCTACTACTACCGCTACACCGTCCGGGATTGCCGTTATTGTTGCAGCTTCTTTACCAAGAATTTCTTTTGCTTTAATAATTGCATCTTCTATTGAATGAGCAGGTATCATATGCATTTCCCTGACTGTTTCGTCAGGCATTTCTGATATGTAAATCACACTTGCGTGCATCAGTACACGTAGCATAATCTGTGTCTGCCACTGATCGGGAACAGTTTCTCCTCTGTCACGTGAAAGGAATATCTCCATCGTCTTATTTATATCCGCCTCGTCTGCAAGCTGATGATAGAAATGGTCCCCACCGATGCCATCCCCCGATGCAGAAAGCATTATAATAACACCGTCTCTTTTAACAGTTGCTTCTGCGGCAGTCATACCCTTAACCGCCTGATACATATTCTGGTCAAGAGGGTATCCTCCATTGGTAGATATTACAATATCTGCAGGTACAGCCTTTGCACCGCAAAGAGATGAAAGGAAGTCCGTACCCTTTTTGTGTGCTTTCTCTACGTCGCCTGCAGTTGCAAAAATGACCTCTTTATCAGCATTAAGAACAACATTTACAATAAATGCTAATTTAGCTTTCTTTACCGCCCACAGCATATCCTCGTGAATAGGATTGTTTTCAAGAATACCTGTTCTTGCATTAGTGTGTGCAATGAATTCAGAACAGTGGTTCGCAAGCACAGTGTTTCTTCCTGCAACACCGGGAAGAACGCTTTTTCTTCCCCCTGAAAAGCCTGCAAAAAAGTGCGGTTCAATAAACCCTTCTGCCACAAGAAGGTCTGCTTCATAGGCAATAGAATTTATTTCACACGTACCTCCTGAGGGAAGTGTGCCGATGTTTACAAGCTTCTCCCTCTCATCACAGTCGTGGATATATATTTTCTCATTTCTTACAATATCTTCGCCGAATTTACTTACAAGCTCATCCTTTGTTGTCCCTCTGTGACACCCTGTTGCAATAAGGATTGTGATATCCGCATCGGGATTTCCTTTTCTTATTTCACGAAGCATAATAGGCATAATTATTTTACTGGGAACAGGACGTGTATGGTCACTTGCTATAATTACAACCTTGTTTTTACCCTTTGCAAGGTCTGAAAGCAAGGGTGAACCAACGGGGGTTGCAACTGCATTTTCGACAATCTCTGTCTCGCCATATTCAGGCACATATTCTTCTATTGATGAAGCGAGTACGCCAATAAGCTCATCCCCGAAAGTATAACTTAATTTTTCTTTTCCGTAAGGAAATTCTATTGTTTTCATATTCGTTTCTCTTTCTTTAAAACTTTTATTAACAAAGGTATAAGTACAAGCTGGATGATAATTCCGGGAATTGCATCAACAAATCCCCCTGCAATAAAAGCACTGATTCCAAAGCTTTTTCCGCCTATACCAAGAAGTACTGCTTTTGCAATACCCCACATAATACGACCTGCAATCATTGCCGTTACAAGGCATATGTAAATATCCACCATTGAGGGATTTTTCTTTATTCTGTATAAAAACCCTGTCACAAACCCATAAGTTGCAAGCTCAAAAGCCATCCATACGGCATTTGGATAAATGGGCGGCATTGATGATATTAAACTTTTAAATAGCGGTATCATAATCCCTGTAACAAGACCATACCACGGTCCGCATATAAATCCGCAAAGAAGTGCAGGAATATGCATCGGCAAAAGCGTGTCCCCGATTTCCTTTATTTGCGAGGTAAAAAACGGCAGAACAACACCTATCGCCAGAAACATTGCGGATAAAACTGTATTTTTCAACCTACTGTTTTGCATTTTATCCACCGTCATTAATCACACAAAAAAGTTCCGTTTTTAAGTGCTTCCAGCATAATTTTTGCACTGCTTTCATTTGTAGCAAGGGGAATTTTCTGCACATCGCAAAGCCTTAAAAGTGCAGACACATCAGGCTCGTGAGGCTGTGCAGTAAGCGGATCACGAAGAAAAATTATAAGGTCAAGCTCACCGTTTGCAAGCATAGCACCTATCTGTTGGTCACCGCCCAAAGGGCCGCTTTTAAGGCGGCATATATCAAGCTTTGTCTCACCCATAATCATTGTTCCTGTTGTTCCTGTCGCGAAAAGTTCATGCTCCGCAAGTATATCCTTATATTCCTTTGCAATATCTATAATTTCCTGTTTTTTCTTATCGTGTGCAATTAATGCAATTTTCATTTGTAAAACCTCCGAACATTTTTCTTTTTTTATTATATATTACCTAAATGCAAAAAGCAACAGGAAACCTTAATTTTCCCGTTGCCTTTTTTCCATTCTACGCCAGTTTATAAAGCCGTAGATATCATTTACAAGAAAAGCTATAAAGCACGCCAGTACAGAGACATATTTAATATCTTCCAACGATGCCAGAAGCCAGAGAACGATAAGTACAATATCATTTGCCGCATATGCTATCGCATAATAAGGGCTGCGTTTTGAAGTAAGATATACCGCAACAAAGCTGGTTGTGACAGAAAGTGTGCTGACAACCAGATTCGCAGTGTTAAAATACTTCAATATAAAATAGAATACTGCCGTTACCGCCACTGCTAATGACCACATAATAAGGTGGTCTGTTACCGTGATTTTTCTTATTTCCACCTCGCTTTTATTCCCTTTATACGGATGGCGAATCCACTCTATGAGGGCAAATATTGCCATAGGAAGTGTCATCCCCACATAGGTTGCCATTTCCCCATAATATCTGCAGGCATATGATATTGTGCCGTAAAGCAGACTGAATAATATTATTAAAACCTGCCCGAAAGGATTTCCCTTTGCACAATAAATCAGCGAAGTCACACCGATAAGCGATGATATTAAATTAAGATAACTTCCTTGGTCAAAAATCAGAAAGGACAGTGTTATAAGTATTACCGAACCAATCCATATTCCTTTTTCTGTTTTTGTAAAATAGTTCATAATTTCCTCCTTGAAAAAGCGTGATTAGCATCACACTTCAACACCCCTGCCCCTCACTCTTAAGGGGAATTATTGTCCTTTTGTTGCAAAAGGACCAAAACGCAGGGTGGATTCCGAATCTCCCCTAGCCGTTTGAAACATTGTCGCTCTGCTTCACTACCACTTGCATAGCTCCTGTTTCTGCACAACCCTGCGCCATCGCTTCATCCGCCACCGGCGGCGTTCAGGCTCGGTTCCCCTAAAACGGCCTCGCAGGGGCGTAATTATTTATGGATTTCAGTCTTGTAAATTTGTGGTCTTTGTTAAGAAAAATATATTGCCCTTATTCCGCTGCTGGCAGACGGTTTTTAGTCCGCATCCCCGACGCTTTTCCAAAGTAAAAATAAAATATTTTTGTCATGTATATAAATACGTTATATTGATGTAATTTCCTTTACGGTAAAAAAAACACCCGTAAAGTATATCTTCTAAGACCTAACGATATACAAACGAATGCTTTTGCATCTCCTACCCGGTGGCAGTAAATATTCACTTGACAGCTATATTCTAACACTACTTTACTCAAAAGTCAATTCTTTAAGTTGAAAATGATTTTTATTAAATTCAATCAAACCCTCGTCACGCATTTTTGAAAGTTCAGAAGACATAGCACTTCTGTCTACAGAGAGATAGTCCGCAAGCTGCTGACGATTAAAAGGAATTTCAAACGCAGAGGAATTCTGCTTTTGAGCTTCTTCAGATAAATAAGAAAGAAGCTTTTCCCTCGTTGACCTCTGTGCCATGTGGCCGAGCTTCTGCATAAGACGGCGGTTTTTCTCGCTTATAATAAAAAACAGATTCTGCACTACCATACAGTGAAACCGACATGTATTGGTGCACGATGTCAGCATCTTTTTCACCCCGAAAAATATTACTGTGCTATCCTCTACAGAAACAACGTCATTAAGCACAGGAGAGTCCTGTCTTGCATTATACGCCTCTCCAAACATTTCACCGGGGTCAATTACATTTATAATACTTCTGTTTCCCCAGTAATCGTCACGCTGAATGTGAAGTTTTCCTGATATAAGCACACTGACACAGTCTATATTTTCGCCCTGACGGAAAACGTATTCGCCTTTTTTATACGTCTTAACTTCCGCCTGCAGACAGTTAATAAGCGATAATATATCATCTTCCCCTATTCCGGAAAAGAGCTTTGTTCTTTTTAAAGCAGATATATATTTTTCCATAAAAATCTCCTTTTGTTGTAAAAACAACCGACTTGTTGTGTTTATTGTATTATAATAACCCTAGAAAGTCAAGAGGAGGATAAAAGAATGATACGAAAAATAATAAAAATAGATGAAGATAAATGTAACGGTTGCGGTCTTTGTGCAAAGGCGTGTCATGAGGGTGCAATAGGTATGGTGGACGGCAAAGCAAAGCTACTCCGCGAAGATTATTGTGACGGACTTGGGGATTGCCTTCCCGCTTGCCCTACAGGTGCGATAACATTTGAAGAGAGAGAGGCACCGGCGTATGACGAAGCAGCAGTGAAAAAGGCACAAGCACAGAAAGCACCTCTTCCCTGCGGTTGCCCGGGAACAAATTCAAAAGCTATAAAAAGAGAGGCTGCATTTGCAGTTGAAAGCAAAATCAAACCTGTCAGTCATCTTTCACAGTGGCCGGTACAAATCAAACTTGTGCCTGTAAACGCACCTTATTTCGACGGTGCAAAGCTTCTTGTTGCGGCAGACTGTACGGCATATGCATACGCAAATTTCCACAATGATTTTATAAAAGGAAAAATCACACTTATCGGTTGTCCGAAGCTTGACAGTGTTGATTATTCTGAAAAGCTTACACAGATAATAGCAAACAATGATATTAAAAGTGTAACAGTTGTCCGTATGGAAGTTCCCTGTTGCGGAGGTATTGAAAATGCTGTAAAAACTGCACTGATGCAAAGTAGAAAATTCATTCCCTGGAATGTTGTAACAATCAGCACCGACGGAAAACTTCTTGATTAAAAGAAAAAAATGATATATACTACTTACAGAGGTGATTGTTATGGCAGTAAGACTGAATGAAAACGCCGAAACTGTAAAAAATATAAAAGAAGGACTTAAGGCAAAAGGCGGATACTGTCCCTGTAAATTAGGAAAGCTTGAAGAAAACAAATGTATGTGTGAAGAATTTAAAGCACAGATAGCAGACCCGGATTTTGAGGGTTACTGTCACTGTATGCTATATTATAAATCAAAGGAGAAATGATTATGTCAGTAATTAAATTAAACAAAGCTAATTTTGAAGATTTCGTTTTGAAGAACGAAAAAATGGTTCTTATTGATTTCTACGCAGACTGGTGTGGTCCCTGCAAGATGGTTTCCCCTATTGTGGAGGAAATTGCAGAAGAAAACCCACACATTGTAGTCGGCAAAATCAACGTAGACGAAGAGCCGGAGCTTGCAGCGAAATTCGGTATTTCAAGCATACCCGCACTGTTTGCTATAAAGGACGGAAAGATTAAGGACAGTGCAATCGGTTTCAAGCCGAAGGCGGTTTTGCTTGAAATGATTAAGTAAAATTTATTTTTTACACTTACAAAGTAAATATCACTTGTTCCGCAAGGAACAAATATAACCCCAAAAACACCTTCGACGGAAGTCACAGGTGTTTTTTTGGTAATGCAGAACAATATAGATGCAGACATAAAAATAAGCTTTGCGTAAGCAAAGCCACCTCAACTGAAATAAGTAAAATCGACAAGATTCTGTCGAAATTTGTCCGTGAAAGTTGTGTATCTTTTCACAGCTGCTCAAAAGTCGTTAAAAGTTGATTATATCAGCTTTTACGGCTTTTTTGCTTTTCACCTTATCTTTTCATAAGTTCTTGAAATCTGTTATATTTTCAATGTGAAAAGTAGTAAAAAAGAAGCTCCGCTGCACAATGACAACGAAGCTTCTTTTGATAAATTAAATCTTATCTTGCGTATCACTGCTTATTGGTTTAGTTGGTGTGTATCTTACATTTCTTATAGCTCCACCTGAAACCTCATCAAGCTGTTCAACGGGAATTTCTTTTTTTTCGTTTTCCTTAGCAGTTTCAACTGCTGCAGTTGCTTTTTTCTTGTCTTCTGACATTGATATAACCTCCTATTATTTATTATTTTGTATTGCTTCGATTTTTTCAAGGAATCTTTGGAGAATAGCAGTTGCTTCAGCTCTTGTAGCATTATTTAACGGTCTTACTGTACTGTCCTCGTAACCCTTAATGATTTCCTGACCAACAATCCAATTCATAGCTTGAACTGCAAATTCAGAGATTTCATCAACATCCGTAAATGTAAGATTTTCTTGCATATCTGCTGCTTCAAGACCTTTATAAACAGCATAACGATATATAATGGCCGCTATCTGTTCTCTTGTAATCTTAACATCAGGTGCAAATTCTGTTTCTGATACACCGTTTACGATTCCGTTTGCTTGTGCCCATGCAACAGCATCAGCATAGTAAGCATCTTCAGCAACATCTTCAAACTCAGAAGCTTCTGTTACTTCCGGTTGATTATCTGCACGATAGAGAACAGTCACAAGCATAGCTCGTGTGAGTTCGCTATTCGGGGAGAACATTGTTGGTGATACACCGTTAAACAAACCGTTTTCCGATGCATATTTAACATTTGCATAGAACCAATCTGATTCAGAGACATCATCAAACGGATTCACCCAACCTGTAACATCAACCTTTTCATTGGAAATCCATCTTGCATAAAGCTGAACATTAGCTATGATTTTACTGCTGAGATCAAACTTATTTGTAAATTTCTTATCAGTAAACCATCCGCCAAATACATAACCTTCCTTTTCAGGAGCATCAAACGCAGTAAGATTTCCGTTCTTCTTAACCTTCTGCGGAGCTATAACAGAACCCCCATCAGTATCGAATGAAACTGTATAGGTTGTAACGACACCACCGCCGCCACCTGAACTTGAAGGTTTAGAAGTAGAAGGTTTTTCGTCTTCTGCTTTCTCAACAACGGTAACTGTTGCAGTTACGGTTTTTACCATATCAGAAGGAATAATGTTTCTCCAATCGTCCTTTTCAGAAACGCCATTGTTGCTAAACGAAACAGTTTCGTTGTTCGGAACTACAATACCTGTAATAGTTGTTGTTCCTGTCTTTTCGGTTATGATTGCATTTGAATAATCAATATATGCAACATTACCGTTAGAACTTGTCTGCCAATCAACCTTCAGTGTATTATTATCAACACCCTTAAAGGTCGGTTGAATAATCATTTCATCACCAAGTTCTATTGTATAAGCACCATTATTTTCAAATGAAACTTCTGTAAGTGCAGAAAGAAGTTCAATGGCTTCGGCACTAAACTCTTTTTCCGCAGTCAGCACATCTTCAAATATTACTTCTCCATTTTGTTTAGCAACCAATTTTACATTTGCAATTCCTTTGCCATCAGTAATGTCGTATGCACTATCATCAAGTTGGAGTGTAATAGTTGCTTTATCGGACATTCCTGCTCCGATTTCTGCAATTTCACAAGTTCCTACAACTTCATCTTCAACATAGGCATTTAAGATAATAGGCTCAGAGGTTGCATTTCCGTTGTTTTTAACATCTGCCGTTAATGAATAAACAATTTCTTTCTCGTCATTTTTCTGAGTGATAGCTGCATTTTCAATACTTACATCAGAAACATACTCTACAAGAATTTCCTGTTCATCGTATTGTGTAGAATAAGCCTTGAGCACAACACTATCTGTTTCTGAAGGAAGCTCAACGGAGATTGTCATCACATCTGATGCTCCACCGGGAAGAATATCCGTATATTCCTGTTCAATAACTGTTCCGTTCACATCGACATTAACTGTTATAGGTTGACTACTCTGAAGCAGTCCTTCATTTGTAATTGTAACCATAACATCGACAGTGGAACCGGCAACAGGATACTCATTTTCAAGTTCTATACCTGTCACTTTGACATTTTCAAAAGGAGTATGTTTTTGCATAACAAACGCAGTATTTTCGTCATTAGCATAATCACCTCTTGCACTGCCAATATAAATAGTTCCATCAATTACAGATGCACCAAGACCGGAATAATAAGAGTTTTCTTCCGCATTGGTAAGAACAAACGCCTCACTCCAATAAGTTGACTCAGCATTTTCAGTTTCTTCAGCTTCGTTGTTGATTCCATCAAACAATGATGCAACAATTTGACGAGCATCATTATGAACCTCTGTCCAGAACAAATACATTTGCCCATCTGCATCAACATATACATCATAATCAGAAACATTATCCGATTTTGTTGCAGCATTTGCTGTAATAGTTACAGTTTCAGCAGGTACTTCAACAAGTTCGCCGTTTTCATCATTAACAGTTGTTGCGGGACGTTCATAGGTCAGTACATAGTACTCTGTGCTTCCATTCGATTCTAAAGTGAACTTATTATTTTTTATAACATCGGTCACATTCAAATATACAATTTCTCCGGAATCAGAGTCTTTGCTTTGCGAACCAAAGAACAAATAGGTTGCTCCTTCAGAACGAGCAAGCTTAGGACTTGAATATTGTCCGCTTTCGCTTGTAACTCTAATGTTATGTGTGAAGCTTTCTTCATCAAAATTGTAGATTTGCATAAATACGTCACGGTCATCAGTTGTTGTGAAATCACGGTCCCAATCGACTGTCCAAGCATAGATTGAAAGACCATTGTAGCAAATAGAATCACTTTCAACCACTCTGAGCATATTGTATGACGAAGAATCTACTCTAAGGTCAAGGAAACGCTGTCCATACCAATTTTCCTTGTAAGACTCAATTTCGGCTTCAGTCATTCCATAAAGCTCATCATCTGTATAAACTGAGCCGTCGTTGCTCCATTCTCCGTTTTCATAGAATAAATAAGCCGTTACAGACGGAGCAGAGTTTTCATCATACAAATCTTCTACATCATCCAAAGAAATGTATTCTGTCTTTGTATAGTAGAGAATGAGTCTGTCTGTGTTTTCATCATATGCTGCTCTCGGAAGAACATCGGCAGTATAATCCTCATCCGTTGTTTTAGTAAGCTGTGTAACCTCACCAAATGTCTTACTTGACTTATCAAAAAATACTGTCTTGATTTCAAGAGAAGATAGAACATCCGTAACATCAGCATCCTCATCATGAACTTTGTTAGCCGATGACCAAGAAACGATTATCTGTCCGTTGCCTAAATCCTGTACATTAGGATAATCGTCCAAGGTTCCGTCATCATCAAGAATCTCAGGTACACCCCATGTTTCTCCGTCACCGATTGAATAATATACCGTTCTCTTATTAACATCGGCTCTTGCAGGATTATCGTCAACATAAACCATAAGCATTTCGGAATCATTAATTTTTGTTATGCTTACACATAGATTGTCTGAAGTACCTGTCTGAAGTACGGTTTCTTGTGTTCCTTGCGTTGCATCTACTGACATAAGGGAAATGCCACCATATTCTCCAAGCCATTCACTTCGATTTTCGAGATAATCTCTGTTAATGCCTGTGTCTGTTGAAAATTCTCCATCTTCACCCATAAAGTTTTCAGATGCAAGCATCATCAGGGCTGCTGTATTTGCATAATCAAAATCAATATGTCCGTTTGTTCCTTCGGTATTAAACATTTTTTCGGTTACGCTGTAAAGATTTTTAGAATATACGGTAAATCCAACCAGTTCTATACTCCAGCCGAGGTCGATTGTTACGTCACCATAAGCATTTGTTCCTATTTCCGTAAACTGAAAATCCATATCAAATGCAAAATCCGCAGTACCCTTAACATAGACAACAGAAACACCGATACCAAGCTTCACAGAAACAGTCGGATCGAGGAAAATGTACCCTTCACGTCGAACACTGTTATTGAACTCCTTGAAGACTCCAAATGATTCTGCTGCATACTCCACAGCATCTTCGGTTTCAAAGCTGTCAGCATAATCAACATACATATGATATATGCCTGCTATATTACCGTTAAGACCAACATCAACAGCAATATTTATGCCTATCGGCAATGCAATGGTGTTTTCCGAAGAAACACCAAAATCAACCTTGACAAAGAATATCATGTCTTCAAAGTAGTTCTTACCATCCTGTCTTTGAGACAAGGTAAGATTAAAGCCTACCTGCGGTGTAACAGACCATGAGAATTCACTCTCGGTTTCATACTTGCTCTTTTGAGGTACATCTGCACCTTTTTCCTTGCCATCATATACATTCTTCAAAAATTCTTTAAGCTTTTCGTCATCCTTCTCATCGCTGTCTGTCTTGGATGAATCGTCAAAATCTTTTGACCAACCATAACTATACTGCGACTGTTGCCAAGTAAAGCTGGATTCATATTCGGTATTTTTTGCAGCTTCGGGAGTATATTTATCCGAAGTAGTGTCAAATCCGCTTATAGAGCCAATGCTTATGTTACCAAGCGGATCTCCGATAATATCTGCAACAAAACCGGAGGTATAAATATTCTCAAGCGATGAGCTTCCAATAAGAGGGAATACAAACTCTCCAAGGTCAAGCTCTGAGAAGAAAGTATAGCCGACATCAATCGGTTCATACCATACGCCGTTCTGGTCGGCAAATTGAACATATACTTTATATCCAAATTTCAAATCTTGTTTTGGATTAAATGTAAGTTTTGCTGTAAACTTATCACCGACTGTTCCTGTTTCTGTTTTATATGTATCAGTTTTTTCAGAACAATCCACAACACTCATGCCCTGATCATTATATACAAAGAAACGGGCATTTGTAGGCTTCAATGCATTGTCGGATGATACGGATACCGATAATGTAATCTTATCATCAACAACCGTTATATAGTCATTTGTAATATTGCCGCCTTTGTCATAGCTTGCACTTGTGCCCCTTGCGGTGAACACTTCAAGGGCAGGTATTATAATATTTGTAGGTGCTTCGATACTTGCAGTTGCAAAATATTCCCGTTCACCAACGGTTATTGCAGTACTTACTGTTCCCCATGAAGGAAGACCTTTAAGAGCTACTGAATAAGCACCGTTTGCATCTGTCTGTGCAATAAAGCCTGCAATATTCATCCATGCACCGGATACAGGTGTGTATGTCTTTGATTTTACATTTTGGGAAAGATTGTAAAGACTATTAACCTCACGCTTTACTGTACCGACTTTTGTTCGTGTTGTAAGAACAGTCTTTGGAATAAACTCGTAATAATATCTTGTGTTATCGGTATCAAGGGTTACATTGAGCTTGTTTCCGTATATGTATGTCGGATTTGCACTCTTGTCACGGCTTGTTCTTGATGTTAAATCAGCATCACCGTCATTACCGATTGTACCGTCATTATTTGTGTCACCCGACATATTTGCCCAAGAAACATAACAGTATTCCGGAGCAAATGCGGTAAAGGTATATTGTTTGCCTATGAATGGGTTCAAAACCCACATATTTCCGTCAGAATCCGACTTTTGTCCTTCTGTCAAACTATCGGTTGTATCCATAACGGCATTTTCAAGAGTAGATACCAATTTTTCACCGGGATTGTCAGGATCTTCAACATTCTGAATCCACTCTCTTCCAAGAGGCGAATAACCTACATAAAATGTTTGCTCTCCTGTTGCGGGTTTAATACAGATATTATTATCTGCAACAACATCTCCTTTGGTGTAATCGGTTTCGGTAATCAAATCTCCCGATGCAGAAACCGCACTATACTTTGTTTTACCACTTTCATAATAAACGATTCCCGAACCGCCACCTGATGCGTACCACCAATTTATACCGGATGGTGTTCTGTTTGAAGCAGGAGATGACTGAACCCTGATAATCGAACCTATAGGAACGCTCATCTGATAATAATCAAGCCAATTATTATATACATACTTAGTTACATTGCCGTTGTTACACGCTTCAAGTATATTTATAATATAGGAATTAAGATTATTCTTATCAAATTTGCCCTTTGTTTTTGCATTTTTATCATCACGGTCTGTATTTTCAAAATTAACCGTTACGGTCTTCTGCCCGAAAACAGGGAAAACCTTTATTGTCGAATTGGAATGAACATTGGATATAACGCCCTTATCTCTCAAAGATTTTACAAATTTACTATCGGGAGTCAGTACAACTTGACTATTGCTATCCGCATTCACATAATAAACTTTACTTGTTGTGTATTTACCATTTTGATATATGCTGTGAGCAGAATGGCTGTCATTTACAAAGTAAACACCTTTGAGGTATATGCCGTACTCCTCGTTTTTCGCAGCATTTGATGCAGAAATGGTTATTGAGGAACTGTTGTTTGAGTAAAAAGAGGAAACATCGTTTGTTCCTTGCTTTATTGTTACTCCGCCGGGATTATAAATCTTGCTTTCCTCACCATCGTAATATGTTTCATACACATTTGGGGTTCCGCTGACAAAATCATATATTTTACGACTAAAGGTTTCTGCGGAGATTTGTGGAGAGAATGTGTATTTGGCATAATTAAAACATACCCAGTCTAATAAACTCTCAACATTATGCCAACCACCTGAATTACATTTCGCCGAAAATTTGATGTATGCCTCATCCCCCGTATTTGAAAGTCCAAGGGTATCTTCTCTCCAATTTCTGTTACCATTCCATGAGATTGAATTAAGGCTTCCCGGGAAGGTCTGGTCTGAATCTGTTTCAAACCAAGTTGTATATGAATTATAGCCTGTATCAAAACCTCTTGTGGGGTTTGTGGTATATGCACTGAATCTGATATCTTTTACACCAACTAAATTTTGTTTCCAGTTACTTACCCACATTGTATATCGTCCGTCATCTTCCTGCTTAACATGCAATTGATTATTGTTGTTCCACGCACCGCCATCCCCGTTCTTTTCACTTTTCCAGCCGCCGGGAAGCTCAACATCATATGTTTTGCTTGAAGAGCCAAGAGTGACATTATCAGCCAACAGGCTTACATTTGAATTAGCAAGTGCAATATCATTATTTCTGCTCATTAACATTACGCCATTATTTGATGCTAAATATACATCCGCATAATGATTGCCTATATCAATATTGCTTCCGCCTTCAAGTCTTAAACCAAAATAAGAATACTCTGAAAAATCATATCCGGTTATTACAACCTTTTTTTCGGTTTCTCCGGGAACAAAAGCTATCTGTTTTGCTTCAAAACTTTCATAAGCACTTGTTTTTGCAGTTTGTGTAACCGTTGAAAGATACACAGTTGTAAAATACTGTGTTCCACTGCTTCTTCTGACTGTTATATACGCAGTAGGTTCTTCATTGGTAAGGATAAGCTCATCTTCAACCAAATCAATTTGAGCAGTTTCGATTGGTTCATCATCAATGATAGAAACATAAGTAGTTGAGTTTGCTGCTATGGTTGTATCCTCTGAGTCAGTACCCATAAGAGCTATCATAAACACTCTGTTTTCATTCGCTACATCATTATCAAGAACTTTGATTGTTATATACTTTTCTTTTTCACCTTTCTTGAAATGCACCTTTCCGTTTGCACCTTCTGCTGACAAAAAGTAACTGTACATATCGTCAAGGGTTTCATCAAGTGCGGCTTCTGTTTCTTCCTTGGATACTGCATCAGGAAGATTCAAATATTTTGCCTGTGCATCAAGGATTGACGAACCTCTGCTTTTTGTTTTCTTGTCGGTATTAACAGGCAGTTCGCTCTCTGTTTCAGGTTCACTTGAAGAAGGTTGTTCGTTCTCTGCTTCAGGTTCATCTAAAGCAGGTTCTTCGATTGCAGTAGCAGCCTCTTCTTCTGTTGGTTCTTCGTTGCTGTCCTCATCTGCTTTTTCAGTTTCTTCCACCACATTATCAGAAGACTCTGTTTCATTTTCTTCGTTGCTTTCAGCGGAATCTAATATTACTTCAGACGAGTCTTCAACTTGTTCGGTAGAAACATCTGCATTATCAGTTCCTTCTGAGGCTGATTCTTCAACAACATCATCAGTAGGTTCTACATTGTCTTCGATTGGCTCATCAGCTTCTTCGGTGATAGCCGGACTTTCAGGCGGTGTAGTTTCCTCAACGGCTGTATCCTCGTTGACTTCTTCTTTGTCCGTTGTTTCTTTCTCAATAAATTCCGCAGAAATTATTGAACTATCTTCACCGTTATATGTCAGGTCGGAAACATCAGGCTTTTCGCCATATACCTTTTTAAGTGCTTTTCCGACCTCATCAAGCACCTCATAATCTGTGCCGTAATCAGAAAGAAAATCCGCCACCTTAAACGAAACATCGGCAGCATCGTTTCCATCACCATGTCTTACAATTTTAATTTTTATTTCGCCTGCGTTCTCTTTGACTTCGTACTCAGATGCTTCAAAGTCAAAAAATGATAATTCGCCACTTGTATTGTCAAATGCAAAAGCAGTCGGAATCATGGAAAAAATCATGCTGAATGCGAGAATAAAACTTAAAATCCGTTTGCAATTCTTAGCCATTGCTTTTAATCCTCCTTGTAATCTTTCTGACAGTTCACATATACATTTGCCGGCAGAAAAGGAACTGTCTTTGTTTTCTGCTTTTGTAATTCGGTAATGTTCCTTACTCCTTCCATATTACCAACTCAATAGTTTTTTCAGAGTCTGCAAAGCCTTTTTATGTAACACTTTTATGTAGATATAAGACACACCAAAGACTGCTGCAACCTCTTTTAATGTTTTGCCATCATAATAGTGCAAGATGATTAAATCTCTCTGCCTTTCTTCAAGCTTTGTCAATGCATCCGCAAGTTCTTTTAATGCTAACTCTGCATCAACAAGCTCTGAGAAACTGTAATCAGCAAGTTTATCAATATCAAGTTGGCAATACTCTTTACGAGTTCGGAAATAGTCAATTACGGTGTTTTTCGTTATTGAGTATATCCATGTTGAAAGGGAAGCCTTTTTATTATCAAAGGCATCTATATTATGATATATCTTCACAAAAACTGACGATACTACATCTTCGACATCATGTTTATCGTTAATTCTCGATGAAATATATCCTTCAACCTTAGTTTTATAATTCACATAAATTTCTTCTTTTTGCAACTCAGTCATTATTATCACCCTCCGTTTTGAAGGGGATATTTGCACGAAGGTTTATATCACCCGCTGCACTTATCTCTGACAAATCCTCCTCAGATATTTCTTTATTATACCGGGAATGGGTTTCAGCGATAAGAGTTTCAAGCTGCTTGTTTTTATGGAATTTTTGTAAATCAAACAAACTTGTAAGCTTCTTATTCATAGTTCTTGTTCCTTTCTACCTCTTTATACGATAAAAAATAGAAAAGGTATAGTGTTTTTTCAAAAAAATTATTCTATTCTTTGTCTTGATACAAGTTCAGCAAACAGACCATTTTTTTCTATAAGCTCGTCATAGGTTCCGTCTTCTGCAATTTTTCCTTTGTCAAGAACAATAATTCTGTTGCACTGCTTGATGGTTGACAGTCTGTGTGCTATAACAATTCTTGTGCATTTAAGATTATCCAATGACTCAGAAACAATTTTCTGTGTTACATTATCAAGAGCCGATGTCGCTTCATCAAACATAAGAATTTTTGGTTTGGCAGCTAAGGCACGGGCAATCAAAATGCGCTGCCGTTGGCCGCCCGAAATACCACCACTACCTTCACTGATAATAGTGTTCATGCCCATTGGCATATTTCCAATGTCTTCAGCAATTCCTGAAAGTTCAGCAGCTTTCCATGCATCTTCAACGGAAATATTGGGAGCTGCTATGGCTATATTGGAAAATATATCTCCCTGAAACAACTTTCCTTCCTGCATAACAACACCAATTTTTTGTCTTAGAGATTTCAAGTCAAGCTTTTCAATATCCTTACCATCAAAATACACGGCACCTTTCTGTGGTTTCTCAAAACCAAGCATAAGCCTCATCAAAGTGGATTTTCCGCATCCTGTTGTTCCAACTATTGCAACATATTGTCCGGGGCGGATTTTAAGAGAAAGGTTGTCTATAACATTAGGCATATCATCTGCATATCTGAATGAAACATTGTTAAGTTCTATACCACCTGATATGCGAGATAACACTTGCTTTTCGGAAGAAATTTCCGGTTCTGTTTCAAAAAACGGAATAATGCTTTCAAGCGAAGGTTTTATTTCAGCGATAGCAGTTGCAATACTTGCAAAATTCAAAAATGCACCGGATGCAATAGCATAAGCACTTGTAAATGCATAATAATCAGGAACACTCACATTGCTTTTTACCGCTGTATAGTAAATTCCTATGCCACCAACAAGTGTTATTGCAGTGCAAATCACATTTTTTATTTTCAAAATAAAAGGCAGATTATATATAACAGATATAGTTTCGGAGTAAAGCTTTGCCCACCTTGAAAAAGCCCTTTTCTCCGCACCAACAAGCTTTATTTTTTGAATACCGGATATCAAAGCATAGCTCATTCCTTGTTCATCGCTGCTTTGTTTTAACTGTTGTCTTTTAACCTTTGCCTGTATATAAGCACAAATAACAGAAAACACTAAAAGCGAAAGCATAACATAAACAGATATTCCGAAAAGCGATGGAGTATATACATAAATCTGCACTATAAATACAAGTGAAAATACTGCGGTCAACCCTAAATTAATTACTGATTCCGAAATAGTTTCACAAAGTCCGCCGATAGATTGCACTTTGTTTGACAATTCTCCTGAACTATGCTTTTTGAAAAATGAGGCAGGGAGCGAAAGGATACGCATCATTGCCGCCGATTCCACTGAAAGCTTCATCTTGTTTCGTATTTTTGCAATCATTAGCCTTTTAATGGCAGAAAACATATTTATGCTAATTGTAGTAGTAACAAGGAAAACTGCTATTGCGACAAGCGGCATAAAGCTTGATTGATAGATAACTGTTCCCAATAAGACATTATACAACGCAGGAATCATCAAACTGATTAAAAGTACCGCAAGGGTAATCAAAGCAAAGCATATATATTCCTTTTTAGAAACGGTCTTTAATATATAACCGATAAGTTCCTTTTCTGACAGTTTCTTTTGCGGAAACGGTTTATAGAAACATAGAGCTTCGTTTTCAAAAAGTTCTGCATTTTTTGCAGTTACCTTGCACTGTTTACCGTTTTCATTATCATTAAATATATATCCCAAGCCCTTATGCGGAATAAGAGCAACAGCTTTGCCGTCATCTTTTCTTATAGCAAGCATTGGACCTATTGCTTTTTTATGCCAACCCTCTTTAAGCTCAATATTTCTTCTCATAATGCCATAAGGTCTTAGCAAATATTCAAGCTGGTCTTCTGTTTCTTTTATTGCATCGGGCAGTTCTCGGCTTTTCAGATGATAAAATTTCAGTATTTCATCAATTTCATTCTTTATAAGCTTTCTGTTATCATTGATATTGACAAAAAGCTTCTTGCCCGAAACTGCTCCGACTATATCAAAAAGTGCTTCAGAAAAAACATCTTTGTCATTGTCTTTTCTTTGCCTGATTTGTTCGTCAAACCATCCCATAACAATTCTCCTATTCGTTAGAAATCAGCGTAGTATACAAGCCTCCTTGTGCGTATAACTCATCGTGTGTGCCACGCTCTTTTATACGACCTTTTTCCATTACAATAATTTCATCACAATCACGGATTGTAGAAAGCCTGTGTGCAATTACAATACAAGTTATGCCTCTGTCTGAAATTGATTTTACAACATCATACTCGGTTTTTGCATCCAATGCACTTGTAGCTTCATCCATGATAATTATTGTAGGATCTTGAGCAAGGACACGAGCTATTTCCAATCGCTGTTTCTGCCCACCTGAGAAATCTTTTCCGCCTTCATATATGCGATAGTTGTATCCTCCGTTACGGTCTATAATATCGTTATGAATTTGTGCATCACGGGCAGCCATAATCATTTCAAAATCTTCTATCGAGCTGTCCCACATCTTAATATTATTTGCAACGGTATCTTCAAACAATATTACATCCTGATCTACAACCGCCACAGAACCTGTAAAAACGGCTCTGTCAATTTCAGAAATCTTTTTGTCATCAAACAGTATTTCTCCGTCCCAAGGGCGGTACAATCCTGATAACAGCTTTGCAACAGTTGACTTTCCGCAGCCGGATGCACCCACTATTGCAATCTTCTGTCCCGGTTTTACTGTCATACTGAAATCTGTTATAAGCGGTTCTGCAAGAGAAGAATAACCGAAAGTAATGTTTTTCAGTTCAATATTACCCGAAAGCTTGTCATATTCATCTGCTTCAATTTCTTCTGCAAATATATTGTCAGTTTTGTACTCCATAACATCTTCAACACGCTCTATATCGCTTTTGAGTTCCTGCAAAAGCTGACCTGCTGATACTAATTTCTTTGCAGGATTCATAAATGCAGACAGAAATCCTTGAAATGCCAAAATCATACCGACAGTAAAATGCCCTTTAATAACAAGCATAACACCTACTGTGAGAACAATTACCTCAGTAAGCGATGTTACAAGTTCAGGTAAAACACCAATTTTGTAGTCTATGTTTGAGTAATCTACTTCACCGGAATTTACACTTGCCTGATATCCGGACCATTTTTCAAAAAAACTGTTTTCCGCACCGTTTGATTTTATGGTTTCAATCATCTCAATTCCTGAAACTGTTGATGTGGCGAGCTTTCCTTCATCACGATGCATAACACGCAGTATATTTGTTCTTTTCTTTGACACATAGCTGCATATAGCAAGATTTACAAGCACGGACACTATTCCGATAAGTGTGAGAATAAGGCTGTACTTCAGCATAACCCCAAGATACAATATCATCATTATTGCATCCAGAGCAAGAGGAGCAAGAGTTGTTACTATAATTCTTGCAATCTCATTGTTAGATGTCATTCTAAGCTGAATATCACCGGTCATACGCTGTGAGAAAAACTCCATTGGCATATGAAGTATTTTCCACATAAAGTTAGAACTGCCCATTGCCGCAAATCGTCCGTTAATTCTAAACGAACTAATTTCCTTTATCGAAAGAACAATTATTTGCAGTAGTCCCAAAACTGCAAGAACCATTATAAAGGGTACGAGCCACGCATGATTATTTTCCGAAAGCAAAACATCAACAAATGTTTTCGATAATGCAAGGCTTATAATTCCAATAACAGAAACAATAGCTGAAGAAACTGCAATAAGCATAGCTGAAGCTTTTGCTTCTGACACTTTTTTCATTGCGAAAGACATTATGCTCTTTGGTTTTCCGCCCTTTTCAAAAGTGTTATCAGGCTCAAAGCAAAGACATATCCCCGTGAATGCGTCATCAAATTCCTTTGCGGATACCATTACTTTTCCTCTTGCCGGATCGTTTATAACAGCTTTATCTCCTTTGAATCCGCAAAGCACAACGAAGTGATTAAAATTCCAATGGATAATACAAGGGAATGCTCCTTGCTTTTGCAAATCCTCCGGTTCATATTTATATGCTTTTGTTTTAAGTCCATAGCTCTGTGCTGCTTTTACTATGTTTTTTGCATTAGAGCCATCCCTTGACACTCCACAATCTGCTCTCACTTTTTCAAGAGGAAGCCACTTTCCGTAGTATGCTAATACCATTGAAAGACAAGCGGCTCCGCATTCCAAAGCTTCCATTTGTATTACAAGCGGAACTTTGACGCATTTTTTGTTAGCCATAGTGTTCACCTCAATTCATCAGTAGCGAAATCGGTGAAACGCTCTCTAATATAATGTCTGTTCTATATATTCCGTCCTCGATAGTTGATTCAAGCTCTGCTGTATAAACCCATTCGCCACTTTCAAAATTTCCTATATGTAATCCATAGGAAGAAATAACACCCGAAGCAGGAACAGGCAACTTAGAAATGTTATCAAGGACATAATCATTGCCTTCGATTCGTGCATACGCATTATCAGTTATCTTTTCTAAGTCATTTTCTGAAATATAACAATAAGCTTTACCATCATCACATACTGTCACGGAAGAAACTGCTATTTCAAGTTCTCCAAAAACAGCCCAAGTTAAAGCTCCGATAAGAAGTATAATGACTGCTGAAAAGATTATCCAAATGCTGAGGTTTGAAGTTTTTATATAATCATTGATTTGTTCAGGAGAAGATATTTTTTTAATACTTTTTTCCCTAAAAAGATTATTCTTCATATTCATTCAAAACCTCCATTAAATATTTTTTGTTATTTTCAGAACATTACAGTTGTTTACATATTCATAAGACATATCATTCATACTTTTCTTTACCATGAAAATCCCAAGTCCGCCAATTTTTCTTTCCTCTGCAGAAAGAGATGTGTCAGGATCTTCTTTGGTAATTGGATTATAGGGAACTCCGCTATCCACAAAGGTAATAATTGCTCTTTTGGGAGCATCCATAACCTGAACCGAAACCGAAACCTCTCCGTCATCGGTTTCATAGGCATACTGTGAGATATTCGCCAAAATTTCGTCGATAGCTATGTTAATTTGTATTTTAGCTTTCATATCGCAAGAATGTTCTTCAAGAATTTTATCTACAAAATCCGTAACGGTAGGAATGCTTTCTGCTACGGCTTTTACAACAAGCTTTTTCATAGCATCATACCTCCGTATCCATTTTCTTTTTATATTCAAGGCAAAGCATTGTTATATCATCAAATTGTTCTGCTTCTCCGACAAATGCATCAATGTTCTTTTTAACGGCTTCAAGAATTTCATAAGGAGTTTTGGTGCTATTTTCGTTAAGAACTGTATTTAATCTTTCTCCTCCGTAAAGCTCATTTGAAATATTTGTTGCTTCGGTTACACCGTCAGTATATTGGAATATTTTATCTCCTTCTTCGAGGATGATACTGCCGCCTTTGTATTTCATATCTTCCATACCTGCAAGAACAAATCCCGCTTTGAGTTTATACGGCTCAAATTCTTTGCCCGCCTTATAGATATATGGTATTTCATGTCCCGCATTGACAAAGTTAAATTCACCTGTAACTAAATCCAACACTCCCTCAAATGCAGTCACAAACAAGCCTTCGCTGTTTGACTCGCAAAGCAGATTGTTGACCTTAGTAAATACTTCTCCTAAATCACGGTCAGGGGTAGTGTGGTCTTTGATTAGAGTTTTTGCAATAACCATAAACAACGCTGCAGGTACACCCTTGCCGGACACGTCTGCCATAACAATCGCTAAATGTCTGTCATCCACCATAAAGAAATCATAAAAATCGCCGCCGACCTCTTTTGCAGGTGTCATAGATGCGAAAATATCAAATTCCTTTCTTTCGGGGAAAGCCGGGAATATACAAGGGAGCATTGATGACTGAATATGCGTAGCTACATCAAGTTCAGCTCCAATTCTTTCTTTTTCGGATGTAACAACTGTAAGTTCAGTAATATATGTATTCAAATCCTTTTCCATTTTCTTTATGGACTCGGAAAGATTTTCTATTTCGTCACCGGTTTTTATATTTAACTTAGAAATTGCGGAATCGCCTTCATTTTCTTTTTTTCCTGACACAAAAGTACTTGTTGCTAAGTTTAATTTATTTATGGGATTTAACATTGCCTTATTCATAAGAAAAACAATGATTAATACCATGATAAGAGCCATAAGTGCAGTAATTGCTGTTAAAGTATAAAGAAAACTCTGTCTGTCCTGCATAATATCGTTCATCGAAATATCAACAAGAGCAACACCTATAACATTACCATCTTCATCAACAATAGGCGATGATGCCGAGCATAGCCATCCATATTCTTCATAATTTGTAATGAACGCAGGAAACTCGTAATTACCTGCTTTAATCTGTTCAATATGTTCCTCTTGTATATCATCACTGTCACCGGGCAGGCAGGGCTCCTCGGCACTGGCATCAACAAGATATAAATCTCTCATTGTATCAAGGTCGGTATATCCAAGATAGAGCGACACGACATCGTTATCTTCACGAAGCTGTTCCAATACGTTCAAAAGTTCTCTATATTCCGGCATCTCGGTAATATACTCAAACTCTGCGTAGTAGTTTTCCCAATCCGAGTCTGAAAATGCCTCATAATCAGGAATAGCTCCATTTTCTTCACATATTCTATGATATACATTCAAAACCTCATTAGAGATCGCTTTTACATTATCTCTATCAACCACAGTTGCCGTAGATTTTGAAACAGAGGTAGCAAGGGATTCATAATGCTCAGTAAATGCACTTGTGTATGTATTATAGCTTATAAGCACTATACTGACTGACAGTATGACTGTAAAAATCAGCACAACTGCTACTGCCTTTAATCTTAATGAAATCCTCATTACAATTTCCTCCATATCTTAAACTCGTACAAATTTTATATCCTTACCACAAGTGAATTAAATCCATTATATCTTCGGTACATAAATTGTTTTGTTTTCTTTCTTATCATCATCATGCTTATTTCGTCTATATCAAAATCTTTTTCATTTTTAATTTTTTTCGTTTTTAGTGAAAACGGATTGAAAACAACTGCATTATCGAGAATATTAACCACAAAATCACCGTCTTCCATAGCAAGAAGTGTAATCCGGATTTTTCCGTCTGAAATATCTTTCATTGCATTTCTTATAATAGACATGCAAATTTCTTCAATTACAAGAGTTACGGAATATTTCTGACTTTCTTCCGCATTCCATCTTTCGCAAAACTCTACACTTCTGTTTAACAAAGTAGCCATATCTTCTGTATCTTTCTCTACTGTTATTCTCAGGATGCGTTCGTTGTCAAAAATTGTCGTCCCTTTGGAATTGTATTTTCTGAGCACATAGAATAGTAAAAGTGTTACAAACTCAGTCACAGGGAACATCAGCCAAATTGTGTTTTCTCCAAATAAAGCAAAAATCAGTACACAAGGCATTAAAATCACAAACCCTCGCATAAAGGCAATGAAAAAAGCAAGTCTTGTATTTTCCTTGGACTGATAATAATTCTGATATAAAATATTAAGTCCTGTAAACGCAAAACCAGCACAATATATACGAATTGCATATACAGCTAACGGCATGAGTTCATTAGTTATTCCAAAAAGAATAGCTACATTTCGAGCAAAAACAAATAATACCGCTGCTACAACTGCCCCAAGACTAATACCGTACTTTTTTGAAAGACCAAGGACACACTTGCAGTCATCCTCACTGTTTTCGCCACTAAAAGTGCTGATTAACGGCTGAGAAGCTTCTGCTACACCGTTATATATGTAAACAATAAAAAATGATACATTATATACAACATCAAACACGGCAACTCCGCCTTCGCCTGATATATTCATCAGTAAACGGTTTACTGTCAGCAAAAATACAAGCTGGAACAAATTTTGAACCGATGTGGAAAAGCCCGTTTTGAAGCAATAAAATGTTTCCTTAATATCCATAGCTGTGTATTTGATTTTTAATACTCCTGCTTTTTTGCCTATAATACCGGGCATATATAGTGAAATGGCAACAACAGAGCCAATAACGGTAGATAAAGCTGCCCCCATCGTACCTAAACCAACAAACACAACCAAAACGATATTAAGTATTATATCAACCGCATTTCCTATAAGAAATCCTTTAGTTGCAAGAGGAGCGTTATTATCATTTCTGAGAAAATTCGAGAATACAATGTTAAGCATTAAAATAGGCGAACCCATTGCTATAATTCTCATATAATCCCTGCAGGCTTCAAAAAGTTGTCCATCCTCCGGAGTTGTACCTAAAAGTGCAAGAAAACCATTCGGAAATAGATTAACTGCAAGTCCGATTATCAAGCCGATAATCAATGTACTTACCCAAGTACGGTTAAAACATTCAACCGCTTTTTTACTATCTCCTTCGCCGAGCTTCTGCGAAAAATGAACGCTTCCGCCGATTCCCAGACCATCCATAAAAATGTTTATAAGCATAAAAAGTGGAAGGCAAAGACTTATTGCAGCAAGTCCTGTCGCACCTATTTTTTGTCCAAGGACAAGAGCATCAGCCATATCAGCCAATGCAAAACCAAATGATGAAATTACGGAAGGTATCAGTAATTTATAAAACATCCGAGGTATAAAATAATCTTTTTTTGTCATTTCAAAACAGCCTCCCATATCGGAGTTTTTGAAACAGGACAAAGACTGTTTTTTATTTGGCGTATTCCCTCTATTCCCAAGTCTTCCTCGTGGTTGCAATATTTATATCTACTTGCACACATCCTCAAATACTCTTTTAGTCCATAATATACTGTTCCTTTTGGTGCATCGGGGACGCATTTTCCAATCAACACATCAACAGTATCATCCGAAAGCGGAAATCCTGCAAACACTGAAACAGGCAATCCATCGGCATACAGTATAATTCCGCTTATATCAAGAAGCTTTCTATGTGCCAGTGCCGTTTCTGCAATATGTTCATCTGTTAAATTCTTTTCGCTGATATTATGCGATACACCATTCCAGCGAGAAACTACTGTCATAGCATCAGCTATATTTGTATCAGCAATGACTTCCGATGTTATTTTATATTCATTATCCAGCTTTCTTATTTTTCTTCGTATTTCTGAAAATTTACCGCCTTCCATCGAAAGATATTCAGAAACATCGCATATGTACTCATCATATTCTTCAAGACGATTGAAGTCCCACTTACCCGGAAAATTTTCCTCAAGCCACTTGACATCAGTTTCACGAACATAACATAAAGAGAACGAATTGTTATGAATATGCTTGCAGATAAAAGCAAAAGCTTCCCGTTCATCACCACATGGGAAGAACCATGAGTTATCTCCGTCCATACTACACTTTACGCAAAAGAGATCTTCTGCAAGTTCAATGGACAAACCCATAGCATACTGCCACAGAAAAAGCGATGAAAAAGCGTGAGATGACAGCGTGTGTTCATGCTCCACACGTATTTTCTCTATTTTGGTTTTATGTTCTTCACAAATATCGTGAGTTTTTAAGCTTTCTGCAACCATATTACTGTTCCCTTCATTTTCCGTTCGGATAATATTACTCTATTGTAAGTATATCCACAAATCCGGTAACTTCAAAAATGTCAGCAATCGTGTCGTTTACATTTTTGATAATCATTTCACCTTGTTTATTCATTACCTTTTGTGCAGAGAGTAATACTCTGAGACCAGCGGATGATAAATATTCAAGATTTACAAAGTCGAATACAAGTTTTTCAACACCACTAATGTTGTGCTTAAGCTCTGCTTCTAATTGGGGAGCAGTAGTTGTATCAAGTCGTCCGGTAAGTGCTATATAAAGCTCTGAATCATTCTGTGTTTTTTCGATATTCACAATTCATTCCTCCATAAATTCCAAAAATAATTATACATAGTAAATTGTATCATATATATGTAGAAAAATCAATAATTCAGCATAAAAAAACAGATTTTCTCCAATATGAACAAAAAGCGACATTCTCTTTGCAAGAATCTGTTTGTTTGTCAATTCAACTATATCTTATCTTTAGCGTGCATACCATCTAAAACATTGAAAAGCATACTGACACCACCTTTCTCACATACTGTACTTTTTTTATCGTATAATACGTTGTTTGAGTATC
>JAZQHB010000019.1:0-8320 GCA_045540355.1 Acutalibacteraceae bacterium | reverse complement strand
AGTTCTTTTTATCCTGATATCCATTTATTGAACACATCCTTTGAAAACTGTTCGTTAACAGTCAGTTCTTTATCGAACAGTCTGTTGATTATCTTTTTCAATAATAGTATAATTTATTTGAAAAAATATGTCAACGGGGGTAATAATATGAATTTCCTGTCGAAGAAAATATTTAATTCGAAAATTCAGAGCTACAATACAACCGGGAAAGAAAAATTTCTCGGCTATCTTATAGGCCCTGCAGGAGCATTGCTTGTAAATGCACTTCTTGCTCAAGGCTTTCTGAATGTTTTCTATACCGATGAACTTGGTATGAGTGGCGTATGGGGCGGATTGTTTCTTGTTATCTTTCCCGTTCTGTCAAAAATTCTTGATGCGATAACCAATCTCATAATGGGTGCGATTATTGACAAGACAAAAACCGCACAGGGCAAAGCAAGGCCGTGGCTTCTGCTGTCAGTACCTCTTGTGGTTTTGTGCGGAGTGCTTTTGTATTTCGTTCCCACTCACGCTTCGACAACTGTGAAAGCAATCTATATAATTTTCACATACAATCTTTACTATTGTTTCGCATTTACAATGTACAACATCACTCATATGATGATGGTGCCTTTGTCAACTCGAAACGATATGCAGAGAAGTCAGCTTGCTGTGTTCAATAATGTTGCAAATATTGCAATTACCGGTATTCTTGTGGCACTCCTTTTTCCTATGCTCGTGCTTCCGAAAATCAAGGGTGATATTGATGCGTGGGTAACGTTTATGACAGTTGCGGCAATAATAATGTTACCGGTTATGCTTCTTGAATATTACTTTACAAAAGAAAGAGTTACTCTTGAAAACCCTGAAAAAGCGGCAGAGGATAACATAGCCTTCAAAGAAAAAATCAAGGCATGTATGAGTAACAAAAACTGGTGGATACTTGTTGCTTTCTGGCTTTTCTATTGGGTAGGTCAGCTTACACGCTCAAATGCCATGACCTACTATGCAAACTGGGTATTGGGCAGTACATATGCCGACGGTATAACACAGACACTTCTCAATGTTATCGGCGGTCTGCCAATGGGTATCGGTATTTTCCTTGTATGGCCTCTGTCAAAGAAATTTGGCAAAAAGACCGTTACTGCAACAGGCTTTATTCTCTGTGTAATCGGCGATATTATCACATTTATTGCACCTGATAATCTTGTAGTTGTGCTTATCGGTCAGTTTATAATGAATATGGGTATTGTGCCTGCGGCTTATGTTTTCCCCGCACTTATGGCAGGCGTGTTTGATGAAATTGAATATAAACACGGCTTCCGCTGTGATGGTGTTGCAACAAGCGTTATCAACTCCATGAACACTATCGCAGTAGGACTCAGTATCGGTATTTTCAATTTTCTTATCAGAGGATATATCCAGCCCGAGTTTGATGCAGCAGGCAACTGCATCACAACACAGCCCGACAGTGTTTTGTCGGCTATCGTGTGGGCTTTTGTGGGAATAAATATCTTTATTCATCTCGGTCTTGCAATACTTCTTCGTTTCCTTGATGTTGAACTGAAGCTTCCCTTTATTCAGAAAGCTATCCGTCAGAGACAGATTGATAAATGCAAGGCAAACGGCGAAGAGTGGATAGAGCCTTCAGAAAAAGCAAGACTGATTCAGGAAGAGCTTGATGAAAAAGCGATTGAATCCTTTAAAGCAGAATTAAAAGAAAAGTGCGGCAAAAATACTAAGCTTAATTATGATGCAGAGCTTGAAAAATATATGAAAAAGTTTAATGAACAGAAAGAGAAGGCTCGTATCAAGGCTGAAAAGCAACAGCGTGATGAAGAGGAATATGCACGTAAAATGGAAGAAATCGCAAAGAAAAAGGGAGTGACAGTATGAGCCGTAAGCCTGATATAATTGTTATTAACCCTGACCAGATGCGGTCGGATTCTTTGCATCATCTCGGAAACCTCGCTTCTCATACACCCAACCTTGACGCTCTGGCAGATGAGGGTGTCAGCTTCAGCAATGCATTCTGTCAGAATCCCGTATGTGTACCGTCGAGATGCTCGTTTATGACAGGAAAATATCCTCACACAAACGGTCACAGAACGATGAGTTATCTGCTTCGTCAGGATGAGGATAACCTTTACCGTATTCTAAAAAATAACGGCTACTTTGTATGGACAAGCGGCAGAGGTGACTGCCTTGCAGGTCAGGACTCAAAATGGCTGAAAGAATGCACAGACGAAATATATAACAAATGCGGTAAGAATGCGAAGGATGAAGGCAGGGGAGAAAAGGGAGAAAAAAGATATCTCAGCTTTTACAGAGGTGAGATTACCAACACTCAGGATGACGGTATCTGCCACGATAACGACTATGTGTGGACAAAGGGATGCGAGGACCTGATAAGGAAAGCAAAGGCGGATAAACCGATTTTTGCTTTTCTCGGTCTTAATAATCCGCATCCGCCCTATCATGCAGAGAAAAAATATCTTGACCTTATTGATGAAAGCCTTATCGTACCGCCAAAAGCACCGTCAAAGCCTGAAGATAAGAAACCATCAATGCAATATGAACTCTGTGAGGCTCTCGGTATCGGTGATTGGGATGATGAAAATAAGCTTAAACTCAGAAAAACCTATCTTGCTCAATGTGCAAGGGTTGACGATTTCACGGGAAGAATCATACAGGCTTTGAAGGATACAGGCAGATATGACAATGCTGCAATATTCTTCTTTGCCGACCACGGTGATTTCACAGCAGACTACGGAATTCCCGAAAAGGCACAGAATCTTTTTGATGACTGCCTTGTGAAGGTTCCTCTTGTTGTAAAGCTTCCCAAATCAATGCAGAGCGACAGCGGAATCAATTCAAATCCCGTTGAGCTTATTGACTTTTTCGCAACTGTTCTTGACATAACTGAAACAGAAGCGGGACACACTCATTTCGGACGCTCTCTCAAAAGTACAATTGCCGACAAAAATGTTGTTGTCCGTGATTTTGTATGCTCTGAGGGCGGCAGACTCCAAGGTGAGGAACATTGCACGGAAGAGGTTGAAAATTACTTCGGAGTCGTTGCAGATGAATATGCACCGAGAATAAATATTCAGCATAAGTCAGGACCTCAGCACACAAAGGCAGTTATGATTCGCTCGAAAGATTACAAATATATTATGCGCCTTTATGAAACGGACGAGTTTTATGACTTGTCAAAGGGCGAAGAAAAAAACGAGATTGATAATCCCGGATATGCGGAAATTATCAATGAAATGCGTTCAAAACTTCTTCGTTGGTTCCTTGAAACCTGCGACAGTGTTCCCAAGGATAAGGATGCACGTTTTCCTGATGACTTCTATCTGGGAACAGTCAATGCTATGGCAGGAGTAAAGGTTTCACCGCTTATAAAAGGTGTTATGAAACTGACACACAATGACTTTTCCACGCTTATTAATAAAGCAATAAAACTCTTGAAAATCGACACAAACGGTTTTTATAATAAAAAATAATCAGAAACCCTGTCCGTAATCCTTGAGCACCGGCGAAGGATCAGACAGGGTTTATCTGATGGAATCACAAAGATATTCTTGTTGCTTTTTGAAAAATATGGGAGTATAATGAACTCATATTTATTTCAGCAGAACGATGTGTTATAATGTATTTATAATGTGAGATAAGGAGATTTTTCTATGACAAACAGAGAACGTGCGATGAACATTCTTCATTATAAAGATGCCGACCGCTTGCCTGCCGTTCATTTCGGTTATTGGGGCGAATTGCTTGTTGAATGGGCAGAGCAGGGGAAAATCCCCAAGGAGCTTGCCCACGGCAATGGGGACGGCAACGAAAAGGACAGAATCCTTGATGAACTCATCGGCTGGGACTTCAACTGGTCTTGCACAAGAGGTGCAAACAACGGTCTTTACCCGAGATTTGAAGAAAAGGTGCTTGAAGTTTTACCCGACGGCACAAAAAGAGTGCTCAACAGCGTGGGTGTTATTGAAAGAATCAAACCGGGCATCACTTCAATTCCGTCTGAGGATGACTACACTCTCAAAGACAGAGAAGCGTTTGAAACTCTTTACAGACCCAAAATGCAGTTTACTCCCGACAGAGTTGATTTTGAATATTTCAGAAATTTTAACGAAACAAGAGATAAGGAAAGACCAATCGGTCTGAATCTCGGCAGCGTGCTGGGCAACATCCGTGATATGACATCGGTTGTCGGCATGAGTTATCTGATGTATGACGAAGATGAAGAATTGTTTGCTGATATTGTTGATACATATGCTGAAATGCAGTATCAGTGTGTAAAGTCAATCCTTGAAACAGGTGCAAAATTTGATTTTGCACATTACTGGGAGGATATCTGCTTCAAAAATGGTCCTTTGCTTTCGCCCGAAATCTTTGATGAGCTTTGTGCTAAGCACTATAAAAAGAGAAATGATCTTTGCCACCAGTACGGCATTGATATTATTTCTCTCGACTGCGACGGCGTAACAGAGAAACTGCTCCCCACATGGTTTGAAAACGGCGTCAACACAATGTTCCCAATTGAAATCGGTGTATGGGGCGACCAGTTTGAACCTGCAAGGAAGAAATACGGCAAGGGAATGCTGGGCGTTGGCGGAATGGATAAAACCGCACTCCGCAAGGACAAAGCAGCGGTTGATGCTGAAATTGAAAGAATCAGGCGTCTTGCATCAATGGGCGGATTTATTCCTTGCCCCGACCACAGACTGATGCCCGGCACAAAATTTGAGCTTGTTCAGTATTACGCAGAAGAAATAAAGAAAATCAGATTTTAATTGTTAAATAACCCTTGTTTTTCACAGTACAAAAGTATAAAATAAAACTAAAATACATAAACAGGAGAAATCGTTATGAGTATCTATCTTGAAATATCCGAAAACCTTCAGAAAGGAAAGGCAAAAATCGTTAAAGAGCTTGTTCAAAAAGCTGTTGATGACGGGCTGCCTGCTGCACAGATTCTTAATGAAGGTTTAATTTCCGGCATGACCGTTATCGGCGAAAAGTTCAAGAATAATGAAGTTTATGTTCCCGAAGTTCTTATTGCGGCAAGAGCAATGAATATGGGCATGCAGATTCTCAAGCCGTTGCTTGTTGAAGATGGTGTTCAGTCAACGGGTAAAGTGTGCTTAGGCACCGTTCAGGGCGATATGCACGATATCGGCAAAAACCTTGTTAAGATGATGATGGAGGGCAAGGGCATTGAGGTTGTTGACCTTGGCACCGATGTTGCCCCAGAAACCTTTGTAAACACCGCAATTGAGCAGAATTGTCAGATTATCTGCTGCTCGGCACTGCTCACAACAACAATGGAAGTTATGGCTGATGTTGTTAAGTGTGCCGAAAACGCAGGCATAAGAGATAAGGTCAAAATTATGGTCGGCGGAGCACCCGTTACGGAAGATTTCTGCAATAAGATAGGTGCGGATAAATATACCTCCGATGCCGCAAGTGCAGCTGATGTCGCCGTTGCGCTTTGCAGATGATATGAATGTAGAAAAATATTTAAATAAACCCGAAATCTTTCAGTATAAACTGATTGAAACAAGTGATATTCCGTTTTCGCAGGAAGTTGTTGATATGTGCAAGGCTAACCGCTGCGGAAAATACGGCACCTGCTGGACCTGCCCGCCCGGCGTAGGCAATCTTGATGAGCTTGAGAGAAAAATCAAAAGCTATAAAACCGCCTGTGTTTTTACCTGCAAATATGACCTTGAGGACAGCTTTGACTTTGAGGGTATGATTGAAGGTCAGAAAAGCGCAAATCAGGTTTTGCGGAGTATAACGGAAAGCCTTCGTACAGACGGTGAAAAATTCATGGCTCTCTGCTGCGAGGGCTGCGGACTCTGCGAAAAATGTACTTATCCCGATGCACCCTGCCGTTTTCCCGAAAAGGCTGTGCCGTCGGTTGAGGCCTGTGGAATCAATGTTGCCCGGCTTGCGAAAAAATCGGGGATTAACTATAACAACGGTTCAAACACCGTAACATATTTTTGCGTGATACTTTTCGGGTGATTGTATGAAGAAAAAAGTAATTGAATTATTAAAACATAAAAACAAAACTGTTCCGATTTTGTCATTTCCTTCAACCCGGCTTCTCGGAATAAGCGTAAACGAGCTTATTTCGTCGGCTGAAATGCAGCTTCGGGGAATGCAGGCTATTGCAGAAAAATTCAGCGTCGGGGCGTCACTCAATATGATGGATTTATCCGTTGAGGCTGAGGCATTCGGCGCAAAGATCCGTTTTTATGACGATGATATTCCTGCAGTTGAAAAGGGCATAATTGATGATATCGCCGATGCTGAAAAAATCGTTGTTCCTGAAGTGGGAGCAGGCAGAACAAGCATCTGCATTGACGGAGTAAAAAAAGCAAAAGAAAAAATAACCGATATTCCCGTTTTCTGCGGAGTTATCGGCCCTTATTCCCTTGCAGGCAGAATTTTTGATATGACCGAGCTTATGATGGAATGCTTCGACAGCCCCGATGAGGTCAGAATTCTGCTCTCAAAAGCAACGGAATTTACAATCAGATATATTAAAGCATTCAAAGAAATCGGTGCAGACGGCGTTATTATGGCTGAGCCTGCGGCAGGCCTGCTTTCGCCTGCGCTTGCAGAAGAATTTTCGTTTCCTTTTGTTCAGCAGATATTCAATGAAATAAACAGCGATGATTTTATCGTATGCTATCACAACTGCGGCAATGCGGCAGGAGATATGCTTGATATGATAGGTGAACTTAACGCAGATATAATCCATTTAGGTAATGCAATCAACATAAAAAAAGCTCTTGAAGAGTTACCGAAAGATAAAATTGTTATGGGTAACGTCAACCCTGTTCTGTTCAGAACGGGAACACCCGATGATATTACAGCCGATGTGCAGAAGGTGTTTGATGAATGCTCAATGCACGAAAACTTTATGATTTCAACGGGATGCGATGTTCCTGCCGCATCAAAATGTGAAAACATCGAAGCGTATTTCAAAAAGGTAAATGAGCTTTATGCATAAGGTAATAATCAACGGCGAAACTAAATATGCAAAAGACGGAACGCTTTTGTCCGATTTGTTGATTAAATCGGGTAAAGGTGTTGACCACCATTGCGGCGGCAGAGGAACGTGCAGAAAATGTGTTATTACCGTCAACGGCAAAGAAGAACTTTCGTGCCAATACATAATCAAATCCGACTTTTTCAGATTTGTTTATCGAAAATATGATGTTTGAGGTGTAATAATGACAGAGCGTGAACGATTTATAAAAGCACTCAAAAGTGAGCCGATTGAAGGACATTGTCCCACCTTCGAGCTTGTATTTTTTCTGACTCTTGAAGCAATCGGAAAAATTCATCCCTCACAGCAGCGTTTTGACCAATGGAATCAGATGAGCAAAACGGAGCAGAAGCTCCATATTGATTATATCGCTGATTGTCACATTGAAGTTGCCGAAAAATATCATCACAGCGCAATTTTTGTGCATCCCAATCCGTGGGGATATGAGAATATAGTCAGACTTCTTGAAACGATAAGAGAAAAATCGGGCGATAAATATTTCCTTATGATTCACGGCGACCCGACCTTCGAAATCCCCAACGGTGAGAATATGATGGAATTCACCGAGAGAATGTATGAGGATGAAGACGGACTCAAAGCAGAGGCGCAAAAGCGTCTTGATGATCGGGTGAACCTTGCCGAAAAACTTGCAAAACATAACGGTTTGCTTGACGGCTTTGCGCTTTGCTCGGATTATTGCTTCAATGTGAATCCGTTCTTTTCGCCGTCTATGTTTTCCGAATTCATTGCACCGTATCTTCAGAAAGTTATAAAAGATTATCGTGATATGGGATTTTACTCAATCAAGCATACCGATGGCAATATTATGCCGATAATCGACCAAATTGTTGAATGCAAGCCCGATGCGCTTCATTCGCTGGACCCTCAGGGCGGAGTTGACCTTGCTGAGGTAAAACGGCTTTACGGCGACAGAGTTGCTCTTTGCGGTAACGTAAATTGCGGACTTCTGCAGACGGGTACAGAGGAAGAAGTAATTGCCGATGTACGCCGCTCACTTCGTGACGGTATGAACGGTTTGGGATATGTGTTCTGCACCTCAAATTGTGCATATACGGGTCTCCCGCTTGAAAGATATGAACTTATGAACCGAATCTGGTATGAAGAAGGAATATATAAATAACACAAAACCGCTTCCAAAGAAGCGGTTTTTTTATTCTCTTGCAAGCTTGTATATCAAATTATAGGCAAATTCGAGGTCATCAACCGAGCAATGCTTCTGAATGAAATGCGAGGTGCAGCATA
>JAZQHB010000018.1:0-4939 GCA_045540355.1 Acutalibacteraceae bacterium | reverse complement strand
GATGAACTTAAACAGTACATAGATTATTACAACAACGAAAGAATTTCCACAAAATTAAAAGGAATGAGCCCGGTACAATACCGAACTCATTCACAAGCAATTTAATATTTATTTTTGTCTAAACTTTGGGGTTCACTTCATTTCTCAAAGGCACTGCTTTTTAATTAAACTGCTGTTTGAACTTTTAAATCTGTTTTAGACTCTTTTTCTATTCTCTGTGATTTTTCTGCTTCCAAATCTTTTAAGATTTCAGGAAGAAGCACCCGTGCCAAGGAATAGTAAACTGAGTCGGGTATATTGACTTCTGCCAAAGTGCTTTTCAATACCCTTAAACACAGAACTTTAACCACTTTGAAAACTAATTTCATTTGCTTCATCTCATCACCTCGCATCCCTATCTCTCTGTTTAATCAGAAACTTTCTGTAATACTCACAAGCCGTCAATACAAACTCTTCAAGCTCTTTCTTGTCCGATCTCGGTGAAAACTGCTGTAACCGCTCAAGTGGAAACTTTATCGTTTCTCTTTGATTTGCTTTATCCTCCTGCATAATGGTTTCAATCTGTTCTGTGTTTAATTCGTTGCTCTGACTCAGCTTCTTGAAACGGACCGCTTGGGAGAATGACGGTATGCGTTCTTCTTCCTCTATTGTACCGAGAAGGGCGTACTGCTGTTCTTCCGCAAGATAAGAAAGTTCAACGGCAGGAGTTAGTGCTATTTTTCCCTCGTCAACAAGTTCAAGCAGTTCGGGAATGAGATTTGTCAGACGAATATATCTCTGTATTTGTCTTGCACTGTCTTCTGTGTTTTTAGATATTTCTTCATCCGTTCGCAACTTCGCGCCAACTTGGCCCGAAGTTAAATCGTTTCTCTTGCCCTGAGATTTAAGTGCCTCATACTTGAGCTTATACGCAAACGCTTTCTCACTTGGTAAAATATGTTCTCTGTGCAGATTACTGTCAACGAGCATAATTACAGCTTCATCTCTGCTTATAGCGTAAATTAAAGCAGGGACTGTTTTCATCCCTGCCTTTGTTGCTGCGTGCAAGCGTCTGTGTCCGCTTATAACCTCATATTCTTTTTCTGCTTCTTCAATGGGTCTTACAATTATCGGAGATAATATTCCTTGCTCCTTTATGCTTTCTGTGAGTAGTGCCATATCCTCGTTGTCTAAAACTTTGTAGGGGTGTCCCTCAAATGAATGAATTTTTTCAGTCGGTATATTTACCGGTGCTTTTACTTTTTTACTTGCCATTTTTAATAGCCTCCTTTTTAATTTTTCTGATTTGATTTTTAAGCTTATTGTCATAGTGTACATAGTGCATACGGTGTAAGCTTCTGTCTGTTTCGTACATCATTTTCATTACGGAATCTATGTCTTTCCCTATAGGTGTATTTTTTAAGTCGTATTTCAAATTAAGATTTCCGATAGCAGAGCCAACGTTTCTGAATGCCACGAGAAATTTTATAGCCTCTTTGGTAGGTTTCTCTTGTATCGGATAGCCTGCGATAATGTATCGCAGAAGTGCTTCCTTCGGGAAGAAGCTTCTTTTCGAATATTCCTGTAATTTTTCATAGTCCTCATTTGTTATGCGTACCGCTATTCTGTTGTTTCTTGTTCGCATTCTTTCAACTCCTTTTCAATTTTCGGTATCAGTTTTTCAATATCCCTCAATGCTTCCCGTAGCATCGGAACATCAAAAACTACTTTGTGCCACAGTCGGTCTACGACACTTTCCACTCGGTCAAGAATCAGCTTTAATGTTAAAGTAAACTCTGTGTAGTTCATCTTCGGTGTGGGAATCATTTTACTTTCTCTTGTTTGTTTTCGTACAAATTCTGACCGTGTTAACCTTAACGATGCGGCATCCATATCAAGCTCACTCAATTCTTCATCGTCAAGGTAACAGTACAAGGTTTTTGTTAATTTCATTTCTATCCTCCTTTCATCGGGTGTTAGGGTGTCCTTAACAAGCGGATTTGTATGCACAAATCCAGTGCTTGCTAAGACTAATGCCATCTTTTCTGCGTTTAAAATTACCCTTCACCTATATACGACATAAGCGCATACAAAATGTTCCAAGGAGTTAGAAAAAGTTAAAAAATATTTTCGGAGCATAAAAAAACCTGCTACTTTTGGGGTAGCAAGTGTGTATAGATTGAATTTTGCGATAGAAATATGCTATAATAAATTAAATTTATTTTGTGAGGTGATTTGCATGACAGATATTATAATCAGAAAATATGATGAAAAAGATGCCGGTGAGGTTTTGAATTTGATTCATAGGAACAGTCTTGAAATTAATTCTAAAGATTACGGTTTGGAACATATGCAAAAATTTGTTGACATTTGTGATGCAAATTGGTTGAGCAAAAGAGCTTCTTTTTGTCATATGTATGTTGCTGAAGAAAACGGACGCATTGTTGGTATCGGTGGTATCTCCAGTTATTTCGGCAGCCTTACAGAAAGCATTATACTTAATGTTTTTGTTTTACCTGAATGTCACGGAAAGGGTATCGGAAGGAAAATTGTTCAAATACTTGAAAATGATGAACATGGCATCAGAGCAAATAGGATTGAAGTTCCCGCTTCAATTACAGCAAAAGAATTTTATTTTAAATTGGGATATAAATTCAAAAATGGTATTGAGGAATTAGACGGAGAAAAACACTATCGAATGGAAAAAGTAAAATGACTTAATTAGCAGAGGAGGTTTTTCAATGAGATTATTTCATGTGAGTGAAGAAGCAAATATTGAAGTTTTTTATCCACGAACACCCACTCGCAACGACTTAGATAAGAATATTGGTTTAGTATGGGCTATTGATGAAGATCGACTTCCTAACTTTTTAACACCCCGGGATTGCCCTCGGGTTACATATCATATTGGCAAAAACACTTCTGAAAACGATAAGAGAAAGTATTTTACATCTGCAACTGTTAAACATGTTGTTGTAATTGAAAAAGATTGGTTTGACAGAATGAAGAATACTACTTTGTTTTTGTATGAATTTGATATAACCGATTTTGAATTACAGGATGAAATCGCAGGATATTATGTTTCAAAGACATCGCAAACACCTATAGCAAAACAGCAAGTTACAGATTCGTTTTCAGAGTTAATGCAAAGAAATGTTGAAATCCGTATTGTAGATAACTTATGGAAAATTGCTGATGAAATAAAAGCGTCCACACTTAATTGGTCACTCTGTAGGATGAATAACGCTAAAGACAGAAGATAGTACACTTGTGTTTAATTCTGTTATGTGATATAATTTTCTCATAATCAAAACCGAGGATGAGCTTATGAATACAGAAAACAGTATGGTAATTTTTAAAACGGATGATAATCAGATAGCCGTTGATGTTCGTTTCTATAATGAGTCAGTTTGGCTGACATTAGACCAGATGGCGACTCTTTTTGAAAGGGATAAATCTACAATTTCGAGACACATTAAAAATGTGTTTACTGAAGGTGAATTAGTACAAGAGGCAACTGTTGCAAAATTTGCAACAGTTCAGTTTGAAGGTGACAGAGAAGTAGAAAGAATGCTCGATTACTATAACCTTGATGTTATTATTTCCGTCGGTTACCGTGTAAAATCTCAGCGTGGTGTTCAGTTCAGGCAATGGGCAACCAAGCGTCTTAATGAATATATCCGCAAGGGCTTTACAATGGATGATGAAAGGCTTAAGAACTTAGGCGGTGGCGGATATTTTAAGGAGCTTTTGGAAAGAATCCGTGATATCCGTGCTTCCGAAAAAGTATTTTACCGTCAGATATTGGACATCTACGCCACAAGCATAGACTATGATCCTCGTGCAGAAATCTCCGTTGACTTTTTCAAAAAGGTACAAAATAAAATTCATTATGCCGTTCACGGACAGACCGCCGCAGAGGTTATTTATAACCGTGCCGACAGCGAGAAAGAATTTATGGGACTTACCTCATTCAAGGGAAGCAGACCGCATCTGAGTGATGCAAAAATTGCTAAAAATTATCTTGACGAAAAAGAGCTTCGCTCCCTCGGTCAGTTGGTTTCCGGTTATCTTGATTTTGCTGAAAGGCAGGCGGAACGTGAGCAGACTATGACTATGAAGGATTGGTCAGAGCATTTAGACCGCATTCTCACAATGTCAGGTGAACAGCTTCTTATAGGTGCGGGCAGTGTTTCACACACTCAGGCAATAGACAAAGCAACAGAGGAATACAAAAAGTATCAACAAAAAACATTAAGCCAGGTTGAAAAGGATTATCTTGATACTATTAAAATGATTGAAAATAAGGCTTCTGACAAGCACTAAAACATACCTATTACTGCTCTCTCCGTGAGGGCAGTTTTTCTTTGCAACAAAAAATCTCCACCGACATTCAACATCGGTGGAGATTTTTTATATGGTTGTTTTCAGTTGTGCTTTTATCTTTTTGAGTTTCTTGCCAATGGCACTGTGCGTTTTATACCCAAACTTTTTAGCAATTTCCTCTTGGGTATAACCTTGAATGTGTAGCAAAAGAATTTTTCTGTCCTCGTCAGGTAAGGCTTCGATTACCGCTTTTGCCTCGGCAATATCAAAGGCATCCTCTGCGGGATATTTCTCATCAACATCAGACATCGACACAACTTGTGTCTTTGTTCGGGTGTGATTCCACTTTCGGTTAAAGTCCTTTTTTGGATAATTTTGCTTACAGTTAGAAAAATCCTCGTGGGTAAGATTACTGTCAACAGTTTCTGCAACCTCATTAAAAGCCATCGCATCCATAAGGTCGCACATTCTTTGATTCAAAAACTCATCCGCCGCACCTGGTTCAAGAAACAATTCAGGTCGATGCTCAAAGGCTCCTGCAAGAATTTCTTCAATGGCATTAGGGTTCTGCTCGGCAAGGTCATACAATATCTCTGCAACATATATGCCATTATTATCGCGAAGCACCGACAAA
>JAZQHB010000017.1:0-4618 GCA_045540355.1 Acutalibacteraceae bacterium | reverse complement strand
TTTTTTCGGTTCCGTAGCTTGTTGTGCCGTCGAGATTTATGACATAGGGCGTTACATTAAATCGTGTATCTTGGCGTCCGTCAAGGCCTGTGATTTTAAAGGTTAAAATGTATTTCATGTTTTCATTCCCTGTGATGTCGTGTGCAGTAAGCTTTTTGCCGCCTGCTATTATGCTTGAGTAAACAACCTTTGAGTTCCTTGTTACTGTCTGCTCGGGATTGTCCGCAAGAGTTATTATAAATCCAATCTCTCTGTATCTGAGAGAATCCACACATGTTATAAACCTCAATGTGCTTCCGTCAGAATTTGTCTGTCCCCATAAGTTAAGGTCAGTTTTTCTGATATCGGTCGCTTCGCAACCGTTTGTGGTACAATGTGCTGTTTTAGTGCAGTCTTTTTCATTGTACACATATTCGCCCCAAGTATGTGAATGTGCCCTTGTGTCCATTTTACCACATACACAAGTTGCAGTTTCAGTAGTTTGGTCGTCGTTGAGCACATAGTTAGAAAAAGTATGAGTATGTTGCTCTTTTACATCAATATATCTGCAACCGTCACAAAGACATTCAGCTACTATTTGATTATCGGAACAAAGTTTGTATTCACCCCATACATGCTCTGTGTGGAATCGTCTTAACTGCGGATAGCCGTTGTTACTGTTATCAGCATCGCTGACAAAATATTCAGCGTAATAACTATTGTGTATGTTCTTAATTTCATCTTCTTGCAAGGCATGAATACCAAGTGACTTGCCTTCCCAGATTCCGTAATTGTAGTCGTCATTATTCATTGTATCAACATATCTATCCCAAGCAGAGGATATTGAACTGTTTCCGTCTGCTTCGGAAATATCATTGCCTATAAAAAGGCAGGAGAACATCGAAAAAATATTGCTTGTGGAGTAATATCCGCAGAATTTACCGCAAGCTCCACCGTTAACCTCACCGGTTGTATAGCAACAATAAATTTTGTAATCAGTCTCCGTCGGATATATAATACCTGCAAAACCGCCGCTGTAAATTTCTCCTTCTACATTTCCGATGTTATAGCAATATCTGATTTCGCAAGTATTTAACTCTCCGAACAATCCACCCACAATGCCACCATAAATATCGTCGCTGTTATAAGATTCTTCAACGGTGCAGTTGAGTGCTTTACCAATTAAGCCACCAGCAGAGCTTTTTTCACCACTGGTTACTATTGCAAGGTTACGACAACCCGTTATTTCGCAGTTTTCCGCATAACCGATAAGTCCACCTAAATACTTATTCGTTCCGATTGTTGAGCAATTTATAGTACAGTCCGTAAATTTTGAATTAATAGCTTTCGCACACAAAACAGCTGTTGCTTCACCTGATGCAGAATTATCGGATACAGCTTCGCCTGAAATCGTTATATTTTTTATTTCAGCACCGTTACACAAAGCAAAAATTCCAGTCAAATTATTCTGCTCTGCGTTTATTTCAACACCTATTATTGAATGTCCCAGACCGTCAAGTGTGCCACTGAATGTTTCAATAGGTTGCATTTTATATCCGCTATCAAAGTTAATTGCAATATCGTTTAAAAGTGCAAATGAAACTTCTGTAGTGTCTTGCTTACAAAAATCAGTAAAAATTTTCCATTCTTCAAAATTGCTGATAGTGTAAAGTTTTCCTTTTTCAAGGTTCAAACTTTCTGATATTGAAATTGAATTTGTTCTCAAATGTTTATAGTCGACTATTGTATTTGTTGCGTTACATCCTCCTTTTATGCAATACGCAGTTTTTGTACCGTCAACATTATCAGCCGCATCATTATTGTAAGTATAATCACCCCAAGCGTGATAATGTGTTCTTCTCTCAATGCTGTCACAAGCATAATAAGTACAAGCACAGCTTTCTCCGCTAGCATTATACAATTCCCATTCAGTATAATCATGACCGGGAACACCTAACCCTTTCGAGTGGAGACCGAAAGGAACAGGAAATTCACCGTCTTTGCCGGCAAAATATATACCATAATAACCCCAGTCAGCCGGAGATTCCTTATGTTTTGTAAGAATTTCAGCGTGTAAAATGTCCACGAAATCGGTTGTTTTCATTTCTTCTTCAGTATAAGTTTCAAAACCGTTTTTGCTATCTTCTTCGCTCATATAATAGCACTGATTAAAACCTGCGATATCACCGCTGTACTCGTAGCAGAATTTAGCTAAACCGTTAGCTGATTCAACTGCTGAATAACAGATATTCAGCGTTTTTGTTATATCATAACCGTCATCGTAGGAATATACTTCAACTGATGAAACAAACTGACCTGCGTTTTTATCAACACAGTTGATAGTACCTATTGATGCACAATGTTCGAAAATGGTATCGTCACCAAGAATCTTTCCTGCAAAACCACCGCCATTACCGGTTGCTGAAACCGAAGAATTACTCATTGCATCAACTACTTCGCAGTTACTCATATAGCCCACAAAACCGCCTACAATTGAATTTCCGTGAACATATCCCTCTGCATAACAGTTACTAATCGATGTCCCTGCCATCGAACCTGCAAGCAAACCTACCTTATCCGAATTGCTATTGACGATTCCTTTAACATAACAATTACTGATATTTCCTCCTCGGTAGAAATAACTACCAAGAATACCGTTTGAGGTAACATAGGAATTTTTTATGTTTAGGTTTGTTATCTTTGCCTGCGAACAATATCCGAAAAGTGAATTAAGGTAAAGACCGCTAATTGTGTGTCCATTACCAATGAATGAACCTTTGAAGTTATTTTTACTCGTTCCTATCGATTCAAGAAAAACTGGTTTTGTGCTATCATAAACCAATTTACCATTGTAAATCGGTTCACCTGAATCTGACGAAGAAAACTCACCGTCATTGACAACAATATCGTTCATGAGCCAAAAGCTCACACCTTCACAATTGTTCCCATCTTCGTTTACGATTTTTGCAAGAGTTTTTAAATCTTCAACAGTGCTTATGTAATACTTTTCACCGCTGACAATTTCAGTATCTAACAACAAAGTGTTTTTGGTACTTGTTTCTGCAAAGCTATTTACAGAAAATAAGCTGCCGATAATAGCTATACATAGCACAACTGACAAGATTTTTTTGAACTTCATAAAATTATCCTCCTTAGTATTGATATTAAAGTATCTTGCACAGCTTCATTTTACACTTTGATTTATTTCCTGAGCAACTGATGTAACAAAAATGCAAGGAAAATGTGTCGAAACGCAGAAGTGCATTTATTGAAGAGGAGCGGGGTTTATGCTATAATACGGTGGGTGATTGTTATGAAAATTCTTATTTGTGATGACGAAAAACAATATATCGACAAATTGAAACAATATGTTGATGATTACATGCGGTTCAAATGCGTGAAATACGAAACCGATTTGGTATCTGACCCTAAACTTGTTTTGAACAACAACACCGTATACCAGCTTGTCTTTTTGGATATTCAAATGAATGAAATTGACGGAATTTCGCTTGCTAAAGTATTAAAAACGCGCAACAGCAAAGTTGTAATATTTTTTGTAACTTCATTTAAGAATTACCAAGATGATGCTATGGACATCAGAGCTTTTCGTTTTTTTGAAAAACCAATTAATCCTGAAAGACTGTACTCCGGATTAGACAAAGCGATGGAGTATATTGACGAAAGTTATATTGATTTTTACATTTATACCAACAATGAACACAAAAAAATTCTTACTGATGAAGTTGTATATGTTGAAAGAAGTAATAGACAAATTACTTTAGTTACCACACATGGCAATTATACAACTCGTGAGACATTTGATGACTGGTGTAATATTCTTCAAAACTCTTTCTTTTACAGGGTTCACAAATCTTTTATTGTAAATTTACACTACATAACAAGTTACAAATATACTGAACTCTGGATCAATAGCAATATCCGAATTCCCATAGCCTCGCGAAGGCAATCAGAATTTCACAAATTCTGGTTTGAATATCTTAGGAGGAGATAATCTATGCTGGTCAATATTGCTTTTATAATTATTTTTTTCATTGAGATGCTTATTTCTACAATTTTTTTTAATAGTATTTCTGAAAGAAAAAAGTCTTTGTCGCATATATTGATAATAGGAACTTTAATTTTTGAAATAGGTACATTAATAAACATCTTTATTATTAGTACCTCGTTGCTGAATGTTTCATTTTCAATTATTGCAACTTTTTCGCACTCTATTTTATTTTTCAGAATAAAACCTAAAAGAGCCATATTTTACTCTTTGCTTTTAGTTGCAATTTCTACTTTTTTAGAACACATAGTCGTTTTTTTCATATCATCATTTTCAAATTTGTATTTGACTGAATACCAATCTGAATCTACATTGTTAGTTATCGAAATTATTATCAGCAAAATTATATATTTTCTTTTTGTGATGGTCTTGCAAAGATTTTCACAAAAAGATGACACAAAGATTAAAGTACCCACTGCATTTTATATATTTCCATTAATCACATTGATATCCGTAATTTGTTTTTGGTATATAAGCATAAATCAATATTTAGAACTTAAAAATCAAATTATTCTTGGTGTCATAAGTATCTTGCTTCTATTTGCAACATTATTTGTTTTTTTCCTATTTCAA
>JAZQHB010000016.1:0-4371 GCA_045540355.1 Acutalibacteraceae bacterium | reverse complement strand
CCTGATGCTCTTTTTGTAAGAGCTCATATAAATGAGGAGGTTTATCAAGAATCTGCTCCGCCTGTTTAAGTTTCTTTCTCAAAGGCGTGATTTCTTGCGTTATCTCTTTACGCAGGGCTTTGTATTTTTCTTTATCTTCAGGAGTATTTGCTCTGCGTTTTTTGTTGTCTGCCTTGCTTCGCTTTTCCTCAAGCTCGGCAATTTTAAGTTGTGTTTCTTCAATGGTGGTTGTTAAATCGTCAGTAGTGTGAATTTGATTGTCGGTAAGAAAATGATAGTCAGCTACATACTGTTTAATATCCTTTGCAGCATGTCTCATTTCGGGTGAGATAAGCATTGCATCAGCTATTTCCTTCAATAGCTGAAATACCAAGATTATCAGTAAGAACATAGTGTCAACATAAATAACCTCAGGTCTTTTGCCGTGCTCAATGCTGAATTCCAATTTCTTTCTGACTGATTCAAGTGGAAAGTATCTGCGCCTTGCATAGAAGAAGTTGTTCCAATCAGCAAGATGATGACCGCTGTAAAAGGTTTCGTTGAATCTTTTCTCTATACCTTCTACTGTATAGCCAAGACCTTCAATTCTTACGCCTCTTTCCCAATCCTTTGCTTTAATAGTGAATCGTCTGTAATCTATTTCATATCCCATAGTAAACAGTACTCTCCTGAAATCATCCCAGTTGGTTGCAACAGTAAGACAGATTTCAATATCTTCTCTGAGCATATCTCTATGAGTTTTCTTGCCCTGCTTATGAAGCCAATATGCTTTCTTTTCACCACCGTAGAAGGGTGCATTTTCAAGAACGGATTTACCACGTTCTTTACAGATAGCATCAGAAATCTCACGGAGATTGTAGTGGTCAGAAATATGGTTTTCAAACTTTCTGCCTGTTCTGAATGAAACAGAATTAACTACAAAGTGATTATGCAGGTGGTGATGCTTATCAAGGTGAGTTGTTACAACAATCTCATATTCATCACCCCACATCCTTTTAGCTGTTTCTACACCGATACTGTGACATTCTTCAGGTGTTACTTCATTTTCTTTAAAACTCTGAAATCCATGATACGCTACATTACCGCCAAGCTTTCCGTAATGAAGCTTGGTTGTCATCATATGCTCATAGGCTCGTTGCACAGGGCAGTTAATTGCAGATACATAAAGTTTTTCATCGGTTTTCTTCTCGTTTTCGACATATTGCAGAGTTTGGTACAAATCCTCATCAAGGTATTTTTTATCGATGGTTTTATCGGGGTTTTCAGCATACTGAATAACCTCTTTAAGTCGGCTCTTTACGGGCCAGAATCCTGTGGTAGCAATAAGTCATTCGCCTCCTTTTTCGACGAGAGTATTTCGCTGTGTATTTCATCAATGAGAGTGAGAAGCTTTGCCTCAGTTTCGGGTGTCATTTCATAATTGCAGATTTCACAGAGCTTTCCGTAGAAATTAAAAAAAGCATCAGGCAACACCGTTCTCGGTGCAAATCCCAATGCTCTCTTTGTTACATATTCACTTGTAGATAATCCGCATTTTGAAGCATAACGCTCAATCTTCTTTTTGTTTTCAGGTGTTATCCTGATTTCCAACCTTTGTGTTTTGGCTTTTGGTGTGTTGTTCATATCACCATTCCTTTCCTTTGATTTTAGGGATTAAGGGACCCTAAAGAATTTGGAACTTGCCGTACAAGTTCCCTGCTCGTTACGGTGTGAGACATTATTCTGCGATATCAACATTTCGCAGATAACAACTGTCACTTTTCTTTTTGGCAAAGGTAAGATAAAGCTCTGTACCAATAGGGATTCTGTTTAAGCCAAGATAGCTCATATTGTTCCAAGCACATGCCATAATTTTTCTGCCGTCTTCAAAAGTGAAATATGCGATAACATTTTTCTTTTTGCCATAGCGAGAAAAATCTAGAACAGCCTTGAAAGTGCCTTCTTCTTCGCAGAAACAGTAATCGTCAAAATTGACATTGAGTTCATAATCTGTCATAAGGTTAACCTCCTTTCATCGTTATTTGTTTGAGCCGTAAAGAGTGGATTTAGCTCAATAAAAATACCCTCACAAAATAATTTGTGGGGGCAGTTATCAAATAACGGGATATTGAATTTTTAGAGGTGTTATGATATACTGAATTAAATTTAAATCTTGGAGAACGCTATGAAAAGCAAAAAATATATCATACCTGAAATATCAGCACAGAGTTTAATTACATCTGCACAGAAAACTGATAGCGGTTACCGATTTTATTTTGACACAACAGAACCGTCAAAAGAATATTTAGTTGAAAATACATTGCAGGATGATTGCCCGATTTTTTATCAGGCTATGCTTGTGTTAGGTGAAAATCCAAATGCTGCCAACATAGTTTCGGATATGCTTCGTGATGTTTTTGTGTATATAGATTTCTCGGGTATTTTTGATCGTAAAGCTGTCGGCAGAGTTTTGGAGTATCAGCAGATTGCAGAATATATGTTTAAGCCTGAAGGTATAACTTTGAACTTCGGTAAAGAAGATAAAAGATATGTTGCTTTTGAACGCTCTGCTTCTATGAGCCGAGACAGTAAGTTATCATTTGTTCGTGCTGATGTGTGTGATGCCTTGCGTGAAAGAATGATGCTCGGTATGACTATCGGAAAGTGTCAACTCAGTAAACTCTATGCTTACAATGCTCTGCTTTTCACAAGCGGTATTCGGTATTATGATGAAAGCATACTTTCTGACAAAAGAATTATTGTAATTGAAAATCCCAAAACAACAATAGAAAATGTAAATACCGTTACTGTTGAAGATGACGGCAGTAGTAATTCTATGCGTAAATATACCCGTACAGAGAAAGTGACTGATATTTCAATTACTGAATTCGACGGTGAAGGATTTGTTTCTCCAAGATTAGCAGATTCTCTTGCAAAAGGACACAACTCATTTCAAATCCGTATGCCATACATCAAAGGTGTTATACATAAGGTCGATTTTGCCGGTTTGTTTTCAGAACTTAATGTGCCGTATATTATTGATATGTGGGGTAACAAGCATAAGCCGAATGATATAGATATTGTCCTTACGGACAGTATGTTCAAGGGACTTAAATGGATGGCCGACAATAATCTGACTTGGAGTGAATACTTAAAGCGTTGCAGAGATTATAATCACGCACTGTATATATTAGGTATGGATAAGCTCTCTACTCAAAATACAACAGAACTGAATTATCAATTTTTGAATACACTTTCAATAGCAAATGAAGAATTCCGTCCTACTGATTTACCTCTCGGTTGGCACAGTTCACCTGAATATGATTCAAGACAATGGGTGCCAAAAACTACCGAAACGGAATATTATCGCTTTATTGCCGACAATGAATATCGCAAAAGATATTTTATTGATGATGAAACAGGTGATACCCGCCGTAAATATCGTGCAGAGCTTATTGCAAAAAATCCGCTGTTTATTGATGAACCTATTTTTTCAAAAGAACTGAATGATAAGGCAGAAAACATTCTCAGCAAGTATTCAGTTGGTAATCTGTTAGTCAGCGGCGATAACAGATATTTATCCGATGACCTTGTAAGGTTGGTTGCTCATATTGTAAAGATGACTGTCGGTGAAAGCTTTGCATACCGTCAGCTTGAAAAAGAGTTTTTAACTAACAATTCTGTATATGCACCTAATACCAATTACGAAGAGAATGAGGTTTACACACTTCTCCGCAATCCGCACATTGCACGAAATGAAGAAGCACTTGTAAAACCTGTTACGGCAGGATATTTGCGAAATAAATACTTCTCACACCTGAGTTATGTAATTATGGTGGATTCCCGTTCTCTTATTCCTGAAAGATTAGGCGGCGCTGATTTTGACGGTGATATGGTAAAAACCATTGCAGACCCTCTTATCAATAAATGCGTTATGAGAAGCAGTACAGAACTGCCTTTACTTAAAATACCGACTGCAGAACCCTTAATTGCAGATGCAAATGATTGGTATGAAAGATTTATAACCGTTAAGAATATATTTTCATCCCGTATCGGTCAGATAAGTAATGCAGCACTTAACCGAGGTATTATTGCTTACGATGAAAATACCGATGCCGAAGAAAAGGAAAAATATTATCACGAGGTTGAAACTCTTGCTATATTAAACGGTTTGGAAATCGACTCTGCAAAAAGCGGTATAAAGCCTGATTTATCGGACTATATTGAAAAGAAGAATACTAAACGCAGTATTTTCCTTCGTTACAAAGCTATTGTTGACAGTGATGAATATCACAGATGGTATGAACCTAGCAAAAACGCAAGGCTGAAAAAGTATTTTGAGAGTGTTGATTGGGCTGCTGTCAGTTCTAATCTTGAAAAGCTACCGTATTT
>JAZQHB010000015.1:0-5348 GCA_045540355.1 Acutalibacteraceae bacterium | reverse complement strand
CAAAGCAGAGTTCATGGTAACAAGAGCATTGCCTGACGATTTCGTATTTGTAAGCTCAGGCTTGTTGCTTACACAGTCTGCAGAGGTCGGAACGAATGAAAACCTGACATTTGAAGCACATTCTGAAGAAAATCAGACTGCGATCAGACTTTACAGAACTGTTCATACTGACAACGACGGACAGTATCAGTTGACAGTCAAAACATCAGCAGGCAAGACATTCTACGCAAGAGGCTTCGTGGTTTATCTTGATGCAAATTCAGGCGAACTTGTAACTCTGTATACAGATGTAAAGTCGGTAACCAATGTTTAAAAACAGCAAAAGGACTATATTACACGAGAGAGACACTTCGTAAAGGAGTTCTCTCTCTGCTTTTTTATTCAGAACAATGCCTGTTGCGATATTTTTGTTCTTATTGATAAGCAATATCCACGAAGAGGTATCCGATTTCTTCTTATGTGAGGGATTTACACTTTTTAATCTTTTAATTACGATATGGAAAAAATCATTTACAAAACACACAAAAATATCGAAAAAATCCACAACTTTTAGTGAAAGATGTATTTACAATGTTGAATATTTATGATAATATATTTATGGTAGGGTTGTATTGTATATAGATGTTTATGGATGGAGGAACTATTATGTTATCAAAAGTCTTATCACTTGTACTCTCGGTATGTATGCTGATAACCTCTGCACCTATTGGTGGTGTTGAAGAACTCGGCACACTTATTGACAGTATAGGTCAGAAAATCTCAGATTCGGTTGACGGATTTGTCGAAAGCCTTGGTCAGGAGACAAAAGACACATCTGCAACATCAAACACAGAAGAAATGGACTTTGTCGTTACCGAACAGGCGAGCGTATGGGACGGTACCGTAACGACTCCGGCTTTAAGCGGAACGACATATACTGTTGACTCTGCATCTGACCTTGCTGGTATTGCGAATATTTGTAATGGTGCCGGTTCAACAAGTACAATCGACAGATTTACAGGCTACACAGTTAACCTTACGGTTGATATTGACCTCGGTGGTCGTGCTTGGACACCGATTGGCGGTAACGGAGGTACAACTTATTATTTCAATGGTACTTTTAACGGTAACGGACATACAATCAGCGGTTTATCTATAAGCACAGATAAGTATAACGTTGGTTTATTTGGTTACACATATACTGATGCTGTTATCAACGACCTGGGTCTTATCAGTCCTAAATTAACATGGACAGAAAGTACTTCAACAGCTCAAAATGCCGCAGGACTTATGATCGGTATGGCAAGAGGTACGGATGTTAACCGTTGTTTTGTACGCGGTGGTTCTATAACCTCCTCAGCCGGTGAAACAATAGGCGGACTTATAGGTGCTTGTTACAGTACAGCATGTAATATATCCTATTGTTATGTTCAGGGCACGACAGTTGATAATAATGATACAGACACAGCTGCGCGTGCAGGTGGTATCTGCGGTCACTCAAGTGTTGCCGGAACAATATTCAAAAACTGCTACAGTACAGCTAACTGTACTACATCAAGCTCAAATGTTAATGCCGGTGCGATTGTAGGTCGTGCATCAGCTGCATCAAAAATTAACTATTGCTATGGCGTCTCAAGCGGTCAGGCTACTGCGCTTTATCCTTCCACCGGTACAGCTTGTACTGTCACAGGCGGCGGTATGGTTGCAGCTGCTACATTGCAAGGCTATTGTTTCCCGACACGAACAGCTAACGATACGCTTAATACAGGTGGAAGATATTATTATAAAGATTCAAAATCCATTAATGCCGGTTATCCTATTTTCTGGGCTGATTATCCGTTGAAAAATCATTATAACCAATGGGTAAACGGTACAAATTTCTACAATAACAGAACATCTTTGTCAGCTTATGCGGCTATCAACGGTCGTGAACCGGGTTTGTTCACAACCTTGAATACTGCAAATACAAATATATTGAACTATTTGAAGAATGCAGGTTCTTCAACTTCAGATGCAACCTCAACAACTCAGTATGTCGCAGTAACAAATGCAATCAATGCAATCAATTCGGCAAACACAAAATATGCTTCATTGATTAATAAAATAACCGAAGGACAGAACTTCTACAATAACAGAACAACTTTAGCAGGATGGGCAGGTATATCTAAACACGAACCCGGTCTTGTCACAGCTTTGCAGACAGCACTTACTAATGCAAATAATTGGGTTGCAGGTACTAATAATACAGGTACAATTGATTCACATATAACTGCAATTACAAATGCAATAAATGCACTCAATACCGCAAGTGCAAAATATGCAACAGCATCTTATGCACCTACACTTTCGATTTCGGCACCCGGAATTATTTTTGTAAGCGGTACAACTATCCCTGCAACCAGTGTTGTACTTACATCAAACTATGAGTTAAGCACCAGATCGATTTCTGCAACAAACGGTACAAATACATACAACCTTTCTTATGTTTCGGTTGCAACATCAGGAAGCGGTACGAGTAAGGTATGGAAATATACATTTAGCTTGACAGGTACAGTCACTAACCCTGCAACAGCAGGTACTCTTACATACACAGCTACGGGTAAGGCAAATAACCAGACGAAAACTGCAACCGCTACATCTTCGTGTGCGTTTGTAGAATCACCGACAGGTAAAAATGCTGTTACTATGAACTTTAAGTATGCACATGAATACGATGTTGGTCTTTGGACGGACGGTCATGCTTGGCTTCAGTATAATTTCTATGTCACAGGTTTGCACACAATGACATATACTGAACGCAACGATAGCAGAGTAAAAACTACTGCCGGTGAAAACAATAGTATGATATATTCTGCTTATGAAGATCATAACGGTTCACAGAAATCCAAGACTTTCAGTGATGGCAGTATGTTCTATGGCGGATTCTATTGTGATCTTAATACCGCCAACACATTTGCGGTTGCTAATGGTGCTACGACAATAAGAACAATTAAATTTAAACCTGAAAATGTAGGAAACGGTACAGAGGAATATGTATCATTTAAGGCAGATAATGAAGATTACCTTGATCCGATATCAAGAAATGTTATTACCAATTCGGGTACGGCAATAGCTGAATTTGACTCGGGCAAAGAACCTTCAGTGAGAAATGTAACACCGGAAGGAACAACTGTTACTTATACAATGACAGGATCGGCCGCCGATGAAAGTGCGAGAATCAAGGATCATGAAGCAACGTTCGCGATCACTTACTATTTCGTTGATTCTACAAAACTCTGGCTTTTATATCAGCAAGAAACATCAATAGGCAGACATAATTACAGTGCATTTTACAGTGCAAACGATGCAACCGCTTGGACGGCTTATGATACCGCATATAAAAATGCAGTTCAGGCACTTCAAGGCGGTGTGCCTCAGGCAACTATTGATGAAGCATATACAAATCTTTGTAATGCAATTGTAGGCCTTAAAACAAAAATCAATTACAACAAAAATGGTGCAACTTCAGGTAGTGTTACAACACCTCAAATAGTTCCGGTTTACACAGCGGTTCAGGTAACAGCTTCTAACACAGTTTCATACACTTATGCAACAGTTACACTTGCAGCATATTCAGGTCTTGCAAAGACAGGTTACATCTGCAAGGGTTGGTCAACAAGCTCAACTGCAACTACAGGTGTATCGTCATTGACGATGACACAGGCTTACGCTACAAACGGAGTTACACTCTACGCCGCATGGACACCGATAAGTTACACGGTCAAGTACAACGCAAACCCGCCGTCAGGTAAGACCTCAACAGGTAGTGTAGCAAGCCAGACTTGTGCATATAACACATCGTATACAGCACAGGCAAACTCGTTTGTTGTAACAAATTACAGATTCGTTAAATGGAACACAGATGCCGCAGGAACAGGCACATCGTACGCGGCAGGTGCATCGTTCAAAAACCTCACAACAACCAACGGTGCAACAGTAAACCTCTACGCGATATGGGAGCCTGATACCTCGAACATCACATTCAATATCAACCTTCCCTCAGGCGTAAGTGCAACAACAAGCGGTTTCAGTGCAAACACAACAAAAGCATTGACAATCGGCTCAACACAGAATATCTACACAGGCGACTACAAGATGACCGCAGTAGGATATAATCATATAGGTTGGGCAACAAGTGCAGGTGCAACAACAGCGGCTTACACAACAAATTACACTGTACCGAACTCAGCACAGACACTTTACGCAGTATGGCAGAAGAAAGAAATAACAGTTGCATACACTTTGAACGGCGGTACATTAGGCTCAAGCGGATTTACCGCAAGCAACTCAACAGTACAGTACGGTGCAACAGTTGACCTTCCGAATGCTGATCAGATTACAAGAGCAGGATACAACCTCGCAGGTTGGAATGCAAGCGTAGCAAACGCATCAGGTACAACATTCTTCGCAGCAGGAACAAATTATGTAGTTCCCGATGCAACAGGAACAATTACATTTACGGCAGAGTGGACAGAAAGAACAACTGTCTATACTTTCCACCACAATAATGTTGTAGATTCAGATTATACAACAACAATCTCAGGAAAGTATAATGCAGCAATCACAGAAGCGTTCCCGACCCCGACAGCAATGACAGGCTACAGCTTTACAGGCTGGTATGTAAAGGACGGCAACGGCTATGCACCGTATACCAAACCCACAAACTTCCCCGCAGCAGATGTAGTTCTCTACGCAGGCTGGTCAATGGATGCCCTGGGTGCGGAAATACAGAGATTCCCCACGGATATCGATAATACGGCAATATATCCCTCAACAGGTGAAACAAAGTATTGGTACGCAGAACCGGGCAGAACAAACGCAAAGACAGAGTTATCACAGGCAACACCGATATATAACGAATTTGACGGTATGCTTTATGATTACTCAAAGCTTGCATCAACAAATACCGCAACAGCAGAACTCAAACAGGCAATTGATGATTTGATCGAAACCCCCGCAGACTACACAGTAGTAGATCAGTATAGAGAATACTACTATGAAATGACCTTGAATGATCCGAATGATGAGTATGCAGATACCCATACATTCACCTACAACGGAACAAATTATGAGGTAACAAAGGATACCTTCACAGAAGAATCATTTGAAAAATTTGAAAATGCAGTAGAAGCAGTAGTAAACGGCAAGGGCATCAAGAATCAGGCAGATGTAGATAAGATGGCAGAAGCTCTTATCGAGGCATATAACAACCTTGTCCCGAAACCGGCAGATTATGAAGAGCTCAACTTCTACCTCAATGAAGCATTATTCCTCAACACAGTTATCGGCGAAGAAGAAGGAAACCTTGATGAGTTCTATTCAGATACTTA
>JAZQHB010000014.1:0-2654 GCA_045540355.1 Acutalibacteraceae bacterium | reverse complement strand
ATAAATATAGTAAGTTCCATACTCTCACCTCTACGATAATTATATCATACACATAAAGAAAAAGCAAGGAGGCGATATCATGTTCTTCACCCTAATCCTCGAAAACTCTTCAGGCGACCGCATCAATATGACCACGACCGCCAACCAGTACATGACCTCAAAAATCACAGGTCTGCACCCACCACCGGGTACAGTCAGCACATCTTCATATGCCGGTATGGACGGCAGTTATCTTAACAACGCTTTTATCGAAAAGCGTAATCTTGTAATCAGCTTTGAAATGCGTGGTGTTGGGATTGAGAAACGGCGTCACGCTCTTTATCGTGTAGTAAAACCTTCCCGATATATAAAGGTTTTCTACAAAACTTCCGGTATTGATGTGTACACCGAAGGCTATGTGGAAACCTGCGAAATAGACAACTTCAACAATAAAATAAGCGGACAGATTTCCATTCTATGTCCAGACCCATACTGGTACAGCAACTCTGCTATTCACGCCTGTTACAGTCGTGTTTCGGGTGGGTTTATTTTTCCGTTTCCGCAGAGTGATGAACCGTTTACTCTTGGTTCTTACAGCACCACGGACAACATCGAAATTTGGAATGACGGCGATGAGACTGGTTTTACCATTCAGATTGAAGCATTTGATTCAGCAACAACTCCGACCATATATAACGCTGACACGGGCGAATATCTGCAAATTAAGGGCGAAATTCAGCGTGGTGACATCATTACGATTTCCACTAAAACAGGCAATAAAACGGTTACTCTTACCCGAAATGGTGTGGACAGCAACATCATCAATCAGCTTGTTGCAGGCTCTACATGGTTGACACTCCGTGAGGGGTTGAATAATTTTCATGTGCAGGCTGTCCGTAATGTTAAGAATCTGAAAATCACGCTGATGCACACAAATGCGTACTTGGGGGTCTAATATGCAGATTGAAGTTTATGAAATGAGCCCAACTGAATCGGGTATGACGATTACTCTCACAGCTATATGCGACAGCTTTTCCAGTCTGCTGTGGGATGCACAGTATTTTGGCTGTGGTAATTTCGAGGTGTATATTGCCGCAAATGCTCGAAATCTTGAAATATTTCAAACAGGCAGAATTGTCGGTCGGGATGATGACAAGCAATACTACGGCATTATTGAATCTGTAAAGCTTGAAACAGATGCAGAAAACGGCGATTATCTGACAGTAACAGGACGATTTCTTATGTCAATTCTTTCTCGGAGAATCATTTATCCTACGCTGTCTTTTTCTGCTCTTACAAGCTATGAGGATATGGTTCGGTTTGCTGTTTATCGTAACTGTATGCAGTCGGGCAATCGTCTGATTCCGGGACTTCGTCACGGCAACACAATCGGCACTTGTTGGGGAAAGAAATCCAGATTGCAGGTGTCCTACGAAAACCTTATGGAATGGATTTTCAAAATTTGTGAAATGGTCGGAGGTACTGCAAATATCCGATTGCAGGAAACAACTGCCGGAAGTGGTGTGTATACAATGATGCTCGACCTTTCACAAGGCAGGGACAGGAGTGTTTTGCAGGAAGAAAACGCACATATTGTGTTCTCGGACTCTTACTGCAATCTACTGACATTCGATTACTCTATGGATTTATCGGAGCAGAAAAATACCGCCTATGTTCTTGGCTGTGGTGAGGGCATAAATCGTAAACAGACTGTTTGCTATCGTGGAAATGAACCGATACAGCTTGACCGTTATGAAACATTTGTAGATGCAAAGGATGTATCTGATGAAACCAAAGAAAGTGGCACTACAGTTAAAATTCCTGATGAAGATTATCTTGGACAGCTTATGGAAAAGGGTACAGAAAGTCTTGTTCCCATTACGGAAGTCAGCGAGTCCACAATTGCTTCCGATGCAAGACAGTACCAATATAACAAGAACTATTTTGTAGGCGATTATGTTACTGTAAAACACGAACGGTTTGGCTTGATTCAGCCGAAAATACAGCTTGTAGGCATGATAGAAAGCTATGACCAAAATGGTCGTACACTAACGCCAACATTTAAAGGAGTGTGATTTTATGGGCTTTTCTTTCGGATTTTTTAACGCTAAAAATATGGACAGGACTTATACTGCGGAGGATTTCACAAGCTATCTTTCAAGCATCATCTGTAATGGTGTATTTGATACCTACGGGGATTGCTTTTCTGTGACTATCGGTAATGGGACACAGATTGTTATCGGCACAGGAAAAGCGTGGATTGACGGCCATTATTTCATCAATGACACACCATATACTCTTGACCTCACAAAGTATGTGGATGAATCACTTTCACGCTATGTAACTATCGGTATCAGTTGTGATGTAAGTGAAAGCGTTCGTGCCTGCAAACTTGAGGTGAAGTCGGGTACAGCGGCAACCTCACCCATCATTCCTGTGTTTGAGAATACGGAAAGCAAGAAGTTTCTGACTATTGCGGCAGTGTACCTTAAAGGCGGTGCAAAGACTATTTCAAGCAGCAATATCCGTGATATGCGTGCAGATGAGAAGAAATGCGGGTATGTTAAGTGTGTTCTCGGTAAATGCCGTGTTTCTGAAATGCTCGTAGCTACGGAACTTATGACGAATAAAATGAATGAAATGGTAGGCAAGATTGATGCTCTGCAAAGTGCTGT
>JAZQHB010000013.1:0-5071 GCA_045540355.1 Acutalibacteraceae bacterium | reverse complement strand
CTTTTATCGGAAGCGATTTTGCACATTTGACAAATGCCGATGATATAAATACACTTAATACAGAATATGTAAATTCGACTGCCGGAGAAGGGAGGATAAATGCAGTCAGATAATTTTGGCATCACTGCCATCTATTGCCGTCTGTCACGTGATGACGGTACAGACAGCGAAAGCAACTCAATAGGCAATCAGAAAAAGTTGCTGTCACAAAAAGCAAAAGAATTGAAGCTCACCAACACAAAGTATTATGTTGATGACGGTTACACGGGAACGAATTTCAACAGACCGGGTTTTCAGGCTATGCTTGAAGATATTGAAATGGGATATGTAACAACCGTAATGGTAAAAGACTTATCCCGTCTTGGAAGAGATTATGTTTCGGTCGGTCACTATACGGACAATTTCTTTCCTGAGCATAACATCCGATTCATAGCTGTCAATGATTTGGTTGACAGTAATGAAGGTGATAACGAAATCGCACCGTTCAAGAATATTATGAATGAGATGTATGCCCGAGACATAAGTCGCAAGGTTAGAAGTTCACACCGCATAAGAGGCAATCTCGGTGAGCCGTTATCTCAACCGCCTTACGGGTATATGAAAGACCCGCAGAACAAAAAGAAATGGATTGTTGATACCGAAGCTGCAGAAGTTGTCAAGAGTATCTTTGCAATGTGTATAGAGGGTAAAGGCAATGAAACTATTGCCCGTATCTTACAGGAAAACAAAGTGATGATACCGATGGCATATTGGCAGAGTAAAGGTCTTAACAAGGGCGGTAAGAAAACTCAGCCTGACCCGTATAAATGGTGCAAGACTACTGTACAAAAGATTCTTGCTCAGCAGGAATACTGCGGTGATGTTATCAATTTTAAGACTTACTCAAAGAATTTCAAGAACAAGAAAAGACTTCAGAATCCCGAAGAAAACTGGAAGATTTTCAAGAATGTTCACGAGCCGATAATTGACAGAGATACTTTTGAAACTGTTCAGAAGATGAAAGCCAAAGGAAAACGCAGAGCACCTAATCCCGAACACGCTGAAAAGAATATGTTCTGCGGATTGTTGTACTGTGCCGATTGCGGAAGTCCCTTATGGTTCAATGTCAATCATCCTAATACAGACATCAAGTACTTTATGTGCTCCAACTACAAAGGTCGCAGAGGTACTTGTGAGGGTACACATTATGTCAGGGCTGATTCTTTGGAGCAGATTGTGATGCTTGAGCTTAGAAGTCTTGCAAGTTTTCTCATTGAAGATGAAGAAGCCTTCGCAGATATTCTTGAAACAAAGACCAACAAAAGCATACTCAATCAGCAGAAGTTTCTCGAAAGCAGTATTGATAAAGCAACAGCAAGAACAAAAGAGGTTGCCTTGATGTACGAAAAGCTCTTTGAAAAGCACATTAACGGAATTGTCAATGAAGAAAGCTTTATGCAGTTATCTCAGAAGTATGAAACAGAGCGAGATGAACTGAAAGTAAAAATCAGGCAATACCAAGAAGAGCTTTCAGAGATAGAAAATCTTCGTACAAGCAAAGAGCAATTCACATTGGCGGTCCGTAAGTTTATGCAGATGGAAACACTTACACCTGCACTCTTGAATGAGCTAATTGAGAAAATCGAAGTCCATTCAATAGAAGGCAAAGGCAAGAACAAAACACAGAAAATCATTATTCATTATCGCTTTATCGGGGTTATTGAGAATCCTGTTAAAGAGGAGAATATAGTCCTTGAAGCAAGACAAGGCGTAGCTGTGGAATATCTCACGGCATAACAAAAAGAGCAGGCTCAAAACCTGCTCGATACATAACAATATATATTAAATTTAACTATGAGGAAATGTAAAAAAGAAAAGTGAGTATTCACTTGTGTTATGAATACTCACTAGGTGCGAGAGACGGGACTTGACTCTCGCGCTGCGGCGCTCGGTCATTCGCGGCTCTCGGTGTCCACTGGACACCGATTCACTACCGCTCCTACTTCAAGTCCCGTTATTGAAACAAAAAATTAAAGCAACCGCAAAATGCGATTGCTTTAATTTTGGTACGGATGTTCATAAGGGATTTACTAAAAAACAATAACTTTCGGCAGTAACAAACATATTCTCATCCTTCCGTAATATTTAAAAGAGTTTGAATATCAATTATTCAAACGGAGGATTATACAATGTCAAAATTTATTGAGAATTTTTACTATGGAAACATTGAGCCACAAGAGGGTTGCTCAGAGCACAAAACCGAACTTAAAAGAAAGCTGAGTATACTTACGCAAACCGAAGAACAACTGACATCAAAACTAACCGAGGAAGAAAAAGATTTGTTCTTAAAATATGCAAGTCAATCCAGTGAATTCCTTTGTGTAAGCAATGCTGATAGCTTCATAGCTGGTTTTAGACTTGGTGCTAAATTTACATACGACACTTTTGTTACTGATTGAAAGGAGAACATAGTTATGAATAAATCATCATTTGAACAGAACGGCGGAACATACAGAACAATTGGAGATTACAAAATCCCAAACATTACATTACCTACCGAAGCAAGGAAACTGATTGGCGTGTGGGGACTAAAACGCAAGGATTATCTTATGAACCACAAACGAGTTCTGTTCAACATAATGCTTATAAACGGCACATTGTGGACTCATCTTGAAGAGGTTGATGAACAGGCATCGGCTATGTTCTCTCGGCTTGTAGAACAGATGAAGGTCAATGAGGGTGTCACAGAACAACTCAAAGCAGAGAATCAAATGGAATGGGTTGCTCGTATGAACAACATTGAAGCAAGAGCGAGAGAAATCATTTATAATGAACTGATTTATTGTTGAAGCGAGCATACTCCAAATTATTTAATTTACATTACCGTTTCAGTTTTTCTGAACACATATTGCTTCGTACAAACAAAATCCATTCGACAAAAGCTGATTTTGCACGGTTCAAACCGATAAGAATCAGCGAAAAACACATACACTAAATAAAGTTGAGGTTTCAACAAGTAAGCCGCACAAATTTTCATATTCGTGCGGCTTGAATTAATTTTTTACTATGGGGCACCAGGGGTAAAACATCTTAATTGCGGATTTGAAAGTGCAAATTTATTGCTGCTAAGATAGCAAATGAAAGTTTAAAGTATAAATTCAGTTTAATTTCACTTGACAGATTCAAAAAAAATATACAAAATCACTTGACACAATGTGCAGAATATGCTATATTTATATTGAAATTTACATAAGGAGGTTACTATGGGTAACAAAATCCTCAATAACATAGACATCAGAACAAAAGAACTTATTGTAGATTCTTTAAATAATTCTGCCGAATTATTTAAAGATTTCAAAATGCAAACACCATTTAACACAACACATAACTGTTATCCGTCTGCGAGATGGGATTCTATAAACGAAACTTTCTCAGATTCGTTAAGAGAATTTAATTTCCCTTTTGCGGTTACTAAAAAAGGCTTTTGGGCACTTCTTCTCTTTTGCGATTCAAAAAAAGAGATAGTTTTTTCTGCAATGAGAAAAGACCGATTTGAATATGTTTGTGACAATCCCGAAAGAAATGCTCCCCAGTATTTTGATGCTTTGGTTTCCCTGAACAACGGACTTGAAGCAACGGTTTCACAAACGAGACTTTACGATTGCTATGAAGCAACAGATAAGTATAATCAGCTTGACCATCTTTGCAAACTGCTCCCAACGCCAAGCAACGATAAGTTTACTCATGCGGTAGTTGTTTTCGATATTTCCTATGACGAAATCACATCAATAAAACTGTATATTGTTAACAATCGTTTTGAAACGGTTGAGGAAGAGGATCTTATTGACACAGTAATTAAATCTCGTATACCTTTAGTTGTACCGGACGAATCGCTTGATACACAAGACAACGATACAGAAAAACGCAAGGGCTTGGTTTCGTTGAAGAAAAACGTTCAAACATCACAAGCATAAATATTAGTATAGAAAGACTGTTTATTATGAAAAGATTTAATGGAGCGAGAATTAAAAAGGCTAGATTGTATAACGGCCTAACAGTAGAAGAATTAGCTCAAGAAATAGGTGTGAGTAAACAGGCAGTATCGCAATACGAAAACAATCAAATTGAGTTGCCGTTAGAAAAAGTGTTTTTACTCTCTAGCATTCTGAAATTTCCGATTGATTATTTTTCTCAATCGGATTTTTCGAATGTCAAGGTTGGAACTACCTACTTTAGAGCACTTTTAAGAACAAACTCAAAGATAAGAACTCAACAAGAAACAAGATTAGAACATATTGGTATTATTTATTCGTTTTTAAATCAATATGTAGATTTTCCTGTTCTTGATTTACCGACATTTGAAACAGAATTGTCTCCAAAACAAGCTGCAATAGAATTGCGAGATTACTGGGGATTAGGTAATAGTCCAATAAACAATATAACTCAATTGTTAGAGTCAAAAGGTATTTTAATTACAGCGTTAGAAACTTCTACAGAAGACATAGATGCTTTTGGTCAATGTGAATGTATTAATGGTAAAGAAGTTTATTTTATCGCAGTATCCAAAGAAACACATTCAGCTGCTAGATTCCAGTTTGATATTGCTCATGAGCTTGGACATATTATATTACATGAGTGGAGTGAAAATATTGAACTGTTAGACAGAGAACAATTTAAAGCAAGGGAAAAAGAAGCAAACGAGTTTGCTAGTGAATTTTTGCTTCCAAGCGCATCCTATATCAATGATGTTTTAAATATTCCTAATAGAATTGAAAGTTATCTTCCATTAAAACGCAAATGGAAAGTATCTATTGGTGCGATGGCATACAAAAACAGAGAACTTGGTATTATTAGTCAACGTCAATATCAATATTTATTAAGTACTATGAACAAAAAGAACATAAGAACAAATGAACCTCTTGACGATATTTTACCGTGTCCACTTCCCTCAATGTTTGATGATGCTGTTTCTCTATTGTTGGAAGAAAAAATATTTACTCCTGCATCTTTTATTGATGCTTTATCAAATTATGGTTTATCTATGAATCATACAGAAATAGAAAGTCTTCTTAATCTTCCAAAAGATAAATTA
>JAZQHB010000012.1:0-8778 GCA_045540355.1 Acutalibacteraceae bacterium | reverse complement strand
TAAGGAGTGGGAGGGATTCCGCCGTAGTTGGCATTGTAGGAAAATCCAAAAGTTTAGATTTTCCCACAATGCTTATCTTTTGGTCTTTGGTTCGGAATAGTGTAGTGCTGGCGGTCTATCTCTTGTTTTCGGTTGCTTGCTTCTTTACCGTACATGAGCATTACTGCCGGGGACAAAGCGTTTTGGAGAGCTGAAAAAATCAATCGGCAGCGTTTCCCAAAAGGTTCTGACTGCTCAGCTTCGTGATATGGAAGAAAACGGACTCGTAAACCGAAAGGTATATGCCGAAGTACCGCCGAGAGTAGAATACTCCCTGACAGAATTGGGACAAAGCTTGAAACCTATTCTCGACGCTATGTGGAGTTGGGGCGAAGATTATAAAGAAAAATGTAATAAATAACGAAAAGACCGTCAGGCTCAAACGAGGCTTGACGGTCTTATATTTTTTTGCTGTATTTAAGAAAATCGTTTTGGTGTTCCTGTTTGCGAAGTTGATAGCCCTGTGCAATCAGCGTATCCACTTTCAGAGCAATCAGGTTTATGTCGGAACACATTGCCCGTGCAATCTGCTGAATGTCATAGCCGTTTTTAATGTATTCCAAAATGGTGTCGTCCGGGAGCGAAGCCTGAGAAGCGAAGATATTTGCTTCATACTCCATACGGTTCTCTCTCATATCAAAGATGTTGAACTCTTTGAACCCGCCGACAGCAACCGCTTCTTGCCTGTGTAGAACATCGTGCCCGATTTCGTGCCATAGCACTATCTGCTCCACGACCGGGTGCATACCGTTTTTAAGAAAAACAAAGCGGTTCTTCAGAATAACCTTGTATGCTCCACGCTGCTTGTCAAAATTCCGGTAGATAACATTGATACCAAGCTCTTTTGCGACCTTGTACGGGTCACGAGTACCGCAACGGTCAATGAGCTTGTTTACGATTTTCACAATCTCAGCCGTAGTGTAATACCCCAATCCGGCTCACCTCCCATATTATAGTATATCGGATATTAACCTATAATAAATTATAAACTATTATGTGTCCCATATATTGGACTTAGTTCACTTTGAGGATTACTCGTCTTTGCGGTATTTCTTCGGGGTGTATTTTTTATTGTTCTTCTTTGCAATAAGATATGCTTCCTGAATAGCGTCAACCATTTCACGCATATCCTCGTCAGCCATTTCGCCGCCGGCAAACAGACCGGTAACTTCTGCAAGCAACTCCTGAGCCTGTCTTGCCCCTCTGCGTCCGTATTTATCCTCTACATCGGCGATGAAAGCGTCATCCTCAGACAGCAGATAATTCACATTTACATTTAAGGATTCTGCCAGCTTCTTATATCTTTCCATTCCTCTCGGACGGGATTTATCATTTTCATAAGAACCAATTATGCGTCGGGTTACGCCGATTTTAGCTGCCAACTCATCTTGACTCATACCAAGCTTTGTTCTTTCAGCCTTGACTTTTTCACCGAATGTCATTGTGATTTCACTCCTTAAAAGAATATTTACAGTTGAACTACCCATTTGCCCTTGACAAGTACAGTTGAAGTGTATATAATATGAATTGGGAAGTTGAACTACACATAGTGTACACCAAACTACCCAAAATGTCAAGGGGGTTCAAAAAATGTTACGAAGCATACTTCATTGTGATATGAATAACTTCTATGCCAGCGTCGAATGTATGCTCGACCCCGCATTGAAAAAATATCCGATTGCTGTTTGCGGCTCTGTGGAGGAGCGACACGGTATTGTGCTTGCAAAGAACTACAAAGCAAAGGCTTTTGATGTGAAAACCGGGGACGCAGTATGGCAGGCTAAACAGAAGTGCAAGGACTTGGTTGTAGTACCGCCCCATTATGAGGAGTATATCAAATACTCAAAGCTTGCGAGAAGCGTGTATGAGCGATATACCGACCAAGTTGAACCGTATGGTATGGACGAGTGTTGGTTGGATATTAGCGGGACGGAAAGCCTTTTCGGTTCGCCGGAAAAGGTGGCAAATGAAATTCGTGAAACGATGAAGTTTGAACTCGGCTTGACGATTTCTGTGGGTGTTTCCTTTAATAAGATATTTGCGAAGCTCGGCTCGGATATGAAGAAACCGGACGCAGTAACCGTGATACCAAAGGACACATTCAGAGAAAAGATTTGGGGACTTCCTGCCGCTGACCTGCTCGGTGTAGGACGGGCAACCCAGCGAGTGCTTGACAGCTATTGTATTCGTACCATCGGGGATTTAGCGAATACCGACCCTGAGTTCTTACGCAGAAGATTAGGAAAGAACGGAGTAGTTTTATGGAACTATGCCAACGGCAACGACCTTTCCCTTGTTGCCAAGAAAGACTTCGTTTCTCCTATAAAAAGTGTAGGACACGGTATAACAACAGTAGCAGATTTAGAGAAACCGGAGCAGGTGTGGCCCGTGTTTCTCGAATTAACCCAAGACATCGGACACAAGCTCCGTGTTCACGGACTAAGTGCAGAAGGTGTCGCAATACATATTAGAGACAACACACTCAATACAAGGCAATGGCAGACGAAGATTGCACTTCCTACACAGTCTCCGATGATTATTGCAAAGACCGCTTTTCAGTTGTTTGAAAAAAGATATGGGTGGAACAACCCTATCCGTTCTGTGACAGTACAAGCCATAAATCTTATTCCACAAGACACGCCCCGTCAAATAGATATGTTTATGGACGCCGCAAAGCAGGACAAATTGGAGCGAATGGAAAAGTGTGTTGAAGAAATCAGACGGCGTTTCGGAAAGGACAGCATAAGGAATGGGGTTCTTTGTCAGAACCTGCGGCTACCACTGGAAAAAGCCGAAATCACTATGCCGACAGGTATGGTTGGTTAAGGAGGTCTTAATGTGATTGACGAAAAAGAGGTTACGGCTTATGTTACGATACCCGACTGCTTTTTGCAGGGGTGCAGCGAAGATATTGTTATCTTCCGTGCGGACGGCGGAAACCATTTTACCGACTACGGTATATATGAAGGAATGTTCCTGTTCTTTGACCGAAAAAAACGCTTTAAGAAAGGAAGGCTTTCCTGTTACATCAATACTGCCGGAGATGACCGACCCAAGTACAGGGTGTCGGATAAGAACATCGACGGATACAAGCACTTGGGAAGATTAGTTTTGACTTTGAGAAATTACGAGGTATAAAAATGGAATCCGAAAGAAGAAAAGTTTATGTTGAAGTGAATGTAACACACAGACCTGATGGAACGGCTCGTCCGAACTTCATCAAGTTTGAGAATGATGAAAAATATGAGATAGACCGTGTAATTCAGAAATGCCGTGCGGCTTCCACCAAAGTCGGAGGAACCGGTATCCGCTACACGGTACAGATTTGCGGCAAGCCCACATTTCTGTTCGACGAAGAAAACGGAAAGTGGTTTGTAGAAGCAAAATCCTAATGGTAGGAGGTTTTGTAACTTGAAACATTTATCGAGATTTGACATCGAAGCGATAGCCGACAAGTATGTTCAGGCATATATGGCACTTCCCGATGTCCGTAACACACAAATATACAGAATTGACCCGGAGCTTCTCTTGGAGAAGGTTCTCGGATTGAATGTCGAATACCAGCACCTATCCTATGACGGTAGTATTCTCGGAATGACCTCATTTACGGAAATGGGTGTTCAGGTATTTGAAGATGATGATAACGAAGCCTTTTTCTTTTTGGACGGGAAAACCGTTCTTGTGGAAAAGGACTTGAACTTTGACAGCAAGCTGAAAGGCAGAAAGAATTTCACCTTAATGCACGAGGGCAGCCATCAGATATTTAAGATGTTGTTCCCGAATGATTACGGTGTAACACAGAAGTCTGCCGGAGTACATTATTACAAGGCAAATTCCGAGAGGAATAAGCCAATATCCGATTGGGAGGAATGGCAGGCAAACACGCTTGGAGCTGCTATTCTTCTTCCTGAAAACCTCGTAAAACAAGGAATGTATCTGTTCAGTCTCGGCGAAAAGATTGAATGCCTGAACAAGATATACTATCCGAGTGTATATAAAAGGTTTGACGCACTTGCGGATTTTTTAGGGTGTTCCAAAAAGGCTCTTGCCATACGAATGAAACAGCTCGGACTTTTGAAAAAGGAGTATCTTGATAATCCTTTTGATTTGGTTACGGTTTATCCGGAGGTGAGCGAGCTATGAAATCGTTGGAACAAAAGATAATCGTAAGGTGCAAAAACTGTGGCTGGCGTATTTTTGACAAGGTAACAATGACAACAGGCGTGATTGAACTGAAATGTCCGAACTGCCACAGAGTAGTAGAGGTTGACCTATCCCTACGCAAGGGAACGGTCAAGTACAGATTAACAAGAAGTAATAACAGAGCGAACAATTAAATATCGGGCAGATGTACCGAGCCACGAGTCCTTGAGCGAAAGCTCCTGAGTCATCAAATTGCCGGACGCTGAGAATTAAGGGATAGAAATATCCTAATGTTCTTGGTGTCCGGCTTTTTTGTCGCTCCCGAAAGGAGCAAGACCGTGACATATAAGTGGCTGGCATATATCGCCAAGTATCCGTAATCTCCGAATTTTTGATTTCAACCAAATTCAAAAATTCAAATTTAAGGAGATTACGACAATGACAAAACTTACATTAGAACAACAGGAATTATTATTTGCGAACGACTGCAAACTCATCAATCTGCGGTATGAATACCACGGTTACACCGGCACGGAGAAATGGGCGATTGTAACAGAACTGGCGGAAGAAGAATTGTGGGTTAAATACCCTGATGTTATCCGTCGGTACACTCCGTTCATTCTGCTTTCTATGGCTCAGGGCGAAGTGATTGACGAGTCATACAGAAACAACGATAAGTACGAAAAGCGAGCAAAAAGAACAATCGATGTGTATGGGTATGAAGATGACATCTCTGAACAATTCCACCGGGAACTGATTACTCCGTTTGTTGACCCGTTTGAGCAAGCGGAGGAAGAACGGATTGAGGAAGAAAAGGAACAGCTCCGCCAGTTAGAAATTGCGAAAGTCAGAAAGGTATTGGAAATGCTGAAACCTGTTCAGAGAGAAAGACTGATTAAAGCGATTTTATTAGGTATGAGTTCAAGAAAAATCGCAAAGGAAGAAGGCGTATATTACAGCGTTGTAGATAAGTCGATTGCTGCCGCAAGAAAAAATTTCAAGAAATTTTATGAAAACCTCTGATTTTGGGTGTGCATTTTGACCCCCTTTGTCCAAATGAGTGAAGGGGTTATTTCAATTCCGGATAAGAAATGCACTTTCAAGACTAAATGAACAGAGAGGTTATACATATATGCAGAGAAAAGAAATTCAGCGTGGAGATTTATTCTACTACGATTTTGGAAAAAGAGAGGGGTCTGTCCAGTCGGGTGAGAGACCTGTAATGGTAATTCAGGCGGACAACTTTAATGCAAATGCTCCGACAATTATTGTTGCTGCTGTTACGGCTGTGATGAAAAAGAAGTATCTTCCTTCACACATCATTTTGGGTGAGGACTTCGGTCTGAAGAAGCCGTCAATGGTTCTTCTTGAACAGATACAAACCGTCAATAAGGACGAACTGACAGACTACATTGGTTCGGTAAACGACGAAAGGCTTTGGAAGCAAATTAACGCAGCTCTTAAAAAGACTTTCGGTTTATGGATTTACAACACAGACAGAAACGGAGATGTTCGCTGCTTATGTCCCAAGTGCCTGAGCGACTATATCCACGACCCGAATTATGTTGTCAGGCGTCTTGACCTTTTTGCGAAAAGCAAAGACAACTGCGATAAGTGCAATAACAGCGGTTGGGATTATATCGTTTATGACAAACGCACCTCGGTCAAAGGAAAGGGGTGTAAAAATGCCTGAAAGAAAAGATAAGGAGAAATACAATATTCCTTTATGGCATAAGCCCAATCTTTCCATTGAAGAAGCAGTTGCTTATTCCGGCATTGGTAGAGATAAACTTTATGAATTGACGAATCCGGAGGATTGTCCCTTTGTTTTATGGATAGGTAACAGGAGAATGATTAAGCGTAAAAAATTCGATGAATATATCGAAAGGCAGTATTCCATTTAACCAAATTGTCAAGTGTGCGATGAGCCAATTCGCATCATTGGCTCATCAATCATTTTTATGTATCCTTGAGACATCAAAATCAAGGAGGAAAATCAAATGTCAGACAATCGAAAGAATAGTAAAAAGGACGAAGTGCCTATTTGGTTCAAACCAACTTTGAGCATTGAAGAAACTTCTCGATATTCAGGTATCGGTATGAGTAAATTATACGAACTGACTAATCCGGAAGATTGTCCTTTTGTGCTGTGGATTGGAACAAGAAGAATGATAAAAAGAAGAAAGTTTGATGAGTATATTGAAAGAGTGTACTCAATATGAGGGAGGAATCACAAATGGATAGCGAGGTTAATTGCCAAAGAGAATGGTTCAAGAGCCGAGGTTCCGATGTCCCTTTATGGAATAGGCAAAACCTATCTATTGAAGAAACGGCAGCCTATACGGGCATTGGTAGAGACACGATATACAAGCTCATAAAGCAAGACGATTGCAATTTTACTTTGCGTGTAGGGAAAAGAACTATGATAAAACGAAAGCGTTTTGAGGAGTACCTTGAAAAGCTATATTCGATATAAGGTGGTGAGAGTGTGCTGAAAGTAAGCAGTCCTGAAATATTGGAATATAGGAAGGCGATTGAGGAAAGAAAGCTGGATTTACCGATATGGGAACGCAAGGTTATCACTTGTGAAGAAGCAGCCGCTTATTCCGGTATTGGGATTAAAAGACTTAGAAAAATGGCATTGGCGAAAGGTTGTAATTTTTCAATCTCAAATGGAACACAGATTTTGATAAATCGTGAGAAGTTTGACAAGTATATGGACAAAATAGAAAAGGTTTAGGAGGAAAAGATTATGGCAAAGGCAAAAAGACGAGATAAATCAAGAGTAGTTCTTCGCACAGGAGAATCACAGCGAGCAGACGGTACATATCATTATTGTTGGACAGACGCCAACCGAAAAAGGCGTTATGTGTATGCCAAGACTCTTGACGAACTTCGATACAAAGAAGAGCAAATAGAAAAGGACAAGAAAGATGGCATAAAAGCGGAAGCTCGATATACTACCCTCAATGATATATATGAGCTTTGGAAAGATTTGAAGCGTGGTCTAAAAAACAACACTTTTGAAAACTACAAATATATGTATGAGACATTTGTCCGCCAACAGATTGGCTCAAAGACCGTTTCTTCTTTGAAAAAATCGGATATTAAGAGGTTTTACAACTACCTTGCAGATGAACGCCATTTGAAACCGGCGACTATTGATAATATCCATACGGTTCTTCATCAGATTTTGGATATGGCGGTTGATGATGATTATCTCAGAAACAACCCTTCCAATAATGTGCTGAAAGAGTTAAAGCAGTCCCATTGTTTTCAAACTGAGAAACGCAGAGCCTTAACGAGACCGGAACAGGAACTGCTCCTGAGTTATCTGAAGAATACACCGTCTGCAAGTTTGTGGTATCCTATTTTTGCAGTGTTGATTGGAACAGGGCTTCGTGTTGGAGAAGCGACGGGTCTAAGATGGTGCGACATTGATTTGGAAGAAGGTATCATTGATGTGAACCACACGCTGGTTTACTATGACCACCGTACCGAGGGAAGTAAGCGTGGTTGCTATTTTAACATCAATACTACGAAAACTCCGGCTGGCAAACGCCAAGTTCCGATGTTGGATTTCGTCAAAGAAGCATTCCTTATGGAAAAGGAAAGACAGGAGTTGCTTGATATTCATTGCGAAGCTGTTGTGGACGGATATACTGATTTTATCTTTCTTAACCGTTTTGGACAGCCGCAACATCAAGCAACCCTTAACAAAGCAATACGTCGTATTATCCGTGACTGCAATGATGAACAGCTCCTGAAAGATGAAAATGCAAAGATTTTGCTACCGCATTTTAGCTGCCATTCATTAAGGCATACATTCACGACAAGAATGTGTGAGGCAGGGGTTAATGTCAAGGTCATTCAGGATACGCTTGGTCACAAAGATATTTCTACTACCCTTAACATTTATACCGATGTAACGAAGGAGTTAAGGAGGTCTGAATTTGAAGGTCTTGACTCGTACTTCAAAAATGAGTATAATAAAGCGGCAAACATTTGACGTAGTTTTATTGTTGGCGACGAAAAGATACTTACACCATTTACACCAAATACAACATCAAATAGCACGTATAGGGCAGTAAAGAAAGGGTGTATCAAACAAAATAGGGCAGCAAATCATTTGGGGTAGTACAATGAATACCACTTTAGTAACCCAATAACCGAGATGTCTTTTCCGTCCCCACAATGAAACCCCTCGCAGAGTAATATTAAGCCGAAAACGCTTATTTCCAAGCGTTTTCGGCTTTTTGTTTATCCAAATTATTGCTTAAAAATGTGGTTTGCGACAGATTTACGACAAATGAATGTACGAACATACTTTGCGCTTTACGACAAATCTGTGTCGTAAGTTGTATTTTCATTGTAAATACGTAAGTTTTGTGATATAATACCAACAATAAACTTTTAAGGAGTGCGCTATGACAGAAGCAGTTAGAAAAAGAGCCGCAAAAGCCTTTGCGGAATATTGGAAAGATCGCGGCGATGAAAAGAGTGATAGCCAATCCTTTTGGCTTTCTCTTGCACGTGACGTGTTGGGCGTTGCGGAGCCCGAAAAGTTTATATTGTTTGAAGAACGCGTAAAGTTGG
>JAZQHB010000011.1:0-51204 GCA_045540355.1 Acutalibacteraceae bacterium | reverse complement strand
TGTTCTCCCGTTTATTTTACACTGTGGATTGTGGAACGGATAAATCCGTTCCCTACAAATGTAAAAAAGCGATAGAAGTGAAAATTTTCACTTCTATCGCTTTTAATTTTATCAGCTTTCTTGCAGATTAATCAAGAGGTTTCATTGTGGGGATAGACATAGGGTTTGACAAAACCAGTCATATCCTCTCACAAGGTCTCATAACATATCCCGAAAACCGTGATTTTTAAGGGGTTTTCACAACCTCTCATATTGTATCTTTAAATCTCACACAGTCTCGGATATTATGGGTAAATCGTGGGTACCGTGGGTAATTCTTGGGTAAAATTCACTTTTAATCAACCCGATATAAACTTGCGATTTACCGTACACATAATACCATATATTCCTCTAAAAATCAAGGGCTTTGTAAATATGACGGGTGGACGGATAGAAAAAGCACATCGGGGTGACCGATGTGCTTTGCACTGTCTAATTAGGTTTCTTACCTATCACAGATTTAATATTCGTTTGAAAGTAAGAAGTCGGCAATATGCATTGTCTTGATACCCTGATAATTGCCACCTGCAAAATCGTCAGTCGTCAAGAGATACTTCGGGTAATTATCATTGATTTCAAGAAGACGGTCATATTCTCTCTTTTCGGTCTTCTCCGATTTGATTTCCTTGGTTATCTGAATATAGATTTTATCGTTCTGTCTGGTAGCAATAAAATCGATTTCACCGTTCGGTGTTTTACCGATACATACTTCATAACCTCGGCGGAGTAGTTCAAGATAAACCACATTTTCAAGCATTGCAGCGACACTCTGGTCATTATAACCTAACACACTGTATTTGAACGAACTATCTGCAAGGTAGAACTTCTCTTGTGTCTTTAAGAGTTCCTTGCCTTGCACATCGTATCTTGAACAACGATGCAGGATATAAGCACTCTCTAATTTTTCAAGGTAATTATATACCGTCTCATTGTCTATGGTGCGATGCTCGGACTTGATATAATCGGAAATAGACTTTGCCGAGAATGTCTTACCCACATTGTCAAAGACAAACTTCACAACTCGCTCCAACTGGTCAACCTTGCGAACTTGGTTTCTCTTAACGATGTCAGAAAAGATTGTAGAATTATAAATATCACGAACAATGGTATAAGCATTGTCAAGCGGGTGCTCCTGCAAGTGTATTGCGGGGAAACCTCCGTACTTAATATAATTTACCAATTCTTTGTGAATATCTTCTACTTCGCCGTACTGCTTCTTAAATGTGATATACTCCTCAAATGAAAGAGTGAATATACGGAAAGATACATAACGACCTGTGAGATAGGTTGAAATCTCGGAAGACATCATACGAGAGTTAGAACCCGTAACATAGATATCCACATTGAAATCTGTATTGATAGAATTTACGGTTTTCTCCCAAGAGGATATTTCCTGTACTTCATCAAGGAATAAATATGTCTTCTCTGTATTAGATAATTGTGTTTTTAGCATTTCATATAACTGCTTTGCAGTCATACCTTCATATTCCATCGAGTCAAACCGATAACTCACTATTCTTTCTTCGGGAATACCCTTTTTGCGAAGTTCATCCATTATCATTTGCATAATGGTGGACTTACCGCAGCGGCGAACACCAGTAAGAACTTTAACAAAAGGTGTATTGGTGAATGCCATTATCTTTTTCACATAATTTTCTCTAAATATCATATACAACACCTCCGTGTGCTATTAGTATAACACCAAGAGTCTCGTTAGTCAATAGTTTTGCGGTTATAACCCGAAAAACTTTTATAAAATTGCATTTTTGCGGTTTTATTCCAAAATTAGTATTGACGTACAGGTCGAATTATGGTATAATTAATACAACAAATGAATAACACATAACATATTAGAATTTTTAAGACTTACATATCAGCACTCGGCGGGAGTGTCTTGATATGTGGGTCTTTTTTCATTTTCGACCCTTTCTCCAATCAGTGCTCTGTTCTGGCAGCGGAGCAAGTTGTGTGTTGCTTTTTTCATTCCTCCAATCTAATTCCTCCTTCATTATCTTTGTTGATGCAGGTGCCGAGCCAGCGGCACCACTTACATAACATCAGAAAGGAGAATGTTTATGAAGATTTTAGTTTTACAGTATGAAACAAACGGCAACAGTGTGGTGATGCCGTCCCATTTGGGCAGAGATATTGAAATTATCCTACCCGAAGGGGTTGACCACATTATCATTGAAAAAGAAGAAATTGCTCCAAAGACCGTATATCGTGTTTACGGTGTGGATGAGAGCGAACTTGGAAAGAGGTGACCTTATGACAGACAAGACAATTAAAGACCTGTTCTACGGCAATCTTAATCTCTTTGATAGACCGATGAAGACAACCGATGAATATAAAAAAGCATTGCACGAAGAAGGTGAAGCACGAGAAGTCCTTGAAGAAACAATGACCGATAAGCAGAAAGACCTTTTGAATGCCTATGTAGATAAATGCGGTACAATGTCCTGCCATCTCGAATACTCCGCATTCCTTGTTGGTTTCAAAACGGGAACGAGGTTACTCGCCGAAGCACTTTTTGACAGAGCCAACGAAATGTAAGAAAAGTTCTATTTATAATGTTCCATTAGGGTATACCCCAGTGGTCAAATACAAAAGTAACCCAATAGGGTCATTTCCTTGTTTTTGGAATATTCCATAAAGAATTGACACCTTTTGGGTTATGGAAAGGAGAAAATATGAGGTTAGGATACATTCGTGTAAGTACAGTTGAACAAAATGAAGCAAGGCAAGAAGTGTTGATGGAACAACTCGGTGTAGAACGGGTGTTTATAGATAAGCAAACTGGTACAAACACTAACCGACCTGCTTTGAAGGAACTAATGGAGTTTGTTCGCGAAGGCGACTGTGTGGTAGTTGAGAGTATTTCCCGATTTGCAAGGTCGGCAAAAGATTTGCTGATATTGGTTGATACACTAACAAAGAAAAAAGTCAATTTTGTATCGCAGAAAGAAAATATGGATTTTTCCACACCTGTCGGCAAGGCAATTTTGGGAATATTCGGGTCTATCTATGAACTGGAAGTTTCCAATTTGAAAGTTAGACAAGCAGAAGGAATTGCCATAGCAAAGTCAGAAGGAAAATATCTCGGCAGAAAACCGATTGAGCACCCTGACTTTGCCAAGGTAGTTAAGGTTTGGCGAAACGGCGACATCACTGCCGTAGAAGCAATGAAAAGATTGGGTGGTATGAAACCTACTACTTTTTACAGGAAGGTAAAAGAATATGAAAACAGTTAAGACAATATTGAGCATTGTACTCTGTATGGCCGTTCTGGCGACCACAGGAGTTGCTTTTTATAATAACTATACCCAGAACCGTGCAGGGCGATATACAGCGACAACGACTATCTCTGACACCGAGCGAGAGTGGATACTACAACGGTTCGGTCGGGAGTATTGCAGTATTGAAGAATATATTGCCACTGTCCAGTCGTATGCGAGAAAGAACTTCCAATACCACCACGGTAAAAAGGTTCTATTCCAATATTTTGACTTTGACGACATTGAGCAAGACGATAGAATTTATGGCATTTGCTTTGATTTTGCTGTTCTATTTAAGCATATCACCCTTGTGCTTGACGAGGAAGGGTTGTTGCCGATGAAAGACTTTAAGGTCTATGTGGTAGACATAGCATATGAGGATTTTTTCAAACCCCACCACTCTTACAATGTCATTTCGTTGTCAGATGGCACAAGTTATTACCTTGACCTGACACTATCTGTTTCAAGAGTAGAGAAGAAAATGGAACCGAACGAGGACTATGAGATTTTTACCTGCAGTATCAAAAACTACTGTGCACGATATAAAGAGCGACTGCTCAATTATCATTAAGGAGGAGTTTTATGACCATACTGGTTTTATTTATAAGTTCAATGTGTGCTGCCTGTCTGCAAATGCTCTCTCGGAACCTATTTTATGTCATTGTTGCTATAATGGGTATTATTACCGTGCTTCTGATGTCGTATGCACAAGAAAAAGAATTGCACTGGGGTTGGCAGGTGCCGTCAATTCTCGGCAATTGTTTTCTGCTCGGTAATGCAATCAGTATGCAGTTGGAGTTTGGACATATCATCAATGACTATCTTATTATATCGGTGATGCTCACACTGTTCATTGTGTTGACGATAGTTGAAATGTTACCTCACACAAGAAAAACACCTTCCGCATAAGGAAGGTGTTTCGCTTTTTAAAGGCACAACTGACATCTCAAACCAGCATTTACCTTTTCCATATGTTCGTCGCTCAAACTCGTAATGAATTCAAGCAGGTCGGTCTTTGCTATGCTCATCGGTTGCTCACAAAGACAAATTGAGTCGTATTTCATTCCCGTTTCGGCGGCTGGGAGCGAAATATGTGTCGGCAAGGGGTGCTTGGTTCGGGAAGTGGTGCAGGTCAAAATCGAAATAATAGGGCTGTAACGGTTACAAAACGAATTCGAAATCACGATTATGGGCCTGATGCCACTTTGGCGACTTGTGCCATCAGATTTGAGGTTTGCATAAAAGACATCTCCACGGTTAATAGTGTGTTTCATAATAATTTCTCCTTTGTAAATATAAAATTTGATTACAAAGAAAAATTAACTTTTAAAAATTTTAAAATCAAAAAATAATTCAAGTTTTGAAAAATCGCCGCAGCTTCAGCTCTCAAAGACGAAATAAGAATGATATTAAAAACTTTTTCGCAGTTTTAATATTGAAACCATATACAAAAAAGGTGCACTCCATAGCGGAATGCACCTTTTTGATGTTATACCATAATTTTTTTAGAATGTTTATGATGTAATACGAAAAATTTTGCGGCAAAAAGTTTTCTAAAACATGCTGGGTTCGTCTCTTAAAAATCAACGACTGCTAATTTTGAAAACTCTATAAAATCGCCGTTACCTACCAATAATTTAATACGAGTTGTTCAATATAAAAGCACCAACATGAAGTCCTATGTATATGACCCCTATAAGCACCATTAACCAAACAATTGGATAAACGGATAACAGCAGGTATAGTAGCCCTATATGCACGGCATAGAAGAACATATACAGAATGCTACCAAGTGCAGGCTCGGACCCTTTTATGTAATATAGACCGACAACAGCGAATGTAATTGCCGCAATAATCGGGTCGGCTATCCAGTTAAGCAATTCGGGGGTTAGAAGCAATGGTGCTTCACCGATTGCGATGGTGAGGCCTTCGCCCAGTGCTTCAAATGGGTTAGGAATTGCAAATTGCCTAACAAGCCAAAATATTGTTGCTAATGCGGAATAAATTTTTATTTTAGTTATCCTCCTTAACGGTTCAAAACTTGTTATGCGGAAATTTCACAAAGGAAGTTTATTCCTTGTTCTACTCGCTTTTTTACTTGTACTAATTTCTGAAATTCATATCGACCTGCTGCACCGTGGGTTCCATCACTTAACACATGGAACAATTCAAGAATGTTTGTAATATCTGCTTCTGCAAAATCGATAACACTACTATGAATGTCAGTGTTTCTCATCATGTATTTGATTTTCTCTCGCCTTGTAGCATTACCACGGTCTGTTTTTTCGCAGTTGGGATTATATGCGAATACCTGTGTGTCAGGTGCTTTCAGTTCAATGAACTCTGTGAAAATCTCACGGGCACTGGTACAGAAGTGTCGTGCAGCATCGGGATTTTGAGGGCTCATAGCAAAAACTGCTCCTCGCCAACGGTTATTCAAGTCTTCTGATACTACTAAAAGTTTATTACCAATTTCAATATCTTCGGTATTTTCGGACGAAAAATCGTCATTTTCAATGGCATTGGCGGTAATTAAACTGTTGGCCTGTTCTCGTTCGACCAAATCAAGTATCTGTTCCTGTCGGGGAGATACAACACTGTCGCCGTATATGTTACCAATGGTGGTATAGTGCTGGTGCATTGCTCCAAGGGAAATAGTGTATGTACTTCTAACAGTAGTACTTGACTGTAATTTATTGAGTTCCCGTGTGATTACTTGCTGATTGTGGCGAACTTTTGAATTGTATTTTCGAAGTTCACGATTCATATCGTTTTCAAATTTTCTTGTTGCTTTATTAATCTCGCTCTTCATATCCCGTTCGATTTTTCTCTGTGCCTGCCGCATTTGAGATTTGAAACTGGACATATTAAAACCTTTTGCCATTTATTCACTCTCCTTTGAATGTAACTTGCCCGTTCATCAAAAGCGGGAGCAAGAAGTCCCGCAGTGAAGCAAGTTCTTGGTTCTCTTGGTCGTTCAGATACTTTTTGTATAAGATATCTGCGACAGCAGATTTGAACTTGTCTCTAATTGCAGGTGGTGGCAGAAGTATATACATATCTTCAAGTGTACCGACACGGATACCGCTAAACACACTACCAGTAGAATTGTGTTCTGCTTTTTTGATGAAATAATCGCTCATAAAGAACATATACAAATGCTCGGTAGAAACCTTGTCTGTATCGGGTCTAATAGAAAATACCGATTCGTTTATGTCCCAATCAACAGGGTTTTCCTGCACAATAACACATCGACCAAGCGGTGCAATACTGGCAAATAGAATATCGCCTTTTGATACATCCGACCGTCTATGAACGATTGCTCGTGCTTCTTCATCGATTACATCGCAGGAAGTAAAATCAATCGTTCCGTTAGTGGTAAGATTTTTCACCGTTATGTAGCGAATAGAACCTTTGCCCAATTTGAAATTATCTCTTGGGTTAAGACCTGTATTGATATGCTTTATGCAGTTACGAATATGACAGGGCTTCCAACCATCAGGAATGTCCCTTTTAAGTTCTTCATTCCAGACCATTTTGCCACCCGATGATTTATATGGTTTGCCGTTTTCGTTGGGAAACTCAAACTGCAAGAACCAATAATTATAAATAGTCCTTGCCATTGTTTCTAACTCGTCATTTATGGTGTTGTTGTTTCTGATTTTTTCATCGATACTTCCCAACACACCCGAAATCCGTTTTTGCTCATTTATATCATCGTGGCAAAGTTCAATTGTACCCAATGCAGAACAATATAAGTTTTTTTGTATAGAACCAACCGCTTTACTAATAATTTCCTTTTTCTTGTATCTTAACAGATAGAAAACATACAATAAATCTGCTTTGCTTCCATCAACTTGAATATCAATGATAGCACGGTTTCCGCACATAGTGTCTTTGAGAATTCCCAATTCACCAACAGTTCCCGACTTGCTTATAGCAATCGTATTGGCTGGAAACATATAGGCACTTTTACCAGCACTATTATATCCTTTTTCAGTTAATGTTCGAGAGGTCTCATAAACAAAAGAATTATTTAAATCCAGGCTCCGTAACCATTTTATATTGCCGTTAAAATATTCTTTTTTATCTTGTGGAGGATTGACATACCCTTCTTGAAAAAAGCAACATTCGTTAAGGGTTTTACTCATATTTTAATCCCCCTATTTTTGCTTTGATTAAATTTTCCAGTTCTTTTCCGTTATCAAAGAGTTTTTCAAGAGTTACAGAATATTTTTCAATTTTTTCATCAAATTCTCTTGGGGATAATTCCACAAATTCAATCCTTATTTCAAAATACTGTCCAGCAGAAAAAGAATAATTCTTTTCTGAAATCCGCTCATAAGTAACTTTAACACTAAAATCTTCAACGATTTCTTGGTTAATAAAAGTTTCTTCAATTAATGTGACTTCTTCGGGACGAAGAACTGTCTTTTGGTTTTTACCTTCCTTAACTTTTTCTCCTAATTTCGAAGCATCGACGAGCATAATTTCACCGTCTTTATTTGCCTTGTCAATGAACAAAATAGAAACATTCGTGCCTGTATTTGCGAAAATATTAGAAGGCATAGAAATTACACCTTTAAGCCATCTTTTTTCAATAATAGTCTGGCGAATTACTTTTTCAATGCCAGACTGGGCAGTAATAAAGCCAGTCGGAACCACAATCGCTGCCTTGCCATCTTCTTTAAGCGACCAAAGGATATGCTGGATAAAGCAAAGATATATTGCCATACTTTCTTTCTTTTGGTTGGGAATTTTGGGCACACCAGCAAAAAATCTGCGGATACCATCTCGCTCTTCGCTTTCCTGCCACTTCTGTTCGATACCATTACGGGTGGAAGAAAAGTCCATTTTGAAAGGAGGGTTTGAGGTAATGTAATCAAACTGCTTAACCCCAGAAGCAGGCTCATGGGGAATTTTATAATGGGCAGGGGTATCCAGTGTATCACCCTCAATAATGTTATCGAGAGAGTTAGTCAGACCATTTAATAACATATTGATACGAAGGAAACGGGATGATTTGCCAGAGATATCCTGTGTGTAAACCTGTGCCTTGTCGCCGAAACTGCCTTCTCCAAGTTCATTTGCAAGGTGCAACACGAGAGAACCAGAACCAGCCGAGGGGTCATATACCTCGTAAACTTTATCTTCAACAGGCGACATATTGACAAGGATTTTTGCAATAATGGAACTTACGGTTTGGGGAGTAAAATACTCTGCATACACACCACTTGCTACATTGTAGTCTTTGATAAGATATTCAAAGATGGTGCTGTAAAAATCGAAGTTGTCCTTGAATGCTTCACCGAAGTCAAACTTCTCTTGACTGATAATACCGAAGATATTCTTTGCGAAGTTGTTTCTTTTAGATGCTTCGACATTCTCGGTAATGCGGGTAAATAAAGGTTTACGGGTGCCGTCCGCTGTTTCCACAGAGAAAGCCTCGTTCTTGGTATCGTTAGAAATCTTTTCGAGAGCATCATCAAACCATCTATAAAAATCATTGAGAGAAACCTTGTTGATAAGATATTCTATGGTCTCATCGTATGTAAATGCCACATCCTGTGGATAGGTGTCGTAAAATGCTTCCAATTCGGCATTTTCATTCTTCAAGACCTCTTCGGTTGTCATATCAACATCGGCGGCAAACTCCTTTAAGTTCGCCATAAACTTATCGTTCAGAAACTTATAAAGGAAAACGGAAGTGATTACGACTTCTTCACTGGCTTGGTTTGCTAAACCGTGAGTAGCACAGAGACCTTTGAGTTCATCGATTATCTGTTTTATTTTGTTTTCTAATTTAACAATATTCGACATATCGTTTCTCCTTATCTGAACAGTTGCAGGTTGGTATAAAGGTCATTGAGAATCTGGTCATAGAAGTCTTTAACCTGCTTATAAATCTTCTGCTTCAAGAGTTCTTTTGTGATATCTTGCTTGATAGAAGCAGCAAAGTTCTTGCGACCCTGAATGATAAGCGATTCGGTATCGATAACATCCTTGATGCTTTCATACACAATCAGTAACATCTTCTCGATTACAGACTTGTCCACATTGTAATCTTCGGCAGAATCTTGGTATGTCTTTACAAATGCATAACTACCACCGTATATAAAGGCAAGTCGCTCGTTCTCGGTGTTGATGCTGCGGGCATTTTCCAATGCTTCCAACAGTTCATCGGTGATGTTATCGAGGTCAGACAGGTCGGATATGGACAGTTTATTGAAAATTTCCTGCAACAACTGGTCAAGTTTGACAATCTTAATATCGCCCTTGTTCTTGTTGTTTTTGATTTCAAGTTGTATTTCACGAACGGTCTTTTCAAACCTCTGAACCGATGGGTTATCAAGAGAAATCTCACCAAGGTTCATAATGATTATCTTGGTCTTGATGAATTCATACAAAATATCTACTACTTCATCGTTAGAGATAACATCCATCATATCAACAGGTTTATCGGTCAGATTGATGAAGTTAATTCGCTCTTGCACGGTGCGGATGAGTTTTTTCACTTTGTCGGTGTCAATCTGCTTCGCATAGTCCATAGCACGAGAGAGGATAAACTCGGTCTCGCACTCCTTGATGCCGTTTAAGAGCCGTCTAACCTTTAAGAGTGCTTCTCTGTTAAAGAATGTCAACTGCTTGGAGAACCTCTCCAAGTTCTCCGTATCTATCATTCCATCGAGTTCCTCGGCATACTTATGATATTTGCGGTTGATATCTTCTTTATCTATGACAAGGCCAGTGAGTGAACCTTCGTTTTCACCGTTCTCGTTCAGGTCGGCTTCAAGTTCTTTTATGTATGCTTCGATAGTATTGTCATATTCCTTTTCAATATCAACGAAGTCCACGATGTAACCATACTTATACACCTTACCTGTCGGAGACTTATAAGGACGGTTTACTCTGGAAATGGTCTGCAACAAGGTCTGTGCATGAGGACCACGAAGCAGGTACATTTTCTTTAATCGCTTAACATCGTAGCCAGTGGTAAGCATAAAGTTTACAACCAGCATATCGGGAACCAGAGTGTCACGGAACTCAATCTGATTATTTCTATTAATCTTGCTTTGTGTCAGGTCTCCGACATCGGTAATAACAAGACCAGTCGTAATTTTAGAATGCTCCTTGAACCACTCGTGAACCTTGTGTGCCTGTGCATTAGTACGGCAGACAATCATACCGCCGATAGTGTTATCGGTATTTTGCAGACGGAAGTTGATAAAATCCTTCTCGATGAACTGACCGAGTGCATTTACATAATCATCCGATTCATAAACATCACGGTCATTAAGGCGATTGTCCTCAATATCGAGATTTTTCTTAATCTCTGACTTGGCGATGGTATCGATATTTTCCTTTTTGATACGGAGGGTGTAACCATCGGCAATAGACTTATCGTAAAAATACTTATGGATATAGTCGCCAAATTTCAAGTTGGACCGTTCCTTCTTTGTGAGAAGCGGGGTGCCTGTAAGAGCGATGTAAATTGCCTCAAGGTCGCAGGTCATCAAGTTCTTAAAATATTCGCCAGTGGTGGAGTAACTGCGGTGTGCTTCGTCAATAAAGAACACTCGCTGCACATTGGCATTGTAATCGTTCTTTGCTTCTTCCAACTGTGTTTCTAATTTCTGAATGTTGGCAACACAAATCTCACCGATGGATTTAACATCGATGCTGGTTGAAAGAGGTTTATTTAGTTCTTTGGTGAATTCTTCTTTGTTTTTACAGTTAACCACATTGAGTCCACGGTTTTTGAACTCGGTGCTCGCTTGGGTCAAGAGGTCAATTCTATCGACAATAAAGAAGAAACGAGCATTGATATTCTTCTTGGCATAATAGTCTCTAATAACTCGGTTAGAGAATGCTGCGAGACCAGTTTTACCACTGCCTTGGGTGTGCCAGATGATACCGCCCTTGCCGCCGTTTTCAAGTCGCTCGATAATTTTGCGGGTAGCAAAGAACTGCGGGTATCTCATTATGTGCTTTTCGGGTACTTTGCCGTTTACGAACATCATTCCGTATTGCAGGAAATATGTAATTCTCTCCTTATCAAAGACAGAAGTAATAAACGAGTTGCACGGTGAATGCACCGACAGGTTCTCTTTGAACTCTGGCGAGGATGCTTCTCTTGGGTTGTAACCGCAGTCTTTGGTAACTGCTTTTACAGTATCCATTGTTATCTCACGATATGGATACTGTATTAGATAGTTCTCATCGTCTTCACGGAAGAAAGAAAAACTCGTGTTAGTGCCGTTAGGGGTGGTATAGAACGAACCAGCACGAACATCTTCTACATCATCGCTGTCTTCGTATTCCATATTATTACTGAACGATACCATCTGTATCATATTAAAGAACTTCTTATATTCTGGATTAACAAGTCGTTTGTTAATCATACGGTCAAATTCTTTTTGGATACCGCCATCGTTGTTCGGTTTTTTTACTTCCAAGAATGCCAAGGGAATGCCGTTAATTAGAATATTGATATCAGGACGGAAAGAACCTTCTTCTGTTCCCTCGACGACACTAAAAGGCAATTCATCAACAACAGCAAAGTCGTTGTTTGTGTAATCGTCAAGGTCAATCAGTTTCACTTTATCAAGCGGGTTGACTAACCAATTATAGAACTCCTTGCCCAAGTCATTATTTTTGATAATGGAAAGAATGGTATTAAGTAAGTCCTTAATTTCATCATAAGAAAATTTCCTGCCGTTGATTTTTTCAAGGGCGGGTTTAAATCTATTTATAAAAATCTTCGTACCAAAGTCGATGTCTGCATCCTTTAAGGACTGGTATTCGTACCCCAATCGTAAGAATTGTATGGTGGCAGGTATTTTAACTCTGGTATCCTCATTAAAACGATACTTCATACTATCGCTCCTTCATTTTATATTGGTGCAATTGTATATTACACCTACAAATGTCCGTTATACAGGACCGTTATATTATTCTTCAACAAAAGTTGCGATATCTTCCATATTTACATCAAGTGAGTTCGCAATGCGGGTCAATATCTCGGTAGAAATACTGGGGTCGTCCTTGCCCAACTTGGCAAGGGTGCCAGAAGAAATCTTCGCAATTTTAATCAAATCGGTTTTGTTCTTAATACCTTTGTCCAGCAGTGTCTTGAACAAAGGGGTATAACTGATTTTTTTCATAGAGAAACCACCTTTCGATGTTTATACTCCTCCATTATACACCCAGAGAACGAAATTTACAAGCGAATAGAAAAAATATTTGCGATAATAGAAAAAATATTTCCAGAAAGTTTGTTTAAAAAGCAAAAACTAATGTAAAACAGGAATAAAAGTTTTTAATATTATCGCTATTTGAAATTTGAGAGATGAGAGCAGCCGTATTTTTAGAAACTTTTTTACAATCAGATTCTATTACTGAAACTAAAAGTCTGTCTTCTGCATAAAAGTTTTCAATATTACACCTTTTTCATTTTTGAGAGACGAAAACGGCTTGAATTACAAAACTTATATTATTAGAGAAAAAGTTTCATAAAAGACGGCTATTTAGTCTCCGAAAAATTGAATTGTTTATAATTTTCAAAACTTCCTTCCGTGCTGGTAAAATTCTTGATTTAAAAATCACAATATGGTATTGTTAAATTGTCATTTGGAACTTCCTTTATTATGTAAAATTTATAGGTAAAGGGAACGGCAACGAGAACTCTCTCGCTGCCGTTTTCTTTGTTTCTTGATTTTTTATTACTAATACTTTACTATTTATACGGAACTCAACGAAGTTCTTTCATCCTTTAATATGAAATAAATGGGATACTGTATTTTGAAAGGGCAAAATACAGGAATAGCGGCCGCTTGTTTTGCGACCGCTATTTTTTTCGAAATTTTTATGGAGTTTTTAAAGGTTTTTGCCACCATCCAGAAGGTGATGCTCAAAAAAGTTTTTAATTTTATGGGTATCTGAACTTTGAGAGATGAAATGCAGCATAATTTTCAAAACTCGTTTTTTGCAAAATTACAAATATTAAAAAATTAACCTGCCGAGCATAAGTTTTGGCATAAATCCACCTTAATTCGTGAGGCAAACATAAAGACGGCGATGAGCACAGTTATCATATCCTGCAACCTGCCGTTATCGGTAATTTCCACCCCGTAATTATGGTAGGTAAGATAAGTCGTTTCCGATATCGTTAATTCTCGGCTATTTTCAATATCGATGCGAACTGCCTCATCAAAGAGCAGTTTTTCCAACCAACCGTCCGACCACAAATCGCAATTCTCTAAAAAGTCGGATACAAGTGCATTTCGTTTCTCAAAATCCTTCTCGCAGTCGCAAAGACTTCTGACCATAACCCCGCTATCAAATACAAATGATAATAATTTTTTAGGGTCTTTTTTGGTTTGGTCTGGGCATTGATAATAGTTCATAAGTGCCGACACACAGCAGTCCATTGCATAGTAACCGTATTCCTTCGTATCGGTCTTTGGATGGGCAGGAACGGTATCAAGAACCGTATTCAAATTGCGGGTAATTGCTTCAAATAAGTTGCTATTAATATTCATAAAAACACTCCTAAAATTTAGTGTTTAAATTATAGCGCACGGGTTATGAAAAATCAGCCATACATTTAAAAATAAACGATTTTAAAATCGTATTTCATAATGCATTAAAATAGTGGGAGGTTGGGTGGCAAAAGTATTTTTCTACCCGACTATAAAATTTCGTCAAACGATTTGAAATTTTTACAGACGATTAAACGGTATTTTACCCTACATAAGATACTATTTTGATATTTTTAAGCAAAACTCTTATGTTAGATGTTTAAAATGGATGATTTTAAAATCGTTCAATTGTATTTTTTAAAAAATACAATTTAGGATTTTATCATAAAATTTCTCTTTTTTTGAATTGTAAAGAGAAGACGGGTGGAAATATACTTATGGTCAATTTTATAGGTTAAAATATGGTCCTTAATAACCATATTTTTAACCATACTTATAACCATACTTTAACACACAAAAAACTCCGACATTAATTTCGTCGGAGTTTTGCTGCTTTATGAAAAAGTTTTCAAAAATCTCTGGATTTTGAACTCTCAAAAATTTTTTAAAATTTATTTTTGCGAAAAAGTTTTTTAAAAGCATATGGTTCTCGCCTCTCAAAAATCAAATCCCTGCAAATCTTAAAAACTTTTAAAGAATTGCCCTTTTTGCTGCACTTGAAATTTTTGAAAAAATGTTGTAATCGTTTCACCACTACATAAAAAAGGGGGTGAAACAGATATGTTGGACACCATTCACATTAATCTAAAACACATTATAAGTGACAAAATCAAGCATAAAAATGGTTGGAAGAAAAGCAATAAGAATTGCTACAAGGTATATAAGAAAGTCAAACTTGAAAACGGTTCTGGCATTTATATGGCATACTATATTGGACAATGCAACCTTGAATTGCAGTTCTCTGTACCAAAGTTACTGACGGGAAATAATGTTACTGCCTATCGTTTTAGCCAGTCCGATATTGTTGAGCGGATTATTGTAACAACCATTGAAAAAGAACTTGGTATTACGGTTAGCACCAAGGATATGGATGTCTGCCGTGTTGATATCAACCGTGATTTTGTGTTTAAGAACGAAGATACTGCCGAAGCAGTTATGGAATTCGCTAAGAAAATATTGCCCCTTTCATATGAGAAACGGAAGGACTACCCCACAGGGTTCACTTCTTTAACGGCAAAGGGTAATGGGTTAAGGGTTTATCGTAAAGACCTTGATAAACATATCCCGAAGAAACTTCGTGAGCAGTTAGAACCTACCATCAGATTTGAGTTTCAGATGAATAGAAAATCGGCGACTACTCTCTGGGGTTACCGCCCCAACTTACATCAGGTACTCACCAATCAGGTATCGGTTGAACTGGTATGGAATAAGCAACTTGGAAAGTACGGTCTTGATAAGAAAATCGTTACAAGACGAGAACTCCATCAAATCGCATTTAACCATATAACCCAATTTTCGCTGCGACAGACACTAAAACAAATTAACGATGAACCATCGTTTGATAATAAAAAAGAACGGCCAAAACAACTTGCTGTAACCCGCAGGTTCAAGGAACTCGGAATATGTCCGTATTCTTGCGAAGTGCCGTTCACATTAAAGATTAAAGTTTGCAACACGATAATGACTATACAAAGAAAGAAGAAATGGATATGGAACAACACTGCAAACCATTACCGCAACAACAAATCTATTGTAAAAGATACCGCCAGAAAAACAAAATGGTATCTCGACAGTTCATAGGTACTCTTATAACATACATTCACTTTGCATTTTGGGTTACGATGTTATGGTGGATAATATTGCATTACACAAGACTATTTTTCCTTATATTTTTGATTTTTTCAAGTCAATTTCAAAGATATAAGATGTGATAGTCTGCTTTGCTATGCTTAAATACTTGAAATGAAAACAAAAGTAAAATATCATTTACTTAACGATGTGCATTACTTTTTCACTTCTCCTAATATCAATAATAAGCAATTAGGAGTGTATTGAAATAATTTCTCCAAATATGTAAATATAGACATCTGTTTTAAGTTCCAAAATTATATGTAGTAAACGATTGCTGTACCATCGACCTCTGCACATCGGGGTCGTGTACAGCAATTTTTTTATTTCAAAAACATCCTTTTGCTAAAAAAGTTTATAAAATAACGGCTCTCGCCGTCTCTCAAAAACGAAATCAATACTGTTTTAAGAAACTTATTTTTAGAAGCAAAAATTTTGAATAAAATGCCACGAAAAAATTTTTAAAAAAGTGCTAATTATTTTTGAGAGACGAAAAACCACAGTTTTTTAAAAACTTCATATAACTCCATTTTCAAAAAGTTTTTCCAAATAACCCGTAGCAGATTTTGAGAGACGAAATGCCGTGTTTTTCGCAAAACTTTGTCTCCCCGCAACCTTAAAAAGTTTTGAAAAAAGGCACTTTGACAGGGCTTTTTCGTTGCTGTATACTGTGGACACCGCAGCAATGAAGTGTGATGTGATGTACTCCACTGATTGTTCGGAATTCAAGTGAAACAAAAGAAATATTCTTCTAAAACAAAAAACGAAAGGAGACTTAACTATGAAGAATGATTGTTTATCTATGGCCATTCCTGTGGTCGCACCTGAAAACAAAGTGATGCTTACTATTGAGGAGACTTGTGGTGTCTTCGGTATTGGAGAACATACTATCAGGAAACTGGTACAAAGCAGACCAAATGCAGATTACCTTTTCCGTATTGGAACCAAGACCCTCATCAAAAGAGTGCTCTTTGAAAATTACATCGTTCAGGAAACTGAACTACACTACTAATCGGAGGTAACATATGAAAATCAATCTTGAAGGTATGAAATTTAATCGTTTGACCGTAATCGGTCCCACTGGAACTGATGGGCGACAACATCGCCTATGGGAGTGCAAGTGTGACTGTGGTGGCACAACCTTTGCCACCACAAGCGACCTGCGACACGGTCATAAAAAGTCTTGTGGGTGCTTGAAACGAGTGTCCCATGCCAAAGACATCACAGGTCAACGATTTGGTATGTTGACTTTAATGAAACGAGCAGGAACAAATCAACATCGCAAAGCATTATGGAAATGCAAATGTGACTGTGGTAGAACCACCGTAGTTTCTTCCGTTGACCTTGTAACAGGCAACACCAAATCCTGTGGTTGCCTTGGTAAAAATTATGCCAAACGAAATTTAATGAAAGGTGGTTATTGGTATGGCAAGAAAGATTTTTAATGCATTAGATGGTCGCAAACTTCGTGAAGGTGAGCGACAAAGAAAAAAAGACGGCAGATACGAGTATCGTTATCGTGATATTTACGGTGTTATGCGAAGTGTTTACAGTTGGAGACTGACTAAATCAGACCCGCAACCAGTTGGCAAGAAACCTTGTAAATCTCTTCGTGAACAAGAAGCCGAAATTCAAAAGGATAAGTATGATGGTATTGATACCTTCTTGTCTAAAAAGGTCACACTCAACGACCGTTTTGATTTGTATATGAAAAACAAATTAAACCTCAAAGAAAGTACTGCTATGAACTATCGTTATATGTATGATAGATATGTCCGTGATACACTGGGTAGATTAAATCTCGCTGATATTAACACATCAAAGATGAAAGCATTTTATATTAGTCTTATTACCGAGAAGGGTTTCAAACCCATTACAGTAGATAATGTTCACACTGTATTGAACCCTATCTTCTCCAATGCAGTTGACGATGATATTATCCGTAAAAACCCTTGTACCAAAGCGATGAAGGAAGTCAGAGCATTACCAAGTTGGAATGACCCACATAAAATCAAGGGATTGACTTGCTCCGAGCAAAGAACATTCGTTGACTATATGTTGTCGAACGAATGCTTTGCAAGATGGGTCAATGTAATAACGGTTTTGTTGGGAACAGGATTGAGAATTTCCGAACTCCGTGGACTAACTTGGGATGATTTGGACTTTAAAGGTGATGGTAGTATCCATATAACCAAGCAATTGATATACCGTAGATGGTCTGACGGAAAATGCTATAACAAAGTCAAATCCGTTAAATATACTGCAAGTGAACGAGTTATTCCTATGGAACCAAAGGTACGAGAAGCCTTTTTAGCAGAGAGGGAACGGCAAAAGACACTTCCTGACAGAAATATCATTATTGATGGTTATAGTGGTTGGGTCTTTCTTAATCGCTATGGTTTAGTATTGAGCCCCAAAAGTGCGAACGATGCCATTGACAGTATTATCAACAAATACAATGCTAACGAAAAAGTGGTTGCTTCATTGGAAGAACGGGACCCCGTATATCTTCCACATCAGACCAACCATATGCTGCGACACTCGTATTGCACCCGTATGATTGAGAAGTGTTGTGAACCCAACAGCGGCATTGATGTTAAGATTGTGCAATACCTTATGGGTCACAACGATGCTAAAACCACTTTGGACATCTATACAGATGTCCACGAGGAGTTTGTTAAGCAGACAATGTCCCGTTTTGCTGGGCAAATCTATTTAGGTTGATTTTTGGGTGGACGATTTCCCGTCCACCCATCCTTTTTCTTTAACCCTTAAAATAGAATATTATATGGGCAATAAAAAGCACCACAAAATATTCTTAAATTCATCTATTAACTTCTTTATGAATTATGCAAAGAGGATGGATGGGTGGAAATTCTCGCAATAAAATGTTATAATAAAACTATTGACAAGAGAAATTTTAGTGGTATACTGTAATGATTTAATTTTGAACGAAAGGAGGCATTATAGTTATGCACGATTTTGAATATGTTTCTAATCAAGAATGGGAACCCATTAGAGACGAGTTGTTCGAAATTATCCATAGACTACAAGATGAAGTTCGAGATGAATTCACCTTCCAATACCACTTCGTAGGAAGTAGTAAGCGAAAGATGATAACCCGTGACCGAAATTCTAATACTGGCTTTGATTTTGATGTGAATATCGAAGTTAATGACCCCGATGAAAACTATTCCGCCGAAGAAATACGAAACATTCTTCATAAAGGTCTTGATAGAGTTACTAATCCCTATGGATATTCTATTTTCGGATATGATTACACAGAGGACTCAACTCGTGTTCTCACAATTAAGGTTAAGGATAGAATAAACTCCCGTATTCTACATAGTTGCGATTTCTGTATTATATACGAATGCGGTGACGGAAGGCAGCAATATATCCGTTATAATAAAAAGCAAAACAGTTACTCGTGGGAATATCAACCCAAAGGATATATGAAGTTACCCGCCAAAATCAAATGGATCAAAGAACAGGGATTATGGCAACAGGTTCGTAAATATTATTTATACAAGAAGAACACAAACGATAACCCTAATAAACATTCAAGAACAATCTTTGCAGAAACCATTCACGAAATATGGCAGAAGAATAAAGATTAAAAAAGCAGGTATCAAATCACTTTGATACCTGCTAAAACTTTAATAAGTTCTCATATTGTGTCAGGATAATTCCTAAACCGTGTGTAAATTACCTTTTTTGACACTTTCAAAACCCCGAAAACCCGCATAAATAAAGGGTTTTATTAGTCGAGAGGTTTCATTGTGGGGAATAAGAGTACGTCGCGGATTGCAGCGGAGTCTGTGAGGAGCATTGTGAGGCGGTCGATACCGTAGCCGATACCACCCGTCGGGGGCATACCGTATTCAAGAGCTTTGAGGAAGTCTTCGTCTGTTGTGTTAGCTTCTTCGTCGCCCTGTGCAAGCAATGCTTCCTGTGCCTTGAATCGTTCTCTCTGGTCGATCGGGTCATTAAGCTCTGAATAAGCGTTTGCCATTTCCCAACCGTTCATAAAGAACTCAAAACGCTCAACATAGTCGGGGTTGCCCGGCTTTTTCTTTGTAAGCGGAGAAATCTCGATCGGATGATCCATTACGAATGTCGGCTGAATGAGGTGTTCTTCTGCAAATTCTTCAAAGAATAATGCGAGAATATCGCCCTTGCCGTGTCTCTTTTCATATTCAACATGGTGCTTGTCTGCCAAAGCTCTTGCATCTTCAAGAGTTTCAACTTCGTTCCAGTCAACGCCTGCATATTTCTTAACAGCATCAACCATTGTAATTCTTTCAAAGGGTTTGCCGAGGTCCATTTCAACACCGTTGTAAACGATTGTTGTTGTACCCAAAACCGCCTGTGTAACATGACGGAAAAGATTTTCTGTCAAATCCATCATTCCGTTGTAATCTGTATAAGCCTGATAGAGCTCCATGAGTGTGAATTCGGGGTTATGACGGGTATCAAGACCTTCGTTTCTGAAAACTCTTCCTATTTCATAAACTCTTTCCATACCGCCAACAATAAGTCGTTTGAGGTAAAGCTCAAGAGAAATACGAAGCTTGAAATCTTCGTTCAATGCATTATGATGTGTGAGGAACGGACGAGCTGCCGCACCGCCTGCATTTGAAACGAGGATAGGTGTTTCAACCTCGATGAAATTCTCTGAATCAAGGAATTTTCTGATTTCTGTTATAATTCTTGAACGCTTGTAGAATGTATCCTTAACCTCGGGGTTCATAATGAGGTCAAGGTATCTCTGACGGTAGCGTGTATCTGTGTCTTTGAGTCCGTGGAATTTTTCGGGAAGCGGAAGCAATGACTTTGTGAGAAGCTTGATTCCCTTTGCGTGAACGGAAATTTCACCTCTGCGTGTTCTGAAAACAAAGCCCTTGACTTCTACGATATCACCGATATCCCAAGTCTTGAATTCAGCAAACTGCTCTTCACCGATGTCATTGATTCTCACATAAATCTGCATTCTGCCTGCACGGTCACGGATATCGATAAAGTTAGCCTTACCCATATCACGCCATGTCATAATTCTGCCGCAGATGCTGACATCTGTATTTTCAAGCTCTTCAAAACGGTCAACGATTTCCGCTGAAGTAATTGTCTGTTCTGCTAATGTGATTTCAAACGGGTCTTTACCTGCCTCTTGAAGCTTTGCGAGCTTATCAAGTCTGATTTGTCTTAACTCGTTTATATCCTGTACCTGTTCTTCTTGTTCTTCCTGCTGAGGCATTACTTTTTCGTCAGCCATTTTGTACCAATCCTTTCAAATATATCAAAAGTGCGGACAGACACCTGAGACCCCGACTTGTCGGGTCTTTCACTGCGTTAGTCCGCTGATTTTCCTGATTAAATTATGCGATTTCAACGATTTCAAATGAAACTTTACCTGCCGGTACATCAATCTCAACCGTTTCGCCTGCTTTATGACCCAACAATCCTTTTGCGATGGGTGACTGTGCAGAAATTATTCCTGCTGCGGGATTTGCTTCGGTTTCGCCGAGGATTCTGTATGTCATTGTCATACCGTTTGCAAGATTTTTGATTGTAACCTTTGAGCCTGCATGAACTGTTTCATTGTTCATTTCACTTTCATCAATAATCGTTGCATTGCGTAAGGTTTCTTCAAGCTCAATGATACGAGCTTCAAGCTTACCCTGCTCATTTTTAGCTTCATCATATTCGCTGTTTTCGGACAAATCTCCGAATGAACGAGCAACCTTGATTTTTTCGGCAATCTCATCTCTGCCGGTTGTTTTTAATTGGTGAAGTTCTTGTTCAAGCTTTACTTTTCCTTCAGCTGTCAACAAAATTTCCCTTGCCATCTTAATTCATTTCCTTTCACGCCTATTTAAAATCAGGCATTATTGTTATTATATTAAACTTAAATCTTTCTGTCAAGCCAAATCCTCAAGCCTCCTGACTCCGCACATCTCATAAAGTGCCGAGGCAAAGGTGATTGCACTTATTGAAACAGGTCTGAGTTCTTCATATTCAGGGGGCAAGCTTATATTTTCAAGTCTGAAAATATCGTCCGCTTTGACATTTTCATGATCTAAGCAAAAAACCCTTGCTTGTGTATGGATATCGCAGATATTTTCCGCTATCAGATAATTTGCAAAACGGTCAGGTTCATCAACTATTCTGATTATTGCACCTGTTTCTTTCAGAATATTCTCCGCCATCACCTCATATCGTTCACGGTTGTCCGTAACTACGGTAATTTCACCGATTATGTCAACCGCCTTTTTGATATGTTTTGCAAGTATTCCCCTTTTATCAACCACCGTAAGCTTTCTCAAATTCGGCTCTGATAAATCATTTTTTATATTCTTCAGTGCGGTATTAAAAAGAATTATAAAAGGAAGATATTCAGGTGTATACGGAGTTATTCCGCTGTTATCCGGTGGTTCAATACCGTCGGGAATAAGCAACCGTTTTGCAGTTCTCCCCGCATGATAAGATACCTTATCCCACGGAATTTTGCCCTTTTCTCTGATAATTCTCAATATAAAAAACGGAGCACCGTTTTTGATCTCAACTCTTTGTAAAGAAGGCTTTGTCGGTCGAATTTTTTCCTTGATTCTCAGAAAAAATCCGGTTGTTTTTTCCTCAATCTGCAATATCGTAAACACATACAGACCCCCTTGCCATTGTGATATATACTATGCAAAGGGGTTGTAAGTTATTCTGTTTTTTCAGAAATTATAATCGCTCCTATTATTGCGATACATAATTACTCGGGTTTGTGTGACTACCGTTGATTCTTACTTCAAAGTGAAGATGCGGTCCTGTCGACGCACCTGTTGTTCCTACATAGGCAATAGTCTGTCCCTGAGCTACATACTGTCCCGTGCTTACTGCCAAGGAATTGCAATGTGCGTAAAGTGTTGTATATCCGCCGCCATGGTCAACTATTACATAGTTTCCGTATCCGCCGCCGTAGCCCCAGTTTGTATAAATAACGGTACCTGCTTTAGACGCTACAATGGGCTTGCCGTGAATACCGCCTGCAGAAATATCAATACCTGTATGCATTCTGTACGCACCTGTAATCGGGTGATATCTGTAACCGTAAGGCGAGGATATATATGTTCCGGACATTGCTACCGGCCATACCCAGCCGCCTGAGTTTGGTTTTGCCGCATTATTATTTACTGTACCTGAGCTTGAGTTATTTGAACTGCTGCCCGATGACGAAGATGAAGTGATTTGCTGAATAAGTCTGTCAACCTCAAGCATATCTGCTTCAATCAGAGCAATCTGATTCTTGTACGCTGAACTTTCCTTATCAAGCTCATCAATCATTGATGCTGCCGTAGTTTTCTTATCTGATAAAGCCTTTTGCTTGTTTTCGAGAACTTTTGCTGCAGAACTAAGATCCTTCTGATGTTCAACCAACTCAGCTTTTTCAGTTTCATGTGTTGCCTTTTTATCTGCTACCGCTTTCCTCTGCACCTTAACTTCAGCTTCAAGGTCTTTAAGCTCTTCAATCTGAGTTTCGATGGTTTTCATTATTTCTTTGTCGCCTTCTGCGGTACGCTTGATATATTCAGCACGCACAAGAAAGGTCGAAACATCTTCTGATGTAAGAAGTAATTCTAATGTTGAGGATTCACCCGAAATGTATGAAGCTCTGAGTCTTTCTTTGAGTTGTTCAAAGGTTTTTTCCATCTCGGCTGTGTTTGTTTCGATTTCTTTATCAAGATTTTTAATCTGGATATTGTACTCGAGAATTTCAGCCTCAAGCTTTTCAATTTTTTCATTCTGTTCCTGTATATTGTCATTAAGAAGTGCTATTCTTCCGTTAACAATATCAACCTGCTTCTGAATATCGTTTATCTGTGCATTAAGCTGAGAAACATAGTTTTCCTTATCTTTGATTCCCTGCTCAACTGCTTCTAACTTTTCTTCTTTTTCTTTGAGCTCTTGTTCGAGATCTTCGTATTCTTCATTATAATCTTCAAGTGTCTTTGCTTCTGCTACATCTGCTACACCCGGAAAAAGTAATATTCCGAATGACAGTGTAAGCACCAGCAAAGATGAAATAAATCTTTTCATTGTTTTTTCCTCTCTTTTATTCACTACTCTGCATAATACTTGCCGCAAATAAAATTACAGAGAAATATAATTCATGGGATTCGTATGATTGCCGTTTACTCGTACTTCAAAATGAAGATGTTCACCTGTCGAGGTACCTGTCGTTCCCAAAAGAGCAATGGTCTGACCCTGCTGAACATACTGTCCGCTGTTTACTGTCAACTCGTCGCAGTGTGCATAAAGCGTTGAAATTCCGCTGCCGTGGTCAACGATGACACACTTACCGTAGCCGCCGTTCCAGCCGCTGTAAGTAACAGTTCCTGCTTTTGAAGCAACTATGGGCTTGCGACGGACATAAGCGTTTCCGAGGCTACTGTCAATATCAACGCCCGTATGCATTCTGTATCCGCCATATACCGGATGCCATCTCATTCCGTAAGGAGAGCAGACCTGCATACCTTTTGCTTTAACCGGCCATAACCAACCCTTCGAGTTGGGTTCAAACAAGCCGTCCCCTACCGTACCGCCTGTCGGAAAATCAATTTCAGGTAATGTGCCTGAGCCGCTTGAAGAATATTGGCGAATAAGAGCCTCTATACTGTTCATGTCATCTTCAATCTGGGCAATCTGTTCCTTGTAAGCCGCACTGTCTTTATCGAGCTTTTCAAGCAACAGACCTGCCTCTGTTCTCTTTACACCCAAATCGTTTTGTTTTGTTTCGAGAACACTTACAGAGGATTTCAGGTCATTCTGACTTGAAACCAACTCTTCCTTTTCTTTTTCATGTACAGCCTTTTTATCAGCTACCGCTTTTCTCTGAACTTTTACCTCATTTTCAAGCACATTAAGTTCATCTATCTGTTCCTCAATTTTTGCCATGAGTTTTTCGTCATTTTCAGCAGTACGCTTGATATATTCGGCACGCACAAGAAATGTTGAAACATCCTTTGATGTGAGAAGCAGCTCCATTGTCGAAGATTCGCCTGAAATGTATGAAGCTCTGAGTCTGTCCTTCAACTGTGTAAATGTTGCATCAAGCTCATTCTTTGCTTTTGTGATTTCTTTTTCAAGGGCTTCTATTTCAGCATCAAACTTTGCTATTTCAACCTCAAGCTTTTCAATGCTTTTAGTCTGAACTTCTATGTCATCATTCAGAAGAGAAATTCTTTCTTCAAGCAGTTCTATCTGCCGTTCAACTTTATCTATCTGTGAATTAAGTGCTTCAACATAGGCTTCACTGTCTTCAATTTCCTGTTGAGCCTGTGCTAATTTATCTTCCTTCTCTTTAAGGCTTTGTTCAAGTTCATCATATTCATCGTTATAGTCTTCAAGTGTTTTAGCCGCAACATCCACACCGGGGAAAACCAAAACTCCGAATATCAACGCAACCGCTAATAACGATGAAATAAACCTTTTCACAATAACACCTCTTTTGAAACTTTATTCTTCTAACTCCGTGATGCTTTCCTGTTCCTTAAGATACTTTTTGATTGAGAATGCACTTCCGATTGAGCCGATAACTACACCGACCACGATAAATCCGATAAGCATCGGAAGAACATACTGTGTAAACGGTACAACATTTGTGTCAAGAACGGTATAAAATACTTCCATAATTCGCTTAATTGCAAATTCATATATTACCCATACAAGTCCTACCGCGAGCACGCTGGAAATCATACCCAAGACCATACCTTCAACCATGAACGGCCAACGAATGAACCAATCTGTTGCACCGACTGATTTCATGATGTTGATTTCAAGCTTTCTGTTATACATTGTAATTCTGATTGTGTTTGAAATGATAAAGAGTGAAACAAGAAGAAGTATTGCAATAATACCAACGCTTGCATAAGTGAGAGCATCACTCATCTGCATTATCTTCTTTGCAACCTCACGGTTTTCACGCAGTCCTGATACGCTGTCCAATTTTTTGAGGGCTTCAACGGTTGAATCAAACTTGCCCAAGTCTTTCAGCGTTACTTTATAAGCATCAGGAAGCGGATTGTCACTTTCATCATCAAAAAGCTCTTCAGCGGAACCTAAGTTTTCTTTATAACCTTTGAAAGCTTCTTCTTTGGATACAAACACACAAGCTTCAACATTATCGGTACTGTGAATATCGCCTTTAAGCTTGTCAATCTGTGCCTGTGTTGCATCGTCTTCAATAAAAACCATGATAACATTCTGATCTTCAAAGCCTTTCGTTACTTCCTGTATATTTGCAAGTAACATAAGTGCAACACCCACCATAACAAGGCAAGACATCAGAACTGCAACTGATGCTGTTGACATCAATCTGTTTACCCAGGTGTTTTTAAAACCCTCTTTAGTGAGGTAACCTATACTAATTCTTCCCATCAGTCATTACCTCCTTCTTCAGAGTCAGACTCTGCATTGTTTTGCTCTGCAAGGCTCTCCTGAATTTCTTCTTCAACCATTGCAGCAAACTCCTCAGTCTTATATTCGGGAGTCTGTGAAACAAGCTCATCTACAGATGCGAGGGTCATTTCTTCTTCTGAAATCGTCGGTTCTTCATCTGTAACAGATGCCGCTGCCGAATTGACAACATCACCGTCTGATACAACGCAACCGTGTTCAAGAGTAATAACTCTGCGGTCAAACTTACGAACAAGGTCATGAGCATGAGTAACCATCAAAACAGTTGTTCCCATCTGATTAAGCTTTGTAAGCAGCTCAACAATTTCTATTGACATCTGCGGGTCAACATTACCTGTCGGCTCATCGGCCACGATGATATCAGCTTTGTTGGCAAGTGCTCTTGCGAGTGCAACTCTCTGCTGCTCACCGCCTGATAATTCATTGGGATAACAATTGATTTTGTCATCAAGTCCGACGAGATTCAATAACATCGGAACTCTTTTCTGAATCTGTTTTTCTCTTGCACCTACAACTCTCATTGCAAATGCAACATTATCATAAACAGTCATCTTCGGGATAAGTCTGAAATCCTGGAAAACGATACCGAGATGTCTTCTGAAATAGGGAATTTGCTTTTTCTTCATCTCGTTAAGATTATAATCACGAATCACAACTGTTCCTGATGTGGGTACTTCTTCCCTCATAATAAGTTTGAGGAATGTACTTTTACCTGCACCCGAAGCACCGACAATGAAAACAAACTCTCCGTCTTCAATCTTGATATTGACATCAGTAAGAGCCTTTGTTCCGTTGTCGTATGTCTTGGAAACATTTTTAAATTCAATCATACGCTACTCCTTTATATTTCTTCAGGATTGGAGTCAAGGTATTTTCTTACCATCAGTGCTACTTTGAATACAATAGCATCGTCAAATTCTCTGAGGTCAAGACCTGTGAGCTTTTTAATTTTCTCAAGTCTGTAAACCAATGTGTTTCTGTGAACAAAAAGCTTCCTTGATGTTTCTGAAACATTAAGGTTGTTTTCAAAGAATTTCTGGATTGTGAATAATGTTTCCTGGTCAAGTGTGTCTATTGAGCCTCTCTTGAACACTTCGTTAAGGAACATATCACAAAGAGTTGTGGGAAGCTGATAGATAAGTCTTGCAATACCGAGATTATCATAACTTACAATATTCTTTTCTGAATCAAATACCCTTGCAACATCCAATGAAACCTGAGCTTCTTTGAATGAACGGGCAAGATCCTTTACGCCTACAACGGTTGTACCTATACCGACAAATACATGGGTGCTGAGTTCTGCAGTAAGTGCATCAGCAATTGACCTTGCAAGCTTTTCGAGGTCTTTAGGCTCTGTATTTGTTTTTACCTCTTTTACAAGTGCTATATCTGTCTCACCGACATTTATAACAAAATCCTTGTTCTTTTCGGGGAAAAGGCTCTGAATTGTTTCATAGACAGAAGCTTCCCCTATCTGTGAAACTCTGATAAGTAATACAACCCTTGTTGCATCGTTATTAAAATGTAATTCTCTTGACTTAAGATAAACATCTCCGGGAAGAATATTATCTAATATGACATTTCTGATAAAGTTGTTTTTGTCATATTTTTCGTCATAAAATTGCTTTATGCTGCTTAATGATATGCAGAGAACCTCTGCAAATTTAACCGCAGAATCATCTGTGCCCTCTACGAAAACTGCATATTCGGGACATGAGAAATCACCGAATGTGCGGTAAGTATATCCGTTTTCGGGATTATATTCGGAATCGGTGAAAAGCGGTAATAACTTTTCATCCGTTTCGCCTATTCTGCCAAGTTCGCTGCATGAGATTATTGCACCGGATTCATCGACCACACCAATAACTCTGTCGATGGCAGTACGCATCTGATGGACAATACCCTGAAAAATTCTGTTTGACATAAGCGTCGCCCCCACAAATTATAATAAATAAACAATAGTTGCCTATAATATTCATGCATATTGTATACTAAAACGAATCAAATTGCAAGCTTTTTATTATAAAGAAGCACGAAAACAGCAGGTTTTTTGCGTTATTTTTCCCTCTGAGAACAATAACTATAAGATTTTAACAAAAAAACAGAGGTTGACCCTCTGTTTTTTTCTCGTCAAAATGACGATAAAACTTGTGAAATTCATTCAAATAACGGCTTGTTATCAAGCAAAATCGCCAATATTCCGAATTACATAATCTTTAACAGCTTCATTTATATTGAGATTTTGTGTCAGATTTTTAAACTTTTTGTTAACAGCCTCGTATTCTTCCGGAATGACAGATTTTTCCTCATTTTCTTCATCAAAAATTTCCCACTGTTCTTTTACTGTATCACCGATTTCATCGCCGAATATAGCCGCCATTGCCTCAGGCGAAAGAGGTGCGATGGGATAAGTGTTCTTTTTAAAAAACTCATGAAGTCCGTCTTTACTGTCCTCAAAGAGATAGAATGCCGTGTAGACATATTTCATCGGTGCAGAAAGAGAATCAAAAAAGCCGATAACATCTTCCTGCTCCGTTTTATCAAGGCGTCTTTGTATGTTAGCAACAACACCCTCGAAAATATCTTCCAAAGGCTCTTTGTCAAGCACCTCAACTGTTATTTCTGAAAATCTTGTGCGGAGATCCTTTTCTCTGTCAAGCCTTGCAAAAAACTCCTTTTTTTCTCTGTTTCTTTCTGCTGATGATTTTGCTGCCTTCACCCACAAGAAAAAGGTCAGTATCAAGACTAAAATCATAATCAGTATGAGATACCAGTACTGTGTTAAAAATTCAAGCATAATTATTCCTCCAACATTTTTTTGTATATAATTCCTTTTTTAATCCCAGTTTCAGCTGCCGCCTTTTTAGCCGCCTCGCTCGCAGAAACACCGTCAGCCTGAAAAGCTTTTGCCATTTCTACTGCTTCAGCTTCTGTATATTCTTTTTCAACCTTTTGTGCCCCCTCAATTATAAGCACAATCTCACCTTTCGGTCCTGATTCCGCATAAATTTCGGAAGCTTCTTTAAGGCTTGTCCTTATTGTTTCTTCATAGATTTTTGTAATTTCTCTGACTATGCTGATTTTTCTGTCACCAAAGGCTTTATACATATCCTTGAGCGTTGCCGGAAGCTTGTGAGGAGCTTCGTAGAAAATCATTGTTCTTTCTTCGTTAACAAGGCTTTCAAGATGCTCTCTGCGACTTTGCTTGTTCACGCTGAGAAAACCCTCAAATGTAAAACGCCCCGCAGACATTCCCGATATCGCCATTGCGGTTGCAAATGCTGTAGGTCCCGGGACAGATACAACCTTGATACCTCTGTCAAGACAAAATCTTACCAAATCTTCACCGGGGTCGGATATTGCCGGCATACCTGCATCGGTTACCAAGGCACAATTCTCGCCGTTTAAAATTCTTTCTATTATCTTTTCACCTGCGGAATTTCTGTTATGCTCGTGGTATGACAGCATTGTCTTTTTTATCCCAAAATGGTTTAAAAGTTTGAGCGTCACTCTTGTGTCTTCTGCCGCAATAAAATCGCAGTTTTCAAGAGTTTCAATCGCTCTCGGTGATATATCCCCTAAATTACCGATGGGTGTTCCTACTACAAAAAGTGAACCCATTATTCACATACCTTTCAAATTAAATATCTTTTTGATTATACAAAACTTTTTCTACAACCTCATCAGTATAGCTGTTGTCCTGATTATACATATATAGAGACGGTTCTATTTTCAAGCCTTCTTTTCCGCCTTTTTTACCTTCAACCAGAACAAGCCACGGTGCGGTATCTGCTCTTTGGGAAACAAGACGCAATCTTTTCGGCTCGATAGAATATTTCGTCATAAGCGTCAGAAGCTCCGACAGTCTTTCTGCTCTGTGGCACATACAAAGTCTGCCGCCGTATTTCAAAAGATAGTCTGCCGTTCTTATTATATCCTCGAGGTTACACTTGACCTCGTGCCTTGCTATATATGAGGCTTCCGTATCCGCCATTTTGCCCGAATTCATTTTGAAGTACGGAGGATTCATTGTAACGAGATTATATTTTTCTCTCGGCAGATGTTCTGAAACTTCTTTTAAATCTATGTTATAAACATCAATTTTGTCTTCGAGTGAATTGTGTTCTATTGAGCATCTGAGCTGGTCACAGGCTTTTTTTTGAATATCAACCGCGGTAATGTGGTTCACTTCACCTCTGCACCAAAGCAGTGGAAGAATTCCGCAGCCTGTGCCCAAATCACAAGCAATTTCGTTCTTTCTGTATTGGGTAAAATGATTGAGCAGCATCGCATCAGTACCAAAGGTATGGTCTTCTGTTACAACAATCTCAATTGAGTTTCCGAGCTTTTCTGTTGAATACTCCTGCACAACATTCACCCCTTTCTTAATCATTTTATATGATACTCTAACAAAATTATAAAGTCAATCTTTTTCTTGCACTCACTTTTTTCTTATGGTATAATTATAAGCATACAATTTATAAGGTGGTAAACGGATATGAACTTTGAAAGTTTAGGTAAATCAGGAGCCGTTGAAGGTTTCTGTTTAATTAAAACCTGTGATAAAAAAACTACGGCGAAAGGCATGACATATCTTGATATGATTCTTTCCGATTCCTCGGGCGAGATAGTTGCTAAGCTTTGGGATTACAAAGAGGAGTTGCACGGTGACTACGAAGCAAACCGTATTGTAAAGGTAAGAGGTACCATTTCTCCTTACAACGGAGTTGACCAGTTGAGAATCGAAAGAATCCGTCTTGCAATTGACGCAGATAACATCAACATTGAAGATTTTGTTCAGGCTGCAGATTACAGCGGAGAAATGATGTTTGCCGAGCTTGAAAATATCGTTAACACATTCGCTGATACTGATTTCAGAAATATCGTACTCAAACTTTTGAATGATAACAAAGAAAAGCTTTTATATTGGCCGGCAGCATTCAAGCTTCATCACGCTATCAGAGGCGGACTTTTGTATCATACATTATCAATAGTACGCCTTGCACAGAGCGTTTGCAAGATTTATCCGTCAATAAATTCCGACCTTTTGCTTGCAGGTGCAATTCTTCACGATATCGGAAAGCTTGACGAATTTGAAGTTGCCGCAACAGGTCTTGCATCAGGATATACAATCGACGGTAACCTTATAGGTCACCTTGTACGAGGTGCAATTTTGGTTGAAAAAGCAGGTGACGAATTGGGTGTCTCCGCTGAAAAATACAGACTTATTCAGCACATGCTTATTTCACATCACGGCGAACCTGAATTTGGTGTTGCGGTAAGACCCATGCTTTTAGAAGCAGAAGTCCTTGCTACACTTGACTTGCTTGACTCAAGGATTTTTGAAATTGAAAATGCAATCGGTGCCGTTTCAGACGGTGAATTTTCACAGCGACAGTGGGCACTTGATAACAGAAAATTCTACAACCACGGTTTATCTGCGGTTGATACGAAAGCTAACTTGAAATAGGAGGACTTATGGACTGGACAGAGGTACTTATTTCCGTTGACACAAAGGACATCGAGCTTGCAGAAAGCATTGCTCACATGGTTGTCCCCTACGGAATTTATATTGAGGATTACAGCAATCTTGAGGACGAGGCGTTGGAAATCGCCCATATTGACCTTATAGATGAGGATTTGCTCAAAAAGGACAGAACAAAGGCGATTATACATATTTATATTTCACCTGAGGAAAGCCCTTCTGAAGCTACAGCTTTTTTGGAAGAAAGATTTAAAACCGAAAATATTGAATATACAATAGATACTTCCCTTTGCAAAAATGAGGATTGGGAAAACAATTGGAAAGCATATTTCAAACCGATGAACATCGGCAACAAGCTGCTTATCAGACCCGTATGGCGTGATGATATTGATGCAGGCGACAGAGTTGTTCTGAATATCGAGCCGGGACTTGCCTTCGGTTCGGGTACACATCAGACAACCCGCCTTTGTCTTGAAACTCTCGAGAATTATATCACAGACGGTTGCAAGGTTTTAGATGTCGGTTGCGGCAGCGGCATTTTATCCGTCGCATCACTTTTGCTCGGTGCTGAATCAGCAATCGGTGTTGACATTGATAAGCTTGCAGTAAAAACAGCAAAAGATAACGGCAAGCTCAATAACTTTGATGAGCCGAAGCTTACTTTCAAAGAGGGCAATCTTACGGATAAAATTGACGGCAAATTTGATGTGGTTGTTGCAAACATCGTCGCTGACATTATTATTAAGCTTTCATCTGACATTCAGAAATATATGAAGCCTGACGGATATTTCATCACATCAGGCATCATTGATATGCGTGAGGACGAAATCCTCAACGCATTTGAGCAGAACAACTTTGAGGTCATAGACCGTCATGAAGACGGCGGCTGGCTCTGCTTTGTATGTAAAATAAAATAGGTGCGGACAGAGTCCACCTTTCGTTTTACACTAAAAAATATAACCCTCGGCTGAGCCGAGGGTTATATTTTTTATACTAAGATGTTTGTTTTTACATAATCAACAAGTCTGGGAACTAATTCGATAAGTGAATCGAAGTTGTCAAGGAATGCCTGAATCATGTTGATAAAGCCTGCAACGATATCCATGAACTCTTTTACGAAATCATAGAAAGTATTACCTTTTTCTTCAACTTCTTCACCGTCATCTGTCATCATCCAGATCTGACCTGCCCAGAAGGGGTTAGCAGTACCGATACCAAGACCGTATTCTGTAACTGCGAATGTACGGAGACCGTGGTTTGTAGGATCGCCGAAACCGTTTGTTGTAATTGTCTTGAAGTTAACACCGTCTTCAGAAACATAGAGGTCGAATCCGCGTTCAGCCTTGCTGAGGTATGCAGCTGTCTTGATAAGACCTGCTACTGTGTCAAGTAATACTTCAAGTGAAAGACCTGTTTCGCCTTCAGCATCTTCTTCGCCTGTTGCCATTTCAATAAGTTCATCAGCTGTGTAATCTTCAAAGAGATCTCTCATAGCTGCAACTTCTTCTGAATCCTCTTCTTCGTTGGGAGCTGTTGCGTCAAGGAAGTTCTGAATGTAGCCGAAGAGCTGTTTCCATTCAGCATCTGTCATTTTCATGATGTCCTTGTTGAAGAACTGACCGATAGGCTGAAGCAAGCTACTTGTATCAAATGTACCAACGAAAAGCTTTCCGTTGTATGTTGCCATACGCCAGATGTACTGATTTTCATGTCTGCCGAAGCCTGAACCTAAACCTGATTTACCGCCTTCAGGGAACATTGCTGTCTTATCACCAACGATAAGCTCAATGTTTTCATCTTTATCCATACGATAAAGGTTAACTGACTGGTCAAGGTTTGCGTTCATGAAGTCAAAGTCAAGATCGAAGATAATTCTTTCAAGCGGAATTTCTTCGTCATTGTATTCACCGATGTAGAGATAACCGTCATGAATATGGAGAACGCCTGCACCTGCTCTTGTTCTTTCAGGGTCAATACCGAATGTGTACTTAGCACCGTGTGCTTTATCACCGATAACGGGTCTCCAGCTCCATTTGCCGTCAGCATCAGGTTCACCAACTACAAGAGCGAAAGACTGCATTGTGTTGTAGTCAGGCTGATTTTCCGGTCTGCCTGTGCAGATAGAAACATAAAGCTTGTCGTTGAATGTCTGCATTTCCCAGATAGAACCGCCGTAGATGCTGTCCTGGAAACGATATGCGGGATAATCAAACAAATCTTCCTGAGTAGCGATTACTTCGAAAGCATCCTGTCCGTCCCACGGATGGTCAGAAATGAGAATCTGGGCACCGTCAAGTGTGATTGTACTTACAACAAATTTTCCGTCATAAACACCGATGCCGCGAACTGCTGCACTGATGCCCTTCTGATATGCTGCATAGTAATCCTGCAAAGAAATACCACGGTAGATAACTTCTGCTTTATCATTGTTTGCAGTGTCAACCTGAACAACTGCCGGCAAGCCGTCAACTGAACCGCAGAAATAAATCTTACCTTCATATTCTGTTGCGTTACGAAGCTGACAACCCTTGGGGTTAGTCATAAGAACAGTAACTTCAGAAGTCTTAACATTGATCTTAAAGAGAACTCCGCTGGGCTTACCGCCGTCGGGTTCAGCAATAAAGAATGTTCCGTTGAACATTGTGTTAAGAAGTGAGTTCATAACATTAGCATCAAACTTATGTCCCAAAACTGAACCCATGAAGTTAAGAGTTGACATCATTGAGCTGTAGTTTGTTGATGCATAAATGTAATCTCCGTAGCCGATTGCTGACCAGATGTAGTTCTGAGCTCTGTCGCCCTGACCCTGGTCATGTGCTGCTACCTGGTTGTTGCCGATGTAATCAACAACACCGTCAACTGTGCCGAGGTCTTTTGTCGGATGTGTAATCTTTGTTGCATTATACACACCATTAGCAGATGCGTACTTAACTTTGCCAACGAATTCAAAATCGTTAGCTGCGAGTGTCGTTGACATTGTGCCGAAGAACATCAATGCTGCTAAAACAACACTCAGGACTGCTCTGAATTTTCTGTTTTTCATCGCTTTTTCCTCCAAAAAATTGTAGATTTTGTATGCATCTCAGTTTTATGCAGCAGCTTGATACTCTTGCCAAAAACACTCATACATAATACCACGATATATACATAGGTATGTTAAATTAAAAATGTTGCGGTAATGTTGCAGAAATATGAACAAAATGTTAACGAGTTGCTATTTTTTGTTAATTTGTTCAATTTTGATGATATTTCAATTTCTTTTCTGTGCAACAAACGCATCAAAAGTATTTAAAATGTTAATATTTTTTTAATAAACAAATTCCCTTATATATAAAAACGACACCTTTTCAGATGTCGTCTCTAAAACACTTATATTTTTGAAAGAATCTCCGTAGGCTCATCGACAATCGCATAGGGATTAAAGCTTTCAAGAAGCTCTCTGTCCCTGAAGCCCCAGGTTACACCGATTGCCTTTAGCTTTGAATTTACCGCCGTCTGCATATCGACATCAGAATCACCGACAAATAAAGTTTCTTCCTTTGTACTGCCTAAAAGTTTCAATGCCTTTTCAAGTCCGCTCGGGTCCGGTTTTTCTTTAACATCACCACCTGCACCGATAGCTGTTTTTATGTAATCGCCGAAAAGTTCTTCACATAAAGCCACTGTAGCCGGAGCAGGTTTGTTTGAAACAACCGCCATCTTGATACCCTTTTCTTTAAGACCTTTGAGCAACTCATAGATTCCGTCATAAGGTGCGGTTTTGTTCTGCATATTCTGCTTGTAATGCTCTTTATAAAAATCCAAAGCAGTCTGAACTTCCTCTTCGGTTGCACTTTCGGGCATAGCGTGCTTAATAAGATAGTATGCACCGTAGCCGAGATAACTGCGGATTTCATCAATAGTTTTTGTCGGATAACCAAACTTATTCATCGTATAATTTACGGCATCAGCAAGATCGTCAAGCGTGTTGAGCAAAGTGCCGTCCATATCAAACAAAATTGTTGTAATCTTCATTATTTTTTCTTCTTTCCGAAAAATCCCTTGCCGTTGTTTTCATCCGGGCTGTCGGAATTTTTCTTCCCTAATTCATCCTGTAATTCTTTGAGAAGCTCTTTCTGTTTTGAATTGAGATTCTTCGGTACCTCGACAAGGACTCTGATAAGCTGATCACCCTTGCCTCTGCCGTTTAAGTTCTGAATACCTCTTGCCTTGAGCTTGAATACCGTACCCGGTTGAGTACCTGCCGGGAGGTCATATTTTACCTTGCCGTCAAGTGTGGGTACCTGAAGTGTGTCACCCAATGCAGCCTGTGTAAAGGTTACCGTTACATCACACCAGACATCAAAACCGTCTCTTTCAAAAAACGGATGCGGTCTGACAAAAACAGCGATAAGCAAATCACCTGCGGGACCGCCGTTTGTACCCTTATTACCCTCGCTTCTGACATTAACAATCTGTCTGTCGTCAATACCTGCGGGAATTTTAACCTCAAGTTTCTTTTTCTTTGTATATCTGCCTGTTCCGTGACATTTTGTGCAGGGTTCTTTGATAATTCTTCCCTTACCGTTACATCTTGAACAGGTTCTTGTCGTCGACATAACTCCCAAAGGTGTTCTCTGCTGAACATTGACCCTGCCTCTGCCGCCGCAGTCTGGACAAGTTTCGGGTTGTGTACCCTTTTTTGCACCGTTACCGCCACACTCTTCACAGGTTTCTATTCTGTTTATCTCAACAACTCTCTTGCAGCCCTTTGCCGCTTCTTCAAAAGAAATCGTAATTCTCTCCTGAATATCCTCGCCGCGTCTGGGTGCATTCGGATTGGCTGACTGTCTGCCGCCACCACCGAAGAAGCTGCCGAAAATATCACCTAAATCAAAATCCATTCCGCCGCCGAATCCGCCGAAACCTCCGAACGGATCTCCGCCACCGGCACCCGCACCGTAATTCGGGTCAACACCTGCGTGACCAAACTGGTCATAGCGGGCTTTTTTATTACTGTCGGACAAAACCTCATAAGCTTCATTAGCTTCCTTGAAGTTTTTTTCAGCCTCGGGATTGTTGGGATTCAAGTCAGGGTGATACTGTTTTGCTTTTTTATGATATGCCTTTTTTATTTCAGCCTCTGTGGCATTTCTGTCAACACCAAGGACTTCATAATAATCTCGTTTATCAGCCAAAATCTATCCCTCTCTAAAAGTCGGCAATATTCGCTTGTGAAAACCACAAGCGAATAATCACCTCAGTTGTTATTTATTTTCGTCGTCAGTTACATCTTCGTAATTTGCTTCGTAGTAACCGTCTGCACCGGGTGCACCCTGTGCATTTTCAGCACCGCCTGCAGCCTGCTGCTGAGCAGCTGCTTCCTTGTAAAGTCTTTCTGATACTTTATAGAATGTTGCAGTCAATGCTTCCTGCTTATTCTTGATAAGGTTGATGTCTTCACCCTTGAGTGCTTCCTTCAATTCATCAATACCTGCGTTGAGCTCGTTCTTTTCTTCTTCTGAGAATTTGTCGCCCTCTTCAGAAATCATCTTTTCGCACTGATATACCATCTGGTCAGCACCGTTTCTTGTGTCAACTTCTTCACGACGGCGTTTATCTTCTTCCGCAAACTGCTCTGCATCCTTAACTGCCTTATCAATATCGTCCTTGGACATATTTGAAGATGCAGTGATTGAGATTGACTGTTCCTTATTTGTACCGAGGTCTTTTGCTGATACATGAACAATACCGTTAGCATCTATATCAAATGTTACTTCAATCTGCGGAACACCGCGTCTTGCGGGCATAATACCGTCAAGGTGGAATACACCGAGAGTTTTGTTATCCTTTGCAAATTCGCGTTCACCCTGTAATACATGAACTTCAACTGAAGGCTGATTGTCAACTGCGGTTGAGAAAATCTGGCTCTTCTTTACGGGGATAGTTGTATTTCTTTCGATAATCTTTGTGTTGATTCCGCCCATTGTTTCAATACCGAGTGACAAGGGAGTAACATCAAGAAGCAAGAGACCCTGAACATCGCCGCCGAGAACACCTGCCTGCAATGCTGCACCTACTGCAACACATTCATCGGGGTTGATTCCCTTGAAGGGTTCTTTGCCGATATACTTCTGAACTGCTTCCTGAACTGCGGGGATTCTTGAAGAACCGCCAACCATGAGGATTTTGTCGATCTCTGAATTCTGAAGACCTGAGTCCTTCATTGCCTGACGAACAGGTACCATTGTTGCTTCAACAAGGTCTGCTGTCATTTCATTGAACTTTGCTCTTGTCAATGTCATTTCAAGATGCTTGGGACCTGTTGCATCAGCTGTGATGAAGGGAAGGCTGATTGCTGATGTTGTAACACCTGACAATTCAATCTTTGCCTTTTCTGCTGCTTCCTTCAATCTCTGAACTGCCATCTTGTCGCCCTTTAAGTCGATGCCCTGTTCTTTCTTGAATTCGTCAACAAGCCAATCCATAATTCTCTGGTCGAAGTCGTCACCGCCGAGACGGTTGTTACCTGCAGTTGCAAGAACTTCCTGAACTCCGTCACCCATTTCGATGATAGAAACATCGAAAGTACCGCCGCCGAGGTCATATACTAAAACTTTCTGTTCGTTTTCTTTATCAATACCGTAAGCCAAAGCAGCTGCTGTGGGCTCGTTGATAATTCTCTTAACTTCAAGACCTGCAATTTTACCTGCGTCCTTTGTTGCCTGTCTTTGTGAGTCTGTGAAATATGCGGGAACTGTGATAACTGCTTCTGTTACCTTATCACCGAGATAGCTTTCAGCATCAGCCTTAAGCTTCTGTAGAATCATTGCTGAAATTTCCTGAGGTGTGAACTTTTTATCGTCGATTGCTACTTTATAATCCGTACCCATCTGGCGTTTGATAGAAGCGACTGTTCTGTCGGGATTTGTGATTGCCTGTCTTTTTGCAACCTGACCTACCATTCTTTCGCCTGTCTTTGAGAATGCTACTACTGACGGTGTTGTTCTTCCTCCCTCAGCATTAGCGATAACTACGGGTTCGCCACCTTCGATTACTGCTACACATGAGTTTGTTGTACCTAAGTCAATACCAATTGTTTTTGCCATTATATTTTCCTCCTAAAGTTAATTATATATTTTTAGTTTGCTACTTTAACTACTGCAAAGCGTAAAATTCTGTCGCCCATTCTGTATCCCTTTGAGAATACTTCTGCTATTGTGTTTTCGCCTAAATTTTCATCATCTATGTGCATTACCGCACTGTGGGTGTTGGGGTCAAATTCTTCTCCGACTTCACCGAAGGCTTCAACACCTAATTTTTTGAATACTCCGTCAAACTGATTAAAAATCATTTCAACACCTTTTTTATAATCTTCCGAAGATGCTTCCGAATTCATCGCTGCTCTTTCGAAATTATCAAGCACGGGTAAAAATTCTTCGAGTACCTTTGCCTTTGAATCAGAATATGCCGATTCTTTTTCTTTCTGTGAACGCTTGCGGAAATTATCGTATTCTGCCGCAAGTCTTAAATAAAGGTCATTCTTTTCATCAAGCTGTTTTTGAAGTTCAGCTTCTTTTGATTTTTTTGAGGACTTTTTTGCCTTTTTTTCTTCAAGCACTTCGTCCTTGATTTTTTCTTGTTCTGCCACTTTCATACCTCCGACTATTCTAAAATATCATTAAAAATTCTTTCAACATGCTCAGAAAGATATTTTATATTCGGTATCAGCCTTGCGTAATCCATTCTCGTCGGACCTATCACCCCTAAAGCTCCGCCGGATTTACTCTTTGTTGAATACCTTGAAATTATGACACTTGCATTTTTAAGCGGTCGGTAGATGTTTTCCTGCCCTATCCTTATCTCTATATCCTTTTTCCCTGCAGTCACCATTCTGGTTATAGGTTCTGTATCTTTGAGGAAAGTCATAAGCTCATAAGCATCGTTTAAAAGCTCTCTGTGATGCAAAAGATTTGATTGTCCGTCAAGCATTATCTGTGTGCCCGACGCTTCACCTATCAAATCAGAGAGTGTTGCAAACAAGGGTGACAAAATGAATATTCCCTGGTCAATTGAGGACACTATCGTCTGCAACAAAGCAGTGTCAATCTCTATAAGCTGCCTGCCGATTATGATATGGTTAATGACATTATAGAAAATCTCAACCGTAGATTTTGTTACGGCAAAATCCATTCTGCAAAGCTTGCTTTTGATGATACCTGTTGAAGTCATCAGCACCATCATCAGAGTTTTGTTGCCGACTCTTATCAGCTCAATACCTCTTACTGTTGCAGTATCTCCTCCGGGTGCGGCAGTAAGTACCGCACAGTTTGTAAGCCTTGCAAGAGTTTCGCCCGCCTGTTCAAGCACCTGTTCTGGATCGCCTGATTTCGCATCAACCGTTCTTTCTATAAGTCTGCGTTGAGAATCGGAAAGCTCATAATTTTCCATCAGATTGTCAACATAATATCTGTAGCCCTTATCAGACGGTATTCTGCCCGCCGATGTGTGCGGTTGAATCAGATATCCCATATCAGACAATTCTGAAAGTTCATTGCGGACAGTTGCGGATGATATCGGAAGATTCATCATATCAAGAAGCAATTTCGACCCGACAGCCTCACCGCTCGCAATATATCGTTCGATAACAGAAGTCAGTATTTTTTGCTTTCTTTCGCTCAGAACCACCGTATTCACCGCCCTTCCGTTCGATTAGCACTCTAAGTGTCCGAGTGCTAACTCTATATATACTATACAACTCATTTTCAGTTTTGTCAATATCTCAATTGTTAATACTTTGTAAAATTAACCCTTGATTTTTACAATTAAATTGTGTATAATTGTCACAAATACACTTTGCGAAAGAGGATATATAATGAAAAAAAAAGAAAACTCCAAGTCAGACAACATACTGGCTACCCGTTTACTCAAACTCCGCAAAGAAAACGACTTGACGCAGCAGCAGGTTGCCGACCTTTTAAATCTTGAACGAACTTCTGTCACAAAGTACGAATCAGGACAGAGCAGTCCCAGCTACAACACACTTCTTATGCTGTCAAAAATCTATAATGTAAGTATAAGCTATCTTTTAGGCGAAGATTCAGATTCAGAAACTTTTTTTGATGTTGCTTCAAGTTCTTCAGAATACACAAACAACTCTACTCTCCCTCTGTTAAACACTCAATATATGGATGTTCTGACAGACGATGAGCAGTTTCTTGTTCTTTATTTCAGGATGCTGGATCGTGATCCTGAAATTTTAGATTATCTCCGTCAGCGATATAATAATTCAAACAAAGACAGCTGAAAATTTTCAGATTAAAGCAAGAGTTTAGGCTCTTGCTTTTGTAATTAGGATATTGTATCTCAAATCTATAATAATATATACATATCTCAAAGGAGGCAAACATGAATAATTTTCATATAAAAGACATCGCAAACGGTGTCAGACTTTTTTCTTGTCAGACATCTCGTTTCAAGACAAACAGAATATCAATAGTATTGGCACTCCCGCTTAACAACTCAGCCTCTGCCAATGCTGTTTTACCGTATATTCTTACTCGTTCATGCAAGGATTATCCTGATTTTACTGAGCTTAACAAACGACTTGCAGATTTGTATGACGCAACAGTTATCAAAGGCGTTCAGAAAGCGGGCGACGCTCAGCTTCTTCACATCGGTCTTTCATTTATTGATGACCGTTTTGCTCTTGAGGAAAACGAAAGCATCTCCGCAAACGCTGCAAAGCTTCTTTTGCAAATGCTCTTTGAGCCTAAATTCAAAGACGGTGAATATGCCGACGAGGATCTCGAGCTTGAAAAGAGATTGCTCATTGAAACAATAAAGAGTGAGCTCAACAACAAACGAGCTTACGCTTTGAAAAGATGCTCCGAAATTATGTTTGAGAATGACGCTTACAGTATAAACTCCTTGGGCAATATTGAAGATGTCGAAAAACTCACATTCGATGATATCCTGAAGGCGTGGAAAAATGCGTTACAAACAGCAATTATTCAGGTGAACATCATCGGCAACTGCAATGTTGAAAAAATTGAAAAAGAAATAACCGATTACTTCTCAACAATTGACAGAAAACCGTTTAAACCCGAAACGGTTTTCAACTCAGAAGCAAACGAAATAACCGAGCATCGCGAAAAAATGAATATCAAACAAAGCAAGCTTGTTATCGGTATGCGTACAGGCATGAAAAATCCGACAGACGACATCGCCGCTTTCTATGTTGCCAACGCAACCTTCGGCGGTATTCCGACATCGCTTTTATTTTCCCATGTGCGTGAAGAATTGAGCCTTTGTTATTACTGTTCATCTCAGCTTCAAAGAGGCAAGGGTGTAATGTTTGTCCAAAGCGGTATTGAAGAAAAACACTACAAGCTGGCAAAAACCGAGATTTTAAAGCAGCTTGAAGTTTTACGCAACAACGAATATTCCGACGAGGCATTTGATGCCGCAAAGAGAAGCATCTGCGACTCTCTCGGCGGTGTATACGATACACCGTCTGCAATCAATTCATGGTATATAACTCAGGTCTTGTCCGACGAAATTCTCAAACCTGAGATTCTTTCAGAAAAAATCAGCAAGGTTACCCGTGAAGATGTCTGCAGAGTTGCTAAAACCATAGTTCCCGATACAATTTATTTACTTGAAGGTGAGGCGAAAACAGATGAAGATTGAAAAAATTGAAAATAAAAAGCTTGATGAATTTTATTATAAGGTTGAGCACGACAGCGGACTTACAATCTATGTAATGCCGAAACCCGGTTACGCATCATCTTTTGCTGTGTTCGGAACAAAATACGGCTCAATCGACACTTGCTTCAGATTAGAGGGTGAAGAAGAGTTTACAACTGTCCCCGAGGGTATCGCACACTTCCTTGAGCATAAGCTTTTTGAAAGTGAAGAACTTGATGCATTTCAGCTTTATGCAAAAACAGGTGCAAACGCAAACGCTTATACCTCATTCGACAGAACCTGCTATATCTTTGCCTGTACCGGTGACTTCAAAGGCTCACTCAAAATTCTTTTGAACTTTGTTCAGTCACCCTATTTCACGCAGAAGACAATCGAGAAAGAACAGGGCATCATCGGTCAGGAAATCAAAATGACCCAGGACGAACCCGGTTGGGCATTACTTTTCAATCTCCTTGAATGTCTTTATCACAATCACCCTGTTAAAATAGAAATTGCGGGTACGGTTGATTCAATCGCCGAGATTGATGCAGATTTACTTTATAAGTGCTACAATACTTTCTACTCACTTTCAAATATGACCCTCTGTGTTGCGGGTAATGTTGACCTTGACGATGTGCTTGAAATCACAGAAGCAGAGCTCAAGCCGAGCGAGCCCAAGGTTATAGAAAGAACCTTCCCCGACGAACCTGATTCAATTGTAACGGATTATAAGGAAGTATCTCTCCCTGTTTCAAGTCCTTTGTTCATGCTCGGCTTCAAAGAAAAAATGAACAGTACCGAACGCAGCCTTAAAGAAAGGACTGCCGCTAAGGTACTCATGGAAATTCTCTGCGGGGATACATCTGAATTATACAAAGAGCTTTTCAATGACAATCTCATAAATACAACATTCTCTTTTGAATATTTCAGCGGCTTCGGTCACTCCGCCTGCTTCTTTGAGGGCGAATCAAACGACCCCAAGCAGGTTCGTGACAGAATTATCGCAGAGGTTGAAAAGCTCAGAAAGAACGGAATTGACGAAAAAACTTTCACGAGAGTAAAAAAAGCTCTTTACGGAGCAAGCGTTATGGAATATAATGATGTTGATGACCTTGCAAACTCTCTTGCAGATGCTCATTTCAACAATGACGGTCTTTTTGATGATTTTGAGGCAATTGAAACTCTGACAATCGACGATGTCAATGCAGTTTTGGAGTATGCACTCAGACCCGAAGCTTGTGCTCTTTCGGTCATCAACCCTAAACAATAAGGAGGTCCGGTATGTCTGATTTTACAACCGTAATATTCCCCGGATTAGGTTGGAGCTTTAATGTTCCGTCTGTCCTTGCAGAGTTCAATTTGTTCGGTGCACCCGTAACCATAAAATTTTACGGAGCAATCATCGCATTCGGCTTTTTGCTTGCTGTACTTTTCGGCGGCAGAATGGCTTATAAATGGAAAATGAATCTCGATAAAATGCTCGATGTTCTTATCTACGGAACATTTGGCGGCATCATAGGTGCAAGACTTTATTATGTATTCTTTTCCGATTGGGACAAATATAAATCAGACCCCATTTCAATATTCAAAATTTGGGAAGGCGGTCTTGCAATATACGGCGGACTTATCGGTGCGTTGATTGCCGCTTATATCGTCTGTAAAATACGCAAGCTCAATTTCTACAATCTCCTCGATTTGTGCGGTATGAGTTTTCTTATCGGCCAGGGTATCGGTCGTTGGGGTAACTTCACCAACCAAGAGGCATTCGGCACAAACACAAATCTTCCGTGGGGCATGTTCAGCGAAAAAACACAATACTACCTCAACAGCCCCTCAATTCAGCAATTTCTTGCAGAACACAATCTTTCCGTTGACCCCTCTGCACCGGTACACCCTACATTCTTGTATGAATCACTCTGGTGCTTAATCGGCTTTCTTTTGCTTTTTGTCATCTGCAAGAAGTTCAGAAAATTCAGCGGGCAGATAATTCTCTGCTACGGGGTATGGTACGGTATCGGCAGAACAATATTTGAAGGCTTGAGAACAGACAGTCTTTATTTCTTTAATGTTCAGATTTTCGGCTATCACATTCGTACATCTCAGGTGCTTTCAATCGCACTCGTAATTTTCTCAGCAACTCTACTCATTATCAAGCTCATTAAATACACAAAAAATCCTCAACCGATTGAGGGTGTGGACTACTTCCCTAAGGAGGACATTATGACAAAAATCAAATCCAAAAAGTTCGGTACAACACCGGACGGAAAAACAGTTGAAATATACACAATCAAGAACAAAATGGGCTCAAAGGCTGAAATCATCACCTACGGTGCAACACTCCATTCACTTTCAGTGCCTGACAGAAACCTCAGCTTTGCTGATGTTCTCATTGGTTTTGACGACCTCGAAGGACACATGACCAGATCAGACTATCAGGGTCAAACAGTCGGCAGATACGCAAACCGTATCGCAGACGGTAAATTCTCAATTAACGGCGAAGAATACAATGTCACAAAAAATGAAAAAGACATAACAACGCTTCACGGCGGCGGAGAGTTTTCTCATGCAATCTGGGATGCAGAACCCATAAATGACACTACTCTCAAGCTTACTTATGAAAGTCCCGACGGAACTGACGGCTTCCCCGGTAATGTTAAAGCAACTGTTTTCTATACACTTACGGAAGAAAACGAGCTTTACATTGATTATGAAGCAACTACCGACAAAGATACAATAATCAATCTCACAAACCATGCTTATTTCAATCTCAACGGTTTTGACGGCGAGCCGATTACCAACCACATTATGAAGCTCAACGCCGACTACTTTACACCGACAGACGAAAACAGTATTCCCACAGGTGAATTAAGAGCGGTTGAGGGCACTCCGTTTGATTTCAGAGAATTCAAATCTATCGGCAAAGAAATTCACGCTGATTATGACCAACTTACAATGTGCAAAGGCTATGATCACAACTTCTGCCTTAATAAGAGAGATGTTGAAAAAGAACCTATTGCAGTTGTCAAAGAAGAAAGCTCAGGCAGAGTTATGAGTGTTTATACCGACCTCCCCGGTGTTCAGCTTTACACCGGTAACTTCCTTGATAATGTTAAGGGCAAAAACGGCACACTTATGAATCAACACAGCGGTTTCTGCCTCGAAACACAGTATTATCCCAACACACCCAATATGCCTGATTTCCCCTCCTGTTTACTTAAAGCAGGTCAGACATGGAAATCAACAACAGTATATAAATTCACCGTAGAATAAGGAGAAAGAATTATGGCAATTTTAATTGACGGAAAAAAAGTTGCAGCTGATATTTTAGCAGCTGCCGGTGCTGAAACGAAAGAACTTGCTGCAAAAGGTAAAGAAGTCAGCCTTGCGGTAATCATTGTGGGTAACAACCCCGCATCAAGAGTATATGTTAACAACAAAGAAAAGGATTGTGCTAATTGCGGTATTCGTTCAATCGAATATGCACTTGACGAAAACACAACTCAGGAAGAGCTTGAAGCACTCATTGAAAAACTCAACAATGACGATACGGTTGACGGTATTCTCTGTCAGCTTCCCTTGCCGAAGCATCTTGACGAAAAAATCGTTATTGAATCCATTTCTCCCGATAAAGATGTTGACGCATTTCATCCCATCAACACGGGTAATATCATGTCAGGCGACTACAATCTTCTCCCCTGCACACCTGCAGGCGTTATGGAACTCTTAAAAGCTTATGACATTGATGTTGAAGGTAAGCATTGTGTCGTTATAGGCAGAAGCAATATTGTCGGCAAACCCATGGCAATGCTTTTACTTCACAAAAACGGTACAGTTTCAATCTGTCACTCAAGAACCAAGGACCTTGCAGCAATCACAACTCAGGCAGATATACTTGTTGTTGCAATCGGTAAAGCTAAATTCGTAAATGCCGATATGGTTAAAGACGGTGCGGTTGTTATTGATGTCGGAATGAATCGCGACGAAAACGGCAAGCTCTGCGGTGATGTTGATTTTGATTCCGTTGAGCCGAAAGCTTCCTATATAACCCCCGTACCGGGCGGCGTAGGACCGATGACAAGAGCAATTCTTATGAAAAATGCAGTTACCGCAGCAAAAACTTCCTTGTCAAAAAAAGTCGCAAAATAACTCTTGAAATCTCTGAAACAATATAGTATAATGTATAAAGCATAAAGTTAGAAGCAGGGCTTTGACTTTATCATGTAGCGTGTGGGTCCTGTGCGACGGAGCGCTGTGAACCATGTCAGACGGGGAACCGAGCAGCATTAAGCGGATTGCCTCGTGCGCCGCAGTCCGCCTGCACGTTACATGATAAAGTCAAAGCTCGATTACTTGTTAAAGGGGGTTGTATTTTTGTATCAGGTTTTATATCGTAAGTGGCGACCTCAGACCTTTTCCGATGTTGTCGGCCAAGGTCATGTTACCCGCACACTTGCAAATGAATTAACCGAAAACCGTCTCTCCCACGCCTATCTTTTTACAGGCTCAAGGGGTACGGGCAAAACCACTTGTGCAAAAATACTCTCCAAGGCGGTCAACTGTCTTAATCCGATAAACGGCGACCCCTGCAACGAGTGCGAAATCTGTAAGGGTATCGACAGCGGCTCAATTCTTGATGTAATTGAAATTGACGCGGCTTCCAACAACGGTGTCGACAATATTCGTGACTTGCGTGATGAAGCAAACTTCACTCCTGTTGCAGGAAGATACAGAGTTTACATCATCGACGAAGTTCACATGCTTTCAATCTCTGCATTTAACGCATTGCTTAAAACGCTTGAAGAACCTCCCTCACATGTTATTTTCATCCTCGCAACAACCGAGGTGCACAAGCTACCGTCCACTATTCTCTCCCGTTGTCAGAGATTCGACTTTAAACGAATTACTCCCGAAAACATTGCGGACAGGCTTATGTATATCGCCGAGGCTGAGGGTCTTCAATTAGACCACGATGCAGCTATACTCATCGCAAGAATTGCCGACGGTGCCTTGCGTGATGCTTTGTCAATCCTCGACCAATGTACGGGTAAGACAAAAGAAATCAATATTGATACCGTTTCCGAATGTGTCGGACTTGCAAACCGCAAATATATTTTTGAAATATCAAAGGCAATATCAGAGGAAGATTGTGCAACCGCATTATCAATGCTTGACACACTTCACAATAATTCTTGTGATATGGAAAGACTTTGCAGCGAGCTTATCGAGCATTACAGAAACCTGATGATAGTCAAAACAGTAAAGGATTATAAAAATCTTATAATCTGTACCGAAGCTGAAATCAATGAATTAAACGAGCTTTCTTCAGGCTACAAGCTCGAAAATATTTTATATATTCTCTCCGTTTTTTCAAGTACTCTCGCCGACCTCAAGAAAGGTCAGAACAGACGCGTTGAAATGGAAATGGCACTTGTAAAGCTTTGCTCCAAAAAACTCGACGATTCAAATGCGGCATTATTGAGAAGAATCGCAGAGCTTGAAGCCAAAGTGATATCCGGAGTGGTTGTTCAGCAAACGACCCAAGAAACAAAAGAACCCGAGAAAAAAGCTCCCGTTTCAACTGAGAAAGCTGAAAGAAAGCCTGAGCCGAAAAAAGAACCCAAAACCGAAAGACCAACTTCAAATGACAACGGGCATGATGTCCTCTTTGATAAGTGGCCCGAGGTTTTGCAAGAGCTCAACTCTCTCGACCAACCGCTTGTAGGTTTCTTGAAAGAATCAAGTGCTTATATCAGAGGCGACTATCTGCTCATCAAATCACTCAATCCTGTTTTTGAGCAGTTTATCTCAATCAGCTCTCATTACAACGCCTTAAACGAAGCGGTCTTGAGAACTACAGGCAAAAAATACCGCTTGGGTATCTACAAAGAAACTCAGGCACCTACACAGAAACAAAAAGACCCATTGGTAGATTTAGCAAAAAAGCTCAATAATATATAATAAGGAGAAATAACTATGAAAGCAAGAATTCCCGGTGCAGGTAATGCAGGTAATATGATGAAAAGAATCCAGCAGATGCAGGAAGATATGGAAAGAATGAAGGACGAAGTTGAAGCAACAGATTTTACTGCTTCTGCAGGCGGCAACTCAATTGAAGTTGTTGTCAGCGGTGCTCACGAAGTAAAATCAGTTAAAATTAACCCTGAAATAATTGACCCCGAAGAGCCTGAAATGCTTGAAGACCTTGTTATCGTTGCAATCAATGAAGCTATCCGCAAGGCTGATGCAGCTATGGAACAGGCAATGTCAAAAGCACAGAGTGGTTTAAGCGGACTTAATATCCCCGGTTTGGGACTTTAAGAGGTAAATTATGTCTTATCAATTAGCTCCTTTAAATAAGCTTGTTGAACAATTTTCAAAAATTCCGGGTGTCGGCAGAAAATCGGCACAAAGAATGGCATACTATGTAATGGACCTCGATGAAAAGCAGGCAAAGGAATTTTCCGAAGCCATACTTTCTGCACATCAGAATATCCACCGTTGCAAAAATTGCTCTAATTTCTGTGAAAAAGAGCTTTGTCCGATTTGTGAAAGTGCAACCCGCGACCAATCGGTGATATGCGTTGTTGAAGATGTAAGAGATGTTTCTGCATTCGAACGCACAAGAGAATACCGCGGATTGTATCATGTACTCCACGGTGTTATCTCCCCTATCAACGGTGTCGGTCCTGATGATTTAACAATAAAAGACTTACTTGCAAGAATGGGCGACGGTGTTGTCAAGGAGGTTATACTTGCAACCAATCCCACAGTTGAGGGCGAGGCTACTGCGATGTATATTTCCAGACTTCTGAAGCCTATGGGAATCACCACTTCTCGTCTTGCTTACGGTATACCTGTCGGTGCAGACTTGGAATACGCCGATGTTGAAACACTTTACCGTGCAATCGAAGGCAGAAAGATTATATAAGGAGTCCTTTTCGTGAAACTCATTGACACACATATCCATACAATTGAATCAAGCCGTTGTGCAACCGTTTCCGCAAAAGAGCAAGTAAAGCTTTACAAAGAAGCAGGTTATGATGCAATCTTCATCACCGACCATCTTTACACAAGACACTCTCAGAAATTTTACGGTTATGACGGCACTCAACCTTGGTCGTATGTAATTGACAAGCTTCTGCTCGGTTACCGTACGGCACTTGAAGAAGGCAAAAAGCTTGGTCTTGAAGTTTATCTCGGACTTGAACTGCACCTTGATGACCACGACAATGATTATCTTGTTTACGGCATTGACGAGGACTTTTTATATAAACACGAGAATCTGCAAAGACATACACTTCCCGAGGTTTCAAAAATAACTCACGATAACGGTCTGCTTTTAATTCAGGCACACCCGTTCAGACCGCATATCACAAGAGATTACCTTGATTTTATTGACGGTGTTGAGGTTTTCAACGGTCACCCCGGTCATCATTCACAGAACGAAAAAGCGTATACACTTGCCCGTGAAAAAAATCTTCTGATGACTTCGGGCTCCGACTGCCACCACCTTGAAAGAAAAGGTATCAATGCTATCGGCACGGGCGGTATGTTGTTTTATGATGACATTAAATCCGGAAAAGATTTTGTCGAGGCTGTAAAAAAATTAAGATATAAACTTATTTTCGACCCGAATATAGAATGATTAGAGGTGATACCTTGGGCGAAAACGCAAACAATACAACTGTTGCAAAAAATAAAAAAGCATATCACGATTATTTTGTTCTTGAAACAATGGAAGCCGGAATTGAACTTTTCGGTACAGAAGTAAAATCAATAAGATTGGGCAGAATAAATTTAAAGGATTCGTGGTGCAGTATCGATAAAGGCGAGATTTTCGTCAACGGTATGCACATCAGTCCTTACGAGCACGGAAACATCTTTAACCGTGACCCGATGCGTGTTAAAAGACTTCTGATGCACAAACGAGAAATTCGTCGTCTGCTGGGCGTTACAAAACAGCAGGGACTTACCCTTATCCCATTAAGCATCTATTTTAAAAAAGGCAGAGCGAAGCTTGAAATCGGTCTTTGCAAAGGTAAAAAGCTTTATGATAAACGCGAAGTCGCCGCAAAACGAGATGCCGACAGAACCATCGAACGCTCTGTTAAAAACAGATAATACGGGGATGAAAGGATTTCGACGGGGGTTATGAACTCTGATAAGCGAGTAGTGGTGTGGAACCACTTTAAAAGCCACAAGTTTATAAAAATAAACGACAATAATACAAAATTACTTGCTGCTTAATTAAGCAGCCGTCGTGTCTGAGAGTACTGCGGCTCAGATAACGGCGTCGATTAGCAGTGAACATGAATCGGAGAGGGTCTTGTATCCGATCAGGTATTAAAAGACTACCGAAGCCACAAGCCTGTCAATCGGCGTGTGGTGACGGGAATTCCAAAAGATTGACTACACTCGTAGAAAGTCGGACGGATTGATTTTCGGACGCGGTTTCGATTACCGCCATCTCCACCAAAGTCAAATAATCCGAACATTGTCATCAATGGTGACACGTTCGGATTTTTGATTTTTATAAGCTCTTTATCTGCTTGAAATCATATTATTTTAATGCATACCTTTATATACTATTGCTTTTCTATGTCAAAGGCAGTATAATATAAAAAAGGAGGTTGTGTTATGGCTATCTTTAGTGAGTACGAATACCTTAATAGGTATACTGCAGGGCAGACGGCTGTTGACAGAGGAGAGTGGCGTATTGCTTTTGATTGCTTTAATGACTGTAAAGCATATTTGGAACGCTACAGATCTTGGGATACAGAAGAAATAAGAAAATTAGAAAAACTTAGTCAGTGGTGTAATTCTATGTTTTAATACATATAAAAGCTGTTCACTGCGGTTACAAATTTTAATCCTAATGTTTATATTGATACAAGGGCAGAGAGTTTTCACTCTCTGCCCTTGCGCGCGTTTTAAGCCGTTTTAT
>JAZQHB010000010.1:0-4296 GCA_045540355.1 Acutalibacteraceae bacterium | reverse complement strand
TTGACAGTCGGGTATGGTATAATGTCTATACTACAATATTTATCATATCCGGCTGGCGGAAAGGAGAATTTATTAAATGATAAGACAGTCAAATGATAATAAAATAACTGCTCTTTACTGCCGATTGTCGCAAGATGACGGGCGTGAGGGCGAAAGTAACAGTATAACAAATCAAAAAGCAATTCTTGAAAAATATGCAAAAGACCACAATCTGATTCCGTACAAAATTTATGTAGATGACGGTGTAAGTGGAACTACCTTTGAGCGTGACGGATTTAAGGAAATGCTATCCGATATTGAGCAAGGTCTTATATCAACAGTCGTTGTTAAGGATTTATCCCGTTTCGGCAGAGACCATATTATGGTTGGATATTACACAGAAATGTATCTGCCGTCAATGAATGTAAGATTTATCGCAATCAATGACAATGTTGATACAGAGAATAGCGAAAGTAACGAGTTTGCACCTTTTACCAATATTTTCAACGAATGGTATGCTAAAAATGCAAGCAAGAAAATCAATGCTGTGTTTAAGGCAAAGGGCGAATCGGGGCAGCGTTTAGGCTCTGCTATCCCTTATGGCTACAAAGCGAATCCCGATAATCCGAAAGAGATTATCATTGATGAAGAAGCTGCAAAGGTTGTCAGATACATATTTGAACTCTGTATGTGTGGCAAAGGTCCCGGTAAAATTGCAAAACAGCTTACCGCAGAGGGTATATCAACACCTATGGTATATTTCAGAGAACACGGCTTACCTTGCAGAACAAAAGCCAATATGAGCAATGTTTGGTGCAACAGAAGTGTTTCGGGAATACTTGAAAATATGACCTACATAGGACATACAGTTAATTTTCGGACTGCTACCGTAAACTACAAAACCCATAAGAAAGTACGGCAACCCAAAGAAAATTGGCTGATATTTGAAAACACGCACCCACCCATTATTGAAATTTCCGTATGGGAAAAGGTGCAGGAACTCCGAAAGAATAAACGCCGTTACACAAAATCGGGAAAGAAAAGTATTTTTGCAGGACTTTTGGAATGTGCGGACTGTGGTGCAAAGCTGTATTACTGCACTTGCAAATCTCATAAAGAGGAACACGATTATTTTGTCTGTTCCAACTATAAAGGAAATACAGGCAAATGTACTGTGCATTATCTCCGTGAAAGCGTACTCTATGATATTGTTCTTGAACAGGTACAAACAATGCTTGCCTATCTTCAATCCTTTGAAAGCGATTTTGTAAAAAGCCTTGTAGATAAATCTGCAAAGGACAAGAAAAAGGAAATCGCTTCACGTAGAAAAAAGCTCAAAGCAAACAAAATGCGAATATCGGAGCTTGACGGAATTTTCAAAAGGATTTACGAGGACAATATATCGGGCAAGTTAAGTGATGAACGCTTTGCAAAGCTGTCAGCGGATTATGAAAAAGAACAAAAACAACTTGCCATTGACACCGAAGCACTTGAAAATGAATTAAATCAAGAAGCTGAACAAGTCGATAATGTGGAGTATTTCCTAAACATAGTCCGTCAGTACACCGAAATTAAAGAGCTTTCCGCAAGAGTGGTAAATGACTTGATAGATAGAATCAAAGTCCACGCAGTAGATAAGTCAAGCGGTCAGAGAATACAGCGGATTGACATTTACTATACCGCAGTCGGTTTGATAGATGTATCACAGCATATACAAGAATTAGCTATCTAAATATTTTTATTCAGTAAACAATGAGGCGATACAACGAGCAAAAAGCCCATTGTATCGCCATTTCTTAAAACTTCCTTATACTCATTTAACCGAAGCTGACGCATAAAAACGCATAGCTCCAACTGTCGCCAAACAATTTCAACATCTACAAAGGAATGCTAAAAAGAGCTTGCATTTTTAACATGTGCAAAAAAGCAAACCTTATGTAGACGATATTAAAATTGTTTGGCAAGTTAATTATAGCATATACTTTTTATGTTGTAAAGAAAAAAGTGATTATTTTGGCTTGCAATCCACCAGCTTCACTAGGCTATTACACGGTTTTCTTGATTGGTGAGCCATCGGAGAAGCATCCGCTATGCGGATGCCCTGCTTGACGACCGCTACGCTTCGCTCACGGTGCCCGTCTTCGCACCAACTTCGCTAAAAACGATTATCAATCGTTTTTTGACGCTCGTTGCCCCCTCGGGGTTCGAATCTCCTCTATCCTGTAAGCAAAATAAAAAGGATACCCTCTCGGATATCCTTTCTATTTTTGGTGAGCCGTTTTTCATTAAATTAGAACAATTATCTTCTGCTTTTTCAGCATCTTCTAAATATTCAAATGGCAATGTAACAGGGTCATTCCCCATATTGAAAACACAGGTTATTTTATCATCATATAAATATATCGCATTTACGAAAATTGTAACAAGTGCTTTTCTGTATCGTTTACTGTCAACATCACCTTTTCTTAAACCATACAAGAAGAATTTAACCTCATTTTCGTCTATTGTAATAACACTATTATTTTTTATGGTTGCAATTTCTGATGACATTTTTTCAATCTCTGTATTAATTGCTTTTATTTCGTTAAAAATATCTTGCTTCACATCATCCATATCACATTGTTTTAGAGCTTGTAACAGATTTGATTTTTCTTTGTTGCACCTTTTGATTTCTTTGTCGAGCCTTTTTATTTCAAAAGTGCTTTCGTCATTCTCGTTAGCTTTTATGAAAGCCTGTGCAATCAGTTCAATATTTTCATCTGTTAAAAGCTGACGGCATTTGTTGATGACAATATCCTCAATATATTCTTTGCCAACATTCTTTTTATCACATAACTTTTTTCTTGACTTGTTACAACTGTAATAACAAAACTTTTTCTTTGTTCTGGATGTTCCGCTTACTCCGACCATTAAATCCTTACAATGTCCGCAAAATAATTTTGTTGTCAATAAATATTCCTCGACTGCCTTTGCTCTTGCAGGGGCTTTTTTATTTGTTTCTGTCGTTCTTTGAACCTTGTAAAAAAGCTCATTTGAAATTATGCGAGGTATTCCGTTTTCTATCTCATAACTTCCATATGTATATACACCTATATACTTTTTATTTTTCAGCATTGTGTGCAAACTGTTGTAATTGAACTTTGTACCGGTTGAGGTTTTAATATTTTTAACATTAAGAAAATCAATAATCTCTTTTATTGTATGTCCGTCTGCATACATTTCAAAAATCTTTTTTACATACGAAGCAGTTTCAACATCTATTGTATATTTTTTATTGACAATCTTAAACCCAAATGGAACTGTACCGCCGTTATAAATGCACTTTTCAGCATTCAGATTCATTCCCCTCTTTACTTTTTGTGACAATTCAGCAGAGAAGTATTCTGCCATTCCCTCTAAAACAGATTCCATCAAAATTCCCGAAGCATCTTCCGTTATGGTTTCTCTTGCAGATATAACACAAACTCCATTTTTCTTTAGTTTTGCCTTATAGGTTGCACTATCATAGCGGTTTCGTGCAAAGCGGTCAGTTTGATAAATGAGAACACCTTGAAATGCTCCTTTTTCACTATCTTTAATCATTTTTTGAAATTTAGGTCTTTTGTCCGTTTTGCCTGTTAAAGCTCTGTCTATATATTCGCCTATAACAGTATGATTATTTCTTTCAGCATAATCATAGCAAACTTTGAGTTGCCCCTCAATACTTGCTTCTGTTTGTCTGTCACTTGAATAGCGAGCATAGATTACAACATTCATTCTGCATTTCCTTTCCCTTTTGCATCATCCATATGAAAGATTTTTAATTTTTCGATTTGTTTATTTATATTTTCTATATTGCCATCTGTATATTTTGAAATATCACAATCAATTTTAAATGCTTGTGCTAACATTCCTGTAATACTTTGTAACATTGCACTTAATTTTTCAGTATATGTCCAATTTATAAAATCCACTTGCTTATCAAGTACAGGCTTTATAGCTTGATTTATGTTTTTTTCAGTTCCTTGTAAATTGTTATATATTTGTAGGTATTGTATATTGCTATCAATAAGCCGTAAAAGCTCATCAAGCATACCAGAAGATAGCAACATATTTAATATTGGCAAGTATTGAGTTTTGTTGTTGATAGGCTTGGTATATCTAACTAATACAGCTAAACTCTGTTCGGTTAAACCTGTTACTCGACATATCTCTCTAATTTTTATATTAGTACTTTTGACATCAGTATTCCCAAGCAAATAATCTACGCTTACACCTAAACATTTTGCAATATTATTGGCTGAAGTTATTTTAGGTTCAGAAAATCCTCTTCGATAG
>JAZQHB010000009.1:0-7209 GCA_045540355.1 Acutalibacteraceae bacterium | reverse complement strand
AATCAACGGCTTCACATATGTACAGACTGAATTTGATCCCTATTCAGAAACAGTTAAGGTTGTTAACGAAACACCTTATTCAGACGGTGACAGAGCTAAGGTTCGCTGCTACGGTGCAGACAATGTTCCCGAAGGCGTTGCAATTATGAGACTTGAAAACGTTGGTGTTTCCATTACAGGTAACTCAACTAACCCCACCCGTTTCCAGCACCCCGTTGCAGGCACATACAAGAAGTGGTGTGTTGAAAACGGCGTTGGCTACTTCTCAGTTGCATCAGGCGGCGGCACAGGCCGTACCCTTCATCCCGACAATATGGCAGCAGGTCCTGCTTCCTACGGTATGACAGACACAATGGGCCGTATGCACTCTGACGCTCAGTTCGCAGGTTCTTCATCAGTTCCCGCTCACGTTGAAATGATGGGCCTTATCGGCGCAGGTAACAACCCCATGGTTGGTATGACTGTTGCATGTGCAGTTGCTATTGAAGAGGCTTCAAAGTAATAGATAAATAAAGGGTTTTCAGCCTTTTAACGAATCACCTGTTCAGAAATGAGCAGGTGATTTTTTGCGTTTTTGGGCCGAAAAAACTTTACAAAACTTTACAAGAAATCGATTTATAAAAAAATAAGGCCCCAAACCACCCGTTTTGAGTGGTCTGGGGCTGATTTTGTAAAGTTTATTTTGTTTCAATTTCGTTTAGGATTTTGTTGTAAACCTTGAACAGACGACGATAGCGTTCATATATTTTATTGGTTTCCTGAAGCTGTTTCTTATCTTTTTTGAATTTGTCATATTCTCCGTTTGCAATATGGAAACATGCCTGTTTCGGAGCATCTTCAAAGAGAATAGAAATGCTTTCTATTAATTGAGCACACCTGAGTGAAATCTCCGTGGATTCTGCTAACGGTTTTAATGAAGCCAAGGTGTCTCTTCTATCGGGTATTTCATTTTTCTTCTGCTCGAGTTTAGTTAACTCCTTTTCAAATGCATCAAGGGTTTCGCAGAGAGTTTCGTTGATAAATCTGACGGTTATTTCTTTTGTTTTCATAATATTTTTCCTTTCTTAGTTATTAATTATATTTTTAATAGCGTTTATTTTATCTGCACTCAGGTTTGTAGCTGATAACAAACTTGAGAGAAAATCAGTTGATTCAGATTTTGTAAATCTCATCATTGTGGTGTTGAATTCATCTTCTGTCAGATGCATATAAGTTTTTGTTTCAGTGGGTGACTTATGTCCCATAAGCTCCTGAATAATATGCTCAGGATAATTCTGAGCTCTGAGATTTGAAGAAAAGGTGTGTCTTAGAGAATGGATATTGAAATCCTCGTATATAGCCTCTTCAGTTTCCTTGCCTCTTACAACTCTACTCAGATGCTGTGTGACAGAGTCTGTTATCATTTCTCCGTCTTCTCTTCTGTTTACAAAGTTAATTGGATAACCAATTCCAATGGTATTTATAATGCCGTTTTCGTAATCGTTATCATCTTTTCTTTCATTGAAAGCCTTGAAATCTCTTGGTACTGCAGGCTCTGTTGATTTGGTGTAATAGTACTGTATGTACTTGTTGCCTAACAGCTTTCTGAAAAAGTTCTGCTTTTCTTTTTCTCTCAGAAGAATTTCTTCAAGCTCCTTAGTCATCGGTACAATTCTTTTTGATTCGTATTTTGGATTTGTCGTGTACCAATGAAAACCGTCAAGTTCCGGGTGTTGTGAAACAACTTCTTTTTCTCGTGGCATAAGCTCCTGTGAAGGCGTTTTTCTCTGGAGCTGTCTTCTTACATAGATGCAATGGTTTTTGAAGTCTAAATCTTCCCAGGCGATACCGAATGCCTCACCACGGCGTAAACCTGCCAGGATGCAAAGCTTCATAGGTATATATGTTGCAGTACCTTCAGGAAATCTTGTTAAAATCTTGTCGAGAATATCACCAGGAATGGCGGATCTTTTCTGTTTGTTCTTTTTAACAGAGGACTCCAATCTGGTGTTAGGCTTTGTAACATTCGACATTGGATTATATGATATGTGCTGATTGTCAGCTGCATATTTAAAAATCTGTACGATCAGCCATCTGAGGTTTTCTGTAGTTGTAACTGAAAGCGGCGTTGCAAGGTACAGATTATCGAAAAATTTCTGCAGCATTTCTCTGTCTATAAGTCCGAGAGGTATATTACCAAATGCAGGGAAGATATAGTTTTTCAGTTTCTTTCGGTATCCTTCAGCTGTGGTTGATTTCCAGGATTTTTCCTTTGTTGTGAACCAGTGATTATTAACATAACATTCAAACTGCATGTTATAGAATTTGCGTTCCTTGCTTTTTTCGGGGTCGGGGACAATGCCATATTCGATGTTGAAAGCTTTTCGCCCTGCTTCGTCGGCCTCTCTTTTTGTTTTAAAACCCTGCCTGTATGCAATGTCACGAGAGCCGTTTGCCTTAGGTCTTTTTCTTTCAAATCTGTAAGCCCAGCAGGCTACCTCATCGGTAGCCTTGCCGTGTATTCTTTTGTAAACCTTAAAAACAGATATATTCTTCATTGTTTTGTTCTCCTTTCTGTTAAGATGCCTTTACGATATTATATGGATCAGTGTAATTATAGCCTTCGGCTCTCTTAAGAAACTCGGCAAGAGCATCCTGTCGAACTTTGATGTGTCCAATCTGTACACAAGGGAGGAGCCCTGCGTGTATGAGCTGGTAAACATAGCCTTTGTTTGTCTTGAGTATCTTGGCTACTTCGGATACAGTGAAAATTTTTACATCGTTGGGAATATAGTTCATATTGTTATTTACATTATTTTTCATAATATTATTCTCCTTATAATTTTGTTATTTCGATATATGTGCTATATGGCAGTCTTAACATATGAACTGCCATATCAGTTGTTTTCAAGTTTATGGTTTGTTTTATTTATGTAAAAGCACCTTGGTATGGTGCTGATTGACTATCAATAATGTTTATCTGTTTGCTTCATATTCAATTTTTATTTTGTGGGTAGTCGCTAAGTTTATTTTGTAAATGATTTGCTATGAAGGGAATGTGAGCGGTTGTATTATTTGACGGAAATCATTTTTTCTATTGAATCGATGACCAGTACGGGTAACATTTCAGGTAACTTTTCTTTTTGAAAGTTCATTCCGCACTTACAGCCGTGCTTCAGGTATTCATCAGCATCGTTAAATGCCTTTTCGAACAGTTTGCAGATATCATCAAATGCGTTGTACTTTATGGTAGCAGCATTACAGTATTGGTAAGCAAACACCATAGTTTCGGCTGTTATACCAAATTTCTCTGCTGCTTTTGCAAAAGCCTCTCTGCCTGCTTCGAGTGATTTATAAGATATTTTCAACAGACTGTAGATGTAATTGAGATATGCATATGTGAAAGTATAGAATGTAAGATGATTTACTTCTTTGTCTGCAGCGATGACAGCGTTACTTTTTATGTATTCATTGATACATTCATCGAGGTGACTGTAATACATATCAAGGTCTGTTTTTACAGTCTCCATTGTTTCATTGAAAGCTTCCATTGTGATGTCTTCCTGGTTTTCTTTTCTTAAATTGAATTTCATAATTTTAATCTCCTTGTTTAAATTAGTTTTTGTTAGGTTTATATTTTCTGATATGTGTTTCGCTCCAAGAGTCTTTTTACATATATCAGTAATATGTAATTTGAGATGGGAGGATAATTGCTTTTTTGTGATACAGATTTGCTAAGTGCAAATTGTAAACATTTTGTAAAATCACTAAAAAAGTTACTTTTTTGAACGCTCATCCGGATATTTTATTGTCAAAGTTCAATTTTCGGACAAAAAAAGAGGAGTCACCACCGCAACAATCCAAGCCCAAGGTTTTGTTATCCCCTGAGTTTTCCTGAATTGTTTCGGTGATGACTCCTTCTCAGAGTCTCTTTGATCGTTTTAAAATTCTTATTGTTAAATGATTTTATGTTTCAAACTCGATCACCGAATGTTATAATCTGCTTTCGCATATTTGTCCTTGCAGGTAGCTACCCTCAATTGGTAACCTGTCTTCCAACTTTTGTCGGAACCTGAGATCCTTGCTCGCTCTCGGCAATAATGTTATACATATCTTTTTATAAATGTCAATACTTTTTAGTGAAAAAATATATAATTTTTTTCTGGAAAGGTTTATTTGCATAAAAATAAAATAATAATAAAAACTTTTAGATTATTAAAACGGAAAAATGTGAAAACTAAATCAAATTCTGTCGGAAAAATGTGTGATTCAACTGTTGAAATAGCAGGAATTTTGTGTTAGAATATATTTACATTGAAAGAGGCAGGTGTATTATGGAACGACTTATCCGAAAAATTGACGAGTTCCTTATCAAATGGAAAGAAAACAGCGACAAACTTCCGCTTATCGTGAAAGGTGCACGTCAGATAGGAAAAACTGAGGCAATAAAGCATTTTGCTGAAAAAAATTATAAATCAGTCATAGAGATTAATTTTGTTCTTCAAAAACAGTACAAAGGAATTTTCGATAATGGTTTTGATGTGGACTCTATTCTTAAAAATATTTCTTTGATAAATCCTGATTTTGAATTTATTGCAGGAGATACACTCTTTTTCTTTGACGAGATTCAGGACTGTATTAACTGTGCAACAAGTCTTAAATCATTCAAGATTGACGGACGATTTGATGTTATATGTTCAGGCTCACTTATGGGTATAAATTACAACGAAATTGAGTCAAACAGTGTAGGATATAAAACAGATTATGAGATGTATTCTCTTGATTTTGAGGAATTTCTTTGGGCGAAGGGATACAAAGAAAATCAGATAGAAGAGCTTTATCAAAAGCTTCTGAAAACGGTTCCGCTTTCCGAACTCGAGTATATTGTAATGCTTGAAAACTTCAGAGAATATATGGTGCTCGGCGGAATGCCTGCGGTTGTTTTTTCTTTTGTTACTCAGAAAAACTACAGTGGAACACTCAAGCTTCAGAAACAGCTTCTTCTTGACTATGAAGAAGATATAACTAAATATGCACACGGACTGGATAAGGGTAAAATACTTGATATTTACAGAAAGATACCTGTATTTCTCGGTAAAGACAACAAGAAATTTCAGATTTCTAAGGTTAAATCAGGTGCAAGAAACAGAGATTATGTCGGTGTTGTAGAATGGCTTAATAATGCCGGTATAATAAATGTGTGCTATTGCATGGCTTCGCCCGAATTGCCGCTTAAAGGTAATTATAACCCGGATAATTACAAAATTTACTTTAGAGATACAGGACTTCTTATAGGCTCGCTTGATGAAGAGGTTCAGGAAGATCTTCGCTTCAACAAGAACTTTAACACATATAAAGGTGCTCTTTACGAGAATATTGTGGCAGATATGCTTGTTAAACAGGGATACAATCTGTACTTTTACCGCAATGAAAAAGGAACACTTGAAATGGATTTCTTTGTCCGTGATGCAGATTCGCTTATTCCTGTTGAAGTGAAGGCGGAGGATGCATCTACGCCATCTCTCAATTCTCTTATAAACAAGGGAATATATGAAGATATCAAATACGGTATCAAACTGGCAAACAAAAATATTGGATTCAATGGGAAGTTTTATACTATTCCGTACTTTATGACATTTATGCTTAAAAGATTTCTTAGAGAAAAGGGAAATAAATAATATTTTAAACAGCTGTGTAGAATTTTTAAAAATTTCTATTATTTACCCATCTCATCTGACATATTATTAATATCCATACTGACACGGTTGGAGAATCATTTTTTATTCCTTTTAAGGAGTCGGCGTCAATGTCGGCTTCTTCTTTTTGTTGTTTTATTTTTTCGTTTATCTTACTACTTCATCTTACATACTATTAGTAAGCCAAGATTATAGATGTTATGGAGATTTTTTTTATTCCTTTTTTGTCATTTTTTGTTCCAAGGGGTATAGGAGGTTGTTTCGGCAATCTCCTTACTACTTTTATCAATACCAATAGGAGGTAATATGAAAAACTCAATTTTGGAACTATACTACGGGAATATTGATGCTCAAGCAGGACAAACAGTTATTACTACTGAATTGCGAAATAATCTGAAAGTTCTGAGCAATAAAGAAGAGCAGTTGAGAAGCACACTGTCAGGCGACACTTTGAAGCTATTTGAAGAGTATGTAGAATTATATAATAAGTTTACTGCTATAAGTTCTGCTGACGGTTTTATTGGCGGATTTAAATTAGGTGCGAGAATTACATACGATACCTTCGCAGAGTAGATGAAATTTTTCGATTATCTTGTCAGTTCATCTGTCATATTATTAGTATAACTCATAATTGTCTCACGAATGGAGAATGTCCTTTTTCTTTTGTTTTAACCGGGAGAGTCGGCTTACCGTAAAAGGTTTGCTGACTTTTCTCTTTTTCAGATTATCAGTATAACCCGTCTTACATATTAATATTGACACTGTTAACACGACAGGAGAATATAAAATAAGGAGTAATAAAACAATGAAAGAAATAATCAAAACATCCACTACGGTAATTGATCTTGGTGACGGTTCAACTTATGCCGAGATTGAAGAATGCCTTACAGATAAAAAGCTCGAAATCAGAGTGCTCAAATTCAAGGATTGTCCACGCAATAAACATATATTGATTATGAAGTGCATGGGTACGCCTGACCAATATCATGAATTTATGTCGGAAACATATGCAGTTCTGAAATCGTTATATGTATATGCAGAAGAAAGTGAGGGAGAATAAAGATGGAGAATATTTATTGGTACCAGTCCCATGTATTTCGTCTTGATTTTACAAAAGCATTTTTAGGCATCATAGAAATGAAAAGCTCAGAGCAAGGACTTCGTGCAGATATCATATTGAGTGATTCTGAAACTGATGAGGATGTTGTTATCGGAACAATAATCAGCGGTGAATATGATATTGATGAGTGCTATGAATACGGTTGTAATATGCTGCGAAATGAAGAATATTGTATGGATGTATGGAAAAGCAGAAAACATAACAAGTAATATTAAGCTATCGGTTCAAGCCGGTAGCTTTTTCGTTTATCTGCATCTCTCATCTTGCATATTATTTGTATATTACAAGAAAACAGAGTAAAAACAACACGAATTCAGACAGGAGACAACAACACAACAGCGATTATCCGCACAAGAAAGGAGTAACCGACGGTCATGGTAGTGTCGCACCGTGATGTCCGCCAGCTGGGCGATG
>JAZQHB010000008.1:0-105178 GCA_045540355.1 Acutalibacteraceae bacterium | reverse complement strand
TGAGCCTCTTAAAAGAAGGCGATAATTTCAATAATGTTCCTTTTTCTATAAAGGAAGGAACCACAACACCTCCGAAACGATATACTTCGGGTAGTATGGTGATTGCAATGGAAAATGCAGGAAAAATGATAGAAGATGAAGAATTGCGTGCTAATATTATCGGTTCCGGTATCGGTACCTCTGCGACAAGGGCTTCCATTATTAAAAAGCTGGTTGATATTTCCTATATACAGCTGAATAAAAAGACACAGATACTTACCCCTACCGTGATAGGAGAGAGTGTTTACGATATTCTTCTTTCCAATATGCCTGCTTTATTATCCCCGGAAATGACTGCATCTTGGGAAAAGGGCTTGACTGAAATCGAAGACGGTAAAGTAACTGCGGAAGAATACCGCAGAAAGTTGGAAAAATATGTGACTGATGAAGTCAATAAAATCAAACAGTCGCAAAGTTCTTTTGAACTGCCCGAAGGCGTGGAAATTCAGAAACTTATGTGTCCTATCTGCGGAAAGGGAGAAGTAAGAGAGAACTCAAAAGGCTTTGGCTGTTCTGATTACCGCAACGGCTGTAAATTCTTCATTCAAAAGGAGATTGCAGGGAAGAAGATAACGGTAAATCAAGTTGCCAAATTAGTCGCAGGAGAGCGTACTGGTGTGCTGAAAGGTTTTAAGAATAAGGAAGGAAAAGAGTTTAGTGCATCTTTGGAGTTGCAGAATGGAAAAGTAGCTTTCGTTTTTCCTCGGAAAAAATCATAAAGAAAGAGAGATTAGCTTATGGAAAATATGAATTTGGTTAAAATTGATACTTTTGCAGTTGTAAACGAAACTACACTTGCTGTAAAAGAGAATGAAGGAACTACGGTTGATATTAGGGTAAAGTTCCCTAATTTAAGTGTCGGATATAGCACGAAAAAAATCCCAATTCTTAAAGATATATGGGAAAATAAATTTATTCAAGAAGAATATAAAAAAGAACAAAATGAGATTAGTATATTACAAATCGAAGTCATTTCTGAAAATAACGGAAGCCAATATTATTACGATACAGTAAGAAACATTTGGTACTTTGCCGGAAAGACAGATAGTTTAAAAGAAGTGAGAGAACGGCGAGAAGAATTTGCTGTTAAATATTCCCAAGCAGAGAAAAAGTTTAAAAAAGTGCAAATGTTCAAGGTGTTTTTTATAATTTTATTAGTTTTGATGCTTGCCACAGTATTAGCAATAGACATCGACAGAATTTATGTTTTTACTTCTTTCATTTCCGGCATACCTTGTATACTTTTATTAAGTCTTGATTTAGCATTATCTCGAATAAGATTTGAAAATGGTGGATTTACACATTATATGAGATAAATAAAGAAAAACCGCTTGCCATTCTCGGCAAACGGTTTTTTTTATTTTCTCTCTCTTATTTGCTTTAATTTTTCCTCCGGAAATTTTGCGTAGTGGCGTTGCGTAGTGCTTACCGATGCGTGTCCGAGAGCCTTTTGGACCAAATATAAGTCCCCAGTTTCGCCGTATAATTCAGTACCGAAGGTTTTACGCAGGGTGTGTGGAGTAGCTTTCGTACCAACCATTACACCACTTGTATAATTCTTTATAATGATTTCAACCATTCTTACGGATATACGCTTTTTTTGACGAGAAACGAAGAGTGGTTCGTTTCTTATTTCCTGCTGATCCGCACTGCGTCCTAATAGCTGATTTCTTTCTATATCCATATAATCCAGCAAAGCGAAGAGTGCTTCTTTATTGAAGTATACCGCTTCGTATTTACCACCTTTGCGGATAACAAATACTCTTTGTTCTGCGAAATCTACATCTGCATCATCAAGATTAACTAATTCTGACACACGAATACCCGTTGATAAAAACAATTTATATATAGCCATATCCCGATACTTCGTTTTTTCGTGGAATTTCTGTGCCTGTTCGGTTTTTCTGCGTCCGGTTTCAATATCGTCTTCGATGCGGTCTTTTTCCTTCTGCGAAATTACAACAATGTCTTTTTCCTTAATTTTTGGAATGTAAACAAATTCCGCAGGAGAACGGTCTATTTTTCCAATATGTCCGAAGTGCTTATACAGTGCCTTTAAACACATCAATTTCCGTTTTTTTCCTTGTTCGCTGTTTTTATATATTTTGCCGTCCATTTCATACTCGGTCAGATAGAGCAGATAATCGTCTATATCCGTAGATTGCAGTGATGCTATATCCTGCAATGTAATATCTTCAATTTTCTCATAAGGGAATTTATCGGGAAAAGCATTAAGTAAATAGCAGAAGAACACTCTTAAATCCCCTGCATACGCCAATTTCGTTCCTATCTGATACCTTGCATCGTGAGCATTGAAAAATTCATTGCAAAATAATGGAAGAGTACGCTTAATCTCTATAAATTCATCAAATTTATCTTTTTTTCTCTTTTCTTCTGCCATAGTATCAGCCCTCTATGCAATGATAATTTGTCATAAGTGCAATTAAATGAAGTAATTGCTGTTTTGTAATCAACTTATCATCATAAGCCTTTTGGAGCCTTTCGTTCATTTTTTTCCATTCCGAAATTGTTAGCTTTTCTTCTTGGCTCTTGTAGTCCATAGCATCGACTTCAAATAATAATAATTTATAGGCTTCAAATTCTAAATTATAAGATTTGTCCTGCTTATTTCCCAGTGCAAATATTGCATATCTTAATGCACCTACACTTTCAGTATCTTCATTCTTTTCTGCAACTTCCAATAATTCATACATCAATCCATACAATTTTTCAATCTTTTCTTTTTCCATTTTTACCCTCCTAAAACCCCATAATTTGCATACTTTTTCGCTAAACTATTGTTTATCGAAATAATTTTACTACTATTTTAGTGGCTTGTAAAGTAAAAAAGAGAAGAAATTTTTATTATATTTCTTCTCTTTCTTATATTCGTTGTCTGTCCGAATTTATGTTTCCTTTTCTTCCGGCATATAGGGGGAAAACTTTATAAGTCTATGATTTTCTATTGCCCCTATAAATCCGGCAGGTAAATACGCAATAATATAGTTTCCTTGCTCAACAAAATACATCGACCATAAAAGTAAAAACAAAAATAACGGGGCAACAGAAAACATTTTTACCAAATCTTTTACCGTCCACCAGTCTTCTTTTGTATTCTTAAAAATTAGAAGTTCACAAATTAAATAATGCGATGCAGTAATAACCATAAGGATTATTGTTGTAATTATTATCTCTTTCTCCACTGTTTTTTCTCTCCTATTCCCCAGCACTTTCTACAATCGTTTCTATCAAAAAACTTGCATCAGCCAATGTAGCAGAGTGCAAATCACAACTGATAGCCTGCTCGTCCTCGGCAACTTTGCTGAAATGCTTATAAATTTCTTTCATCAGCCCGGCATCTACTGATCCGTTTCTAAATTCCTTCGTAATCGGCATATTAAGAAGTTCCTCGCAACTGCCAATAAGGTTCCACATTTCCGTATTTATTCTTGCACATTCCGTTGCAAACTTTTTGATTTCAGCCTCGGTGTATTTTGCCATTTTACTTCACTCCTCTTCTTTCTCTCCTCATTTGCTCTGCCAGTTCCGCAAACAACTCCTCCTTTGCAGTTATTTCCAAAGCATCTTTATTTACTTCATAACATTTACATTTGTTGCGATAACTATGTTGTCTATAACAAGTGACTTGCAATCCTTTTTTACACTCCCCAATAATACCGATGCAGGGCGTACCTATAAAATTCATACAATCATTACATTCTTTTTTACGCTTCAAAATCGCTTTTCGTGTTCGCCCCATACCTTTACTCTCCCTCTGTGTATATCTTTTTGCATCTATCACAGGTCACGGCATCTAACACACGCCATATTATGTTATGTTTTTCTTCATACCTATCTTTATTATTATGAGCATATCTCCACTTTTTCCCACACATACATTCCGTGGCACTTGTAGTTATATGTATAATTCCGTCCAATTTTGTACAAGGTATATCTCCATAATATTTAGCCATTGGCTTTTTACTCCTTTAATAAATAAGTTCCTTATCCGTTCCTTGCCAATCACACTTATTTTGCTTTTTCCATATTACCTACTCCCACCCCATAATCCGTTCAAATTCTAATAATGGTATTTCAATAAATCTATCTCCAAAATCGTCGTCTTCGTCCATTAAATCCATTACTGGTTGAATTTTGATAAAATAACGAATTTGCAATACTGGTTCGTCGTTTTTTCTGCTTTTTAAAAACGCAAAATAAATCGGTCTGATGTCTAACTCTTCCCCCTCTTTAAGAACATAAATATTTTACTCCTTATGAAAGCCCAAGTATCTTTTATATACTTCCGTGATCGGCAACTCTTTGCTATGGGAATTAGTAAATCTTGTGTTTATTTCAATAACCTGCGGATTTACCTGCTCACAGTATTTCATCGTGATTTTAGACTGCCTAATGAAATGTGGAATTTTTTTATAGTTATCTGCATTGCATTTTACTGCGGATAACATATGTAAAAAGATTTCATCATCAAGTAATTCCTTTTCCTTACGGTTTCCTCTTTCTACTTGTTCAAGAAGAAAATCCAATGCCTGCCATTCATTATCATCAATGTCTGTAATATAAAATTCCATATTGTTTACTCCTCATACAATACTTCTTTCTTCTTAATGGTGTACCAGTTGCCTTCCTCGCTTAATACCGCCACATCATCGTTATCATTGAGTTCTTCCAAATCCTCTGCAATCGAAATGATTTTGGTCTTTCTCGGAGGCTGTTCTTTATTGCCGGACCATATACCCGTTTCCATAAAGTACATATTTTCATATTTACTTTTATTATTTTCTATGTAGCAACAACAGTAATCATCGCATATTCCGTCTTCTGTATCAGTAAGACATCTACCCAATGAATAGCAATAACCACTATCATAAGCACCGCAATTATATTTATTTTCTTCCACTCTTTTCTCTCCTTCTATCTGCTTCTAATACTACCACGCATATTTCAAAATCCTAACTCTGCCAAAGTTTTATTCACATCTCTTTGGCTTTGTCTAAAATACTCTTTACTTATTTTCTCGATCACCAAAATTCTTCTATTATTTTTTAAGAATATAATGTAATCATCAGTTTCCTCTTCTACAATATCCTCTGCAACCAATAACCCAAATACCTTACCCTTTAAGAAAGATAATTCCGGATTTCCAAAAGCCGTAGCCGTATGGTTCGCATAATAGTTTTCCCTTTCTTTTACCGCAACATAAAGATTAAATAGGTATCTTCGGTTTTTTGTTTCTTTTTCTTCCAAATCTTCCCATATTTTAGTATCGTATTCTTCGGGTAAGTATTCGTACTCTTCGCCGTCACATAATTTTTTTATAATATACATAGGTTTATCTCCTTAATTCTTCCTATTTCTAATATTACCGCCCGTACAAAAGTGCATTACAGTATCGTCCTTAAACTTTTCAAGGTAATGTTCACTCTGTCGGTTTGAACAATAGTAGCCCAAATTAGGTAAGTCCGGTTTTTTATGACTGCAATATTTACAGTTCCGCAGGTCTTCCTTTAATCGTGCCATATCTACTCCTTCTTTTTATTTTTTATTTGGTCTGTCCGGGTTAAAAATACAATTTCTAGCCACTGACTGACACCAATTATTGTATTTTCCGCAATATTTATACCGTTTCCCGTCCATTCTTCCCGAAACAGTGCTTTTGTGCATATATTCGCATTTTTCACAAATTCTTTTCATAAACTATCCTCGTTCATTTTTGAGGTCTTTGATAGCCTCTTCAATAATCCTTGCAGATGCTTCTCCACAATTCCTCATAAGTCTTATGCGTTCTGCATCTCCGTCCAGTTCCAAAAGGTCTTCTACGGTGCAATAACCGTTTCGGTGTAAGATATTATAAATTTTTACCGCCAAACTTTCGTTGTTAGTATATTTATCAATACAATTATACAATTTGTCGCTCTGACGGTCAATTTCTTTCCCTGCCACACTATTCAACCCAACTCTTTCGGGTTTACACGGCGAACAATCAATTTTTCCGTCTACAATATCCTTTATCATTCGTAACTGTTCTACGGATAACTGGTTTGCATTGTAGAAAGATAAATTGCTCAACCACTTTACCAATTCCTGCTTCTGTAAATACGCTTCTGCATCTTCCTTCGTTTTAAAAAGCAAGGTTGCATCACCCGTCATTCTGCTTTCTCTTAAATATTTTTGTCCGGTTTCCATATATTTACATTCACAAGCACCTGCTTTTATTGTGACATACTTTTTGCCTACAAAAACAACCATAAAATTCTTGATTTCCGGCTCTATGGGTTTCCCCTCCCGAACAACTCCCTTATATTCTTTTACTCTATATACGGTATTTCCTACCTTGAAATCTTTTAAACTTACCATTTTATATTCCTTCCTATATGTATATTGTTACAGCGTCCGGGCTTTCCTTTTCGTCAATATGATGCACCCTGCTGTCTGCTATTCTGCTTCCAAACTCCAAATGAAAATCTTTATCTTTATGAACTACAACAAAAGTGCCGTCCTTGACACACTGTAAGAAAATTTCCTTATCCGTTTTCTTATATTTATTTACTGCTGTTATTACCTTCATATAACTCCCTCCACTTAATATGCTTCTGCACAATATACTCCTTTATCGCCTTTTTCTGCCATTTTTTCAAAGCATTTGCAGTTCATCGCAATAAATTCTGCGTCCATAAATTTACTATCCATTTCAATCCGTGGGATAGGTTCCTGCGGATCGAGATGTGTCATTACATATTCTATCAACTCTGCATCGAACTCCGGGATTACATACCGAGGGTTTATTGCAAAACAAATCGTGTTTGTCTTCGGGCATCGAACCGGAAGCGATTTTTTATTATGTTTATTTATCTGACAACAGGTAATGCACAAATAATCCATATTTTTCTCCTTCTATTAAGTGTATTATATCATATTACTGTGCCATATACAAAAATCTACCAATAAAAAAAGACACCAACCGAAGCTGATGCCTAATAGTTTACTGTCGTTATTCTTCAAGAATTTTCGTGCTTATTCCCAATTCGTTGCAGATGTCAGAAAATTCATTTTTGGAAAGAATATTATCCTTCTTTATTTTATTGTTATAGTAGTAAAGCAAGTCCGACGAAAAATGATATGCTTTATCCGTCTTTGCTAAATCCAGCATACTTTCTAATGTAAATTTTACGATATTTATGTATTGTTCCTTCGGAATGGGTTTATTATCTTTCATATTATTCATACTCTTCTCCCTATCTCTTATTGATGCAATTTTTTAATTTTTCAATAATTTCCTCGGTTTCTTGGATTGTAAAGCCTCTTTCTTCCATTGTTCCTACGGAAATCCATACCTTGTCTTCTTCCATATAGAATGATAAAAAATTGTCCGTTGTTTCTTCGCTGGTTTTTGCGTCTATTCTGTACTTTTCCATATTTACTCCTAATGCTTTTTTTCATTATACAATAATTTCATAAGTTTTGTAAAACAAAAAACAGCACCAGCCGAAGCTGATGCTGTTTATGTAGTTATACTAACTTCCGCAATTCAGTAATAAGATTACTGATATGTGCGGTATGGATATGGTCTAACCCGGCGTGTAACATCGGATTTTCACTACTCCACTCCGAAATTGAGGGATCCGTAGGAATACTATCCATAAATTCACGGTTTTTTCCGTAAATTCTGCCGTCGTTCTTCTTAATTTTTGAAACAACAGCAAAGACTTCCCTTGTCTTTTCCATTCCCAGTTCCTTAATAATCGCTTCCATTGTTACCGCCGGGCGATTTGTTTCTCTTGTGGCATCATAAATTTCACATACCTTCTGCCACGCTTTTTTTGCTTCGGTACCGTTCATCATTCTTGGTTTCCTCCTTGGGTTTAAAATTATCGTCACAATACAGTCTTTTGCAGTATTGACAGGTTTCACTTGTTACAGGTTCCATTTCGTGTCTACAATTTTCACACTTTCTGTTTTCCTCTTCTTCAACAAGCCGTTCTGCAATTTCCTTTACCTTACTGATTTTAACTACGGAAAATTTAAAACCTAAATTATCCGCAAAAGTAAATCTTTCTTCTTCTACTTTTTTCAGTAGTTTATCTACAAAACTTTTCATTTTGCACCTACTTTCTCCCATACAACAGAATAAGGATCCACACCTAATTCAAAGGCTTTTTCAATACTTCTTGTACGCCCAGAATGTTTAGATCCCGCAAGAAGAATACGCTGAACTTTACACCAATTTTCAGTGTTTTTCAGTCCTTTTGTATAATTGACTACATTTTGCACAATCCTAAATTCGTCTACGCTTATAGCGTTTGGATTATTCTCTGCTATGCTTAATGCCTGCACTCCTTTTCTTATCGCTTCAAATTCTGTCGGGTAGATTATCCTCTTTTCATCAAATGCAAGGTCTGTCAAGATTTTCTTTGCTTCTTTTATTGTTCTTATATCTATTTTGTTATCTAAACTCATTCTGATTTTTCCTCCACTTCTTAATGTGTTACATCAATCCACTTGCCTTCTGCAAATTTTTCCTTGAAGTAATCCATATCTTCGTCGTCATAAATACTACCGCCTACGCCAAGATACGCACCCCAGTATTCCTTGTTTTCTGTTGCCTTTTCTTCTAATTCTTCTGCTTCTTCCCTTGAAAGATTATATACGGCAATGGAACCGCCCTCATTATACTTAAATATGTAATCTTCGGTTTCCAAATTATATAAATCTCTTTCGCCGGAAACAACATACTGACACATTTCCTGCGGTGACGCAAATGTTACTACTACTTCATTTTCTAAATTTCTCATAGCTGTTCCCTCCTTATAAACAAAAGCCGATGCCATACATCTCTGCAATCGCTTTTATCTGTTCTGCTGTTAGTTCCTCTTTTTTGCAAACATTGCTTACAATCGGGAATGAATTGTTATCAGAGTGATAAATCACATCTAACATATCCGTTTCTTCATTGCATACAATATCTACATTTTCTTCCCGGTAATGAAGCAATGCTATATAAAGAGCCTGTTTCATACGGTTTTCAGCTTTGGGAGTACCTGTCTTTACTTCTACTGTATGTATTTTTTGACATACCGGGCATTTTAAAGCCTCTTTTCTTCCTAATCTCTTTTTCATTCTTGATTTTCTCCATTTCATTATCAATTTTTTATTCAATTTTTGTTTCCTCCAATTTTAATTATAGAAGGGAGTATTACTACTCCCCTCTGCCTACTATTACCTAAAATCCACCATTACTACTTTGCCTTCATTCAAGGCTTTCTCGAAGATTACTTCATTCTGATCCGAAGTATATTCTTCTGTGAGGAAACGGTCTAAATCGTCTACATCGAATAATTCTTTGCAAACTTCCTTCAACCACTCCTTCGGCACAATGAATGTCAGTTCTTCATAATCCGGTGCGAAATCTTCTTCCCCGTCCTCTGCATACGGACATACACAGACGGCTTTTAAGTCTTCGTGTTTGCCAAATTCAAGATACGGGTGACTTTCTACCAAGTTTATGATAGTGGTACGGTTCCAGCGATCATCGAAAACAATCTGCATATTTGCCAATCTAGTAACCTTACACGGAAAAATGTCAACATATTCTGCAAATAATTCGGGTTCAAGAAATGCCTTTTTTACATCTTCCAGCTTATAGGTACCGCAATTTTTTCCGTCACTATGCTTAATTTGCAAGGTGTAATCTACAATGAGATAGCTTTTCGTTTTTTCTCTCTCTGCTTCTTTTTTTTCTAAATCGACCAGTATTAGAGGCTCAATTCCACGGACCAATGCCTCTAATGTTTTTTCTGTAATGGGTACTTTAATTTCCATTTTTTTCTTCCTCCAATTCTTCTGTATCTAATACTACCGTGCTTCCTGCTACATTTACGATGCAGGAACTTCCGCAACAAGATAATTTCTTGCCCTTGTGTGCTTCCAGTACCGAAATCAAGGCATCAACGGTATCGGCTTCTGCGGTAGGCTTAATGCTTACAGACAAGTCTTCTGCACCACCACGCAAATCCTTTACCTCGATACTTCCGTTGTGACGGAGATTACGGAGTACCATTAACCATTCCGGCGACAAATCCATTACTTTCGGCTCTCCGTAATCGTATGCGATATGGAGTTTTCCTTCTGTAATAATAATTGTCACATTGCAACGCTTTGAAGTGTCGGGCTTTTCAAAGCCCAGTCCTTCGTAATTATAATTGCCTGCCTTTACCTCTCTGAACTCAACGGCTCTTGCCTGCTCATAGATAGGTAACTGCTGTTCCACATCTTTGCACGATAAACAGATATCATCTTCATTTACCATACTCATAATGTGGGCTTTGCCTGCCAATGATACACCGCATCTGTCGCAAAACTTTTCCATTCTTTTTTTCCTCCGTTTCTTAATTGTGCCACCAAGCATTCTTCAGCCGTTTTTCTTCTTCGGCTTCCTTGACAGTTTTGATGTGTTCTTTGACCTCTTCCTCGGTCTTGAATGAGTGCATAATACTGCACCCCGAACCGTCGTTTCTCTGCTCAAACCACAAAAACTTCTGCAAACCAGCACAGTAGTTGATGCGTTCTCCGAGGAACATTTCTCTAAATACGATTGCACTCATAGGCAACCCCCTTTCTTAAAATAGTGTTCGTGACAACAAAAAAAAGGAAGATACCCCTACGGAGTTCTTCCTCATTGTTAGTCTTTTGTTGTCAAAAATATGTTACAAGGTTATTATAGTATAATTTACTTAAAAGTGCAATTACTATTTTGCAAACAAAAAAATCCCCCAGTGTAGCCCGTCGACTATACTGAAAGGGACTTTAATGTTTTATGTTTTAAAATTTTCTCGTTACTCATTGTATTCTTCTAGCCACGCAATATACTCCAAATCTTCTTCGGTGGCTTCGTAGTTGTCACTACTATAAAAATACGCAACATCGTTGTCGTATTCGTTTTCACTGTCGTCTTCTTGAACTTGAAACTCTCCATAAGGACAATTTCTGCACCTTGATACCGGGCAGTTGAGTTCATCGAGTTCATATTCGTCAATATCGGGATATTTTTTACACACCCACATTTTTTCTTACCTTTGCCGTACCCGTCGTGGTGCGGTCCTTTCTTTTTATTGTGTTCTTACAAGCCTCCCCTACACCTACTTATTAGGTTCGGTGCTTGTTATTAAATTGTAGAAGGAACCGCTTTGGTTCTACCCGTCGGCATTTACCAATGGTTCCTTCTCTTGATAATCTATGTTCTATTTGGGTTACACAAAGGCACTTGAAGGAGGCACTTTGCCTCAACTTCGTCTGTGCGGTGTAACCGTCCCTACCTCTCTAATGTGTAGAAAGGCAGGGCAACAACAAAACCAAAAAAGAGAAGTCACTTTTACGGAATATCCCCGTATAGTTCTTCTCTCTATTTGTTAGCATATTTTGTCGTTATTTTTTAATAAATATAATATACTATAATTTTTTGGTAAGTGCAAGTGTATTTTTTTTATTTTCCGTCGGTTCCCTATTTTCTGCATAGCTGTCGGAATTTTTCCGCACCTTCTTCATTGTAAAAAACACATATATCTGCCGGGGCTACATCTAATATACTGCATAATGCAACAAAGTTGTCTATGCGTGGCATAGCTGTTCCTCTTTCCCATTTATAAATTGCACCACCGCAAATACCCAATAATTTTGACAGCTGATGTACGGGAATATTCTTCTGTTCCCGTAATTGTGCAATCTTCTGTCCGGTCTTCACCGTATCAATATCAAATCTTTGTTCTTCCATATATCTCTCCTATATCAATCCTGCATCTATCATCGCCTGCTGTGTCCGATTGCGTCCAGTAGCACTGTTTACATTCCTTTGTGCTTCGTGGTTCGGGTATCTTGCAATAAGGTTCTGATACAACTGTTTTGCATCATACGGTTCACATTCACAGCCGATATAATACATTCCTTTGGAACATTTCCCTATGTGCTGTATGCGTTCCGTGTTCGTTTTATCCATTACGCTTTTACGATATTCCAACATTCTCTCAATAACTTCTTCCCCTGTCAGATTATCCTTGTTTTTTTCAATCTCCATAATTGCATCTACTTCGTCTGCAAGGTCAATAATGCTGTTGTCATTTAGTACCAGCCACGAATGATGTATGGGTAACTGGGTGTTTGTGATGCACGCCCACCCTGCAAAAGCCTTCACGCCTTCAATACCAGCTTCTTGCAGAAGTTTTAATAACTCAAAAGAATTTTGGTAGCACCCACCAACGCGATATACCACCTTGTCGATAATTTTCTTTACTTTTTCATCAGTAATTTCCACAGTATTTTCATTATAAAAAGTCCTTATCGGATTATTCTTACTGGTATTTAACGGATATAACTCCGAAGGAAATACGCAGGATTTTACAAAGTGACCGTCTTCTGCATCGTACTGCTTAAATACAACTGCGTTTTCTCTAATTTTAATACTTTTATTCCACATATGTATTACCTCAAATATAGACAGCTTTTAATTACTGCTTCCATTTTCCCCTTCTGTATATCCTCGTAGAATTTTTGATTTGGATTGTTAAGCGCATAAGCTAAACTTTCTCCAAAGAAGACAGCAACCCAACCGCTTGTATTATCTCTTACTACAACTGTGTAGGCACTCGTCATTGCCTGCCCGCCTATTCCACGAAATCCCAATGCTGTACTGCCCCAAGTTTGCGGAAACATTACCATATCAATTTCCGGACAATGTTTTTCCTGTTCTGATAATTTATCTTTGATTTCATTCCAAAATCTCTCTTGAATTAAAGGTAAACACGGTAATTGCATTTTATCTCCTCCTTACTTCTCTGTCAAAATTATGATTTTATTCTCATAATCCACCTTAATGCTATATTCTTCCAAAACTTCTTTCGTAAATAAGAAATTTTCTTCTGCGTCAAGAATACCGCCATTGATACTCATAGCAACAGCATATCCCTGCTCTTTTTTCTCATTCATCTCTTCAATCATATCAGTATTATCCGAAGCATTTTTTGCATCTTCTACCAGTGTGTAACCGACGATATTTTCATACATTCCAAGAAACTGACTTCTCATACCGATAATGGAAAATTCATAGGTGCTTCCTACCTCTAAATCTCCATATATTTCTGCACTGTTAAACTTAAAACGGAAAAGTATATTTTTATTATCCAGCACTTTTTCTTCTCCGTCGGCAGTTGTAATGTAGATGAAATTGTGATTATTTGTCATTTCTTTATCCGTTACTGTGGCTGTAATGTTACTTTCCCAAAAATTCAAAACTACAATATTAACAATGCACACAATTACGAATATAATTGCGATTGACCTTATCCAAAATACTCTTTCACTCTTTGCTTTTTCATCATACAAACTTACTCTTCCCATACTTAATTTTCTCCTATTCCTATAATTTGTAATGTTTCTTTATTCTCTTACCTGCATCTTTTCCTTTTTCATAAGGTTCAATATAAACCACCTTTCCGGTCTTCTTATAGTGCCTAAAATGTCCCCTTACGCCCCAGCAGGTAGCCACACGATGAATTTGCCTGCTTCTCATAGTATTTGCAACCTTTTGGTTACTTGTACGCATTAAAATTCCATTCAGTGATATTTCACGCATTTTCGCCTTTTCTTCGGATTTCTTCTGCGTTGGTTCTGATGTCTTTTTATTACCGCGTGTCCGGCTACGCTTTTTGGGTTCTCCCAGTTCTTTCAACTCCGGGTGTTCCATAATAAAATTAAGATAACCCATAATTTTCAAAAATGTTTCCATAGGGTAAGTATCTAATTTTTCTGCGGATAATAAAGTTTCCATATATCGCTTGATTTCTTTTTCATTTCTCTTCTGCCGTTCATAAACTGTTGTGGTCGCATCTTTAAATTCCGCTAACTGTACCTCATATTCTCCATTCACTACCCTTAATGGTGATATGATAGTGGCTGAATATTCCCAGCGATGTTCATATTTGTCAATTCCCGAAGCGACAACAATTTCGTTATAAATAGGGTAGCTTGTAATCTGTGCCAAATGAAGTTTTATCTCTTCTCCTTCCATTTCTGCATCAAAAAACAACCGTATAATTCTGTTCTTATAAATCTGATCTAAAATTCGTTTGGTTAAATCATCTTTTTTTAGCGACCAGCCTTCTTTAAGAACAGAACGAAACACCGAGCGGTCAGTATTGTATAAATATTCAAAATCGCTTAATATTTCATCATTTTCTACATCGCTGTTTCTTAATTCAAGAACTCCGCTTTTTATGATAGGTACAATCAAAACCGATTTCTCATTGAAAAATTCTACGGGTACTTTTTCTTCCAAAGTGGCGACATCAACGCTGATACAGTCACATTCCTCATATTCCTGCATCAGTTCCGTTCCTATTTTACCTATTTCAATCTCAATCTGTTTTTCCGTCTTCATTATTATTATCCTCTACTGCTTTGATGCCTTCTTTTGCGATGTATTCCTTAAATTCTTCGTCTGTGTTGATACAATAGAAGTGCTGTTTCCTTTCTTTAATGTTATAAGTATATTATACTTTAATCTTTCCTAAATAGCAAAAAACTAGCATTGTTGTAAAAAAATATTCCCCCACTTACCGTAAGGGAATATTATTATTATAAATTATCTCGACACCAGTTAATGAAGTCTTCTACTTCGTCCTCTGATGCTTTATTTCCTTTTCTCCTAATGTATCTTGCAAGATATACAGCTTCCAGTTCATCAAAAGATAATTTTTTCTCCCGATTATTCCATTCAGCTGTTGCCAGTTTGATTATTTCATCGTCAGAAGTTTCAAGCGGTACTTCTCTTTCTTTGCTTGTCCTACCGCATATCTGACAATACGCCCAAATTTTTCTAGTTTTTTGCAGATGTTGAATATATTTTAAATAATCTTCTACACGATTTCTCAAATCTACATCGGTTTCGTTTTTCATTGCTTCTCTTATATTTTGGATATAAGGAGTAATAGCGGTATCATTTAAGACATCTTTTACGCCTACCTTTTCACTTTTGCAATACGGGCAAGTACATATCGCTTCTATTTCTCTTTCTTTATCATTGTCAAAAAGACAATATATCGCAACCAATATGAAACTCATAAGAAAAGCAAAAAATAATACAATAAATGGTTTAACGGGATCAGATACATTTACAACTGCATCGCTTGGGTTTTCTGCATTTATATAGCATATAGCTTTTGTCCCCTTCTCAAAATAGTTCAAGAACAATCCAAGTCCCTTATTTACTTCGGTGTGATAGGTTTCTCCCTGCCATTCATACTCATATATAACCTTATATGTAATTTTAGTATTTATGGTGTCGAAGAAGGAAATATAATTTTCTTTTATTTTTTCTACTTCGATTATCTCCCCGACTACTTTTTCGCTGTAATATGCAGTGGTCTTTTTATAATTTGTATAGCTTGTTGCTACCAGTACAGCGGAAACGATTGTTGCAAAAAACAGTAATAAGACCTGTGGTTTAAATAAATTTTTAATTCTCTTCATTTTTATTCCCCTTTACATCAGACGCATCATAAGTTTCTTCCTTTTCAAGCCTTACTTCTTGATAATCGCAATCACGGCAGAACAACCACCTTTTTTGATTTATAACACGGGACGATTTGTTTATGTGTTTTACTTCTCTTGCCGTAACATTTTCACTTTTACAGCAGGGGCAAGTCCATACCATTTTCTTAATATAATCTTCTCCCTTTCTGATTTTTGCGTTTTCTTCAAATACACAGATAGTTGTGTAAGCAGTACACATTAGCGTGATGAAGAAACAAACAGAATATATGGCAACCTCGTTTGTTGTTTCCAGTGTAGCTTCATTAGGTGTTTTCGGGTTTAAGTGACATACCAATTTTTCGCCATTTCCGGTGCCTGTAAATATGGTTTTTAATATATTCCATAAGTTTTTTGTTTCTGATTTTTCTAATTCAATTTTATATATTTCCCCGTTCCACTCATATTCGTAAACATAGTTGTAGTGAGTTTCTGTCTTTATTATATTCAGCCAACCAACATAATCATAGCTTTCTTCTATTTCGTCAACTTTTACTGCAACTACTTTTTCCGAATAATAATTCGTTATTTTATTGTACTTAATTACGGAAAGAATTAACCCAATCCCTGCTGTAATAAGTGCCATAAACAATATAATTACCTTAATATTCTTAAAAACCTTTTTCATTTGCTGATTTCTCCTTTTCTTCTTTTAATATTTCCGTGATGCAGGCATTATACCCAGTCTTCGCACCACGCTGAAATTCATTGTCCGTACAGTAATGAACCTGCGGTATCGGTACAGGCTTTAAAGGACACCAGTGAGGTTTTACTTTTGCTTCTTCTTTGGTAATCATCAGCGTTGGTTCTTTTACACACTTCAAACAAAATTGTCCTGTATGTTTTTCCTTGGCGGGAACACTTAAATAGCAGTGCATACAGTCGATAGGCATATCTACTACCAACATTGCTTTCTCTGTGTTTAAATTTACTTCTGTCAAGATTTAGCATCTCCTTTCCGTTCATTATATTTTTCAAAATAGAACTTTACTGGGCTTATATGCTCTGAAACCAGCCCATACTTTATAGCCAATCGGTAATTAAAGTTCTTTTGTAGATTTTTCATCATCACCGTCGTTAATCTTTCTCTAAAATCTTCTACTGAAAAAGTGGATTTATAAAAATTACACTGTCTACAAGCGGGCATATAGTTTTCCATAGCATCAGTATTGATTTCTCTTATTTCTTCTTGATACTTTGGTATTATATGGTCCACCTGCATTTCCTTGCAGGTGATCTCACAGCCACAATACGCACAATGTCCTGCGTATTTATTATGTATCTGCTCTCTTACTTTGTTCGACAGTGATTTATGCTTTGCTTTTAAACTCATAATCACACCGACTTTCCAAATAATTCCCTGCTCTTTTCGTATAAAAATGTAATATCTTCCATACCCAGTGTTGGAGATATTTGTTGCCAGTAACCATATTTAGCCGAATGCTTAACCCATTCATTTTCCATAGGTTCTAACATCGGTTCGTCATTGCTTATAAATATAGATGCCGAAATGTCTACGGTCTTTATATCTTTGTTGAATATCATAGTCATTTCTGCACTGTTATCCTTCTGTTTATAACATACGCATCTGTCACTTTCGCTACATTTATGGCTTTCGTTCATCGCTCTTATCCCCTTCCTTTAACACAAAACATCTTGTAGGTCTATTGATGATACCCGGATAGTTTATATAACACTTTTCAAAAATAGCGTCTTTTTCCTTACTTTCTCTATCCAATCTATCCATAACATATTTAAAGCGGGCGTGATGCCCTATACACTTGGTTCGTTCATAAACTTTCTTCCGGTCACCTCCAAAAAGAATAAAAAGGTCTTCCATATCCTGTGTATTTCCCCAATATATTCCACGATGCACAATATATGGCTCTTTTTTATCTTTATCTTTCAGAAAGTTTCGTGCAATTTCTGAATATTTTTGCATTTATAGACCTCACATATTAAAAGGATTTATACTGTCATTTTTTCCTGCGTTAAGTGTGATTATATAACATTCATCAAGAACTATACCCATTGCCTCTCGCAACTTACGCTTTGCGGAACCTCGCAACACTGGCAATTTGTGATGTTTTCGGAAATTATTACTGTATTTTCTTTCTGTATTTACTATCATTTCTTTTATTCTTCCTTGTTATCGTTTTCTCCTGCCTTATAGGTTTTCTCATACTCTTTTACAAATTTTTTCCAACCGCTTTTTGAAAATCCCCACGCAAACATAAAAGAATATTCAACCTCTCTTATATTGTTGTATAATTTTCTTCTGCTCTCATAATGTTCAAACGGTGTTCCGACATAATCTACCGCATCGGTACAGTCAAGTAAATGATTACCTCTGGAACTATGTCCGTTTCTTAACCACCCCTTTACGCATTTAGGAACTTCTCTTCCCGTTAATTCTTCGAGGTTTTCCCAAGTTTGCGGAGTAAATACGAACCACATATTACATTTTTTGCCATTTGTTTCGTCCAACAGACTATCGTAATAGTACCCTCTTAAACTGGGCGTTTTAATACAACCTAATAATCCGTATTTTCTGCTTATTTCCCAGCCACCCGGTTCTTCATCATATTGAATACCTATTACACACTGTTCCGTATGATAAATAGTTCTTGAATAGGAACCGGGGCAAATAAGTATAGAACTGTCTACACCCTCTTTACTTCTTATTCCTGCATAAGTTTCATACATAAGCCGTAATAAATAATCCTTATTTTCTACAAGGGCTTTTGAGTACCATTCTTTTACCGCGTTTGTTCTTCCAAAATTATCCCACTCCTCATATATTTTCTGACGCATATAATCGGCTAACTGCTTTCGTGCATCGGTATATACCTGCATACGCATCTTTTTTTCGGTACCCACAAATTCCGGTATGTAGGAAAGTTCTTTGTCCTTATTTTCTTCCTTTTCTTTATCAATTAAATAAGTAACATTGCTTTTCTGAAATAAATTGCCGGGATCATAGACAAACCCCTCGCCCCATAAATCAATCATATACTGATTTTTATTCTCGAAAACTCCTCGCTCGTCCCAGTGATTGTCTTTATTTTCAAATTCTTCTGCGGGAGTACCGCTTATAATTTCCTCATTACTGTATGAAATGTTGATTTCTGCCTGCTTTACTGCCAATTCGCTTTTTCCGATAGGCATAAGTGCGTGATTTTCTATCTTTTCGATATTCGCAGGAAGAAAACTGTCTATATGCTTCATAGGCAGGTCTAATTCCTTATCAGAGAACTTAAATACCAGCAACAGCATCGCAATAATAATCGGCATAAAAACTTCAATTCCGAGATTATACATATCTACTGCATTTTCATCAATTTCATATTTGGTAGCATAGCCCTTATAATCGTGACCGGAATAATTAAAAATATAATCATACGGAAAAATACCGTCGGCTTTCTGTTCCGTCCACCTTCCGTTTCTTAATACGGAGTGCTGTCCGATAAATTGCTCATTTGCTCTATCATTTACAGAAATAATATTGCCATTATTCTTAATAAAGAATGAAAAATAACAATCTGCGGTTTTTTCTGCTGAAATAAAGCAATAATACATACCGTCCGCAGATTTTTCAATCGTAAGTAGGCACTCTGCAAGGTTGTTAAAAATATGCAGTTTGGTGCTGATATTTTCGATTTTTCCGACTTCCTCTCCCTTTAAGAAAAGGTCAGTATTGCATTTGGCAATATCCGTCATTACACTATCCAGCGAGTTCATAATTTCCTTTCGGTTATCTTCGCCCTCGCCAATGAGTTTTCCCTGCGTCACTTGTGAATACAGACTGTTTAATTTGCTGATAAATTTTTTCTCTGCATCGGTAGCCACCGTAGAGTTTAAGCACTCATACATTTCTCTCTCTTTTCTGATGCAGTCGGGATTTTCCAATATATCCAAGACGGATATTTTTCCCTCACTCATTACTCTTTCAAAGTGTAATCTTGCATAAATAACCGCAAGCATACCCGTACCGTCATATTCCTGCAAAATTCTTTCAATGGTTTCTCCAATCTTATGAAAACGGTAATCATTATTCATCAGATTAAATGTTTTCTGCTCTCGGTTATAATTTATGTATTCGCCCCATTTGTTTAAAATTTCCGTATAATTCATATCAGTTCTCCTTACCCTCTTCTTCGCTTATAAAAAGAAACAAGCCCGCGTTTCTTTTCCTTTTCCTTTCTATGTATATTATACTTTTTCACATATATAAAGTCAAAAAATTACCGTAAGCCTTCGCCTACGGTAATTTTTTATTTTACCTTGTATTCACATAGAACCAAGCTGGTCTTGTTTCGTCATTATTGATAATACCCGAACATCTTAAAGCATATTCCGTACAGCCGTCCGGTACAATATAAAACGATACATAACCTTGCACCCAGTCGTTATTCTCATTGAGTGGCTTATGTATGTCATAAGTCTTGGAAGAATACGGCATACCTCTGTATCTTAATTCTTCGCCACTTAAACTGCATAATTTGATGTCTACATACGACCAATTTTCACTTGTGTAGCGAACATCGTAGCTTACTGCCTCGATGTGGCACCCTGCGGGGATTTCCATAGTGGAATATATCTTATTTCCCGTCTGTGCTTCGTATTCTGCAATTAGCTTCTGCGTTTCTGCTTCATCGTGGATTTCCAGTACCTTAATATATGCAGGTTCCGTTTTCCCGATGTCTTCATTTAATATATCCATATATCCGATACTGCCTACGGGTAACATTGAATAAACGGTGGAAGAATACGCCGTATTGACATTATCTTCTACTTCTCGCTGGGTAGAAGATGCTGTCAGTGTTTCACTTTCTTCTGCATCAATCTCTTCCTTTTCTTCCGGCTCGCTTGCAGGTTCAGACGGTTTTTCGCTTTCTTCCTCTGCTTTTTCCTCTGATAAAGGTTCCGAAATTTCTTCTGATGTGACTTCCGACTGTTCCTCTGATACCGTTTCGCTGACGCTTTCCTCTTCGCTTATCGGTTCCGAAATTTCCTCGGAAACATCTTCATTTGCAGACGGCTCCTCTGTCTTTATTCCTTCTTCGATATTTACCTCGAAGTCAGCTTGTGCCACCTGCGTCATTTCTGATGCTTGGAATGTACTGCCGATATATTCCACCATAGCAATACTTTCTTCGTCTTCTGCGTGAACAAAGCCCGCAAACATCGTCCATTCCTCGCCGTCTTCTTCTATGGTAATCAGTGTTCCATTAAAGTCATTATACAGCGTATTTGTGATTACGACCTGTGCTGTTACATCAATACTTGCCGTATTTCCTTTTTTCTTCAATTTTGCGTCTTCTGCAACTTCAAACCATATTCCCTGCAAGGAATTATTCTCAAATGCTACCGCAGGATCGGTTTCTGACAAATGAAAGGAAGTGCCCTTTTTTACAGCTACTATGTATCGGTTCATATTGAATAACAGATATAAGTCCTCGCCATTACAGAAACGATAGGTTTCATAGTCCAAGAAGTTAATGGTTTTTGAAATTTCCATTACCGTCGTTGCTGTATCACTTGCGTTTCGGTTTACGGCAAATTCACAGCCGGGAATATCCGTTACTTCTTTAAATAGAGAACTATCCACTTTTGGTTTTTGTTCAACCTTACCCAATACGGTTACTATCATCACAACAGCAAGCAGAACTGCCCCTACAACCAGTATTGTCTTTTTCTGCTTTTTGTTCATCGCTTAATCTCCCTTCTTTATCGGTTGTTTCCAACATAATGCAGGTTTTCACTTTTTCACTTCCACGCATACCTTCTGTGATAACATTCTCCTGCGTTTTCCATATAACCAGCAATTTAATACCAATACAAATAAGCATAACTGCAAAACTAATCCAAAAAATTATCGGTGGAAATCCAACAGACGGTATATCTCCCACTTCACTCATTAAATCATACTTAATATTTTTAAACCTCGTAACTATCCAGTTGAATAGAACAACAATCGAAACACAACAAGAAGTAAATCCTAATACCGTAAGTATGATTTCCCCAAAGTTCTTTTCTTTTAAATGGTCTATTCCAACTTTTACAAACGGTGCCATAATAATAGACAATCCCATAATCATAATAAATTCCATATTGCCCTAATCCTCCTTTTTTTCTATATTCGCATCTTCGTGTATCTCCTCATACAGCTTTTCGATGCTTCCAAAGTCTGTTTTATCAATGTTTTTTAGCTTTTCATTCAAGGAAGAACCCATAGAGGTTCCCTTGTTTTTTACAAGGAACGCCTCTATTTCTTCCACCATAGCTTCTACTATAATTTCACTCTTACTCACTGAACAGTTCCAACCTTTCCTCTTCTTCCAAGAAGAAAATATCACTACTGTTTGCATCATACGGTACTAACTGCACATTTTCGATGCCCGTCGTTGATTTATAGTAATAAATCTTAACCGTATAGGTGCCAGCCTTTAAATAAGGTACTTTTATATAAATATAATTCCGCTTAAATCCGTCTGCATCTTTATAGGTTCCAATAAGGAAGTTGTAAGTAATGCCGTTATCTGCCACAACAGAGGCTTGAATTTTTGCATCTAAATCGCCAGTAATATCAGCGTAGAATAGCTGATACTGTGCATCTTCCTTAACAACAAACTCTTGCTCATACAAAGTGGTATCTTCAAAGGTTTCGTCGCCGATTACATTGATTTCAATTATTTCCAGTGACTTCGGACTGATATTAAGCGTCCATTCGCCAGCTTGTGCCATTGCCAGTGTAATTGTCATTGTTTTTTTGCCCGGAAGTACTTCCATATCATATCCGGTGCCGTCGGGTGCCTGTAAGTAACCGCCTACTTCAATATTTTGGTCTACGGGATCTGTAATATTTCCATATACGACCTCAATAACCATATCCTTTGTTGCCTGCGGAACATTGATGCTATATTGCTGGGAATAAGATGCAATTACTTCGCCAATGTTAGCATAGTACCCTTCATTCATATCCTCATTTTCAACGGTTTCTCCCTTTTCGTAGGCGTGGTATACCATAAGTCCCGTACCGTTTACATTATAGTAACCGCTTTTTAAACTTTCGGGCGTATTAAAACACATATAACCGTGAGTAGTATCGCTTATGTATTCACTGCCGTAGTTATATACCTCAAAGGCTCTCATAAAATGCGTATCTGCCACGAATGAAGCACGGTAAAAATAAGTTCCTGCATAAAATTCCACAACATAAGGTTGGTCCTGCTCTAACTTCGTGATAATTCCACTTCCGCTGTCTACCAGCTTTGCTACATCTACGCCACCAACGGTTACGATACGAATTTCGTCGCTTTCCGTTTTAGAAAACAATTCTCTTGCTTCGGAACCCTCAATAGTGTTTGATTTTACGGAAAAATGATAATAACCGTCACTCTGTACGCTTCCACCGTAAATACCGAAAGAATATCCGATGTCTTCAAATCTCTCCAAAGTAACGGAACTTAAATTTGCTTCCGCTGATGCGTAGGCAATCAGTTCTCCCTTATAGTGTTCGGGCATCATAAATTCATCATCATAGAAATATACAATGCGTCCGGTGTTAATTTTTGTAGAACGGCTTGTTGCATTACCCTGCGGTAAATAAACTTGCGTAAATCGGGTACCTTCCTTCACATAGTAGACATTTTGTGCAATTTGGTCTTCTGTTAATTCGATTTTCTGCAACTCCTCTACTTTCTCAAAAATCTGTATATCACGACAGCCGGACAATAACATTGCCAAAGTCATTGATAATACAGCAAAGAATACTGCCTTTTTTTTCATTACTTCTCCTTGCCCCTTTCTCTTATTCGTTATCTCTTGCCTGCTTCAACTGAACCAGTAAACTTTCCAACTTCTTTTTTCTCTTGATCGTTAAAATGATACGGATAACCATAACCACGAAGAATACACCGCCGATAATTGCAATCGTCGCGGGTACCATATTCGGATTGTTGTCGGGTATAATAATCGTCTGCATAATCTGTTCTCCTCTCTTAAATGCCGGGAATATTTATTCCGAGCCATATTCCAACTAATAGCCCTACAATAATTGCACCGATACTTAATATTATCATAATTTTTGCATTTTTAATGAATTTACCTGCTATTTTAAGAAAAAATAATACAATCACTAAAATAGGTATTTCATATCCCAGTATTTCAAATTCCATTTTTCTTCCCTCTCATATATTTGTAACATCTATACCAAGCCATACCATAAATCCTATACCAATAATGAATGTTGCAATATTTACTCCTTTTATAACTTTTTCATTTTTTATAAAAGGACCAATGATAATTAAGAAAAAAAGCCAAACTATTAAAAAAATAATTCGCCCCCACATTCTATATTCTCTCCTTTTTAGGGTTTTACTTGTATTTTTTCGTATCGAATACCGTGGCAAAAATCCTTAATTACTTCATACCGTGTTTTTACCGCAATATCCTCATTTCCGTCCTTATAGCATATCATTTCCTGCATCAATGCTTTTGCTGATAATGGTGCAGTTAAAAAAGTAATCAATATTCCTATAAAGGTAATTTTAAATGCTTTATTCATCATAATCTCCTTTTAATAATTGTTCAAAATTATAACTGAAACTTCCCTTTGCTTTTATTTAAACTGTTTGGGTGAACTGACTTAAAAACTCTTCTCGATCAAGCGTTTTATCGAATAGCATTATTCTAAATACTTTTTCGTTATTTTTAACAAATTCAATAACTTCACTTGTTACTTCGTCTGTTTCAAAAAACTCTGCCCGATATTTGTTTATGCAACGCTTGTCGTGTATTTTTACAACAATCATAATCCCATACCTCTACAAACTTCAATTTTGTCTAACTAATAAAATCTCTTATTTCTTTTGACAAATCCGTATCTTTACCATATAGATTTTCGATTTCTTCTGCTGATTTTTCCAAAAGCAATTTCATATTTTCTATTTTGAAATTTGCATCATTTAACTGTCTAATCAATCTGCAACGCTCTACATTCATATCTGCAATGTATCTAAGGTCCTGTATGCTTAATTCCATTTTGGGAGCGTTTTTTTCTATTCCGTCCCATTCTTTAAAATAATTTGCTATTCTATCAAGTAAACTCACTCTTTTTCCTTTCTGTCATTCCGACAAATCTTAATTTATTTCACTCCAACAGCCACACTCTTGCTTTAACATCTGTTTCAGTCCGGTATTACGCTTTGATTTATCGGCAGTCTGAATTGCCTTTACTACGGCTCTCTTCTGTCCGAATACAATTACTTCCTGCTTTGCTCTTGTAACAGCAGTATAAAAGATATTACGCTTCCGCATTACCGAGTGCATATCGTGCATACAAGTAATAACACACTTTGCTTCACTACCTTGTGCTTTATGTACGGTATAGGCGTATGCCAAGTTTAATTCTTCCCCGGCTTCTTCATCAAAGTAATCCCTGCGGGCTTTTTCAAACTTTACACATACAATCTGTTCGCCGTCCCTTTTATGAATGGCAGTTACCACGCCAATATCGCCATTTGCCTGCGTTTCGTTGTTCTTTAACTGCATTACCAAATCTCCCGTGCGGAAAGTCTTGCCATTTCCTTGATATTCTTTCTTGTCGTCGGGATTTAACGCCTTCTGAATACGGGAGTTCAAATTGTAAACGCCTGCATCGTGTTCCTTGAAAGGCGATAACAGCATTACATTCTCCATACCGTATTCTTTGATTTTCTGCAAATACATCGCAATCATTTGTTCTTCCATATCCGCAGTATCATCGGTTTCATACATCATAAAGTCGTCGCCATACTCTAACTCAAATTTACCTTCGCGGATATTATGGGAATTACGATACACCAAACTCTGTGCGTCCTGCCGATAGATATTCTTTAATGTGGTAACGGGCAATACTCCCGAAGTAATCATATCTCTTAATACTGCACCCGCACCTACGCTCTGTAACTGATCATCGTCGCCACATAAAATAATTTTGCATCTTTTTCTAATGCTTGCAAACAGCTGATAAGCTACTCTTGTATCAAGCATACTCATTTCGTCTACAACAATAAGACCTTCTTCAATCTTAAACTCTTCTTCGTCATTCACATCGTTAATCTGCTCTGTGTGAAGACCTAAACAGCTGTGAATGGTGTATGCGTCCATATTCGTTGTTTCCGTAATTCTCTTTGAGGCTCTACCAGTGGGTGCCAGCAAAGTAATCTGCGGTTTATCGTTTAATTCCTTAAAAATATAAACAATAACCTGTATTACAGTGGTCTTTCCGGTTCCCGGCGGTCCAATAATCAAAGATAAATTATTTTGGAACGCATTAAGAACCGCCTGCCTCTGTTCTTCTGATAGAGAAATTTTTAATTCATTCTCTGCTTTTGCAATATAGGCATCAATATTCTCAACTGCTGTTGACAATTCTTTTCTTGTCAGTCTTGCAATATTTTCTGCCAGTCTTTTTTCAATACGATAAACACCGGGACGATAAATATACTGCACGCCATTATCGGTAAGCATTTTTAAGTGTCCGTTTTTGATAGCCTTAATGGTATATTCACAAACTTTCGCCCCAGTTATACTCTTCATTCGCAGAAGAGATAACATTGCATTGCCGAAATCCTGCACCGTCATTGATAAACTTCCTGCGGTGCGATTTCCGATATAATCTTTCATTCCATTATTTTCATTCTCTGCCAGTACATAATTTGCACAGATAAAAAAACGGTCATAATTTAATTCATAGGCTTCCGTCTGCGGTCCAAGGCTGTCTGCAACGGGAAATGTAATTCCCGGTACCATACATAAACGGTAAGGCTGTTCCTCAATAATCTTAACTGCCTTATCTTTAAACTTCTGATAGACCTTACTTGCAATCTTTGGAGAGATACCTTTTTTCCCTAATAACACAATGGTTTCCCTGCCAGCAAAATTTTCATCGAATGAAGTTTTGATTTTTTCAATCTTATTCTTTGTAAGCCCTTTTACTTTTAAAAGACGGAAAATATCCTTTTCCATAACATCTAATGTTTCATCGCCGAACATTTCAACAATGCGTTCTGCGGTCTTCTGTCCGATGCCTCTTATGGTACCGCTTGCCAAGTATTCCTTGATACTCTCTTTTGTCGAGGGTTTTGCAGTATCATATCCTTCCGTCATTTTAAACTGCTTGCCGTATTTCGGGTGATTTACCCATTCTCCGTAAAATACATACTTTACTTTCTTTGCAATCGGAAGCATCGAACCAGTCACAATTACGCTTTTTCCAGTAGTGTGATACAAAGCTATGGTTACATCGTTTTGTTCACGCTGATATATGGTTTTTTCGTATACGCACTCCAAGGCTTCTGCCATAATATTTTTTCCTTTCTTAATGCTGAAAAGTAACAATTTGTTACTTTATAAAATTGTTGTTTGTCAGTTGCTTATATTATACGATAGTATACTTTTTTATGCAAATTTTTAACTTCTGCACTTGTATTCCTAAAAATTTGATTTCTTTATGTCGTCAAAGTATAATATACATAAATACAAAGCCAAAGGAGAATGATTATGAGAATACTGGTTAAAGAACCGGGCAAGCCCACTGAAATAAAAGAAACAAATGAAAAATATATGGCTGATAGTGGTCGCCCGTTTATTCCCGACGGGGACATAAGACACTTTATTTTATATGATACTGTCTGTTTCTTGTATGATGATGAAGCTTGCTTTAAGGACTTGGAAACCAATTTCATTTTATTCAACCCCCGTCTTGCTATTCCCGTACAGGAAATCAGAGGAACCGTTGTGGGTTGCAAATTAAAACCCGTTAATCCGCTTGAAGAGATTTGGGATTATGAGATAACGGACTTGTCTGATGAAGATATAGAAAATGTTACGGAGATTTTCTCTATCGAAGATGCGGAAAAGTTAGAGGCTTATATAAGAAAATTGTTAAAGGAGAAACGATAATGAAATATGCTCGTATCAATGTGAAATGTAATTACGAACTGATTAAGGAAATCAACAGCGTCCTTCCTTCTTATAACGGACGCATTTACATTAAGGACTTTTTATCTGAATTAGTTGCCAGTGCTACCAAAGCAATGAATTATGCAGAAAGCAGAAATGATGAATGTGCGGAAATCGGTACTGAAATTTATATTACCTGCCCCTTATCCGTACATAAAGAAGCCCGCAACTTTATGAAAAAAGTTCCCAAAGATTATTCTGAATTATATTTATTACTGGAACACATCGCGAAGCTGGACGAAAACTCTTTCGTTTCGTAGAAAGGAGTAGAAATGCGTTTTATTGACGAAGAAGCAAAAAAATACCTAAAAAGCGTCCGGTCAGCACGGTTAGAGGAACTGATCGAGGAAACCGATGAACTGGATAAAGAAGACCGCAGTGATTTGGAAATTCTTTATGATGAAGTAAATTATCTTGTGGAATTGTATATGGAAGACGGCACTGCACCGAGAGAAGAATATTTGAAAGCAAAGGAGATTGTGAGAAAAACTGAAAACGGTAAAGTAATGCCCCTAAATCCAATTTCCCTAAAACCTCGCTATTCAAAACAGCAGGTTAATGATGCAAAAGAATTAGTAAACGAAGTGCGTCGGTTAAAAAGATTAAGTGATACTTTATGTATTAAAATTTATGCAGATTGTGAGGACGATGATGATGTCGGAGAAATTTAAAATTTTAAAAGATTGCGAATTTGAAATGGTAGACTGGGATATGTACGCTTACAACCGTTTGGATTATATCAAAGGGAAATGGTATAATAAATGGTTTGTGGTTGCAGGTACTAACGGAAACCAAGAAATTTCCGGCGAAATGCAGGCTTTCAGTGATTTTATGGCTGATGTGATTTTGCCCGGTGGCTATCAAGATATTCCCAAGTTCGCCCAAAAGTTTGACCTTGAAAATGCCGATGAAGACGGCGGGTATCATTATATTGCATATTGCGAAGGCGAAAATGTGAATATCAAGATTTTAATAACGGATATGGAGAAAAATTACCACCTGCGGATATTCTTTTATCCGAAGAAATAAGAAATGTTTATGTTTTAAATAAAAAAACCTTCTGCATTGCCCGTCGGCTTTGCAAAAGGTTTTTTGTTATTTGTTATTCTTCGATTACCACGCCATTACCAGTTTTTTTCAACTGGGAGTTTTCCGCAAGGTAATTACTTATAGCTTCCTCCATTACGATCCAAGAATTAGAGAAATAGATATAATCTTCCTCATTACTCATAAAAGGATAGTCCCGAAGTATTTTGTCGATTTCCACAATAATCTCTTCCGCTGTGAAACATTTGAGGTAATCTTCTGCCGACATCTTTCCTTCATTATCGCCTGTAAGGAAAATTGTACTATTTCCTATTACAGCAACAATTTCTTCGTCTTCCTCTGCAATACGGATAAATCCGGTCTGATAAGCCTCTGCAATCATTTCTTTTGTGATACTTAACTCTCCGTAAGGACACAATAAGTCGAAAAGTCCTTCTGTAAACTCACCCGTTTCGATATAATTACTGATTGCCTCGTACATTAAATCGGTTAATTTCTGTGCATCGTGTTTACGCACATAATCAAATAATGTCATATCTGCATCTTTTTTATCAAACTCCAGTCTGTAATTGCCGATACACGCAAACATAATTCCGTTAATGCTTTTGATTAAAATTTTTCCTTTTTTGTAAGCAAGGAACACTGCTTTTTTAGATACTTTACCCATAATAAAGTACCCCCTTTCTTTTTTGATTTTGACAGCAAAAAAGGAAGATACCCCGTAGGATTTCTTCCTCTTTGTTAGTCAATTTTTTGTTATTTGCCGTTACAAGGCTATTATAATATAGTTTCACGAAATATTCAAGCTATAAAAAAAGAGAGTGACCGTAGCCACTCCCTTCTTGATACAATTATCCTTCGTCACGGGTGTAGTGCTTTTTGTAATCGTCTTTACTCCACCAATATTCATTTCCATTTTCATCATAGAAATATTTGGTTTTGTCAGACTTTATAGCCTTTTCCCGTTCTTTTAATTCCTTCTCTGTGAGTTCTATCTTACTCATAAACTCTACCTCCGTTTCTTTCTGCTGTCTAAATATGTGCTAAACACATACATAGACGCTGTTCCGTCCCGCCAAAACAATGATGTCATAGGCGAGAGTTCGATGTTTTTAGTTTTTGCAAAATCTACAATCTCCTGTAACTCTGCAAAAAAGAGGTCTGTTAAGACCTCTTTTGTTACATTCAGAGTGTAATCCAATCGGTACCCGTATTCTTTGGCGTGATCCCAAATGGAAAATTCTGTTTTGCCCGTACTTATACCTTGCTTTTCAGCAAATGAAGATAATCTACGACAAATTTCGTTGATGTCTTCGTCAAAGGTAACAAGGCAACCTTCTTTTGCAGGAGTAAGTAACTCAAACAGCGACATTTGACCTACCATAAGCGTTGCCCTCCCACATTGTTTTTTCCTCGGTATATTCAACGAAGTATTCGTCGCTGTCTACATATTCTCCATTGAGCGTATAAGAACAGAAAACGACTGCATCGCTTTTTGAAATACCTAATTCGGAACCTGCCTTTAAGATAAGTTCCGAAATTTTCATTGTTTTTACATCTTCGAGAGTGTGAGCATATACCTTAAAGGTTCTGCTTTTTTCCACTTCCAAGAAGTACACTTCTGCTTCCAATAAATACATCTCTGCACCCTCCTTATTCAATTCTTATCTCAATACTTTCGCCACCAAGTTTTTCGATACTGGTTCCAAGCAATTCCCGGATTACCCAAAGCTGTGAAACGGTACCTGCAATAAAGCCTACGCATTTAGCCGTTTCCTTCTGCATCTCACGAAGCATACTGATAATTTCATTCTTTGTCTTGGCACCTGCTTTTTCTTCAAAGTGGCTAATGTACGACTGCATACTTTCATCAGTCGTCATTTCTTTCAAATCCTTTGCGTCCATAGGCGTAAACGCATAGACTGCAATCGTGTGGTCTTTCTTTGAAAGCCAATACGATGTTTTCTCATTGAACGCATTTTGGCAGGGAGTAAGTACATACTCCCCGTAAATAATCTGTTTGTGTTCCATAATTACTTTCCCTCCTTCATCAATTCCGGGTTATCAATGATATTGCCAATCACTTCAAATTCATACATATCTGAATTATCTAACCACCGATAGCAACAATGGAAATATTCAACTTTAAACTTGATTTCCCTTGTGGGAAGTTTTGAATTTCCGCAATACCCTTCTCTTCCTATCACAATATCATTCTCCCAAATCTTGTTGCCGTTCTTGTCTGTAAGTCCTGTAAATTGACAGATGGTGTTTGCATCTACTTCAATGGTACTACCTTCTGCTCCCGAAATATCTGCTTGTGAATATGGAACTACTATGTAACTTGCTTCTCCTGTTTTAACATAATAGCCTTCCACCCATTCTCCATTATCAATTCGCTTTGCTTTAAATAGTATTTCTCTCATATCTTATTTACCTCCCAATGTTTCTTCTACGGCACGGTCAATAATATCCCATTCCGCATCGGTGCAATCGAGCAGAACTGACATATAACCTTTCGCCTGCATCGTATTAAGCACTTCGTTGATATTTTCTTCGGTAGCTTCATATCCGGCACCAATAATTTCAGACGCAATATCGTCCTTGTGCCAGCACTTTTCGGCGAAGTATACTTCTGAAAAGTCAATTTCTTCTTCCTTAATATCAAAAGTAAACGAGTGGTACCCGTTTTCTTCCAAGCGGATAAGGAAGTCTTCCATTTCTTCAATATCGTTGTAGAAATCTTCGGGCAAGCCACCATTTTCTTCTATGGTACCTTTATTTTTTTCCACCCAATTTTTTGCAAGTGTATTAAGCACAAAATCATTAGCTTCGTCCCTTGTAGCAAAAGGTTTTACATTCACTGCTTCAAGTCCTACTTCTGCATATTCTGTAAAAATAACAGAAGTCACAATAAATAATGTTTTCTTCATTTCTTTCCTCCTAATCATATAAAGCGATTGCCATAAAGTCCTTAATTCCGACTTCTGCAACCGCCCTCTCTACTGCACCGTATAAATTTTCGGCTAAATCACACACCTCCGACTTATACATAATCATTCCTCCGTCCTTTTCCGTAAATCCCGGACTATCGTACTCCCACACTTCAATATTCAAGTATGCGTCGTACCCAGCCTCGTAATCTTCGGGTAAAAGATTGTCGCCGTAGCCTTTGGATATTTCAATAATATCTTTGGTTACTAAATCAAGCAGTAATATACTACCTGCTTCTTTCCAATTTGAAAAACGCTTATCTTTTAAGCGTTCTTCGATGTCTGCTCTCTTCATCAGCTTTGCCCTCCTTCCTTACGCTACCTTTGCCAACGCCCATACACCGTATGAAACATTGACGAACTTATCGCTTTGTTGGAGTGTCTGTCTGATTTTTGCTTTCCATTCAGAGTTTGTAGCACATTTGCTATGTCCTTCGACTTCTGCATAGATTGCTTCCAGTGGTGCATCGTGACCTATCTTCTGCATTACTGCATAAACCACATCTCTCCAAGTTGCACTCTTACTATCTCTGATGTCAATTTCGTGCTTTGTAGGCAGTGAAAAATCAATCAGATAGGGTGCAATCTTTTTGAGTACCATAAGGTATTCGTGTTCGATAGGTACGAAATTCCTTGCCCCGTATGAGATGTTCTCTCTGCCGGACACAGTATTGTGCTGTAATTTAATAATTACCTGCTCTAACTGCCCGGGTTTGACAATATCAGCAAACATACTCTTAAAGCCAATGGGTTTTCTTCGCACATCGCCCATTAAAATACTCATTTTACCGCCATTCATCATAGCGGAATAGTATTTCATTACGATAGCGTTTAAGGTAGACATAAACTGTTCCCAGTTCATATTCCCTAAATCTGCCCTTGCAAGTTCTCCCGTAGGATCAGCGTAATGCTTGCCCGCCCAACTGATATTGCAGATGTTTGAATAAGGCGGGTGCATAAACAGCATATCCGCGTCCATAAACTCTTCGGGAACATCATCTGTAATTGCATTTACATTCAATACTCCCGGACGCACGGGAGTAGGATTTAAGTCGGCACCGACATATGAAATTCCCATATCTTTGCAAACATCATATCCCGTCCCGCTACCGCTGAATAATTCAGCCATTTTCTCAACACGGTATTTCCATATCAAGAAAGCGTGAATGTAGCCACTGCAATTTCCTCTGTACTGTGACGAACCCCACGGTCCTCGGTTCGGAAAAGATAAAACGGTACTATCGTGTTTCATCAATTCCATTTCAATTTCTTTACGGTTCATATTGAACACTCCTCTCTTTTTTGTGATTGTGACAACAAAAAAAAGGAAGATACCCCTACGGAGTTCTTCCTCATTGTTAGTCTTTTTTTGTTGTCAAAAATATGTTACAAGGTTATTATAGTATAATATACACTGTTTTGCAAGCAATAAAAAAATCCACCCTCATTAAGAGAGTGGATTATAATTACATCTTTTTACGAAGTTGTGCAACCCGTTCTTCTGAAATTTCTGTCAAGGACGCTACATAACTATCTTCCAATCCATACTTTTTCATCAGATATACCGCCACATCATCGTCTTTTAACTTTATAACTTCAACGCGGTTATTAGGATAAGGTTCGGGCTGTCCCATAAAACTTCCTGCTGTTCTTCTTGCAAAGTCTTCGCCTTCAAACTTTGCTTTGTCTTCTGTCGGGTACTTATAACCGCTTCTCATAAAGCAAGTCTGCGGTTCTCCGTACCATATAATCCAGTCGTACATTTGATACCTCCTATATTTCTTTTATTTCTTTTGCATCATATAATTTCTTATAATCTACGATATATTCCTGTTCATTTCTGCCATATTCCGTAAAGAAAATATCTTCTCTCTTGATTTTAGCTTCATAAACAGTTCCTTCATCGCCCCAGCGAGTAGCAAAGAACTCTGCCGTAGATTTGCTTGCCGTCCACGAAAATCCGTAGATTGCTTCTTTACTGTCAGACCGGACACCACGATACAGCGTTACCTCGTCAGAAAGATAACAGTATCTTTTGTATTCATTCTCTTCCAGCATCTCTTCACGGTCAATCTGCAACAGCCATTTGCGTATTCTCGCTTTTGAAACATTGACATCAGTGCCGATGTTTTCGATACGACACCAATTTTCTACCAAATATTTGCAGGCTTCTTGGGTTGTGATTGCACCTTCGTCCTCTGCAAATTTCAAAAAGGTAAGAATATACGCTTTACGAATAAGCCAAGAAAGAAATTCTGAAAAATCAGTGACCTTATCTATCTGCTTTTCATAGTTCTTTCGATGCTCTCTGAATTTTTCTTCATCTTCAAACGCATCGAAACATTCTTTATTGCTGTTCATCATATAAGAACTTTCAAAGACCGGGTGCGTTACTACAAACGGAAATTTCGGGTGCCGTTCCATATCCAGCCAAAGAAAATTCTTTGCAACAGCTCTCGCTTTTTCAATGTTCATATAAAATATCTCCTCTCTTAAATAAAAAGGAAAGAGAACTTTCGTCCTCCTCCCTATTATACTACATATCTTTATCAGTGCAAATCAAAACCTGCACTAATTTCTCTTGCCCCTTCGTAATCATCGGGACATTCTTTTATACGGGCAGTAAACCGATACGGTAAGTACAGATTATTTTCTGCCATTTCTTCGGCAGTCAGTTTCCGTACTTCTTCAATTACCCAAGTACATTGATTAGTAACGGTTTCTTTTACTACATAATATCCTTTATCAATGGGTATCAAAAGCCCTGTATTCACTGCTCTTTCCAAAGGAAGTAAGCAAAGGTCTGCTTCATACATATTTTTTTCTACCCACTTCTTTGCTTCCTGCGTGTTAAGGATCACAAAAAGCATACCCTCTCCTCTTCTACGCAGGATTTCTCTCCGTAGTCTATCAATACCCTTAACCGGATAGGAAGAACACATAATATATACATTTTCCATTTCATTAAGGTTATTACTTGCAAGAGCATTTAGAACGATACGCTCTCTTGTCGATGTTTTCATAATCAACCTTCTCCCTTCTTTGCAGAAGAATTAACGGAAATAAATCCATAATCCTTCTGTGGTTTTCTCAATATTTACGACTTCTTCGACATTTATAAGAATGTCAACGATTTCATCAGCGTACTCCTGCGGTACCGGAGCAAAATACTGCTTTTCTCCGCAAACGATTGCTTCTGCAATGCCTTCCATAAGGGCAGGATTTTTCAATAACCATTCTTTTCCGGTCATATCTATAATCCCCCTTCCTTGTCACAGTCCCAGTAAGGGACATTTGCAAAGGCATTTGTCAATTCTTCTGCTGTGAGTTCCACTGTTGGTTCTTCATCAGTTTCGACAAAATCATTGTCTACATCTAATTCAAAATAACAGTGGTCTGCATCGGTACAATCATCGAAACGCTTTTCGGGTAAACCCACCTGCGAAGGAATAAAATACTCTCCACAATCAAGAGCATTTTTTATAGTTTCCTTCATTTTGGGCGTGAACTGCCCTTCCACTACCACTTCGTTGTGCATCTTATAATTATCTGCATCACGATAGAGATAGTTGATTTTGGTATTCTTCATAAATACCCCTCCTCTCTTTTTTACAATAAAAGGAAGACGCTATACGGCATCTTCCCACTGTGTTCCAAACAAAGCATACCGCACGATAGTATCAGCGGTTTCTTTGTTTATTTTCTTTGCATCTATGGTTATCCCTTCTTCATTTGCAGAAAGAATATTCTGCGTAATGAAAGGATTACCAAGAAAAATTCTTAAACCCTGCATCAGATTGTTACGGGCAAGCAAATATTCAATACTGGCTTCCGTGCTTAAACTGATGTCGGGTGTTCCGAATACCGATGCCAATATATTATCCATATCCGCATCTTTCACTTTTACTTCCTCTCTTCCAAGAAGAAGTGTTTTGGTGCTTTCCGCACCTTTCATTTTTTTTGTAATCTTCATAGGGTTTTCCTCCGTTGCTGTGTTTGGCTTTGCAAAAACAATCAACTGCAAGGGTAGCCACTCCCAACAGTTAAACTTTGAGGGAGTAGCCCCAAAATCAAGAAAGGGACAGACATTCGCCCGCCCCATTCTCGTTGTTATTTTTACAGTCCGGCAACCGCAGGTTCAAGCGGGGTTGTCAGCTGGCAGAAATCCAAAGGCACATAGCCTTCTGTTCCGTCAGCCGTCCGGACGAGTGCATAGTATGTATCTACCGTTTCTAACAGTAGAAATGTGGTATTGATACCACTGATCTCCCCGATAGGCTCGGAGGAGAAATCGGTACTGTCCCACACAGGACAATAACCGGGCGAATAGCGTATGTCAGCGGGTTCTGCGAAGGCTTCCGCTGTTACACTACCCAGCATCGGCACTACGCACAGTGCCAATATCAATGTCAATACCAACATTTTCATTTTTTTCATAAGTTCTTACCTTTGCCGTACTCTTCTTTTTTTACGGCTCCTTTCTTAATGTGATAAGTTTTTTGTTACTTACAAGCCTCCCCTACACCATCGTTTTATACGGGTTCGGTGCTTGCTATTTAGTTTTGACAACAAAAAAAGGGAAGATACCCCCTATGGAGTTTCTTCCGTCTATTAGCCTTTTTTTGTCGTTGTAATGTTACAAGTATACTTTACAATATTATTGAGAAAATTGCAAGCACTATTTTCTCAATAAAAAAGGCACACCGTGAGGTATGCCCTTTTACTGTCAATTATCAATGTTGTTTTTATCATATTTTAATTTGTTTTTTTCACAATAAGGAATAATATCACTATTAACCATTATTTGAGTTCTTGACAGTATATCTTTTGAATATCCGTCATTATTATAAACATCAGATGTTGTTAAATCCGTAACTACTGTACCGTCCTTTATGAATATATGAGCCTTATAGCTGTTTCTTGAAACTTCAATAGATACAACATTATCGGTTCTATAATTAGTAAATTCCAGCCCATTTTTTTGTATTATTGAAATTATGTCTGCCATATTGTTTTTTACGACACTTTCGTAAAGTTTGGTTTCTTTTGTCATTTCTTCAAACAACATTTGTTCAATAGAAGACATCTCTTTTTGTAAAATTTTTAATTGTGTTTCCTGCTCTTTCTTTTTTTCAAATAAATTTTCAATTACTTTATTCATTTTCTTCCTCCAAATTATAATATTACTTTTGCTCTAATATCTGTTTCTACAAAAGAAACACCTTCGGCAGTTAATGAATAACCGCCGGAAGGTTCCTTTTTTGCATAACCTATCTCTACCAAATGCTTAAAATCCGCATCGGTACCAAGGCTATGGTTTTTTGGGGCGTAACGCACTTTTCTGTTATGCGTCCACGCCATAAGTCCAAGGGTTTCACGCATCAGCAGGCGTTCTTTCTTGGATATAATTACATAATCCATAAAACACCTCCTAGCGTATGAACTGAAAAATATTCATTTGTTTCCATTCAGCCCATTCCTCTTCCTTTATTTCTTTTGCAGGTTCAATTTCTCTTACCCACTGACCTTCTTCGTCAGCCTGTAATCGAAAACCCACAATATTGAAAGGCAATCCCGTGGTGCTGTTTGGGTTTCCCCACGGTCTTACTTTCATTGTTACCTCTAAAATTGAGGTTTCTGTTACGGTGTTGTTTAGGGTATCGTAAAATTCCCCCAGTTTCATACCGCAATCAATACTCTCTGAAAACTTATCGCCTTCATCAAGCATCACTGACTGCTTCGCTATACGCTTTAAATTGTAGGTGTCCCCAAAAAACTCCTGCAAAGCAATTTTTACTTCCGTAAAAGAATAAAACGAGTACCGTTCCTTCGGTTTTCTCTCATTCAGTTCCTTAACGGTGTACTCACAGCCGATATGTTTCTTGCTTAATGCAAAAGCCATTTGCTTATCAAGAAGCCCCGGAGTGAGTTTTTTTGTCGCATCGGATATTTGCTGATATGCCACATCAATCAAATCCGATACATCTGCTAACTGTACCTTCCTTTCTTCCATAATCTTACCTTACCTTTCTTTTATATTTTGTTTGTTACAGTTTTTAAGGTTAATTACGACATAAAAAAAGAGAAACCTATCGCTAGATTTCTCTTTTTGTCAGCCCAAATTTGTTGATTTCCTAAAAGGAATAATATGTTTATATTGTAGTATATACTTTTTGACTTTTCAAGTATTATTTTAAAATTATTGTTTTACCCCATAAAATACCAGTAAAAAAAGAGGCACACTTACGGTACCTCTTTACTGAAACTATATTTTATTCTCTAATTTGCCAAAATATCCTTTTCGATTGCTTCAATATCATAATCTTGCTTCATTATGTTATCGTTTGCGCTCTTTTTGCTTTCCTTATTGCTTTGCCCGCCGGAACTGGAATAATTGTTACGGATCGCCGAAATCATAAATCCTACCACATTATCAACCTGCGGAGTGGATTTTAATATGGCGTAGGCTTTTTCTGCTTTCTCCTGCGAATATCCTGCCTCTTCTGCGATAGTACGCAGGTCTTTCACTTTTAACGGCGTTTCGATAAGGTCTGATAACCAGTCTATGTATTCGTCTTTTTGGTCTTCGGTTATCGTGATTACTTCTTCCTCTTTTTTTGAGAGTAAATCGGTTCTTATCGTAGGTATTACATCTACTGTAAATAATAATGCGGTTATTTTTCCCCCTCTACCTCTTTTTATGGTTTCGTATGATACCCGCAAATCTGTTTTTTCATTGATTTCTTTAATTGCCGGACGAAGTGAATATCTTTCAAAATCATACCACGCTTTATATTTTTTTTCTTTTGCAACTGCCACAGCTTTTTCGTAGTCCGGTGTCTTTGATTTATTAAGTATATTTTTTACCTCTTCTGCATTTGCATCAACTAATCCAAGGTCCAGTAAAAGTTCCGCAAGATTGTACTCGAACTCATAAGTTCTTATTTCAAAACTTGTTTTATCAATCTTTTCGCCCGGTGTATATGCTTTTTGCTTTAATGCTTGATAAAGCAGGGACGAATGAAGGCTATTAAAAGACATTGTTATCTTTTCCATAAGTGGTGTATAGTTAGTAGTGATGTCTAATATGTAATTTCTTAAATACGGATTATAATAAATCTTAAATTTACCGTTTTTACAAGTTGCACGAATGATAAGCGACATATAATCAAACTCTTTTTTTTCGGGATCCGAAAATGCAATTTTGCGGTCTGTCATATTATCGGCTACTTCTTCCAATTCATCATATAATGAGTTTCCTTTTCTTCCGATACAATTTTTTATATCAGCAACATCAAGCGTAGATACTAATGCCCCGGTTCCTTTTTCTATTTTATAATTACTGATACGGGCAAGCGACATAAGTAAAACTTTTTGTTCCAATAGCGTTGTTTTATATTTTGCTTTTAATATAACATTGCATATTTTTGCAACTATATCTTCTTTTTCAACATAAATCGCCAAAGAAGTATCTTCCTCATTTTTTTTGTTTTCTTCCACTTTTGTAATCCCCTCATTTGCTTTTTACTGTTTTTTTCCGTTAAAAACAATTTTATTATAAGGCTTACTATTATACCTTGTCAATTACTATTTTACTGTTTTTTTCCGTTAAAAAGGTGGGGGATTTTTCTTATTTTGTATGTGTTGAAATTATAAAAACACTAAATATTGATTTTTTCAAAAACTTACGATTTTATAGCGGATATTTTCGGTAATACAATACTTTGGCTCATTAACTTTACTTTTTTCAAGGAATATTTCTACATTATGTTTACCGATTTTCTCCGTTATAAATCATATATTTACCGAATTACTCCGCATCTTTTACTGAATTTCTCCGTAAGTAAGGCTTTTTCTATCTCTTTTTTTTATTTTTATGTAGTTTTTGGGTAATCATATGGTGTTTTTCCTGCGTTTTTTACCGAATTACTCCGTAATAAACCCTATTTTTACCGAATTATTCCGTATCTTTTACTGTTTTTCTCTGTATCTTTTACCGATTTTTTCCGTACCTTTACCCTTTTTTTACATTCTTTTCAAAATCTTACGATTTCAGCACTTATTTTTTAATTGCTGTTTTTACTGTTTTTTTCCGCTAAATCGTCTATTTTACCGAATTGTTCCGTATCTTTTACCGCGCTACTCCGTATCTTTTACCGAATTACTCCGTATCTTTTACCGCACTACTCCGTATTTAATCCTGCCAAATTTTACCGAATTACTCTGTATCTTTTACCGCACTACTCCGCATCTTTTACCACGCTACTCCGTATCTTTTACCGATTTTTTCCGTCAAAAAAACCCGCAAGCCCTAGAAAATACTGGGTTTGTGGGTTTCGGAATTATAATATGAATTTTAATATTGTTGTTTATATAGATATATTAAATTATATAAACAACAACAATATATTCGTCGTCGTTCCCCTCCTGCAAGGAGTACCTTTTTCTTTTTTTCTATACCATTAGTGTATTCATAACGGATAGATTATATTCGCATTATAAAAAAGGATTGCAAAAATTGCAACCCTTAATTTAAGAAACCAAGTCCTTTTTTATTGTTTAAAATTTCTACTGCCATTTTACAGCAGGTTTCATACAGTTTAGGTTCTTCCTGTATTAAGTCAATGTACTCTGATACGCCGGACTGCTTAACACCGATTATATCTCCTGCACCGCGGAGTTTCAAATCTTCCTGTGCAATAGTAAAGCCGTCCCGGCAATTTACCATAGTCTTTAATCTTTCATTTTCCTTATCGGCAGATTGTAAGATACAGTAAGATTTATGGGAACCACGCCCTACTCTACCGCGAAGCTGGTGCATCGTTGCTAATCCAAAGCGTTCTGCATTTGAAATTACGATTACGGAAGCGTTAGGATTATTTACGCCTACTTCGATTACGGTAGTTGAAATCAGAATGGAAGTTTTGTTTTCCTTAAAGTCTTTAATAATTTCATCGACTTCCGCTTCCTTCATTTTTCCGTTTAATACTGCCACCGGATAGAACGGCTCAAAGCGATCCTTGTAAAGTTCGACGGTTTCCTGCACGCTTCTTACATTTTCCATTCCCTGCTTCTCTTCTTCGTGTTCGATTAAGGGACATACCACATACGCCTGCCTGCCTTCTATCAGCTGGTCTTCGATAAAATTCATAATAACTTTATCGTTGTTATTGATTGCTGTCTGCACGGGTATTCTCTCCGCAGGCATTGTTTTAATATCATAAATTTCGGTATTATTTCCGTGAACGGCACCTGCAAGGGTTCGGGGCATCGGTGTCGCACTCATTACCAGCGTGTTCACGCCTTCCTGTGCGTGGGATAATAATACATCTCTCTGCTCTACGCCAAAACGGTGTTCTTCATCAATAATAACCATACCCAAATGCCCGTAGGTGATTTTCGTGGAAGCCAAAGACTGGGTTCCTACAACAATCTTTACCTTTGCAGAAGATAATCCTTCCAAAATCCGTTTCTTTTCCTTTGTTGATACGGTGCCGTTAAGATATGCTACCTCTACTCCGTATTTATCAGCATATCTCTTTATTTCCTCGTAATGCTGTTCCGCTAATATGGAAGTGGGTGCCATAAGCACTCCTTGATAGCCATTTTCTGCCATAGCAAACAGCATAAGAATAGCAACCATTGTTTTGCCACAGCTTACATCACCCTGCAAAAGTGCCGATACTCTCTTCCCGGCGTTTATATTATTTATCATTTCCTTTAAGTATTTATTCTGATCGGCGGTCAGTTTGTAGGGTAAATTATTGATGATGTCTGCCACAATCGTTAAATTGTTCAGAATAATATGGGTACCTTTCGCCTCTTTCCTTGTATTCTCTTCCAAGGTTAAAGCAAAATGCAACAGTTTATTTATCTTTAATCGGTATTTTGCATCTGCGACATTTATTGAGGTAGGTTTATGCAGTGTGCGATATGCCTCTTTGGTAGTCGGTACTTTAAAAAGTCCGTATTTTTCCAACATTTCCTTATCAGCCATATCTTTTTCATCATATTCTGCAAGGGCTGTATCAATCAGTTCCTTCATACCGTCTTCTGATATTCCACTGAATTTCGTATAAACGGGTTTAATCCCTAAATGTTTTTTGTGGGTACCGTAGTAAGTAACCAGTTCCGGTTGCATAATAGAAAAACCATATTCCTCGGAATGAGTAATGGTTCCGAATACAGCAATCTCTTTATGGTTCATCATATTATCCAATACATTATACATAAAATCCTGCCCGATAATTGTGCAGTGAATGTAATAATTATTTGCAGAACGCAATTTAAAAGAGATTACGGAACGCTTATTATTATATTTTCTCCGCAAATCGGAAGGCTCGCCAAGAAAGCACCCGGTTGAACCCGATAAATGGATTGATACTTCCGTAAATTCCCTGCTGTAATCCTTGTAGGTTCTTGGCAGGAAGTTTAATAAATCCTCGGTGGTACAAATTCCCTTCTTTTCCAATATACTCTTTTTCTTCGGTGTAGTAATAATTTCTCCCATTTCTTTATTCCTCTTTTTTTGCGTGGGTGTTACACTTGTTCTATTATAATTATACCAAAAATAAGGGGAAAAGGCAAAAAAACAGAAGAGAAAATTATTCTCTTCCGTCATAATTAAAGTAACTTAAAGTAACAATTTGTTATTTTATTATATTTTGACCGCGTATTTTCGATTTTTAGCTGTTTTTGTCGGTTTAGGGTAGTTCTGACTACCCTTTGCTTTTTTAAGTGCCTAAATAAGGCTATAACAAAGTGTGAAAACCTTGTTTTGTTTTTATGTAATGTTATTTATGAAACTGTTGGCATATTTGATGATAATGGAAGCGGTGACGGTGTGATAATATCTTCGTATAAAAGTGTGAAGCTATCTTCTACTCTTTTTGGGGATTTTAAAACCTGTGAAAATTCCATACCCCACTTACATTCTTGTCTGTCTTCTTCATTGCTATACCATAATTTAGGTTTCAATCCCACGCCTAAATCTTCATCTATACTGTAAGTCTTTAAGTAAAATCCATCATTTTCAAAGTCGTACCGCATAACTAATTTACATACCGGGCGGTCTTTTGTTAATGAAGTTTGTATCGGAAAAACAAGAGTTACGCAGTTATCCAATAATCCTACATTGACACAAAGAAGCATAGGCTGTTCTTGGTCGTTTAGCTTCACAACATACGGATAACCTACTTTGCTTAATTTCCTGCCATACTTTCTTGTAATAGTTTGGTAGTTATGATTTGGGTAGCGGTGATTTATTTTTTTATCTTCCAGCTTTTCTTCTCCAAGAGTAAAGTTAAAAGATAATACTTCCCAATTTGAATAAGGGAAATAACAGCTGAAATCAAAAACAATTAAGCCTTCGTCGTCCTTAATAGATATTTCATTTTTTAATAAATCGTTAATTTTCATTTTCTTCATCTCCTTCTTCATCATCAGCCCATACGCATACAATCGGTTCACTGTCGCAGGAACAGTTATTATAATCAATGTCTTCCAGTGCTTTGTCTTTCGCTATCTGTTCTGCTTCTTCTTTTGTGTCAGCTTCTATTTCGCCGTCGTAGTAATCAATCGAAATCATTACTGATACGCTTGCGTTCCATTTTGCCATTAGTTTGCCCCCTCTCCTGCCTGCCAGCTGGTGCTTGGCATACAATTCCATTTAATTTCTTCACCGTTACTGGTACAAACGACGGATCCCTGCTCGTCGGTTCTGAATACATTTATTCCATAATTTCTCAACACATTCAGTACCGTGGCGTGCGGGTGGAAGTATTCATTTGCTTCGCCTACGCTGATTACTGCATAAACAGGACTGGTGGAAGCCACAAAGTTTGTCGTGGTAGATGTCTTGGAACCGTGATGCGACACTTTTAAAACATCGCAATCCAAATCGTAACCGGAAGCAATCATATCTGCTTCTGCAATCTCTTCTGCATCTCCGCAAAACAGATATTTCGTGGAACCGTATTCTAACATAATACAGATAGAATTATCATTACACTCCTCATACATCTGCATCGGACCAATGATTGTAAAGGTGGCTTCTCCCAGTGTGTAAGTATCGCCGACGCTGGGAACCTCTGATACATACCCTTTTTCCCTCATTGCTTCTTCTACATAATACATCGTTCCGGTATCTCTATCGTAGCCCGAAACAAATATCTTATCGCAGGTTAAACTTTCGCTTCCGAATATTTCTGATAAACCGCCGATATGGTCTGCGTCCGGGTGGGTTGCTATTACATAATCCAAGTGGTTGTCTTCCAGCTGGTAATCAACATACGCTTCCACGCTTTCGCCATATTCCCAATATCCTGCGTCTATCAGCATTGCATCGTCACCACATATTATTAAAGTCGCATCACCCTGCCCGACATCTATGAAGTGTATTTCCAGTTCTGATGCTTCTTCTGTTTCGAGTATAACCTCCGCTGGTTTATTTCCTTCTGCACTGATATCTTCTTTTATGGTATCAATAAACCCTTCCGTTTTCTCAACAACGAAATCTGATACTTTATCTCTTAAATTATTTACTGCCAAAGGTATTTCTATGGTTCCCAAGTCTATAAGTGAAATTACCAGTATCACAGAGATACTTAACAGTATTGCTATAATGATTTTAAGAATAAACTGTTTCATTCCTTCTTTGCCTCCTTTAATACAGTATAATATACATTAACAATAAAAGCAAAAAAGAACTAAAAAAACCAAGACAACGGGAATGTCTTGGTTTTTTCTATCTTAAAGACTGTAACATAATTTTTTGTTGTCACTAGAAAGGTGCCCTCCCGTAAGGCTAAATTTAGTATAGCACCTTTTATTCGTGATTGCAAATTTTTACTTCATAAAGTAACAAATTGTTATTTTAAAAAAAGAAGACCAATCCTGCGGGAAAGGTTTGGTCTTATTGTAACTGTAACAAACAACAACTTTTTGCTGTCAAAATAAAGTTTCTCAACTTTAAGAAAGGAGGCACACTGGCATTTGCCAATATACCGAAAAGAACTCCCGCCAGTTCTTGACCTTATCATAGCACTTAATGAAGAAAATTGCAAATATTCTTATAAAACAAAAAACAGACAAGATATCTCTTGCCTGCTTTTCATTTATCTATAACACAAAAAAGAAAGGATTAAAGTAATGATTTACTTTATGTTTGTATTATAACATCTTTTACACAAAAATACAAATTTTTACTGCACGAAGGTTCCAAAGATTTTCTTTCTGCCGTTGGCATCAATTTCTTTCTCTGTAATCTTAATAACTCTTGCCTGTCCGGGCATCGGCATTTCTCCGAATTTCGGATATGCAACCAAACAGTCCATACCGTCAATATCGGGTAAGCGAACAAAGACACCAGTAGATGCCAATGAGGTAACTACGCAGGTATAGTGACCGTTTTCTACAAAGTCGTCGAAATACTTATCCGTAGGATTAACTGTGGTCTGCTTTAAGCTGAACTTGGGCTTAACCAAAGTGTAGTTATTGTTGTATTTTGTAACTTCCTTCGTTTTTACTTCGAGGATTTTTACATTTACAATCTGATCTACCTTAAACATATCTCTGAAATCATCGCAATAATTCCAGCAGATTTCGTTTTCATCAGCGTTGGCTCTTAATGTTCTTTCTGCACCTAATGCACAGATTGTTACGGTTTTCTTATTTCTTCTTACTACTCTACCCTGTGCAATCATACCTGCGGTAATACGGGGCTTGCCGTCTTTGGTAGGTTTTACATAGTTAAAATAGCCGTCGGTGTCTAATGCCTGTAATCTGTCTGCGTATGCAGTCTTGGTTGCTCTGTCAAGCTGTGTAACCGTAAATCTTACGGTTAAGCCAATCATATCACGAACCGCCACTGCCACATTTGCCTGTTCGGGAGTGTTGCGGTATTTTCCAATTTCATAATCGAAAAGCAAATAGTCGGGAATTAAAACCTTACAAGTGCCGTTTCCAAACTTTACTTCCGCAAGGGTGGTTGATAAAGGATTGTCGGGATTTGCAGGGTGGCAACCCGTAATCTTTCCTTCCAAGATACGCTTGCTCTGTGCGGAAGCATTTAACATTGTAAAGTCTTCCATTAACTTTGTACTCTCGGTTTCCACCTTGTCGTCGGGAGATGCTGTTACGATATGCTCGGAACGGAACATTTCCCTATGTATCGACTGCTTTGCTTTTAAGTTCTTTCTTGAATAGAACTGGGTTTTGGAAAGTAATGCTTCCATAATCTTTCGGTCTTCTTCCGATAATTCGTCCATTGCACTTTCCAAGTTGCTTGTTTCGTCGATTGTTTCGACAGGACCTAAATCTTCCGGGACATAATCTTCCGGAAGCGGATCGTTGCCTACGACGATTTCTTCTTCGGCGGGTTCATCGCCTTCTGCTTCAACAGGGTGTGTGTCACGATATTCCATTTCGGCTTCCACATCTTCTGTCGGTATGTAGCCTTCTGCCACTACATTCGGTGTTGCTTCTGCATCGAGATTTTCAAGGACTTCTTCTTTTGACATAATCTCAATGTCGTCGCTTAATTTTTTTGCCATTGCGTTATACCTCCTATTCGCAAATTTTAAAGTAACTAAAAACTACCCTCTTATTTTACGGTTTCCGTAATGTTTACATTTTACACTGAATGATAAAAGAATACAATACACAAATGGTAAGTTTTTGAAAAAGTATAATACCGTAATTTCATTGTATTTTGGTAAAAATTTGTAATTTAAGCGTTCAATGTCGTATAATTATCGTAAGGTATTCAGTATGCCTAATTATGAGAGAGGAGAGTAGCAGTATGAATGAAGTAACAATATATACTGACGGTTGCTGTTTGGGTAATCCGTCGGGTTGCGGTGGTTATGGTGTTGTAATTATTGACGGTGACAATGTGGAAGAATTTTCGCAGGGTTATATTTCGACAACCAATAATCGAATGGAACTTATGGCTTTTTTATCCGCTATGGAAAATGCACCACACAAGAAACCGTTACACATCATCAGTGACAGCAAGTATGCAATCGGCGTAGTGTCCGGTTCTATGAACGCATCTTCCAATCTTGATCTTGTTAATGAACTCCGGTCCGTCATTCAAAAAAGAAATGTAAGATTTACTTGGGTAAAGGGACACGCCGGAAACTATTACAATGAAAGATGTGATGTTTTGGCAAGTGAAGCTACTAACGGTTTCTTAATTTCGGATTTGGGCTATGAAATGAGATAGTAAAAGAGCAGGGTTGATACCTGCTCTTTTTTTATGAGATGTGAAAGAGATAATAAAATTTACTTAATGCACTTATTTAATAAAATAACAATTTGTTACTTTATGGATAGAGTAAAAGATATTTTGTGGTGTCTTATACCCACATATAAGAGATATGGCATAGGACATAAAATAACAAATTGTTACTTTATGGGAATAAAAAACACCTACAAGGTTGGCAATCCTTGTAGGTGTAGAAAGGAAATGCTTACTTCTTATAAGCATCAAGGTAAGTATGAAACAAGAGTATAATAAGAATATATCTTGTTCATAGGATTATATTAGCATATTTTATATCTGATTGCAAATTATTAGAACAAGTCTTCGTCAATCTTTTCTTCTTTCCAAACGGTCTTTCTTTTCGGGATAGCATCTTCGTCCGTTTCTGATTTCTTGTTCCGTTCCTGCGGTTTTGTGTTTGCCTGCGGAGTAGGAGTGGCAGGCGTGGGTGCAGGATTATTCTTTGCAGACGGTGTTTCTACTTTTTGTGCCGTAGGATTATTTACGGGAGAACTTTGCGTATATTTATTTCTCTTCTCTCCCACAGTTCCAGCCTTTCCAGTATTATCAGTCGTTTCGGTCTTTTTAGTCGTCTGCACGGGAGTAGGAGTGGCAGGTCTTGGTTTATTTGCCGTAAGCGGTGGAGTAGCAGTAGTAGTAGGTTCTGCTTTTTTCTCTTTTTCTTCGGGAACTGCAATTCCGTCCTCTAAAATCTTTCGCCAGCGTGGGCGGTGTCTGTGTGGCATCTTTCTTCCTAATTCTTCTCCTTGAATTTCAAGAGGGTGGATTGAAACGCCACCTTTTTCAGAGAAATACTTTCGGAGTTTGACCGGAGGCATACCAGCAATTACATAAATCAATTCGTCCCTTGATAACTTACCGTTCATTAAGTCTGACGGGTACATCAGCGGTCTTTCGCCTTCGCCAAATGTCTTCTGCACGGTATTTCTAGCGTGGATAATATCGGCACTGCTTTCATATACTCTATCGTTCTGAACAACAATCGTCTGCGAACCTAACAGTTCCGAGAAATACTCCGCTGTTACCAAGTCGTTTGTAGATAACAGTCCCTTAATCGTACAGCAGTTAAGAATGGTTGATACTTCACCTTCCTCATACATCGAGGTAAGCTGTCCTTTATCCTGCAAGATAATAGTAAGTCCAATTTTACGACTTCGGAGAGTAGAAATCTTAATCGGCAGGGCGTAAATACCACCCGTAGCATAATATTCGTCCAAAAGATAGTTAATCGGCAACTGCTTTCTTTTCGCTTCTCCGCTTAATTTATCAGAATAATCACACTGTTCATTAAAAAGCGTAGAGAAGAAGAGTGCAGACAAGAATTTATAACTGTCGTCCGTATCGGAAATAATAACATAATAGATGCACTTACGCTTCATAGGTTCCACCGGATCAATTTCATCGTGGGAGAGTGCCTGCTGTAAATATACATTTGTTAATTTGCTTAATCTGATACCAGCACCGTTAATAATCTGTCCTTGGTTCTTTTCATCAGCTTCCGCGAAAATGTCATAACACTGTCTTATCGGGTTATCTTTCGGAATAAGAGTAAATATACCTTTCATATCTTTTGCGGATTTGGAGGATATAAAATTAAACATTCCGGGCAAGTTATTTTGATTAGTCTGAATGTACGATGCGTTGGTAGATACATACATAATCACACATTTCAGTAAGTTAAATTCGTTCTTGCCCCAGTAATCGCCTTCTTCTCTTGGTGTACTGGTGTTTTTGATAATAAGGTTGGCTATAACATCAGCTTTTGCATCAATATCATCGTCGCCGGGCTGGATAGACTTAAACATATTGTAGCCGTCACAGTTTTTAAACTCCTTGGGCTTTAAGTTGAATACCCTAACCTTATATCCCAGCTTTCGTGCAACCGCACTGGTTTCTGCATATATCGCACCCTTACTGTCTGTAAGTACAACGCTTTCCCCACGCAACATCGCTTGGTAAAGGTCAGTCTTAATAACGCAGGCTGATTTACCACTTCCGGGGGCACCGAAATAAATCTTATTATGGTTCATTCCCGGCGGGTATTTGAAAGTGAGAATTTTGTCATATTCGTCCATACCGAATACTTCTCCGTTGGTATCTTCAATATTATCGAAATAATCAAAATTCTCTTTTAATTCTTCTTCCGTCTGAAAGTGGGAACCGCCATAGGTTTCACTTTTACTCTTTAAGTAATTGTCTTTGTAGTTTTTTACATAACTCCTCTGCAACGACCTGTATGCCTTAAACCCGCCACCTATCAGCAGGAATATAATCACAAGCGTTAGTATAGTTGACTTTGAAATTCCGTAACGGAACGATGCGAGAATGTAAATCGGTTCTTCATTGAAGATTGTGATGATATACTGGTATAACAGTCCCGACAGGAAGGTACCCACAATTACACTTGCCACAATATAGAAAATTACGGCTTTTTGGTGTTCTTTTAAATCATCATACAATTCGTTTAACGGAGTAACATTATCTATCTCTTTTGGTTCGTCGGTTGTTGCTTTGTTGAAGAAATCTTTAAGTCCCATTATTTCTCCTTTCTTAATCTACCATATCGTCAATGTCTATGCTTCGCAGATAAACATTCCCTTTGGCAACCGTTTTTAATAAACTGCGTTGATGCTTGAAACAGTAGATATAGAATTTATGGTCGGTCATTACTTCTGCACTGAACAGAAATCGTTTCAGCTTGGCAATGTCGGCAATACAAAACATTAAGTGATACCCGTCTGTATCGCGTCCGTCACAATCAACAGTTTCTTTGTTTAACTTCCTTTGTTCTTCCGATAGGGCAGAAGATAGCAGATGTTCTTTCCAATTCGGCTGTTTCATCAATTTCAACATTTTCTGTCCGTCCGGTGTCAGCGGAATGGCAAGCATATTGTCTTCGTCGTAGGCTTTCATTATCGCCTGCGAGTATTTGATTTCATAGGCGGTGGAAGGACGCATTATCTTGTTGATTACGGAGTTGTCTTTATACAAAAAGATGCAACCGCTTAATGCAGGCATATTATTTTCATAACACAATTCCGTGATATACTGTCTTGTTCTTCGTTCTCCTATGGCACTGAACTGATACAAGGTTTTCTCTACATTGATTACTGTATAGGTTTCGTTCCCGATACTTAACATTCCGTTGATGCGGGTACCGTGTACCAGCTGTTTCTCTTTTTCTTCCTCTACCAGCACATCGAGGTTGGTATTGCGTTTTAATTCCCTTGAAGTGTAGTAGCGGTTCTCGCGCTGAATACTGTAAAAGAGTAAGTCGCTCTTTTTCTCTCCCGGCAAGCAAGTGATATCGCACCCGTGCATAAACAGTAGTGCCTCGTTGTTTCTCATTACACGCCTTGCTTTCTGTTTTGTAAACTTGGTGTAGTAGCAAGCCTTTTCATAATCTTTTTTTCCATACATCTCGTAGTGCTTTAACAGTTCTTCTCCGAACTGCTCTTTTAACTTCTCGTCGTTCTTTATTTTCTCATACACTTCGGGAGTAATAGCAACCGTCCATATATCTTCGTCGTGGTATACTTTAAATTCGTTATTCTGCACCATTTCCCGCAAGCGGTGTTGCAAGCTGACAATGTTTGGTATTACGAGATTTAGCGATTTGAAGGGAACCGCCCCACACGCAAGCGATAGGCGTATCAGCTTTTCGCGATAGCCTTTGCGGTAGTTTTTTTCTGTATTGCTCATTTTTTTTCTCCTATTTCGACGGCTCTTTATTGTCGTCGTTTTCTGTCTTTTCATAGCTTTTCTTCCTGCCTTTTTGCCGTTTCGTTCTTGGTTGCCCTGTCGGGTTGTGATTTTGGTAAGTTGATAGGGTTTCTTTCCACCCTTATCTCTTACCTCGGTTGCTTGCAAAGTCTGAAAAGCTATGAAAAACCGCTGTTTTTTGCTTTGAAAAACTTTCGATTTTGATTTTTTGAAAAATAGCCGTTTCGTAAGGTTTTGAACGCTTGAAAAACTTACGATTTGCCTTATTATGAGGGGCTAAAATAGCGAATATTTGGACGGCAATTTCCTTCTTGTTCCATAAAGGCTATTTTGTGTGGAAGGATAATATCCAAGTCCCCAAGGGCATCTAATACAGCTTCGGATTTTACTACGATTAAGTAAAGGAGATTACCTTCATCATCGTCGCCAAAATCCTGCGTTTTATAGCGTTCCTGCTCGAATAAAACATCAGTAATCTGCGTTTTATCATAGATGCAGAGGGTTTTTATCATAGGTTTTGGTGTAGGGATAAATGTGAGAGTACAAGGGTGTTCCGCAATAAGTGACCGTGCCAGCATATTAGACGGGTGTGGTGCATCTTCCACATATTTAAGGTAGTCAAGCATTACCCATAGGCTGTCGACCATTGACTGCTGGTACTCTAACTTCTGTTTCGGGTAGAGTATTCCTTCGTGCATATCAATATGTCTTACCGAAATAAGGTGGTTGATAATGGAAATATGCGGATTTTCCTTGCTTTCAAACTTCTTTAAGGGCGGGATAAAATCTGCAATCTGCTCTGCCAGTATGCAACCGTACTTATATACGGCTTTTTCTACGGTTACTGTTTCTTCAAGCTGTCCTTTGATAATTTTACTCATATAGAACTCCTTTCAAGTAGTGCTTACGGTTATGTAAGTAGTGTTTTAAGTTGATATAAGAGTAGATAATTGCATTTAATGAGTGCTTATTACTTGTGAATGAGTGTTAAGTAAGACTTATTAAGTGCTTTTGTCTACTTATAGAGTGTTTATGTAATAATAAAGAGTATTTATGCGTATGCGGTACGCTTATTCATACGCCGTTGTCTTAACTCACGCTTCTTATTGATGTCGGTAGTGTAGAGTTCTTCTTCGTATTCTGACGCAATAAATCGAACAAATACTTTTTCCGACTTGTAGGTTACGAAGCCGATACCCTTCGGTGCGTTGAGAAGATTTTGTTTGTTTTCTTCTGTAAAGGTAACGGATTTTTCCAATACCTCCATTTCTTCTTTGGTGACATTAAGGAATATCTTGATTGCCGAGTTTTGGAGAATGGATTTACCAAACTCATTTTCAAGGCACTTATCAATATCCTGTGTGGCAGTAATTGCCGACGCACCATACGCACGAAGTATTCTAATCATTTTGTCAATCTGTTTTGCACAAGCAGAGATTTGCAACAGCTTCCAAATTTCGTCCAGTGCGATTACGCAGGTTTCGTATTCGTCTTCCTTGCAGATGTCATATCCCGCATCGAAAGCGATATACATAAATGCAGGGAGTAATTCTTCGCCGATGTAATCTTCGTTAATATCGAAAGCAATCGCTTTCTTTGTCATATCAACATTTGTCTGCTGGTTCATATTCTTGCAGTTACCGAATACCCAAGTCTTTAAGACGGGAGTACGGCGGGAGAGCAGTTCATTAGATAGCATTGCGTTATACATATCTTCGATGATAGGCATACGCTTTAAGATGCCTTTCTGTTTGTTCTGCCAAATGGAGTTGTTGTCTTCCGTGATGCCAAAGTTTCCGTATAACTCCTGCAAGAGAGCATTTATTTCTCCGACTTCTTCTACGGTTAATCTGTCTTCTTCGCCGACAAGTAATCGTAACCAAGTGATGATACTGGTTATCTTCTTGGAGAGCAGTGAAGGCATCTTTGCCAATTCTTCCGCGATTTCCGCATCGTCTAATCCGTCCAGTTTTGCACTGCCTTCCGGTCTGATTTCCATAATGTTAATACAGTTGTTACCGCCGGGGCGAAGAGATATAAATTCGCCACCGATTGAAAGAACGGCATCTTTATATTCGTGTCCTTTCAACGGTAAGATATATACAATACGGCTACCGTGCATACGCATACGGCTTGTCAGCATCAGTTCCGTAAAGGTTTTACCTGCACCCGAAGTACCTGCTATGAATATATGCGGGTTCGGGAATTTAGCGGTATCGAAGTTATTAAGAGAGAAGAGTGTGTCTTCTTTTACGGTCTTACCCATACAAGCACCCGCAGGATCAAACATCTCGTAAGAGTTAAAGCAATAAAGATTTGCCAGTCCGTCGTTTGTCATATTGCGGGCGTTTTCCCTAAATATCTGCTGATTGATACTCATTGTGGGAGTAACCATTTTCCAATATTCCTGCGTCTTCATAAAGCAACTTTCAAAAGAACAGTTGTCAGACCTTTTATTACGCAAGTAGGTCTTTTTCATTTCCCTTAACTCTGTCAGTGTATTTGCACGCATCGTTAAAATAATGGAAACATCATACAGTTCTTCTTCGCCGTCTTTCATTCTTGCCCTTATGTATTCCGCATTACTTGATGTGCTGTGCAAATTTTCCTGCTTCTGATTGTCGCCGATATAATTGAGTGCAACGCCTCGCGATATGGTTCCCGTTCTTTCCAGTAATCGTAACGACATCTCGCGGGGCTTTTCCTTGTAATAAATATCTAAATCGCAGTCGTCCAAGCCTTCCATAAGGTTTTGTGTGAATAATCCTGCATAGCTTACTTTCGGGAAACTTTCGTCTGACAAGGAAAGGTAAGTGTGATACATACCGTCCATTACCGCATAATCCCATTTGCCAAAGCGTAAGCCTCTCGGTGCCAAGTAATCCTCCAACGGTGCCGATATGTTAGTGCCTTCTGTCCGGTTGATGTAATTGATTGCTTCAATAACCTTACGCTGTCTTTCGCTGAACGGTTCTTTTTTTGAAGTCTTCGGATTGAAGTGTGAGTACAATATTTCTGCAATGGAAATGTTGTCGCCCGTTAAGGCGTAGTCAATAACATAGTTTCCAGTCGATTGCAAGGCAGTAGCAACCGAGTAGGTAATCTGCCTCATATTTGTATATACTTCGTCCCAGTCAGCACTTTTCTTTCCGTTTTCATCGCCTTCATATTCAAAGATATAGAAGAAACGGTTTTTACGGGTATTTCTCTCTTGCAGATGTTGTGTGTGCTTTAAATAATCTTCTACACGCAATCTTAAATTCTCGTCGGTTTCATCAGCCATAGCATCTCTGACATTTCGGATAAAAGGAGAGATGTCGGATTGAGAACGCATTACTTTAATGTGGGCGTTTTTTGGTCCACGCTTTAATCCGTAACCAAACGCATCTGCAATCATATCTTTTGTAAAATCGTCTTTTTCCGTAAAGTTAAGTGGTAGGACTTCAAGGATTTTAACCACGGAACCGCTTTTGGTAAAAATAAGTCCTGCTACAATATCCTCTACATCAATCATATCTTGGGCGAAGTGGAGTTGCTGTTCCTCTTTCTTATTGAGTTTCCCAAAGACATTGCCGAGAACACTTACTTTACTGTCCGAAGAATTTTCTGATGTTTTGGATTGAACGAGTTGCCGTAATTGTTCTAATCCTGTTTTTTTCGTCTGTGATTTTTTTGTATTCTCCAACATCTTTGTTTAACCTCCTATAAGAAAATTGATTAAGATAGTAGCGGTATTTGAGCCAGTTTAAGACCGTTGCTGATACGGGATAGCCATTGATGCCGAAAGCATTTGCTATAATTAAGGCAATGCCTACGCAGATAATAACTATCCATTTTACTTTCACAACGAATGGAATTGCGTTGATTATCAGTCCGGCAATTACCGCCCATACCACACCTTCAATAAGGTTTCGTTTTTTGAAACCAAATATTCGGTTGATTTGTATTACATTGTTTGGCGTTATTCGTTCCCTACGCATATATTCTCCCTTCTTTTTATTTTTTGTAAACTTTACATTTATATTTGTATATTATACAGAAAACAAAAATGAAAACAATCTAAAATCGTAATTTTTTGAAAAATGTATATAATGCAATAATCATACATAAAATAACAATTTGTTACTTTATCGTGATTGTCCTCTGCGAATAAAAGGGTGCGAAATCGTAAATATTTGCTTTTTACTGCTAAATGTGTAATAATGAGTACATAACAAACAACAAAAACTTTTGACTAACAAATTTTCAACTTGAAAGGAGAGATTATTATGAAGAAAAAGTATGCAAAAATGTTAGTGTACGGTTTAGTGACCGTAATGTTGATGTCTACCCTCTCCGGTTGTTCCGGTTGCAAGGATAAAGACAAAGACGAAGTAGTAACCAGTGAAATCGTTTCGGAAGAAACAACGGAAGAAATCAGTGAAGAAGTTTCGGAAGCAGTCAGCGAAGAAACATCAGTGGAAACATCGGAAGCGGTCAGCGAAGAAGTTTCCGAGGAAGTGAAAGAAGAAGTAAATGAAGAAGTTTCGGAAGAAACATCTTCTGAAACATCAGAAACACCTTCCGAGGAAGTTTCCGAAGAACCTGCTTACACGGTAGAGCCGATGTCGGCAACTATGTATGCACAGCGTTCCGTGAATGTCCGTAAAGGTCCCGGCACCGAATACGACAGAGTGGGTAGCTTAACCACCAATCAAGAAGTAGCGGTAACGGGCAAGGCAAGCACGGGCTGGTACGAGATTTCTTACAACGGCGAAGTTGCTTATGTATCAAACAATTACTTGGGAAATGAAAAGGTAGTGGTTCAGCCTACACCTGCACCCACAACTCCTTCCACTCCCGAAACAACAACTCCCACAACTCCTGCAACACCCGATGCAGGCACGGGCGGTTCCACTGCAACGGCAGAAACCACCTATTCGGTGTACTTGGAACCCGGTATGTTGGATTTGGTAAACGGACACAGAACAGCCAATGGTGTTCCTGCATTGACTTGGAACTCTGCGAAAGAGCAGGAAGCCAAAGACCGAATTAAGGCAATCGCACAAAGCGGGCAGTTAAGCCACGCTGGTATGCCCGGCAGTGCAGAGAATTTGACTTATGTGTTGGGCTATGGAGATGCTAACACATATTACACGAATTACTATAATTCCCCTAGCCATAATGCTAATATGTTGTATTACAGCGCAAATGCTACTTCACATTCTATGGTGTCAGCTACTTGTGTTGTTACATCGGGCAATATTAACAGTTACTATAATGTGTTGATAGTTTACACGACATACCCCGATAGTTTTGTAGGGTGGGAGTGGTAATAAAAAAAGAACTCTTCGGAGTTCTTTTTTTTATGTAAAAACACAAGATACCAATAAAAAACTACTAAAAAGCAAAAAATAATGTATGAAAAAGAATAATATACAAAAATACCCTTGCAAATGGCAAAAAATAGTTGTAAAGTATACATTAACCCAAAAAGTTACGATTTTTCGTGGTGACATAATATTTGAGAGGAGAAAAAAATGAAACAGAAAACGAAAAAGTTTTGGTTGTCCTGCTTATCCTTTGTGATGATGTTAGGAATTGTGGCAGGCAGTGTTTTGCCTACTTATGCAGACACAGCGGAAGTAAACCGTAGTGATGCAGAAATTCAGTACAGTACCTATTTCCCCGGAAGTACATATCGAACTCAACGATATACAATTAACGGAGAAATCGCATATTGTATCGAACCGTTGAAATCCGGTTTGCCAAATGGTACTTACGAAAGTTTTACTATTACTTCTGCTGAAAATCCTTTATTGATTAAGATTTTCTGTAATGGCTATGGCGGTGTCAACGACATTACCCAAAAGTATTTTGGTGATAATGATGAATACCGTTACCTTTGTACGCATATTGCGTTAGGTTATGCTTTTACTGGAAGTATTGCAGGTATCACACCTCAACAAATGGTTGATAGTGGTATTTATGCTTTTATTCAAGAGTGCGCAATGTCCGATTATACGGGTACTGCTATATGTTGCACTGGCGGTCCCAATTTGCAGATAATTGCGATGTTTGGCGAAGGAGAAACAACTCCCGGTGGCGTATATGATATAAAAATCGTAAAGATTGACAGTGAAACCGCCCTTGCACAGGGCGATGCAAAGTTGCAGGGTGCAGTATATGGACTTTATGCAAGAGCAGATATTTTGGATCCCCGTGACGACACAGGGCAGACAGTGTTAGCTCCTGCTGGTTCGCTAATTATGCAAGCTACTACTGATGCAAGTGGTGTATGTGGTTTTAGTAATCTGCCTCCCGGTTCCTATTATGTGAAAGAAATCACACCTTCTGTTGGTTATATGATTGATCCCACAGAATATAATGTAAATATCACAGCGGTTCCGGGCAGTACAGTAGATATTGTGACCGGAGAAGTTGAAGTAGTTGTTGATAATCCCGTAATCACTTCAAGAGAGCAGGTTAAAAAACAGCCTTTTCAGATTATAAAGGCAGGTTTTGACGGAGAAGATACCGATGCCGTTCCTTTGGTTTCCGGTTTTTCCGCATATTTGAAATCAAGACTTACCTTAAACGCAGACGGAACCTATAATTTCGAGGGTGCAAATGCAGTACCCCTTGCACAAGACGGAAGTACAGTAATGTATACTGACGCAACTGGTTATGCGAAATCAGCACCGTTGCCTTATGGTACTTATGTTATTCGAGAAGTTGATGTACCCGACGGATATTTCGAGTGTGAACCTTTTGAAGTAACCGTTACCGAACATAAGCCCACAGAGCCTCAAACTTGGAGAATTATTATCAACGAAGAGATTGAAGCGAAATTAAAGATTACAAAAATGGATAGCACAACTGGTAAGTCTATCCTTTTGGAAAATATCGAGTTTAAGATTTTTGATATTACCAATAATCAATATGTGGTACAGTACACCACATATCCTACTGTAACAGAACATACTACATTCAAGACTGACAGCGAAGGTTACTTAATTCTTCCCCAGCCTCTTGAATTAGGCGAATATCGTATTGAAGAAGTATCAGCACCTCCCAACTATATTCTTGATACCAATTATCCCACGGTAGTAGTAGGAAGTAGTGCAACTTTTGAAAAAGACGAAACGACGGGAGAAATGTTTATCCCCGTAGAATATCAGAACACTCCTGCAATGGGTAGAGTAGAACTTACAAAGACTGGACCTACTCTTACAGCTTTTGAAAACGGAAAGTTTGTATGGGAAGAAAAAGGTTTGGTTGGTGCAGAATTTGAAGTATATGCCGTAGGCGATATTCTTACTCACGATATGCAGTTAGATGCTAACGGCGAAAGAACAAAGTATTATTCTGACGGCGACTTGGTTGGAACAATCGTAACTGGTGCAGACGGCAAAGGCGTTTTGGAAGATTTACCTCTTGGTAATTACAAGATGATTGAAACCGTAGCCCCCGTTGGTTATATTTTGGACGATACTCCGATTGAGTTCAGTGTAGAATTTGTTGATGATAGCACACCTATTATCGAAATCACACAGTCAATCCTTAATGATAAGCAAGATGTTGTTGTAGATGTAACCAAGAAGATTACTGGTACTTCTTACAACCTTGCTGGTGCGAAGTTTGAATTAAGTGCTGAAAGCGATATTGTGAATTATGAAGGCACCGTTATTGTTAATGCAGGCGATGTTATCGCAACTGGTACTTCTGCATCTGACGGTAAAGTAAACTTTGGTTTGGATTTACCCTTCGGTGTTGATTACAAAATTGTAGAAATCTCTGCACCTGCGGGATATACAATGTCTGATGAAGAATTTACTTTCACAGCTACATTGCCAAATAATTCAACCGATGAAAGTGTTACATACTCAAAGGTATTTTATAACGACGGTCCGGTTCCTAAAACTCCGACACCCGACAAACCCGACACTCCTGCCCGTTACGGTTTATTAAGAATTTCCTTCGACGAAAACACTTGGAGAAGAAATAACTGGCAGACAGAAGACAGTGGCGAAGAGGGATATTCCGTAGTATTAGCGACGGAAGATGCTGTTGAAAAAGAAACCAATGGCTTGATGATTTATGCTATTATCGGTACTGTTGGTATTGTAAGTGTTGGTGGCGTGATTTTACTATATCTTCGCAAGAAAAAACAGTTAAAAAATGCCACATCGGAAACAGTCAATATTGAAGATACTTTGGGTAAAGCTGTTGAAGCTGTTGAAGAAACAAAGAATGAAGAAGAGTAAGAAAGGGGCAGACATAATATGAAAAAGAAATACATTGCTAAAAAATTAGGCGTGATTTTGCTGTCAAGTATGATGCTTGCCACTTTGATTACTGGTTGTAATAAAACTCCTGCAACGGAAGATGCGTCTGCGGGAGTAACAGGCGAAGATAATATCGAAGGCGGTAGCGAACAGACAAGCGAAGCTGGCGAAGATGCTTCTGATGAAGAAGCGAATATTATTACAATGGAATATCAGTTCTATTCCGAAACGGAAGACGGATTGAGATTTGAAATTCCCGAAATGATTGAAGTGGACGGCGTAAAGTATAAGTACACCGGAAATGCTGAATATCAGACTTCGGAAATTATGTCAGTAGTAGCACATACTGTTGATGTAGAAGTAGAAGATAAGAAAGATGCTGAAACTTCTATCGAGTGGATTTCTGATGCCACCGGAAAGAAGTACACCTTAAAGGGTGACATCTTTAACTGGTCTGACCTTGTGCCTATCACCACAACCGTTACAGAAAGAGTGGAGTATGGTGCAAGAACAACCGCACCCTACATTCCGCAGGTTAAGACAATCTCTTATTACAACAATGTTGATGAAAAAGACGATACAATCAGCGGAGAATTAGTAAGTAGCGGTCAGTCAGAACCTTCTTGGAGAAGTGGTTATCCTATCGACGGTATATTTACTGCAAGTGATGCTTATGTAGACAGTTGGCAGATTGAGGGATTTAAGACGGTATATGTACCGCAGACTTCCCCTACACCTACTTGGGACGGTTATCAGAGTGATATTCTTACTCTTTTAGGACTTGATCCCGCGATTTACCGCGTGTCCGGTGCATCTTGGAAAGGCGATGCTTACACCGATGCAAACGGAGTTGTATGTCGTAATGCAACTTTCGATTGTGAAGCGTATTTATCGACTTACTGGGCTGTATATGAGGGCAAAGGAGAGGCATTAGGCTATCGTGCAAGTGTTACTTACTATGCGTATGCTGATGCACTCAAAGATGTAAGCGAAGAAGATATTTCTACAATCTACAAAATGGTTGCTATCGCTTCCTACGAGGAAGTTTCCGAATAGACAACGAAAAATCGTAAAGAAACGGAAGTGGGTGTAAAAAGCCCGCTTCTGTTTTTTTTGTAATAAAAAAGAGGTTCGTTTATACGAACCTCTTTTATGTTGATTTAATTCTAGCTGAATAGTGAAAGCTGATTATATACGGGTTTTTTTACGAAAGTCAAAACGCTATGAATATTGTTTAAAGCATCACAATTTTGTGATTTGCATAAATATTCGTTACCTGCGGGAGATACCGCATTATCTTCCATAATACACCCAATTTCTTTTCTTAATTTGAGTGCATAGTTTACCGTGTGCATCGTTCCACCTTTGATTTCTGCATCTATTACGATTACCTTATCAGCAAGTCCTGCCTGCAATCTGTCCCTTTCCACGAAGGTATACTTTTGAGGCTTTGAACCGCAAGGATATTCGCTTATGATACACCCTCCGCTTTTTATGATTTTTTCTGCCAGCATACGGTTTGATTTAGGATATATTTCATCAAGACCACAGGGCATAACAGCAATTACTTTACCATTGTCTAATAAAGCACCTTCAATAGCTTTTGTATCACAGCCGATTGCTAATCCATTCAAAACTATGAAATCTTTTTTTGCCAACTCATTTCCGATTTTTTCGGATAAGGTTAGTGATTTTTCGTTTGCTTCTCTCTTTCCTATTACTGCGACAATATCTTTGGCTGTTATATTTATATCGCCAATATAGTACAGTGTCTTCGGTGGAGAAGATAGGGAGAGTAGCTTTTTAGGATAGTTAGTGTCTTTAATTGTGCAACTTTTTATATCCATAAAAACACCTCCTTATCTGATAGATTTTCCCAATGCGAGCATTGCAACTCTTTCAGCACCATTCTTTAATAGAATTTCTTTGCACGCCTGCAAAGATGCACCGGAAGTAGTAACATCGTCAACTAAAAGAACAACATCGCCCGAAATACTCATTTCTTCGTTTGGTCTGATGCTTTCCAAGTGAATAGATAAATCTCTGTCGCCACCGGACGCTAATTTGTTAATAGATTTACTTCTTAAAAGATAATCTACTTTATCCACCCTTTCATCATTTGCAAGTCTTCTTGCCAGTATGGAAATGCCAGATTGATTAGTTGAAGAAGCGGTATGCGACGGAACTACGCAGATTGTAACATTTTTACAAATCTCGGTATTAAGTACATTGTAAAAATAGTTAAGTGCTTTTTCCTTCTTTTCTTTTACATCTAAAATATAACCACTAATACGATCCTTGTAGAAATTAGGGTTTACGCTTCCGTCCGGATTTCTATACGGATAGTAATATCCGTACTGTACTACTTCATTATTGAGGGATAATTTTTCCCAGTTGTCATTTTCAAATATTTTCATATTTTTCTTTTCCTTTCTTTGTGTTGTTATCTATATCGACGGGGATAGTGGAATACCCCGATTATTTTCGGGACATACCCCTATTTGAAAAAAAGAGAAATTCCCTACGGAAAATCTCTATATTGTTAGTCCATATTGTTGATAAATTTTATAATTTTATTCTAACACAATAATTTCTAACCTGCAACTGTCTGTTTTTTTGCCTTTTGCAGACGAATAAAGTATAATATACTTATACGAACCAATGAAGGGAGAAAATGTATGAAAAATTATATGGACGAAGATGATTTTAATTTTGAATACGATGAAAGTGACGAACTGGAAAGTAAACCGTTGCGACGCATCGGTGTTGTGATAGGCGTAGGCGTTCTTATTTTGACGATTTGCGGGATTTCAGCTGTTAGGTCGATAAAATCCGCATCAAACGAAGAAAACGGTCTAAATGGGGCGAATACGGGCTTGCAGGACGGCGTTTTGTATGAAGACGGATATGAGCCGACGCAGTATTGCACCGTAAATGATAGTGATATGAGCCTTTTACAGACTTATATGGACTATAACGAAGATGTAGTTGGCTTTATTCGTATCAATGATAGCGTATTGAACCACCCGATTATGTATACGCCAGCTGATGAAGGGTATTATCTTAATCGTGACCTTAATAAAGAGCATAACAGTCACGGAGTACCGTTTCTGTCAATCGGCAGTGATTTATCCCGTGACAGTGGTAACAGCATCATATACGGTCACAATATCCGTCTGAACGGATTTGATGTGTTCGGAGATTTGAATAACTACCGTGATATAGAATATTACAAAGAACACCCGATTGTTGAAATCATTACCGAAGAGGGTACAAGCCAGTGGTTGATTTTTGCTTACTATTTAGTTGATACTTCTGATACAGATACATTCATTTACTTTGATAATACAGAATTTGTTGCTATGCAGGACTACGAGTGGTATATGGGCGAAGTATCTCGCAGAAGTTGGATAAATGTACCAATCGAAAATACCATTGATGATGCCTATATTACTTTATCCAGCTGTTCGGTAGAATTACACGGTAGCGGTACAAACAGAATGGTGGTTATGGCTAGGCGGTTGGAAGTTGGAGAAGAGTACGAAGATATTGTTTCTTCTGCAACGGAAAATGAAAATCCGTTGTTGCCGATGAAATTAAGATAGGAGTGATGTGTATGTGCGAAAAGGAAGCATTAACAATATTGTTGGAAAAAGGTTTTAATGATAATCCAAGTAAGTTTATTGAGGCGATTAAGGTTGCAAGAACCACACTTGATAAGTGCATCAAAGTAAGGGAAGTGATAAAAAAGAGAGATAATGCTTTTGACGGTCAAGAATTTGGTGCTACATATTCTGATTTGGATAATATCATTGAAGAAATCAGAGAAATCGTAGGAGAGGAATAATGGCAGTATGAAAAATGAATTATACGAAAAGTTTATAGTGGAAGAATTTGAAAAAAATGAAAAACTTACTCTTTTAGATTTTGTTAAAGTGTGTGATGCGCTGGGGCTTACGGTATTTGAATATAAGACGGTACGCTATCCGGTTGGAAAGTTGGGAAATGAAGTAAACAATACCATATATTCGTCTATGAGTGAATACCGTAAGACAATGCCCGACTGGTCTGCAAGGGAATATGATTATACAGAAGACAGAGCAACAAGGTATTTATCCTACGACGGAATTAAAGACGGCGAGTTTTTTGTTGAAGCTGAAAATTCATCAACTTATCAGAAGTGGATTTTTACTGTTGTCGGTCAGTGTGTAGTGGTACATCACGCCCTTGATTTTATAGATTAGAAAGGAGTGCCGTATGATTAAGAAAATACCGAAAAATACATCTTGTTTCACATATCACAACGAAAATCCCAAAGATAAGCGGTCAAGTGACTGTGTACTCCGAGCAATTTCCCTTGCTTCGGGCAAGTCGTGGGACGAAGTTCTTGATGATTTAGTTATTTTATCTCACAAATATAAGGAAATGCCGAATGATAAGAAGTGCTATGGAAAATACCTTGAAAGTTTAGGTTTTGAGATGCAAAAACAACCTCGGCAGTATGATAATACAAAGTATACGGGCAAAGAATTTTGCAATCTTTTAAACGGATTGTATATCAATTCCGTAACGGGTGCTATGGTTTCCTGCGATATAGTTGCTAAAATCGGCGGGCATCATCTTGTTGCTATTCGATTAGATGAAGACAATAAATATAAGATATTCGATATATGGGATAGCACCGACGGAAGTATCGGCAATTACTGGATAAGGAGAAGAAAGAACAATGGATAATAATTTTGAATTGATACAAATAACCGCAGGGAAATGTTATGATTTCTTAAAGAAAGGGCAGGATAGAGTAGATATTCTTTATTCTTCTCTGACCGGATTTGCCTTTATGTTTTATTTGAAAACCCCCTCTGCTGATGAAATTAGAGAATTTAGTCGGGATATTACAGTGCATTTGGCTATGATTGATGATTTCGTGCAGTTTCTCTTTGAAATCGGCAATATGCCCGTAATGGATTGTTCTTTCCATATCAAGATGCAGGAAGGGTTAGATTTTTCCATAGATTTTAAGCCTCTACCCCAAAATGAAGGATATGTATGCAGAATTATCCTTGCTGATGCTGATACCGGAAGAGTAGAGCATCTGCGTATGTGTTCTACCACGCACGAATTTGCGGAGTATGTAAGAAAAGAAATGATAAAACAGAGTGTATTACCTTTTGAGCGTAACAAATATATGTATACGGCAGACCGTATTGCAAGGAAATATCCCACACCTGCGATGCTTCTTCCCAAAAGCGTTATTTCTTTTTCACATAAACGGCTATAATTTTGCATTTGCAGTATTTTTATGCTAAAATAATTACAGGGTGCTACCTAAACGGTGGCGGTTCGCCTTTTAGCCTTTTTATCGGACTTCCATTTTTTTTGAAAGGGGGAGTTGGTATGAAGAGTATAGTTGAAAGGTCAGATTTTAGTGTTAGAAACAATAATCGGTGTAGTGAGTATTGTAGTGACAATATTCAGTACCGCAGTAACAATCGTCGGTACCGTTGTTACGATTATCAGTATCTTGCAAAGCCGAAAAGATACATAACCACTAAAAAAACAACCGCCTCTCGCAAAGTTGTCGGTTGCTTTTTTAGTAAATAACAATTTAGGCGAACCGTTACTGAACGGGTAGCACCTTTTATGTTTGTATTATAACGCATCTTTTTAGAAATTGCAAGTTTGATACAGAGAAAAATATCGCAATAAAAAAGCAACCCACACTCCGTAGGTTGCTTTAATTCTTTTAATCTTCCCCAGTCTTCGGACGAGGGTTAATATCATCGCAGAAGAACTCATAATAATTCATTGATACGACATAATCGCACTCTATCAGCCAAGTAGTGCCGTCTTCTTTATAAACTTCCAAGCGAAAAGACCTATAATCTCCCTTATCTTCATAAGAACCTTCGATTACTGCACCTTCATATTCCTTCGGTTCGTTAGGAAAGTAGTAATCGAAGTAGTCTTCGATACATTCATATAGGTTGTAAAAGCCGTTGGTTCCAAGGTTGGTTTCTCCGCTTAAATATGCGGGATTATCCAAGTAGAAGATGCTTTCGGTTAATTCTTCGTTTTCTTCAACTTCAATAGGTCCCTCAAAATTACCAACATCGCTTTCGTCTATATTTTCCATACCCGCTGTCGGATCGGGCAATCCTAATTCGTCCCATACATTGTAATCGGTGCTTGTGGGCGGTATGTTATATTCGGAATTACCTTCATTTTCAGAAGTTTCTAATATGATTTCCGTATCTTTTTGTTCTTCTTCACTGCCAATCAGTTCCAATCCCTCTATATTTTCTGCAATTTGCGGTTTATCATTATTTGTTGTATCCTCTTTGGCAGAAGAAAAAAGGGCAGGAGATATTATCATTAGCCCAGCAGTAACTACAATCGCAAGAATTGTTACTGCAACGCAGATAAATAATATAAGTTTCTTTTTTGACATCGTTATTTTCCTTTCTATTTTGACATCGTTATTTTCCTTTCTATTTTCCAAATGGATTGTCCGGGTGGTTCGCCCAAGAGGGAACAAAGTTGCTGTCGGTAGGAGTAGTAGTACGATAGGAACCCCACCTAACATTATCTAACGCATCATAAGGTATTCCGTATTGTGTTGTTGTAGTGCTTCCCGGATCGAAAACAATGAACTTATCGGAAGTATATCCTATTAACACGATAAAATGAGTGTTAGACGATTTGTGAAGAACAACGCCACTATCGTCTTCCCAGTAGCCAACAATTTCTATAATTACAGGATAACCATTACTAATATTGTTTAATATAACAGATACATCATTATTATCTAGCTTTCCTTTGTCAATGCGGGAAACATTCATATTGTTATCTCCGGGGAAAATATTACTTTGAAAAGTTTGTCCCGAAACATAACCGCCAGTGGAAGTAGATTTTGATATTTGTGGCATATAAATACTTGCATCGCTATATCCGTTGTAATACATTGCACACATAGCATAACAGCAATCTATACAACCTTTCTTTGCAATAGTATAAGAGCCGTCGCCTCTTGGTTGTTTGTAAGAGCCTTGATTGATATAGCAAGGCATATTTATAATATACGCTTCGTTGACATCGAAATCAATCTCTATTTTATCGTAATCGTCGTAGCTTCCCCCGCTGTATTCGGGCAGAAGACCAGCAATAAAATTATTTGTTACGGAGTTGTCGAGGTAAGAGTTAAGGCTTCGTCCGGTTGCTTTTTCGCCTTGGTTGGTATAGCAGTTGTAACATACACTTCGGTAGGTTCTTTCGTCTGCATACGACGGACCTAAATCCACTTGACCGCCCAAATATGCCCTTAACCATTTTTCGTTTTCATCGAGCATATCTCTGTTCGTAATGGAGAGAGTAGCGTAGTTAATTGCGTCCATATCTACATCTGCAATATGGTATAACTCATTCAATCCGTAAGGCATTACGGTAACTTCAAAAAAATATCCCCAGCTGTCAATTTCGCTTTCTTCTTCCTCTTCATCATCACTGTCTTCATCACTGTCTTCATCATCATCTTCTTCCTCTTCTTCGGCTTCTTCGGCTTCTTCCCGTTCCGCTTCGGCTTCTTCTGCACCAGCTTTTGCCTCTTCTTCATCATCGCAAAGTACCATAACGCCTTCTGCATCTATGTAATACCATTGCGGAGTATCGCTTAATTCCAATTCATAAAGGAAATTACTGTTATACTCCTGCACGATGAAATTGTAGAAATCGTTGTAGGAGATAGAAGTGTAAATGTTTTCTTCATTTTGGCAGTATACCGCGAGAATTTCCGCATAATTTAAGTCATTATTTAAGTCTTCTTCGGGAATAGCATCTGTCAGATAATCGCCGATTGTATAATAAGTGCCGTCACTTTTAATCAAAGAATACGGATAAGGCTGATTTAAGTAGTAGGCTATGGTTGCTTCGCTACTGTAACGAGAAATACCGATTTTGTCGAATATGGTTAAAATAACCTTTTCGGGTTCCAGTAGCACATTCCACATATAGTATGAAAAAGATTTGTTGATTGCTTTATCAATGATAGCCTTATAAACTTCCACATTTTGAGCATCTACACCGATTTGACTGTTTACTTCTCGGTGTAATTCAATATCGTATTCTTCTTCATCGAATAATTCGCAGAAGAACTCTGCCTTTTCCGTATATCCTACGAAAAATGTTTCTACGCCGTCTTTTACATCGTGAACCAATCCGGCAAAACCGATAGCCGGAGTGAATAGTGTGAGAGCAGTAAATAAAATTACGCCGACAAAGACTATTAGTAGACCGCCAAAACCGCCTATTCCTTTGCCCGGTTTTCTATCTACCATTTCATCAGCTTCGTTCATCATTTTTTTTGCAACGGCTAATCCTGCGGTAGCAACTGCTACGGTTCCTGCGATTGCAAGTACAACAATCGTACCTACGCCCGCTGTCGGGGCACCTGCAACAACGGCAGTTCCTGCGGTAGCCCCTACGCCAGTTGCAGTAGCCCCGGTTGCGGTAGCCCCGGTTGCAGTAGCACCAGTTGCAGTAGCACCAGTTGCCCCACTTGCGACAGTGCCACCAGTTCCACTTGCGACAGTACCGCTTGCACCCGAACCTATGGCATTTCCCGTTGGTCCTGCATTTACGGGAGTACCTTGTGGGGCAGTAGCAGGCTGATTTGTGGGTGGTTTTCCTATCTCATTACCTTTCGGGGCGGTGTTTTGCCCTTGTGACTGTGAGATGTCTTTTCCTTGTGGACTGGTATCGTTATTTTTAGGGTGATTATTTCTATAATTTTCGATTTTGTCTTTTATTTTGTTGGCTGTGTCGTAAGCATTTTTGGTGTTTTCGTAAACATCGCTTGCATCTTTTGTTATGCTTTGCTGTTTATTGCTATCATCGTCATAGCCATTGCTCATAGTATATCACCTGCCTTTTTGTTCTATTTCCTGCCGTTATGTCTAGGTTTATTTTTCCCACTTCTAGGTTGACTTTCATACTTGTTACTATCTTTTTGATGTGTAACCTCGTTTTCAAAACTATTATTTGTGTATTCTTTACCTCGAACTTCAAAAATATATTGTTTGTCGTCGCTTAATCCCCAGTTTTTGTCCTTTCCTACATTGTTAAGCAATTCGGGATTTTCAGTGGTGGGATAATATACAGTGCCGTATGAATGGATATTCCCTTCTTGACTGCTCATTTCTATACCCATACCTTGAACATAAAAAGCATCGCGTCCGCTTATATTTACTTTTTCTACTTGACCGTCGCTTACAGAATGGTCTGCTATGAAATTTGTAGCTGAACTGTTTTCGCTTTTTTTTGCATTATCCATACCGGCTTTTGATATTTTTTCTGATAAAGCGGTATTTTGGTTATGAATATCGTTGTTGTAGGATTGTGCCACGCTTTGCTCATTAACCTCATTTTTGTTGGCAATAACTTCTCCGTTATAAATAACTGCTTTTCCTTCTTTTCCGTCGGCATCTGTATAATTTACGGACATTATACCTCCACCGTCTTTTTCGACAGTCATTCCGGTTATTTTAGCATTACCTAATTCTTTCTGTAACTTATCTCCGTAAGTGCTAGGTAAATGATGATCTCTTAAATTATCGTTAAGACTACGATTAGGAGAAAATTGCATTACTTGTCCTTGCTTGAAACCTCCATTTGCCAAAACCATTTGTTCAAAATTGCTTACATTTTGTAACTGTTGTGATGCGGAGGAGTTACTACCTAAACCTATTACCATATCACTACCAGTTTTTTTCAAATTAAGACCTGTATTGTAATCTTTATAACTGCCCGTGGATATGCCCTTATTCATAAGTGCTGTGCCAACATTTTTTCTTGTTCTGTCAGCACCACGCAAAGCACTCATTCCAGCCAATGCACCACCGAATACGCTTCCGCAAGCACTCATAAGACCGCCACCAGTCTGTACGATGTTGATACCTAACTGTGCCATATAAGCATCTATTCTTTGGCAGATGCGAAGGAAAGCCAAAGCACCGATGTAATTGATCAGTCCGGCACTCCAACCACCTACTAAAAGGATTTTGAAGAAAATAACCATAAAAATTGTATTGACGAGCAACAAGAAACCCTGCGAATACAACATTTTTATATAGGCATAAAAGATTTTCTTTGAATTGTTTGATACAAAAGTAGATGCTACGGCAGGGAAAAACGCTAAAAGAATAAACACTACAAAATATCTTTCAACAACTTCAAGAAACAGCTTCATAAATTCCTTGATGATTTTCCAGCCGAAATAAAGTGCGAAAATTATAATAACTAAAATAATTCCAATCGCAACACTTCCACTTGCACCGCCAGTAAAAGGCATCGCTAAAATGGAACCTACAACCCCTGCCGTCCCGGCTTTTTCTGTTACTATTTTTACTCCAAAAGCAACTAAATCTCCGTTTCGGAAATCACCATTTTCCCACCATATCGGTAAAAACGCCGTATATGTTTCGGGCGTTGATATGTCTTTTGTAAAGACGAGAGTAGTCCACATATCATAAAAAAAGTCAATAAATCCCGTAATAAAATACTTTGAAAAATAAATCAGAGCAAGAGATACCGCATATTTTACCAGTAACATAAACGGCGTATCTCTGATTTGTTCCTGCTGACCTACCAAACACATAAAGAGATAGAAGAACATAAGGAGTGTGCAAGTAATAATTCCGAACATAAAAGCAAATTCCCAAATAGCCATAATTGTAAATGAATTATCTATGGTTGCACCTTCATAATATGCGTCGTCTGCAATAGGCGTAGAAAAAGATAATCCTTTTTCAATATTCAGTAAAGGATTAAGAGAGGGAGAAAAAGAAGTAGTGAGTAATTTCACAAAAAGTTCTCCTGCAAAATCAATACCCATTATCAGTGTTTCCAATGCACCGACCAGTATTGCATCGGTAACATATCCTTTAACATTTTCTAACCCGTCTACCGCATATTCAAATATTCCTTCTGCCTCTTCTGTAATCATATCGCCAATGTTTCCGAAATCAACCGCATACGAAGGCAGGATAGTGACAGCGAGCAATATAACACATACTAAAAAAGTCAGTATGCGGGTTTGCTTTTTATTTAATATAGGTTCGTAAGTTGAGTTCATATAAATTGCCCCCTATTAGCAAGACAGCCCCGAAGTGTTCGGGGCTGTTGTTTTCTTTTATATTTCGTTTGCTAAATTTCTGATAATATTTTCAACAACATCTCTTTCTACGAGAAGAATAATCAATGCTACAATACAAATGGTAATGCAGATTTTTACGGTTGTTGCAATCTTTCTTTCGTCGTGAGTGAAGAAGAGAACTGCTAAACATATAATTAAGGCTATCGGAAAAACAGCAAAACAGATACGAACTATGCTACCTTTCCAACCGTCAAGTGTGGTTTCTGCTTTCCCTGCTAATGCGTCCATTGAATAATCGCCACCTGTGACACCGCTGTTTATTCCTGCGTTGTTTCCTGCGTTGTTTCCTGCCGTCCCGCTTGTATCGGGAATATCATCATTTTTTCCCTCCTGCGTTTGAACTGTTCCGTCTGTTGCATAAGCAGGCGTAATTGTCGCCGGGAGAACGCTTGTGATAGTCATTGCAAACATAAGCATAAGTGCGAACATCGCAAAATACTGTCTTTTCTTATTCAGTTGTAAGTTTTTCATAATTTTACTCCTTTCAAGGTAAATATTTTAGGCTGAACTAAAATAAAAGTATACTATACCTTTATGAATAACAGTATAGTATACTTTTTAAAAGTTGTAAATATTAAAAATCGTAATTTTTTACCCTTGCGAGAACATTGCAAGTACATTATTCATTGACATCATTGCCTTTTCTGATACCACAATGTCTTCTTCCAAACCTAAATCAACAGCTTTGGGAGTGTCAGATGCGGGAATTTCCTCTGCAACCTCTTCCTTTGCAGACGGTTCTTCATAAAGTAACATTTTGTTACTTTTTGCTTTTTCAGTCTGTCTTTCCGGTTTCTTCGGTTTTTCTGTCCTCTGATAAGTCGGAGTAGGAGTAGAGGGTGCCAAAACTCTTTCTGTCGGCACCGCCATATCCATTGCCCTGCTTAAATAGTCATAATTTTTAATAACGGTCTTGATTTCTTCTGTATTATCAATCCGAAAACCGTATTTATCAGCAAATTCGCATAAGGCAAGGGCTACCAGCTGTGATTTACTTCGCATAGCACTTTCAAGCATAATAACCGCCCTTTGCGTTGTTTCGTCCGTGGGATCGTAGCCTAATTGTATTCTTACCTTTTCACTCATAGATTACCACCTGCCTTACTGTGAGCAGAAAACGGCAAAATACTTCGCGTTTGCGTTGACATCTTCCACAAATTCAACCTTTACAAAGTTCGGGTTCTTTTCCAATGCCTTTCTCATAAGTAATGCACCGCCACCGATGAATACAACGGGATTGTCGGAGAAGTTTAATCCGTTGTGCATAAAATCGTCTACCAGCTTATCGGCAAATTCTTCTGCCAGTTTCTTGATACGAGCCTTTCTTGCATCATCGACAATGGTGGGTTTTCCTAATAAAACTGCTTCTACGGTAGAATATTCCATTGTTTTTGCTGTTTCGTGCTGGATTGTCTTAATAATCTCTGAAAACATAACGGTTGTTCCCTTTGCGATGCTGATGCAGTTATTTACCTGCGGAGTTCCGTTCTCCACGGGGATAGCATCAGCTGTACCGCCACCGATACCGATAATAATGTATTTTGAGAAATCCTTAATGATTGAAACATTATCATTCCAAGCTACTGCGGTAAAATCCTGCGGTAATACGGCACAAGTCACTAATCTGTGACTGAATGTAAATCCGCAGTATTCAAATTCAAATCCGTTTTCCCATTCTTTCAGATACAGATTTCTTGTGCTTTCTGCTAACTGTGAAAAATATCCGGCGGGAAGACCAACACCAATGCTTAATTCTTCAATCTGTTCGATGTAGTTCTGCAACTCTGCGTCGGTTGCGTGAGGGTATTTCTGTCTTAACTGGAATAAAATCTCCTTGGCGATTGCAAAAAGAGAAATAATCAAGCAGTAATTATCCTTGGTCTTATCTACCTGCTGATTGTTTCTTTCATTCGTGGGAGAGTAGTACATTCCGTTGTAATACACATATTCGTCCAGCATCAAGTTTCTCTTCTCGTAACTCTTATAGGAACTGGGTGTGCTGGTATGCTGTGTCTTTGTGTCGTAGTTACCTACATCAATACCTACCTTAAATCTTAATTTGCTCATTTCTTTTTTTGCCTCCTTAATTAAAATTAAATATATGTATATTATACATTTATCGCAAAAGAAAAGCAAATTTTTAGCAAAATAAAGAGTGCTTATGGTATCGCAAATACTGAAAGTTACAAAATAAGTAGTATTTTATAAAAAATTCATACATTTCTGTAATTATTTGCATTTTCAAGTTTTTTACATTATACTAATACCGTAGCAAATAGTAAGTTTTTGAATTAAGAAAGGTAACTTATGAAAAAGATAGCTTTTTTTAACCGCAAGGGTGGTACGGGTAAAACAACTTCCGTTGTGAATTTATCAGCCACTTTTGAAAAACGAAATAGAAAAATACTGATTGTAGATTGTGATAGCCAAACAACTGCAACGGAATATCTGCTTACATACACTCCGAACCGAAAAGGGCATAGTCTTAAAGATGTGATCGAAGATAATGTACCTATAAGAGATGTAATCGAGAGAGTATATAAAGATACGCCCGGCGGTCTTGATGAAAGAGAATTGTATGTTGTTCCTTCTGCATTAGATATTGATACTATGGAGTTGGACGATTACAAAGCCGTTTCAAAAGCATTAGAGCCGTTGGAAAGTGAGTTTGATTATTGCTTTTTCGACTTACCGCCCCATTTAAACGGTGTGGCGTTATCGGCTTTGATTGCATCAGACTTCGTTATCGTTCCTGCAATGGCTGATACAGACAGTTTGGCAGGTTTTAATTACCTTATGGACCATATTTCGCAGATTAGAGAGCAGGGACTTAACACCCACCTTGAAATTTTAGGTATTCTCTTTAATAATGTTATTCATCAGAGAGCCGTGCAGAAAATGATTTTGGCATCTGCAAGAGAAAATATGGAAGATATGGTGTTTTCTCACAGTATTAAGGCAGGAAGTGTTGTAGAGCAGGCACGATTTACTGGTACACCGCTTCCCTATTATACGGGAAATAATCCGATTGTTACCCAGTATGAAGATTTATCAAGAGAGATTGAAAAGAAAATTATGATGAAGGAGATGCGAAAGAATGGCTAAATTTAATCCAAACAAATCCCCCAATGCGGATATGTTAAAGAGTATTCAGAAAAAAGCGGTTACACAGGCTAATTCCCGTCCTACGATTGACTTGGACTTGAATTTGATTGACGAAAATCCCGATAATGCGGAAATCTTCAATATGGAAGATATTGACCGATTAGCAGAAACCATTAAAAACGAAGGTTTCTTCGGTGTAGTAGAAGTATATCAGAAACCCGACGGAAGATATGAATTATCTGCCGGACACAGAAGAACGAGAGCAGTTCGTTCTTTGGGTTGGAAGACAGTACCCGCCGTAGTGGTGGAAATGCCCGACGAAGAAGTAATAGTACGCCGTAAATTGATTTTTTCAAACATCAATAACCGTAATATGTCACCTATGGACTGGGCGAGAGCTATGGAATACCATAAACAGACTATCCAAATGGAACACGGTATTGACGGTGTGAATACAAAGAAAAGTAAAGAGTTTAGTGTCGTTGAACAGTTGGCACACGATTTTGGTTATACCAAAATGAATGTGCATCGTTATTTGAAGTTACTTTCCCTTATTCCCGAATTGCAGGAACTTGTTGAAAAGCGTTTGGTGCCTTGGACCACAATGCAGAACATTGCAGGAGAGAGTAAAGAAGTACAGAAAAGGATTGCTGATGAAATCAATACAGCCCTTACTATGATTGTTTCAGAGGACGGCACACCGGAACCGATTTCAAAAGGTGCTTTGCAGGGAATTTTGAAAAAGTATGAAAAAGTAGAAGTTAAGAAAGAAGCACCTACACAAGAAATCGTAAGTAATATTCCTACTGAAATACCTTCTGCACCTATTTCTGTGGAGTTTGAAAAGAACGAAGATAGAGAAGAAATAGTAGTAGAAGAAAATGAGGAGAAGTATTGCGATGAATTATTTAATAATACTTCTTCTGCGGTAACAGATGTTGTTACGCAATCCGTTGATGTAAAAGATGTTCTTGATAAGCATTTGAAAGGATTAGTGGAAACGGTCAGATATATTGCAAATGGAAAATGCGTTGTGGAAGATAGAGAGTATGTACTCCGTTCCATTACGGAGTTGGAAGAGAAGTTAGCCGAAATTAAATCATCATTGTAATAAAAAAAGGGCGTATCATACGATATGCCCCTTTTTTTTATTATACACCAATTATCTGAAATACTAATCCAGCAGAGTGACTAAAAAAGTAATTGTAGTCTGCTTTATAGTCAGTACGCTGTTTATCGACTTCAACAATTCTTATCGTCCACCCTAAACTGTCAACATCAACTATCTTGCCGATAATTCTGTCGCTACTTTCGGGAAACAATACAATTCTCTTGCCGATATAGAAATTTCTGTCAAATCCCATAACTGTTACCTCCTCTCTTAATATTCTTCGTCTACATAAGGGAAGTCTGCACCGCCCCAGTGTTCCAAGTTGGAGATAAGTTTTTCTTCGACATTCTTTGAAATATCAAAGATAATGTCTTCTCCGACTTCAATATCGGTAACACTCCAATTTTTTAACTCTTCGATGCAGGCTGTTATGTGTTTGTTTATAACCGCGTCGATTTCGTCCCAGTATGCCATATTTGCCTTTTTATCGGTACGCAATTCTTTGCTTCCGGTGGCAATTACAATACCAATATCCCCAGTCGGAGTATTATAAGCCCTTGCGGGTTCCACTATCAGCTGTTTGCTTTTCGGCGGGCAACCCAAAATCTTTCTTGCCTTTTCTTCGTTGTCGCATACAACAACGCGGTTCTTGTAGATGTAGGCTAATTTTTTCATATATTTTTCCTCCTCCTAGTGATAAATTATTTTGCGTCTGTTAAGTTCGTATTCTTCTCTCGAAACTTCAACCACTTCAAAGACATCAATATTGTCGTTCTCATTCTCATAGTGCTGGTCGCGAAAAGCTACGCACATTGCATCGTCCTTATCATCTGCAACGACATAAATTGAATACGGGCGATTATTAAACCCGTATGTACTGATTTTAAAGAATTTTTTAAAATTTTCTTTCATTTTTCTTCTCCTGCATATTTTTTCTTTAATGTTAAAATTTTGCCTTTTATTCCTTTTATGGAATTGTTCCCGGAAAACATATTGTCGTTTGGATAATAGAACTGGTTTGTTTCTACCACATCAAACATATACATATTTTCCATAATTGCTTTTTCAATTTCTTTTTTGCTATCACTGAATAGGAAATTATATCTGCACTCAATCATCGACAACATATCGAAACTTGCGTATATTTTCCCGTTGACAAGGTAGATAGGTTCTCCGTTGGCGTGATAACTGCAAAAATCTACAAAGCCACTGATATTAGGCGTTCCTTTAAATTTCATACAGCCTCCAAAAAAATAGAAGAGGGCAGTTATAAAACCACCCTCTTTGTTAATAGTTACTTGCCGAACACTTATTCCCAAGTAAACGGCATATCGTACTTCTCGATGTCGCCAAAGAGAGTACGACAGATGCCCTCCTCAAAGTTAAGCATCTGCGTAAACGATAAATCCGTTTTGCGGGCTACCTTGTAAGCATCAAGAGCTTCGTACAACGCCCAGTACAAGTCTAACTGACTGGGTTTTGCAAACAGAGCCTCGAAATCCGAAGCCTGTTCGTGTGCCAGCTTCTTCGGTAATCCGATTTCCTTGGCTACGCGAAGGAACGCACCCTGCGGGCTTTTTAACTTCTTGTCCTTCATTACTTCCAACTGTCTTTCAATATCCTTAAACATTGAGAATACCTTGCCACAGTTGTCTTTGAAGTCCTTCAAAGTTTTTCCGTTTTTATGAGTTACGGACAACGGATTTCCGATAATACGGAGATTGTTGTCTAACTTCAAAAACGGATAAATCTTCGCCCCGGACATACCAACATCTGATGAAGCCAGTCTTGCTTCAATTTTAATGCTATTAAATGTACGCCCTGCGGAAGCGAATACCTTTTCGATGCTTTCCTCTACGGTCTTATCTTTCATCGAATACAGCACGGAGAAGTATTCGTGACAAGCAGTAGCCGATACGAAGTTGACATCTGCAAACTGTCCCATAAGGCTGTCGATAAAGATAGACAGTAACTTATCAAAGGGAAGGATTGAGTAGTCGCTTTCGTCACCGGAGAGTACCGCACGCACTTTTTCATCACGGATCAATACGAGAACTTTGTTTTTAAAAATTTCAAAGCCCATATTGACAATCTGTGCCGTGTGGGTGCAAGGCATCACCGCCTGCGTTCCCTTTTCCTTCAAGCAGGAGAGTGCAGTAGCCTTCTGAAAGCCTGCTCTTTCCAGCAATAAAGAAAAAGCGGTGTCGCCGATAGGGTAACACTCATAACCCGTATCAAACGGCACCTTTACGCCAATCTGATAGCTTTCCGCACATTCCGCAATACTGTCAATGCTGACTTCCTGCGGAATACCAAACTCTGCCTTCTTATTCTCAAAAAACAAAGGGTGGTTTTCAATAGGTACCGCTACCAGTTCCTTTGTGCGACATCTCTGCCACACATCTTTTTCGCAGATTTCATTGAAAAACTTAATAGCCTCCATTTCGTCTGTGATAATTGTGTCATTGTTTTCGTACAGTTTCTTCATACCACTGTACCTCCTCTCTTAAATGTGTTTTTTGACATCAAAAAAGGAAGATGCCCCTACGGAGTTTCTTCCTTAATTGTTAGTCAAATATTGTTGTGTTGTCAGATTACAAGGTTATTATAGTACAGAATAAATCAAAGTGCAAGTGTAATTTACTTCTGCATTATTTTTACCAGTAACGGATTGATAAATTCGTATGTATCATTATCCTTCTGATAAATGTCGTGTTCTTTGGAATATACCAAAACCACATCGTCCTTATTTACTATAAATCCCTCGCCCACTGGGACAATCAAACGGGTATTAGGGTTTTCATCAGTTCTTAAAAGAAGAGTGCAAGCCCCTTTTGCTACCTGCATCTTTTTGCCAAAAGGCATAGCCATATTCATTGTGGGCGTTCTTTTTTCGATACAATAACCGTAGTATATTTTATACTTGAAGTAGATTACTGAATAGTAGGTATATGCTACATATCCTGCATAAATAAGTGTAACTACGGATAAGAACAATATAATATTCAGCTTCTTTGTGATAATTCCTATCATAACGATAGCAACTATCAATCCAATTACCAATGCAATTTTTTGAAAGAAATAAACACTCAATTCTTTCGGTAGTTCACTAAACCGCAAGTGTTCTTTTTCTTTTTTTTTCTTTGTTTTTCCTTCTTCTGACAATCTTTCTGCACCGCAACTGGGGCATACTTTTACATCGTCCTCTAATTTGGTGCCACATTCATAGCAAATTGCCATATCTTTGTCCCCCTTTTATGCCAACATATAAATAAGCCAAGCCATAACTGCTACAAGGGCAAGAACGGCACCGATGCCTTTAAAAACAAGGTCTTTCGGAATTTTACTTAATTCGTCTTCGACTTCGGGAATGATGTCGTTCCAGTAAGGATCCGTTTTTGGATTACTTGCGTTTGCATTTTCCGCATAAGGAATATCCTGCAAATTTTCTTCATCGTAATCATCATCGTCTTCGTAATCGTCTTCGTCCTCTTCATCATCATCGTCTTCATCATCGGGAAGAAGGGTGACGCTGTTTTCTTCATCGTAATCATCATCGTCCTCGTCCTCTTCGATATCGACAGTATCTTTTAAATCGTCCTCATAATCATTCTTTGCAGACGGAGTAGCTTCCTTCTTTTTAATTTCTTCTGCCTTTGGTTCAGAAGTCTTTGTTACCTGCTCTTTGGTTACTTCCTTATATTTTGAAGTTTTTTCGGGCTTCGGAGTATCTACTTTTTCTTCTGCATAAGTGATTTTTTTCTTTCTTTCTTCTACGACGGGTGCATCATTGCCCTTTTCGGTAGTAGGTAACTTTATTTCAATTCCGCAACCGTGACAGAATTTTGCGTTATCATTCAGTTTTGTTCCACATTCATAACAAAATGCCATAATAATACCTCCTTTTTATAATGTGTATTATACTTTAACACTATAAAAAAGGCAAATTTTTATAAAAAAAAGTACGCATCAGCGTACTCTTTTATAATTTTTCTATTTTTTATCGGGAAGGCTTGCTGGGTATGCGTTATAAGATACGCCTAATCCGGTGTAAGGCAAGGTCAATCCGTTTGTAATATTCATTAACATAGAATGGTCTTCATTATGTCTGTAATAGCCCTTATATTTCTCTACCGCCAAATCGTCAATGGAAAAAGGTTCTACCCACAACAATTTTTCGCTAAATAAGCGGTGCATATTTAGTGGTCTTGAAGTAGTATAGTCTATGTAAGACGCATTTAAGGGTTTGTGCCGATACAGTTTCATATCCGTAGTAATCGGTATGTTCTTTTCCTTGAATACAATCTGATTATTGTGGTAATCAAGAATACCCCAGCGGTCTACAATCAAGTCCGTAGAGGATTTAACGAATACGGGATAGCCGTCGTAATTTTCATAGCTTTGCTTTTTGATAAGTAAATCAAATTCCGGGACAGGCGGTTTATTTTTTTCTTCGTTTTCGTCATAACTTATCGGAGAGGGCTTAAACTTTACGCTATCAGCACCTACAAGATAATCAACAGTTACACCAAGTATTTTTGATATACCTACAAGAGATGTGATATGCGGAAGTCGGGAGCCGTTTTCGTAAGAAGATATTGCCAAGTTGGAAAGTGGTTCGGGCTGATCTAAATATTCCTGCAAATGTAGTGTAAGGTCAATTTGTGACATTCCTGCATCAATTCGAGCCATACGCAGTCTGGTACCGAGAATATTATTTTTTCTGTATGCGACCTCTCGGCTTGTCTGTTTTGTTCGGGGCATATCTTTTTCTCCTTTTTTTTTCTTTTTTTATGTGTTTTGTTTATAGTAAATTTGTAACTGTTGTTTTTGTGTGTATTTTACCACAACGGTAATCAAATACAATAAATTTGCTGATTTTTTGAGTTTTTAATAAATGTATGGTATACTTTTTTAAACGAAAGGAGATGCCTATGAAAAAGAAACATATTTTGCGGTTTTTAACCGTTTTTCTACTTACATTTTTATTGTATTTAGCTTTCCCTATTACAGTATATGCACAGGAAGAGAGTTTTTTGACTGTTCCTCTTGCAAAAGATTATAAGGAAGCGATTTTTACTTTTGAATTTACCGATGAACAGGCACACCACATCGAAATTACTACGCCGGACGGTTCGGTTGTTACAAAAGACAGTGAAAGTGAAACGGTAATGGTTCGTGTCAATGGTGCTTCTGCTGGTACCTATGAAGTACACATTACTGCTGAAAGCGATATTGATGTTAGTGCGAGAGTAGAGTGTATCAACGCATCAGTATCGGAAGTTAATGAAAATATTACCGTCACATCACAGTTTTCGGGCTTAAAGATTTACTTTGTAGACGGTGCTTTGGTGGTTTCTTGGGACGATAATGGTATCGGAAAGGTAAATGTATCAGTTACAAATCCCGAAACAATGCAAAAGTTAGCTTCTACAACTGTGGACGGTACTTTGTATAAATTGCCGTTATCTGCATCTGTAAATGAAATCGAAGTCTATGTGGTCCCTTCCACGGAAGCAAAAATTGACGGTGCTGGTATTACATATACGGTTCCCGTTGTCAGAGAAGTTCCCGGAACAGCTGTGATGCCTACCGAAACACTTACCAATACCAATGATATTCCCTTTACTGTCAATTTGCAGGAAGATATGTGGGTGCTTATTTATGATAACGGTGATGAAGTATTTTATGAAAAGTTCGAGGCGGGAGAACATACAATCAATGCCCCCTTAAATGGTGTAAATAACGATGTAGTAGTTTACCTTTGCGATAAAAACAACAATATGGTAAGTTACTCATTCTCTATTACCAAGGATATTGTTGCACCTTCCTTAACGCTTGCAGAACAGTACCACGGAAGAGAAGTAAGTTCGGAAACTGTTGTGATAAAAGGTTATGTAAAAAACGCTTCGCAGGTTCTTATCAATAATGAAAGCGTAGAATTTGATAAATCATCGGGTTATTTCGAGTATGAGTTTCCTCTTGTTTTAGGCGAAAACGAAGTTTCGGTTTGTGCTGTTGACGGTGCAGGCAACGAAACGGTAGTAATTAGTGATGTTACAAGAGTAGAAGAGAAAATAAGCCTTACCACTATCTTTTTTGTTGGTTGTGGGGGCGTGATTGTTTTATTGCTGGTAGCTGTTATTATTAAGCGTAGCAGAATGAAAAAAGGTATGGTGGTTTCTTCTGAACCTGTAAAGACATCGGTACCCAAGGCAGATAACAAGAAAATGCAGGCTCGCGAAACTTCAAATTCTGCCAAGAAGCCTTCTGCATCAGTAAAAGAAAAGCCGAAAAAAGCACATAAGCCTTTTGAAAAGAAGAGAGTGGAACGAAAGAAATTCGTGGTTGATATAGTCGGTTCTATTGTTATTATTCTTTGCTTATTGTTTTTCTTGACAAAAGTAATTACTATCAGTCCTATTATGTCCGGTTCTATGGAACCTACCCTTGTGACTGGTTCTTATGTGGTATATAATGATTTAGCATATACCTTTAATGAGATTGAAAGAGGAGATATTATTCTTTTTTGGTCTGCCGAAGAAGAAAAGTATATGACGAAGCGTGTGATCGGATTGCCCGGCGAAACGATTACTTTCCTTAATGGATATGTATATATCGACGGCGTGCTTGCTGATGAAAGTGCTTATCTTGCAGAAGATATTGAAACGAATTGTTCCAAAGAGTTCCTTGTTCCCGATAATACCGTATTTTTGTTGGGAGATAATCGTGAACAATCCCTTGATAGCCGTTTCTTTATCAATCCTTATATTCCTATGGACGATGTGCTGGGTAAGTATTTAGGCGATTTTTCATATCAGAAATAAATAGAAGTGTAATAAAAAAAGAGGTATGCGTTAGTGCATACCTCTTTTAATGTTAATATTCGTATTTGTATTCTATGAACTCTTTAAGTTCTTCTTCGGTCATTAAAACCGCTTTTTCTTTAATTGCTTTGCAATTATCTTCAAATGCAGTAATTGCTTCGGCAGTGATCCAGTTATTAGCCAAATGTTCTTCTTTCCAATCCGGATTATCGGCATTATCCCATATAGCATATTCTTCTGCTGTCATAATTAACATTATATCATCATCAGTAAACGCATATTTAATAACATCTGCCTGTATGTCAATAAATAACTTTCCGTCATTATTATCCTGCTGACAAAATACAGCATCATTAAAATTATCTTCCGGATATTCCTCTCTCCATTCTTGGATAATATCACAACTGATTTGAACATCTTTTAAATCGAAATTCGTATCGCAAATGCGAGAGAGTTGTTTTACCTTATCGGGGAAATTATATATATTATAATCCTTTTGAATAAAGAGTTCGGTAATATGCTCAATCGCATATCTTGCTCTGCTAACCATTCTTTCGCCATAATTCCAGCCGTAGTAGTTAGCAATTAAACCTTTTTCTTCTGATGTCTTCTCTGAACCCTTCGGGTATCTTACATAAATCTGTGAACGCTGTCCCATATTATTTTTCCTCCTTAATCATATCTGTATATCTTTTATCTTCGTAGGCATCGCATACACCAGCAATTTCCTGCCAGTCTTCCGGATCGACATACGCTTTTAATTCCGCTTTGATTTCGCAAAACATTGTTACCAAGTCTTCGGGTGTTAAATCCGGTCTTGTTTCATACAACCAAATATTGCAACAATCGGTATTGTTACCAACATAAAGATTGCCGATAGAATGATACTCAAACCACCGGGTTTCCTTTCCGTCTGTATCTTTGGCGTAAACAATTACGGAAGGGTTTTTCTGCCTTTTTGATAATACTTTGTGGTTTTCCTTGTCCCATTCCAGTACGGAAATAGACTTGACAATTTTGGCTTTGAAACCGTATCTTTCAACAGTTTTTTGTACTTTTTTCATAAAATCATAAGTTTTTATAGATACATAAGTTTTCATATTTTCCTCCTTAAAAATAATAGGAGAGTAGCATAAGCTACCCTCCATACTGTTAATTGTTACATAACTGCTGAAACGAAGATTACATCAGTATCTCCGTTCTTGCCAACGGCTCCACGCACCTTAATCATATTCCCTGCACGGGTGCAACGCTTTTCAAATTCTGAAAACGATGCGTTGTTTACCAGTTCTGCGGGGAAGATGCACGGATATTCTACATTATCAGCGGTAATCGCCTTTAATGCTTTTTTTCCGTTTGTCATATTAGCAATGGGAGTTGTAATTTTCATTTTAAACTCCTGCATATTTCCCTGCTGTGCTGTTACGGGTGCTTTGGGTTGTTCTGCCTGCACGGGTGCCTGCTGTGCCTGTGTATTACCCATTCCAAATCCGATAGGTTTTGCCTGCGGTGTGGTGGGTGCAACTGCTGACGCGGGCGGTGTGTTTGTTACAGCGTTTGCAACAGTCTGCGTTGCTTTCGGCTGTTCCTGCTTCTGCACGGGTGCCTGCTGTGAACTTCCGTTACCGTTTTTTCTGTACTCATTCTGCATATTTGCTAATGAGTATTTACGACGCATTAAGTCGTCGTAATCCGGCTTTAAGTAAGCCCAGCGTTCAGCCATAAGACGAAGAGAACGGTAGTCACAACCGACCAAAATCTGCTTCTTCTCTTCGGTAGCACGGAACACGAACTCCGTAGCATTGCCCGGCTGGATTTCAAACTGCCGTACCTTCTGTTCGGCAGAGATACCAGCGGGAGAGTTCCAAATCGCCTTGCAATATTTTTCGTTGGCATTTTTTGCTCTCTGTCTTTCGATATTTCCCTTCTGACGCAATTCTCCGTTCTTAATCTGTTCGATTAAATCACAGGAAAAAATATCTGCATCAAGGTAGATGTCGATTGCTTTATCCTTCGGATTTTCCTTATCGACAAACGAAAATTTCATCTTGCCGATACCGAGGCACTGGTATACCTTAAAAAAGGTTTTGGCACCGAATACATCAATCAACATATCGGGGCTTTCATTATTTGTTTTGTTTGCACTGTTACCGTTACTCATAATTTTTTACCTTTACTGTACCACGACGGGTACAGCCCTTTCATTTTTTTATGTTTACTGTTACATAGCAAGAATAGTAGTCATAAGGTCTACCACCTTGCTCTTTACCTGCAATTCCTCACAGAGAAAAGTATCTCTTTCCCAAGAAGATTGAATTTTGCAGGCATCTTGGATAATACGGTCTTCTCCAATTACTACGCACATTTTCTTTGCTCTCGTAATAGCGGTATAGACCATATTTCTATCCAAATTCTTGTTTTCACGCAGAAGAGGAGTGATAACGCATTTGTATTCGCTACCTTGCGATTTATTTACGGATAAGGCATACGCCAAATCTAAATCGTCAAGGTCACTTCCACCTGTGCGGTACTTAAAGAGAGTATCAGAGTAGTTTACAATCACGGCTTTATCCGTAATTTCCGTAATCACTCCTACATCTCCGTTAGCAATTCCGTCCCTATTGCGTAAATGGATAACGGGATCGCCTTCCTTATAGGTCATTCTGACCTTTCTTCCGTCGCGATTGACGGTTTTTGTAAACCCATAACCATTAGGGTTTACTTTTCCTTGTAATACAGTATTTAATTTTTCACTGCATACCGTTCCTGCCTTACGGTAGGGTGTCAGTATAACGGTGTTTTCCATACCGTATTCTCTTAATGCCTTTAAATACTCGCTTACGCAGGTTTCAAAGACATTTTTTTCCGATTTTATTCTCTTAAAATCGGAACCTTCAAACATAGGAACATAGCCACCCTTCTTAACAACTTGGATATTCTCAAAAAGAACACTGTCGTTGTTTTGTCGGAAAGTTTTTTCCAACTGCGTAACCGGAAGAACATTACTGTCTATTAAGTCACGAAGAACGGCACCTGCACCTACTGACGGTAACTGGTCTACATCGCCTACAAGAATTACTCTTGTATGGTTCGACACGCACATCAGAAACTTCTCAAATGTTTCCAAATCTAACATTGAAACTTCATCGAGAAATATCACATTATCGGCAATCGGCAACAGATAGTTGCTTCTTCCGGTGTCGTGAATTTTCTTCTGAATGGTGGTAGCTGGATAGCCAGTACCTTCGGTAATTCTTCGGCTTGCTTTTCCTGTTGGTGCGGAAAATGCAAGGAAGTAATCGGGATAGAGTGTTTTTAACACTTTTGCCCCGCACTTTAATACCGAAGTTTTACCAGTACCCGGACCACCAGTTAAGATACAAAAACGGTGTCTGCACATCATAAACACGCCTTGTCTTTGTTCGTCTGCCAGCTTAATGCCTTCGGACGCTTCAAATTCAGCAATAATGCGTTCCACTGCTTTTACATCAACAGCATATTCCTTTAAATACCGCACAATCATTCTTGCACAGTTTTTTTCGGAACGCAGGTACCACGGGTGAGTGACATACTTTTTTCCGTTGTGTCTTCTAACAACTAAATCGGAGCCGATTTTGTCGTTTTCTTCCACTTCCACCCAAGTGCTACCCGTTTGGTTAATGGCACTTACCACTTCCCTTTTTCGTAGTTCCATATAAGAACCACCCCCTCTCTTTCTTGTGATTGTGACAACAAAAAAAAGGAAGTTACCCCGTGGGAGTATCTTCCTCATTATTAGTCTATTTTGTTGTCAGAAATATGTTACAAGATTATTATAGTATACTTTACTTTAAAGTGCAAGCACAAAAAAAAGAGAGTAGCAGTAGCCACTCCCTTTAAATGTTAATTCTTTTCTTTAACTTTCATCGCTTACCTCCTCGAAACAAAGTACGATGTGTTTATTGATAAACTCTTCGCCAATAAAATTGCGGAGAGCTTCTTCTGCACCTTCTGCATCATACTCTTCGTAAAGTTTCTTCTCTACGATTTCGCAAGTCTGACGGAAGTGTGCTTCCACATCATCTTTTTTGCTGGAACCAACCATAACGCCCTTTAATACATCAATGAGCATTTCGCGATGCTGGATTTTTATATCCTTAATCAATGCCTTATAAGGTTTAACATACTTGGTTTCCAACTCTTCGATAGAGATGTTTTCTTTGTTTCGTCTTAACTTATCAAGGTTGTTTTGGAGTAATTCTCTACTATACATAATCAAATTCCTCCTTTACTTCCTCGAAATCTATGAGATAGTAGCCATAGTAGCCATCGTTCTTTTCACGCAAAGCGTAAATCGGCTTACCACAGCTTTGTGCTTTTTTTATTTCGCCCTTCATTCCACGGGAAACTCTTGTCCCGCAGACAACCATTGCTTCGCAGAGGGCTAAAACATCTAACCCAAACTGTAAACACAGCTGTCTTTCTTCGGGGATATTATCATCAAAGTACCCCGGAAGGATAGCGTGAGGGGCAATCGCCCTTTTTCCTGTAATGCAAGAAACGATATTTACATATTCGCCCGCCTTACTTTTGTTTGCTTCAATTCCCTTCTGCGTAGGGGCAGAGAGGGGAGAACAAATATAATAGTGTAATTTTTCTGCCATTTTTCTTACCCTTACCGTCCCATTACGGGACGGTCCTTTCTTTTTGTTGTTGTTGTCTATTTTTTGATTACCTTCGGCACGATACCGAGGGAACAGTAAGCCAAGTAGTCGTCAAGCCCTTTTAAAAGGTCTTCCTGCTTGCCATTTTCTACTGTGATTTTGGTTTCCCATTCCAGTAATTTGTAACGCAAGCCGACTTCTTCAATAATTTCTTTGGTTTTGATTAACTGCTTCTGCACATTCGGATTAGTCTTATAATCCATATCGTAAGCGTGCAGTATGGTTTTTACACCCAAAGATTTTAAGCGTTCCAGTTCCTCTTTCAAATTATTGAGTGCGTGAACGCCGGGTACCGCAATTACGGGAAGATTACGCTGGAAGAAATGAATAATATCTCCCTTCATAATCCCTTCTGTAAGGACGAAACCGTCCTCAAATACGGGCAACCATTTCTTTGTTCCCGCATCATACTTAAAATCGCAGGCGTAGTGTGTAAGAGCATTAGCACCACAACCACCAGTACGATTTTTTGACGAAAACCAAGCACATTTCGCTTCGTAATCGCCAATTTCCTCAATATAAGAACGCAAATCATCGTCTTTGCGTATCTGCAATCCGATAATCTGATCCTTATAATTTCTTTGAGGCATCACAATCCCCTGCGTCAACTGAACAAAAGTCCAGTCGCCGGTTTTTGCTTTGAAAAAACCGGGTACTCCTTCCAGAACGCAACCGTCCATAAGCAAACGCTTACAAAGTTTAAAGAAATCAACATTACTTCTATTAGGAAATGTTTTATATTCCAAAGCTACGATTTCTTCGTCTGATAAGCCTCTTGCAAGAAGCATCGCACGATTTTTTTCAGACAGCGTTAATTCTGCCAAAAACGCGCGGTAGGTCTTATCCAGCACTTCATCAGGTGCTTTTTTTGCCTCTTCCTTCTGCGTATTACATACGATACGGGGCGGGAGAGGAGCAGGATTAGAATTAGAGTAGTTATTGCTTATCCCTAATCTATCCTCAATTTCTTTTCGTGCATCATACAACGACAAATTCATTTCCGTCGCATAGTATTTTGCACTATCTGCGGTCTGCTGACAGGACCAGCAGTGACCGATACCCTTAACTGTATTAAAGGCAAATCTTTTACCACCGCAAAACGGACACTTAATGTAAACTTCCGTCTTGTGTGGATTTATCTGAATACCCAACAAACTTAAAGGTTCGTAGGGTTGCCAACTATATCCCATAATAGTTGACCTCCTTCCTTTTTTATTTCGGGAGAGGCAACTACCCCTCCCGATGTGTCTTATACTTCCTCTGCGTCTTTAAGCATCTTGCTCAATGCCTCGTCGGTAGCGATGATTGCTCGCGCATATTTACCAACGGAAGCAGAGTGGGTAGCAAGGTATACAAGATTTCTCGGTATCATATTATAGATGTTCCCAAGTGTCTGTCCCTTGTAAGTACCCATATCGGACACCGCGTTTAATGCGTCGTCCATATCAATTTCTTCGGACGCAACTTCTTCGGTGTTGCTGTCCGGTGTTTCTTCGCCGTCCAAAAAGTCAAAGAACGAAGGAGTAGCACAATCCTCTGCAAATACCACTTCTGATTTATTAGAGGTAGTTTCTGTTACTTCCTTTACAGGAGGTTCAGAAGCAGTGGTGGCTTTGGCTTTTGCTTTCTCTCTTCTTTCTTCTTTTTTCTCAACAGCCGATTTCACTGCGGGCACCTTGCCCTCTGCCTGCATTTTGGCAGATTTTTCAGCTTCTTCCTGTTCGCTCTTAATCTCGAAGCGTGACATATCGCCCCAAAAATGAGAGGCAACACCAGCGTCAGCGATTGCTCTTGTGGCAGAAGCACCACGGCAATTTGCTTCTAACTGTGTCAGCTTTTCTTCTTTTGAAAGACTACTATCCCCCATCTGAAAAAGGTATCTGCGAACAAATCCGATGCCCGCAGGCTTTTCACTGTTGTCCGACCAGTATAACTTTGCTTCACAATCACACCAGTCATTCGTTTTTGTTACCGTATATTCAATACGGTAGTCGGGATCAAGCATTGTGCAAAGCAATTTTTTTACTAAAACGGGGATATAGAAGAAATCCTCGCCATAGCGTGTTACTTTTTCTGCTAAAAATTCAAGGCTGTCGAAAACATCGTTTGAAGTATCGCCCCCATTTTTAGCAATAATTTCTTTGAGTGCCTTTTCTGCACTCTGACTTAATAATTCTCTACGGTTCATTTGAACCTCCTTCCTGCCTTACGGCGTTGTGACAACAAAAAAAAGGAAGGAACCCCTACGGATTTCTTCCTCATTATTAGTCTAATATTGTTGTCAAATTACTGTTACAAGGTCATTATAGTATATATTACAAAAAAGTGCAAGCACAAAAAAGAGGGTAGCAATCGCCACCCCCTCTTATGTTATACCATTATGTTTTCTTTATTATCCCGTCTGCCTTCGTAAATAAATAATTCGTGAACACAGGGAATATATAACTTTCCATTTTCTACGCACTGAAACACATCTGCTTCGGAATTATCCATTGCATTATAAAATTCAGCGTGAGAATACGGAAATTTCTTTATTAAGTTGTGTTCGGGATAGTCATAGTCAAAAAATCCCAGTTCTCTATCGGTACGAAGAATTAAGATTGCTAACTCTTTAAATTTTGCCAGTTTTGAGTGCGGTACAAAGTGCTTGCCACCGTATTCATATACTTTATTAAAAAACTCTGCATTTTTCTTCATACATTCGATAATATCTTCTGCTTGCGGAAGAGTGATAGCGTTTTTTACCATTGCGTCCCGTACTGCATCAATATTACAGCATAAAGGACACATCGGCGTATTCTTTTCAACTCCCGGATAGTAAGAGTGATACTGTCTGCCACAATTACATTGCTTAATGGTTTTTAACTTCATTACAAAGTCCCCTTTCTATGTCATATAGGATAATGCTATAAATTCCGCATTTCCATTTACATCATAAATCACATCATAGATAGGGCATTTATAATATCCGTCAGAACCTACCCATAAATCCATATAATTTTTTATACATTCAGCATCGGTAGTAGCTTCGGGCAGATTTTTAATATAATCCAAGCAATAATCTCTGTTGCTTTCATAACCTTTTGCACAATCCCAAAGATAGTCACTACCATTTTCTCCGTTAAAGTCATTGTCTTTCTCTCCAAATACGGAAAGTGCTGATACCAGACTTTCTCTATCGCCGGGCTGGTCTATTTTTGCCATAACAAGTTCGTTTCTTAACATTCTTTTTCCTCCATTTCAATTTTGTAAATATAATATTCTTCCTCGGTCATACCAAGTCGCTTCATTTTGGCAAATTCCTTTTTTATGCGTAATTCAGCGACCAATTCTCTTATTTTCTCTCTTATGTAGAAGAATTGTCTGATTATCAAGGGATAGTTGCACCCTATCTGACCTTTCTTACATACTCCTGCACCGCAAATTTCATCGCCTTCTCCGTCATAACAGTTGTAATAGCAATAATAATACGGGCATTTTTTACAATCGTTGCATTTTCCTTTTCTCATTTTGTGCCTCCCAAAAATAGAAGAGGGCGGTTGTAAGAACCACCCTCTGTTTATTGTTCCTTATTATTCCAAAGCCCGCTTAATAATCTTAATAAAGGCTTTCGGAAGTTTGTTTAAATCCGTAATATCCAAGAAATGTGCGGAATTTTTCTCACTTATTCCTTCCTTGTATACGGCTTTAACTGATGCAGTATCGCTTCCGATGCCAGCACAGATTGTTGTAATACCGTCTTTTATTGCTTTTGATACGGCATCTTGGCAATCTTTCTGTCCTTCGGATAAGTGGTAGTTATATCCATTCGGCTTTCCGTCTGAAATGACTAACATCAATCGCTGTTCTGCGGGTATTGCCTTCAACTTTTTCAGACAATAACGCAATGCGTAGCCGTCACGATTGCATCTGCCTGCGTCCATAGAGAAGATACGCAGAGCATCTTTTCCGTCTAACGAATATTCGTCTACAACAGAGAAGAGGCTTACCGTGTTTTCGCACCCGCTGGTTGCATCGTGTCCTACTACAAAAACGGGAATACCCAGCTTTTTGCAGAAAGAGTAAGTAATATACGCACACTTCTTTGCGTAATCTACTCGTTCTCCCCCCATACTGCCCGACAAATCGACCATAATGCCGACTGCCATATCGGGAATATCCTCCGGCAAGATTTTGTGATTAAAAATCTTTAAATCCTGCCTATGCAAGTCACGCACGGTAATGCGTTTTCCTGCATATAATCCCGTCAATGTATCGCCAGTCTGTCGTTCCGTGATTTCCTTCTGAAAGTCCTTAATAAATCTACGGACAATTTCATCAAGTTCGCGGTGACAGTTTTCGTATTCCTGTCTGCCAGTAGCGGTTACATCTATACGGTAAGAAGAGGGTTTTACGGTGCTATGAATACCGTTTTTTACAGCATTAGCGACATTTTTCATCTCTTCATTCAATGCCTTTTCCTGCTGTTTTGCAACTTCCTCCGATGCAACCTCTTCGGTCAGCTTTTCCATACTGGTTTGCTGTTCTTTTTCTCCGGATTTCTGTTGCTGGTTTCCATTACCGTTTTCCTGCATCGCTTCGCGTAACTGGTTGGAAGCAGAAGAGTTAGGCATTGTGCCATTATTTACATTCTTCTGTGTGTTCTTCCTTTCTGTTTTCTCTACATTAGGCGTATTCTGTCCCATTTTTTCCAAAGCCTGTGAAAGACTTTGAGAAGAGTTAGATTGCGAATTTCCCTGCGAAGAATTGCTCTGCGACTGGGACTGATTTCCCTGCGACTGCTGGTTAGACTGTTCCGACTGCCCGTTTTGGCTTTGGGATTGTCCTGCCTGTTGCTGGTTGCCGTTCTGTCCCTGCTGTTGTCCCGACTGGGAATTACCACTCTGACCGGACTGCTGTTGATTACCCTGCTGTCCCGCCTGCTGTTGCTGATTTTGCTGGTTCTGTTGGTTCTGCTGTTGTTGGCTTTGCTTCTTATCATTCTGCATCTTCACAAAATGGAATAAGTGGCAAAATACCGCCCAGCTTGCCTTGGCTCTCTGCATCGGCGAGATAGTAAACACCGCTTTTCTGATGCAGTCCTCACACTCTCTAACTTCTTGCAGAAGTTCGTCCCCAGTGTTTAATTCAGCTTCGGAATAAAGGCGTTCTCCGTGTCTTGCATAATTCAATACAAGATTTATAAAGATTGCCTCGTCTTCCAACTTTTCAGAACGCATCTGTGCGTAATCTCTTCTGTCAAGGGTTTTATCCCTTTCTCTTACAAAGCGAAGAGTATAGGCATAGCCCTTAATCAGTGACATTACAGCACGGTCAACAAAACCGTCTTCGATACAGTTGTTTAAATTGCAATACAGCTGTACGATAGACGCGGTTCCCTGCGTCTGCACAAAATCCTGCAATTCGTCCAAATACTTCGTGTCGGACGGGGGCATCGGGTAAATCACATTCTCATACATCAGTTTTTTCCCGATTTTTTCCATTAAATCGAAGTCAGAGTATATGAGATGCCCGATTTCGTGCAAATTCAATCCAAGAAACAGAGTATTCTTCTCTGTTCTTTCCAGTCCGTTTGCCAAACAGTTATCGTAGTTGATATGTGTATCACTACCGTCTGTATATGCAATGGGACCGTTTTCGCCTCCTCGGAAGATTTTAGCTTCTCCCTTTGTTCCTGCCACGATGCCGTTACGCATTGTGGTTAAAAAATGCCTATACGCATCAGATAAGAAGAGAGTAGTGTCTTCCAACTTTTCTTTTGCCGAAAAGATTGCCCTTTTCAGCTGTCTTTGGGTGCGAATAACACCCGTTTCAACTTTTGCCATTTTTTGTACCTCCTTGCCGTACCACGACGGGTACGGTTCCTTATAAGATTTTAATAAAAAAAGGACCAAGCACTCATAAAGTGCCTAGTCCTTTTCACTTAACCCTCTAACAATTAGTTAAAGGGTAATTCATCAACGATGCCTTCGGGAATACTCATAAAATCCCCGTCCCCTGCGGGTGCAGAGTACGCATCGTCGTTGTTACCTCCACCATTGCCACCATTAGAAGAGGAGTTTTTGCTTTCAGCAAATTCCTGATCTTCGGCTACAACATCGGTGGTGTATACCTTGTTGCCGTCCTTATTGGTATAGCTACCGGTCTGAATACGACCTGTAACCAATACCTTGGTTCCCTTGTGGAGATATTTTTCTGCAAACTCTCCACTTTTGCCGAAAGCTACAATATTGATGAAGTCAGTATTGTTTTCATCATTATTGCTTCTAAGGCGACGGTCAACGGCAAGAGTGTATCTTGCAATCGCTGTTGTTCCGTTCTGTCCCTGTGCGTAGCGTACATCGGGATCGCGGGTAAGTCTACCCATAAGAATTACTTTATTCATATTTTTCTCCTTCCTGCACCAACTTTCTTCTTTGGTGCGACCACCTCCGGTTTCTCCGGACTGGGTGGCTGTGACGACAAAAAAAAGGGAAGTACCCTTATGGAGTTCTTCCCTACTGTTAATCTTTTTTTGTCGCAAATATATGATACAAGTATATAATACATTTATTTTAGGAAAATTGCAAGAAAAATTTAAAAAAAATAGTGCGATGTAGGCTGAAATTATCTATTTTTATGCGTTTTAAACAAAGAATGTTCATCACAAGAACATTTTTATACTGTTTTTGTGCGAGTTGCACAATAGAAGCGTAGTGATATTCCAAATAAAAAAGCCCCGAATATTCGAGGCTTTTCTGTAATTTCTTGTATCTACTGCACAAATGCGGATTAAACCTTGCCTGCTTCGTACAGTTCTTTTGCTTCCTGTACCTTGTGTGCTTCATAATAGGTATAGAAAGCACCAGTCAGTATATCTTCGAGGTCTTCATACACCTGCGTCGCTTTTGAAAGCATCGTAGGGAACGCGGAGGCAATTACACATTCTTCCGTAACCTCTAATTCTTCCCAACGCATTGATAACAGCATCGCTTTTTTCGCCCAGTTGTCTAACTCACGGGGACCGCAAATACCGTCGGTAATGTCGTGGTCGCCACAATACTGTGCTACTTTGTGACAGCAGTTTACCATTGTGGTAAGCATCTGCTCGTTGGGGAAGCCCGTGTTAGAAATACATCTCTTTACTAACTCCTTTGTTGTGGGGAGTTGCAAATCGTATCTTTCGTCCACACGGGATAATACTGCCTGCTGTAAACTCTTACAGCCAGCATATCCAAGATTAGTTGTAAAAATTACAACTGCGTCCGGGTGCCGTCTGATTACTTCGCCCGTAGGGAGAGTAATAACAGCAGTATCTCCATATTCAAGAAGTGCATTTAATTCCTCTAATACGGTTTCGCGTTTGATAATGGTGGGTTCCTGTATTTCAATTACCCAGCCATTTTCCAAAGCCTCAATAATAGGGCTTTTTACGAAAACGAAATCAGAAGAGAGAGAAGAGTTTTCTTCCATACATCTTCTTGAAATTTCATTATAGCAGTCAGAAGGGGAATTATAAACCGTCGGCTTTTTACCAAACAGCTTTTCATAAGCACCCTCAAAGTCATTTTCCACATCTTCAAAAGTAGGAAGACCTATCTTCTTGCAGATGTTGCTTACTTTCTCCACTGACTTCCTTGTGTTCGGTAAAAGCTGACCGATAAGCCCAAAGCCGTCGGTGTCGGGACCACAAGTAAAAATCTTATGTGGTAATCCGATTTTTTCGGCTATTGACATAGCCAATGTTGTTTTACCGCTACCCGCAATACCCGTGAACAGAATATTTCTTATGGGTTTTTTAAACATTGTAGAGTGGAAGAGGTCTAACAAAATTGTTTTTACCAGTTCCGTATCTACATAAGTATCGGGCATTGTCGGCACCAGCATTTCCTCATACGCCGTTAATTTACGGTTGGGATTGAAGAAATACTGTCCTTTTTTTATTTTTTCCTGCTTCGGTGCCGTTTTTGCGGTCTGTCCCAAGAACTTAACGGGATTAAACCACGGTTTTAACGCCGTATTTTCCGTTACTTTCTTTAAGGTGGACTGACGGAAATCTTCCGTCTTCGCCTGCATCGTTCCCGTTGCTGATTTGTAATGGTAATAAAGATTATTTGTCAAAAGACACAACTTCTTACCTAACTCTTCCAGTAGAAGCTGATCGTCCCAATCGTCTGCATCGGGTTCTAACTGAACCAACGGCTTTAAGTCATTGACTACCGCTATCAGTTCACTATCGCCCTGTGCAAGGTAATGCCCCAAAAGGCAGGCTTTAAGGACTGTACCTTTGCGGTTTGCCCCGTAGGGGAGTAACGCCCCTTTTTCATTCATTTCTCTAACCTTAAATAATCCGTCGGATTTACGGTCAGAGAGTGCAATCTGTTCGGTGCGGTTCTCAACAAGGTTATAAACTTCTGTAACAACCAAGTTCGGTTCCGTAGCGATATTGATTGCTTTTTCCGTGTCAAAACCGAACATCTGACGCAAAATCTTATAAAAAGAAGTGTCAGTATTAAGTCCTGTCCCGTTTGATGTACTCCAAGTGGTCTGCACATCTTTCTGCGACCAACGCAGTTTCAAATTTTTTAATTTTCCGGAGAGTTCCTCCCCGAATGTGAATAACTGGTAATTTGCCATTTTTTACCTCCTTGCCGTACCTGTCGCGGTACGGTTCCTCTCTTTTTTTTGTTAATTTTGTTAATTGTTACGAAAACGGATTAGTCGCCAGCATTTGAGCCGTCTTACGCAGGTTATCTTCCTGCTTTTTCGGTTCCTGCTGTTTTCCTCCGTTGTTTTCCTTACCCTCAAAAGGTATAAACCCTTCGGAGTAGGAGATGTCGATTACTCTGTAACCGATTGCGTCCCTGCCGTCTTTTGCGTAGGGTAGCATTTCAGCTATAATATCGACTAGGCTTCCTTTTTTGGCTTTTAACTTGCCAATGCGTAATGCTTGTTCATCAAAAGCGGAAACCCAAATTTTCAGATATTGTCCGTTGTAATGCTTATTCGCTGAACATATCGGAAAATCCACTCTTTTTCCTTCGTTGGAAAATTTCAAATCCCCGCTGATGCGGAAATTTGTTAATATAGCTTTTCCTGCCATATTTCATTACCTCCTATCTTTTTTGACATAAAAAAAGGAAGATACCCCTACGGAGTTCTTCCTCATTGTTAGTCAAATTTTGTAAAGATTGTTGTGTTACAAGGTTATTATAGTATAATTCATTCCAAAGTGCAAGCACAAAAAAAGAGAGTAGCAACAGCCACCCTCTGATTTTATGCTTTGTTCTTACTTCCCGATAAAAAAAGAAATGTGTCTTGCATCGTTATCCAATGCTTCGATAATTTCTTTTTCTTCGTACAGGTAGGAATGGTGTGCCGTAGCAGTTCCAATTTTACGACCATACATATAGTCATAACACACCTTTTCCCATTCCGCAGGAGAGTAGAATATTTCTTCCGATGTGCCTTCATTTACGGTTACACCAGTGAATACTTCTGCATAACATCTTCTTTTTTCTGTCAATTCGCCCCAAGTGATAGAACGCTTCAACATACGCAGAAGATGCTCTCCGTACTCATAGTAAGTACAGTAACGGCTTCCGATTTTTAATTCAAATCCGTCTGCTTCCTTCATCGGAAGACGGTCTTTCTTGAATTTTTCTGCCATTTCCTTAAATTCTTCCTCGGTGTAAATTTTACCCCGGAAATCATCACGGCTTCTTCCAGCATCGTCATTATTGCACCCCTGCAAAGAGAGATGTAAAATTCTGCCGTCTGACAATCGGACAATCTTGGTTTCAAAAATGATACTATAACTCATTCTTTGTCACCTCCATTTCTCCTTTTTTAAGCATTTCTGCTATATCTTGATATAATTCCTTGTCATTCAACAAAGAATTTATTTTTGCCTCAATACCGGGAAGTTTGCTTTCCTGCAAATATCCAAGAAATGCTGTTGTTGCTTCTTTGGTATTGTCATTCAGCGATAAATAGTAAATTTCGCTGTTTGAATAGCAGAGAACGGAACCAATCAATTCCTTTGGTATTCTTGTATAGCAATTATATTTAATATAATGGCTTCTTCCGGGCGTTTTCTGTACGGTATACACCTTTTCTGTTTCTTTTACTTCGTATGTTACAATGTCGATACGAGATGTTTTTAGTTCGTATTCATAAAGTTTCATAAATTTTCCTCCTAAATCATAATTCCTATTTCAGTTGATCCGTCTGCCATAGGTAGTGCGTCCCAACTTTTTACGGTTGCACAAAGCAAATCCTTACGGATTGTTTTTAATTCCGCATAAGGTCCCTCAAATATTATATTATCATTTGTATCTTCTGAAATACTGATAATATGGTTATTTCGGGTGCCTTTTAAGAACTCTCTTATTTTCATAAGTTCCTCCTTAAAAATAGAAGAGGGCGGTTATAGAACCACCCTCTCTTTAATAGTTACTGTAACACAGACAGCCAAGCGTCTGTGTCGATAAAATCCTGCCAGTTCATATCTATCAGCCCCAGCCCGTCGGCTATCTGATAGAGCCATTCTTTACATTCAACGGTTCCGTCTTCTGCAAGTAATTTGGCAAGATTTTTCATTGTTTCTGTCAAGGTATCATTCTCTTTGGAATAACAATAGTCTGCATAATATAAATACGCATTTGTTGCTACTTCCTTTGGAGAAAACGAACCTTTCCAGTTGACATTACCATATTCGGCAATGTCATAAAAAAATTCATAACCCATACGAACCTCCTTACTGTGCCTGCTCGTACATTTCAGCAAGGTCGTATAAGCAGAAGTGTGAGGCTGTGCTGTATTCTGCAACTGCCTCTTCTTCCTCCATTTCTTCTGCATCTTCTGCACAGTACCACATATTGATTGCGTCCTGTGCTAAAACACCAATAACCACCGCAAAAACGGCAATTACCAGCATAAAGCCGATAAACTCCATAATTTTCTCCTTCCTGCGTCTTGTCTTTGACGCTTCGTGACAGCAAAAAAGGAAGAAACCCCTACGGAGTTTCTTCCTCTAATGTCAGTCCGATTTGTTGTTGTTAAATGTTACAAGGTTATTGTAGCAAATTATAGAACACTTTGCAAGTACAAAAAGTATTACCAGCTGTAACGACTTCTTATTTGCCATTCGGTTTCTCTTACATAATTGTAACCATTCTGTTTTTCCATAATTGCTTCGGAAATGGTAATCATTTTGGTTTCTTCACACAATTCCATTTTTACCGTAATTTGTTTAGACGGAATATCGCATACCCATATATGATTATCGTCCGTCCCATACCATTCAGCTTCCATATCATACTGCTTATAATGAGTTTCCCAAGCCTCGTCCATTCTTCTTTTGATTTGTTTTTCGTTCATTGCCATATTTTTTACCTCGCATAAATAAAAATAGGAGAGTAGCGTAAGCCACTCTCCATACTGTTAAACGGCTTCTTCTACCGCACATTCCTTGATTTCAATTTTCTTCAAGGAAACGGGTTCATCAAGTTTCTTCTTCGGTGCGATTTTGTAATTACGCACTTCCTTGATTACCCCACCGGATTTCTGTGCCTTCTTATTCTCTTTGACAATTTCCTTTGTAATATTGTCATACAAGGCTTTGTCAAATTTCTCTACAAGACACTGCTTATAAAGGTCCGGCTGTTCGGCTTTAAGCCGTTCTTCATCGAAACCTGTGCGGGTTTCTTTGTATTTCAATGAAATAGCCACATACTTTTCGTCGTCAAGACGGTATGTAGCGTACTCCGTTCCCGCTTCGGCATAGGAAAGGATAGCGTTTACCAACGCATATTCCTCGGCTTCGATTGTTTCCAAAGCCTTTTCTGCCTTTTCCTTCCTTGCGGTCAACTCTGTTGCTTTCTCAATCAGTTCATAAATTTCGTAACTGTCGGGAAGTTCCACCGCAGGGGCGTTTTCAGCAGGTTCGCCGTAAAGCCTTGTGTAATATTCAGCAAGCATCTTCTCGCTTTTAACACAAGGTACGGGTTCGGTACCCATATAACAGCACTCAATGAAATCTGCTACCGCAGACATCATCTGCTGTTCAATATCCAAATCCCTGCGGATAAGGATAATGGCGTTTTCTGCCTTTGTAAAGCCCCAACTACAAGTGAGATATACAAAAGGCGTGTTGGAAATCGCCATATAATACCGACACTGGTACTCATAGGACTTCGGCGGTATGCCTAACTTCCAGTTTTTGATGTCGGCATAAGAACTGGTTGTCTTACATTCCACCAAGCCTTCAACACCATTCACTTTAACCCTGCGGTCAAAATTACCGAGGGCAAAAGGGTAGTGAGGGTGCTGGTACATTGTGGTATCATTCCACATTTCAATATCCTTCACGCCCTCGTCCTCTTTCATTTTGCGGACGAACATATTTGCCACAAATTCTTCCAATTCGTGACCTGCTCTTAAAGCCTCTTCGTTCATCGGCTTTTCTACCGCAGTTTTCAATCCGGTCTTTTGGTGGAACAATTCAATGTTTGTCTTAAATTTCGACACTCCAAGAATTACTCCCACATCGGAACCGCCTGCGGTGTACTCAATGTACTCCGGGTGCGTCGGATCGTCGTAATGAGGACCGTGTTTTCTACACCCTAACCATTCGGGGCTTCCGTCCACATATTTCCCCAAAGGAATAGGACGGTAGTTTGTGTTGACAGTTGCCTTGTTAGATACTTTACTCATATAAAGTACCTCCTTTCTTCTTATATTTGTTGTTTGTTTTTGACAGCAAAAAAAGGAAGTTACTCCGTAGGAGTATCTTCCTCTTGTTAGTCTTATTTTGTTGCCAAATTGTAGTTACAAGTATATATTACAATAATATTGAATACTTTGCAAGCAAAAAAAAGAGAGTAGCACTAGCCACTCCCTTCTTTTTTTTATTTTACGCCACTACCTCATAGCGTTTATAGCGGTCAGTAACTTTGATTTCGCAAGTTTTATACTCGACTTTATCTGTTTCTTTGTCGTAAACTTGCGTACTTAAAGTTGCTTCCACTATTTCCCCACTTTTCCATTTGAAGAAGAAGATTTCGTAATTTCCATTCGACTGATCGGAAAATTCGTGGGAGAGTTCTTCGTCCCCTAACATTTCGGATAATTTTTTTGCTACAAGCATCGGTGTCGCATTTGCTGTAAGCAAAAAAATAGTAGTATCTTCTTTTGTGTCAGCACAGTAAACTCTGCCGTCGCAACCCCAGTTAGCATATCTCCAACCGTAAATGCCTGTTTTGTCGTATGATGATACATACTGGGCGTATTCTTCCGGTCTTGACGGAATTACGGCATTAAAATCTTTGCCGTCCCATATTTTCGTCAAGCCTTTCGCGTAAAAAATGTTTCTGTAAATATTGCTCATAAGAGCCTCCTTCCTGCACCAACTTTTCTTCTTTGGTGCAACCGCCTCCGGTTTCTCCGGACTGGGCGGGTGTGACAACAAAAAAAGGAAGTTACCCCGTAGGAGTATCTTCCTCTTATTAGCCTTTTTTGTTGTCAAAAATATGTTACAAGGTTATTATAATATAATTCATTCCGAAATGCAAGCAAAAAAAAAGAGAGTAGCACTAGCCACTCTCTCTATTTATTATGTACCGATTAACTCTCTTATAATGCGTCCATTATAAGCAAAGCTGTTATCGCTTTTTGCATACCGTTTCTGTAAGTATTTACGGTCTACATATTTCGCCAGTATGAGATATTCTCCTTTATGCAGGATTTCGCCTGCTTCATTCTGAATAACTTTGCCTTGTTCAACTTCCTGCAATGCGATTTTTTTCATCGCATCGTAGTTCGGATAAATCACTCTTAAAAAACTCTCAAACTTAATTTCATCAATCTGTACCATACTATACTTCCTCCCGTAATCTGATTACCTTCTGATTTGTACTTCCCGCCCATTCATAATTCTCGTCCTTCAAATCAGCAATAAACTTACCCGTTACAACTACATCTATTCTTTGCAGAAGTGGAAGAGTGCTTATTTCTTCATATTCATATCCGGTGTAAAGCCAAATGGTTTTTTCGGGATATTTTTCTTTGATTTCATCAATCAATTCCGAAATATCCTTACGGTTCGCTGTGTGCAATGGATCGCCCCCCGAAAGAGTGATACCGTCTATATGCGGTTTATCCAATTCCTTAAATAGTTCAGCCTTTGTTTCTTCGGAAAATTCTAAACCGTCATTTATATCCCAAGTGCAGGGATTGTGGCAACCGGGGCAGTGATGTTCACAGCCCGCAACCCACAACACTACACGCAAACCGTCGCCATTTCGCATATCGTCTTTGGTTATGTTATGATACCTCATTATAGTACCTCCTTACATAGACTTTCTATCGGCAATTTCTGCCATTTTTGCCGGATTTAATCTCGTATCTCCGTGTACCCTTGAAAATGATAGGTACCCGTTCATTCTGTCGATTTTAGTTAGGTTACGACTACCGCATTTCGGGCAGAAGTCCATTTCCAATTCTTGATGCCCGCAATCGTCACAATATGCCAGCGACATATTTAAGCCTTCATAAAAGCCCAACGCCATAGCCCTGCGTACTAATACAATCATTGCTTTCTTATTGTAATTGATAGGGTAGCGTACATACTGGATTTTGCCACCGTTAAATAAGTTCCAAAATCTTCCTTCCAAATCCTGCTTTTCGATAGGCGTAATGTCTTCTGCGACTTGACAATGGAAGCTGTTTGATACATATTCACGGTCTGATACACCCTTAATGATGCCAAATTCTTGTCTAAACTGCTGTATCTGCTTACCACAAAGGCTTTCTGCGGGAGTGCCGTATACCGCGTATAATCTGCCGTCTTCTTTCTTAAATTCAGCAATCTTATCATTGATATACTGCATTACTTCTAACGCAAAAGCACCGTCTTCTGTAATAGATTTTCCATTATATAGCTGTTGCAATTCGTTTAACGCTGTTACGCCAAAGGAAGCAGTTGCGGATTTTAATACTGGTTCAATCTTATCGGATAATTGCAAGTGACCGCCATAAAATCCACCTTCACAAAAGCCTAACGGGTTCATACTTGCACGCATCTGCGATAAGTAGTCATAGGTTCGGAGATGTAATTTTCTTATCATCTCCATATAGTAGTCTAATTCATCATAAAAGTTGGTGTTTGCCCTTAATGATTTTGCATAAATCATCGGCAAATGAAGAGATACGGCACCGATATTAAATCTTCCAATAAATACGGGTGTATCGTTTTCGTCAGCTGGTTCCATACCGCCTCTTTCATACCACGGCGATAAAAATGCCCTGCAACCCATAGGAGAAATTGCTTTTTTGTATTTCTTATAAATACTTGCTACATATCCTTCTCCGGTCAGTGATAACCAGTCCGGGTACATCGTCTTTGCGGAACATTCAATACCTGCATTGAAGACATCTTCCATTTCCCCACCTTCGCCGTGTAATTCTTCATCATAAAGAAATACTAACTTGGGGAAAAGTACGGGTTTCTTATTTTCTTTCTTTCCTTGTCCGTTCTTTCGTACTTCTAAAATAGCTTTGCAAAGTTCTTTGCCCCATTTGGTATTAGAAAGACCGAAAGTAGCAGTAATAAAAGGATAGTCGCCACGGCTACTTGCTACGGTATTAAATTTATACTCCCAGCCTTGAAAACCTTGTCGCATATCTTCGCATACATCTTCATACGCTAATTGTTCTGCATCTGCAAGGTTCATATTGCATTTTTGAGTGTATTTTTTTAAGTATTTCTGGTAGCTTTTTTCTGCATATTTTTCTAATATGTCGTCTACTTCGGGAATAGTAAAACCACCATATTGTTGTGAAGCACTCATAAGGACCAAATCGCCAATCACATCGAAAGCAGTGTCTAATGTCTTGGGTTCGTTGTACCACATATTACTCATATTAAAACCGCCTTCCAGCACTTTTTTAATATTGAATAAACAGCAGTTCATTGTATCTTGCCTTGCTGATTTATCGTGAATATAGATATATCCAATACTTTCTGCAATTTTTTCGTTCTGATTAAGGAAATATTCAAGATACTGGGCGGTTTCTAATGTTTCCAGCTTCTTTACTCTCTTTGTACTTACAAGTGTAAGGTCAGAATTTGCATTGTCTTTACCGCCGTTACTTTGTTCTCCTAAAAACTGAATAGATTGACAATCACGCCATACTTTTGCGTTCATTTCCGCTTCCCTCTTGATCCAGTTACGGTAAGAACGGTAGCTTTCCGCTACATCGGGGCGTACTTCCTGTAATGCCAATTCCACAAGAGAGTGTAAGTGCGATACTTCAATTACATTTTCAGAACGGGAAAATACTCTCTTTTCAACAAATCCTACGATTTTCCCCAGTTCTTCTTCTGTAAATTCTGTGGCAATTCTTTCTGCGGATTTTTCTATCGCCTTTATAATCTTCCCGGCGTTCCAATTTTCTAAATTCCCAGCCTTTTTTCGCACATAATATTTCATATTGATACCCCCTAAAAAGCAAAAAAAGACAGCTTTCACAAATTTTTTTGTAAAAACTGCCTTTTCATTGAAAAAGTTTTGTTGTTATAAAGTAAACTTATAATATCATAGGCGGTAAAAATTTGCAAGAACTATTTTGTTAATGTATAATTTACTTTAATAAATATTATAGAATGGAGTGGTTATATGCTTTTTTTTGAAGAAGAAAAAATAGCATCAGCTGATAATGATGTAAAAATCGTACAGCCTATAACAAAAGCCGATTTTTCTGCTTGTAGGAAAAAACTTTCTCAAATAGAAGATTATATAAACCAAGTAGAACAGTTGAAGGATAGTTCCAAAGCGGTAAATTTATCCAATCGCTTACTGTCTGCCATAAATCGTTTTTATATAGATACGAAATCTTCGCTTGCAAGGTATCTTTTTGCGACTTATGAAGAACCGCCTGCGGTCTTAAAGCGTCCCGTAACGGCTACGGTAGATTATTCTGATGAAGTTGTCTATATATCTTTTGATATGCTTCCTGCGAAGCGTTCAAAAAACCTGTACGACAGAAACCACTCAACTTCTATGTTTTTCGCAGATGCTCTTGACTGTTCCTATTCGTGGTACCGCCAAATCAACGGCATTATCCCGCGATATAAGGAAAAAGTAGTAATATGGTATGTCCTGCATCATAAAAAGGATAGTAACATCTGCGATTATGATAATTACGACTTTAAACCGATTACAGATATGATTGCTACATTTTTCTTGCCGGACGATGCACCGCAGTTTATTTCGCAGTTTTTTGATGCCTGCGAAGATGCCAGTGATTTTTTGGAAATACGGGTGCTTCCCCAGTCACAATTTTAAGGAGATGTTGTTATGTCAGAAGATAGCGTAATAGAGAAATTATATAGTATAGCAGAAATGTATTCCGATAGTTCTTCCAGTAATGAAGCTATTATACAAGCTATTTTATACATAAAAGAATTGAAAGAATATCATTCTGTCGGTACCGTGAATTATATTCAAAAATTGAACGAGTTATACGCAGGCAAGGAACCGCTATTTGTAAAGCGTTCTTTTACGAATTTTTATATTTGCCCGCACTGTTCAACAAATGAAAATTATAATCCCGTCTATTCCCAAGCAGAGCATTGCAGTAAATGCGGTGGTAGGCTTTTATGGAAACATAAAGAGAGAAAGGAGAATTAACGATGTCAAAAATGATTATTATTACAGAAAAACCGTCGGTGGCACAAGATTATCGCAAATATTTGCAGGTTAATTCCACAGAAAAGAACGACGGTTATATTGAAGGGTATTCTACCGTATTTAATAAGGAAGTAATTATAACTTGGGCGAGAGGACATCTTGTTACGATGTCATATCCGCAGGCTTACGACGAAAGCCTAAAACAGTGGTCCCTTGATAGTCTTCCTTTTCTTCCTGCGGAATATAAGTATGAAGTTATTGCAGATGTAAAAAAACAATTCTATACCATAAAAAAGTTATACCACCGGGACGATATTGATGCCATTTATTACGCAGGTGATAGTGCCCGTGAAGGTCTTTATATTCAAATGCTTATTCGCCAAATTGCAGGCGTAAAGCGTGGAATAACAGAAAAAGTAGTATGGATTGACAGCACTACGGAAAAGGAAATACTGCGAGGGATCCGTGAGGCAAAAGATATTAGTGCTTACCAATTAAAAAAAGAAAGTGCCTATATGCGTGCAATCGAAGATTACGCTGTCGGTATCAATTTTTCAAGAGCCTTAACCTGTAAATTTGGTGCTGACTTCAATAAAACATTAGGTACAAGTAGTTGGACTTCCATATCAGCCGGGCGTGTAATGAGTTGCGTTTTAGGTATGATTGTGTCAAGGGAAAGAGAAATCAAAAACTTCGTTGTTACTCCCTTTTATCGTGTTGTAGCTGATGTAGCAGGCGTTACGGCTAACTGGAAGGCTGTAAGCACTTCTGCGTGGTTTGAAAGCCCGCTTTTATATAACGAAACGGGATTTATTAAGGAAAGCGATGCCAGCCTTCTTGTTAATACTATGCAGAAGACACCTACACTTACTGTTGATAAGGTAAAAACAACCGAAGAGAAAAAGGGTGCGTCCCTTTTATTTAATCTTGCGGAATTACAGTTCTTTTGTTCCAAAAAGTATAAGATTTCGCCCGATGATACTCTTGCGGTAGCACAGAAACTTTACGAAGCAAAGATGATTACCTATCCAAGAACTGATGCAAGGGTATTATCAACTGCGATTGCCTCTGATTTGCGAGATAATTTGAATGGGCTTGCAAAGTTCGGATATAAAAGCCATTTCATTAAAATTATTGCTCAAAACGGTTGGCATCATAATATCGTAAAATCTCCTTATGTCGATGATGCGAAAATTTCAGACCATTATGCGATTATTCCTACGGGTAATACTGCCAGCGTGAATGAATTATCAGACCTTGAATTGAATATCTTTTATGATATTATTGAAAGGTTTTTATGTATATTCTTCCCGCCTTGCGTTTACGAAAAAACGGAAGTGGTTTTCGCCCATATTCTCGGAGAACGCTTCTTTGCATCTGCAAAAACTATTAAAAGCGTTGGTTTTATGGCTATCCTTGACGAAACCACGGAAACGGAAGAAAATCCATTGAGCCTCTTAAAAGAAGGCGATAATTTCAATAATGTTCCTTTTTCTATAAAGGAAGGAACCACAACACCTCCGAAACGATATACTTCGGGTAGTATGGTGATTGCAATGGAAAATGCAGGAAAAATGATAGAAGATGAAG
>JAZQHB010000007.1:0-13332 GCA_045540355.1 Acutalibacteraceae bacterium | reverse complement strand
GCACTCGGTATTCTTATGAGTATCGACGATATGCTCGAAGCAACAAAGGCAGGACGTCTTGTTATGGACGGCGGCCCCGAATTCGGTGCACAGATCGGTGGATTTATGCTTGAAATCGGCGCACTCGCTAAATAAACACTCCGTGTTTATTTGAGGGCCGAGGGCCTAGTGCCAAGGGCCAAGGACGGGGAAAAGAGTGGAAGAAACAGCCTTTTCTCCCGCAAAATAAACATAATTTAACGGACAGGTGAAAACCTGTCCGTTTTGCTGTTTCAAAATTCTTGTACGGCACCACAGAAACCCTTAAACAAGGGGTCAGTGCCATTTTCCTTCGCCGGCGAAAAGGCAAAAATCTTATATTTGTGCAAAAAAATGGCTTTAATTGATAAGTTGCACCCAAAAGATATTTAACATTGTCTGTTCCAAAAACCAAGAAAATCGTTTTTTAACCTTTCAAAAGTAACATCTTCAGATAAATCGCCGTCTAGAAATAATATCCATGCGCTTAGAACCATATTTCCAGCTGAACCGTTTTTATATTTCGCATCGAAAATAACATCTCTATATTTTCTTTCTCCGCTAGCAAACAACAAGCCACATAAAAGAGAAATTAAAATTTGATTATCAGCTTTGTTTTTCAATAAGTTGTGTAAACTTTGATAAATTTCAGAATGATTATCCGGAAAGCCAACAGCATATTTTTTATATATTTCGAGTGAAATTTGCAGTTGTGTATCTTTTTTGGGGTTGCCTTTGTTGAGCTGATTTTCCATCCACACAGCATAATCGTTATAATCTAAAGACATTATTTTCAATAATTTAAATTCTTGATAGCTACAATAAAATTGTCGTGAAAAAACGCTTGCGATGATGGGAGTAAAGAAATATACTGTAAACCGAGAAATAAAGACTGAACAACAAAATGCCGCTGTTATACAGAAAGCAAATGCTACCAGAGTGTGTCCGAGTCTTTTTCGACATTCACATGCAAAATCATTACGCTGTTTTTCCATTTTTGGAATTGCATCAACAACATTATGTTGATATAGCCTTTTTTTCATAATTCTCCTTTCTATTTTACGTCTTGCAAAATGAAATCGTGATTACGAAGTTCCCTGTGTATTTGTCTAAAACATTTTAAACTGTGTTTTGTTAACATAATTTGTTCTATGTAAAAGTTCCGGTAAACAACCAGTTTTGCTCGCTCACTTTCAACATAACTATAGCATAGATTTATGAGAATGTAAAGTACTGCGCAGTATTAGACAGTGATGTTGTACACTGTCGCGAGGCTCACTATGTTCTAAAGGGAGAACTTTATCGGGAAACAAGGGATTCGGCTCTTGCGCGATCTGCGTGCTTAGGTCATTCACTACTGCTCCTACTTCGAAGCCGTTTTAGTAACTTACACGATTTCCAAGTGCTTGCCCGACACCCCCGAAAGCCTTATAAAATAAGGGTTTAGCGACATTTTAGTGTGCTAAAGAAACTGCCGTTTCGTCGGCGAAAAGGTCGGCAGAAAGGGCATTTTAAGCACTTTTCAGAAATGGCGTCAAATGGCGCCGAAATACTTGAAAATATCTACGGCACTGTCTTTTAGCAGTGCCGTATTTCGTATCTGTTATGCTGGAATTTCTTCCTTAAGTTTTCTTCTCTGACCTGTAATTGGAGCTTTTACCGGTGCAAGAGAAACTTCTGAACCTTTCATTATTGTATCAAGGTTTTTAGCTTCTCCACCGCCGAAGTCATAATCAGTTTTTATGACATACATAGTATGCTTGCTGTCACCTAAAAGGACTCGCTTTGTAAGTCTGTCCTTTTCATGCTCAAGAATCCCTTTACGGTCAAATTCCTTTATAATAAGCTTAGGGTCAAGATTTATCAACCGTAGCATATCTTCAAAGACATCTTTGAAGATAACAAGTCTATTGTTTTTGCAATAGCCTTTTACGGTGTCATCGTATTCTGAAAATTCCTTGCGGAAATACTTCTGCTTCTGCTTTGAGTAGTCCATTATGTAACAATAAGCTATCTCACACGAACTTCTTGCATCTTTGTGATTATTTATCAGGTATTCTTCCACTTTTTCCGGATCAACGAGAACACCTATAGCTTGGGCATACTCTGCCGCAAGACATACACAGGCATATTGCAACGCTACTCTTTGATTAATGTTTCCTGAAGGTAGCTTAGAGGAAATATCGTTTTTCCATTTATTGAAATCTGTTTCAAGTTGAGGAAAAACATTAGGCAAGAACTTAACGAATTCTTTACCAATATATCCATAGAACTTCGTATATACTGCCTGAACATATTTGGAATGCTTTTCAGACCTAGTTATGGGCAAGTCCATAAACTCAATTATTCTTGCATACATACCGCCTTGCTTGTTTACCTTCGAGGAAAATGACACCTCACCGGATGACATGAGGTTAGTGCACCAAGTTTTAGTAGGTAATGCTCCATTAGGCGAACATCTTGTTTTATCGGCTCCTTGAGAAAGGCTATAGATAAATTCTGTAAGATTTATTGTTGCCATACCTATTTCGTCAAAGCAAACAGTAGCACCGTAATTGTTATTCAACAATGCCATCAGACCATTGCCTGTGGAATTCCAGCTGTTCATTAGTCCTTTTTCAAGAGGATTAGTCCACATTGAAGAAGCTAATTTTAGAGCTGTTGTTTTTCCAGTACTAGATAAACCATAAAAATGATATGCGGCTGGGTCTATTGCAATATTACTCAGCTTCAAAGGTATGAGCAATGCACTCGAAAGGCTTATTGCAACTGCAAGCTGACAACCGACGCTGTTTTTTATGCACTTATTTACAACTTTGGCTTGTTTTTCGAAATTTCCCTTTGAGAGCAAAGGAGTGTCGCCCTCGTAAGATGCTTTGTCAAATCCAAAAAAAGATATATCTTTAATGCTTTTGCCTACCCAACCAAGCTTATCCGTTTTTTCTATTGCATCTTCATATTCGATTAACATTGATGCATAAATTTCAAAGTGACTTTTCAGATAAGGATTATAGGTGATTCCGTATTTTTTCAACTCGTGAATGTTGTTACTTGTGAAATACGATAATGGAACTTCGCTGTGTTCCCACCATTTACCATCCTTGAAAACCTTGATAGTAAGGAACAGCACATTCCCATTCTTTTCACTTTTGTAAACTTCTTTTATTTTAAAATCAGAACAAAGGAATTGACAATAATAGTGCACCTTATCATCAGATTTATCGGTAGTAAAGTGAAGTACTTCGTGACCTTCAGTTTTGACATAAGGAAAAGTATCAATGTCTAGAGCTTGTTTATAGTACGCTTTGCTCACTTTTTCTATTCTGAAATCTATATATCCCTTTGTTGTGACAGCAACTCCGTTGTTAGGAGTTGCTGTGTTATTATTAGTAGTACTCATATGATTAAGCCTTCCCTTCCCAGTGAATTTAAATCTTTGGCAAGTTTTTCGATACCAGCCTTCTGAATATCATCCGTACCTCCGACATAGTAGTCCATAGTAGTTGAAATTTTACTATGACCTAATCTATCACTTACACTTTTTATATTCATCCCATACTTGTTGTACAGAAGTGAAGCGTGGGTATGTCTCAGGTCGTGAAAACGAATATGTTTCAATCCGTTTTTCTTCAGCGTTGAAGCAAACTTAGATGAAAAAGAAGAATTGGTTAAAGGTTGTCCGTTTTCTTTGTGGAAAAGGAGATTATTCTTATTTTCATACCTCTTGGGTCTTTTAGTACTTTCCTCTTTTTCCTTGTAGCTTTTAATTGCTTCGATAAGAGTAGCAGATACAACTATTTCTCTGTTACTCTTTGTAGTTTTAGGTGAGGTGATATATATCTTTCCTTCGACATATGAAACAGTCTTATTGACTGTTATTGTCATTTTTTCAAGGTTGATATTGTCCCAGGAAAGACCAAGAAGTTCTCCCAGCCTCAAACCTGTTTCAGCTTCAATGAGTATGGGTAATTCCATATCTGTACCTTTCACCGACTCAATCAGCTTCACCATTTCCTCAACAGAATAAGTTGAGAATTTAGGTTTACCGCTCTTTGGGATTCGAACATTTTCCATCGGATTTTTAATGATGTAACTTTGTTGCTCTGCATAATTCAGTATCTGAGAAAGATTCCTCAGAACATACTTTATGCTGGTTGCGCTCAGTTGTTTTTCGAGTGATGCTATCATTACCTTTATAGCTGTGCTTCTGAGATATTGAATAGGTACACTTCCGATATGAGGTACAATATGATTGTTGATATTCACCTTGTAGCCCCTTGCGCTCGTGGGTTTTAAGCTAGCTTTAACTGAAGCAAACCATTCATCAGCAACTGTTTTTACGGTTCTGTTGCTTTTTGTAACATAACCATTAACATACAGTTGTCCTTGACAATACGCTTGATAGCGCTTTGCTTCAGCAAGAGTAGAAAAAGAGCGAAATTCTCTTTTCCTTTTACCAGTAGTAGGATCTTTACCCAGTTCTACAACGACCTGGTATGCTGTTCCTTTTTTATTGAAACGCTTTCTTATGTATGCTGTCATATTATACCTCCTCATCGCAACATACTATGTCTTTGAAGGCATCGAACTTAAGCTTGTGTAGTTTGTTTCCTGCAACAAGCACATATTTTTCTAATTCTTCCTTCTTAAACGAATTTAATTTAGTAATCTTAAAAAAACCATATCTGTGTTTGTATAAAGCACTAGCTGCATCATCATAGAAATATATTGTTTTTATAGTTCTTAAAAAATGCTCTTCAGTATCTGCATATTTCCAGAATTCAATTGGAAGCGTCCCAACGAAAGCAAAAAAATCCATATGACAACGAAACTTGTGCAGATCCCAAGTATAATATTCTTTAAACAGTTTTTCATATATACTCAAATTATCTTGATAACACGATTCAAAATCGCTCGTCGGTGATAGTTCTATTTCTTTTTCAGCATCAATAATAGCTAAAAGACGAATGATATCTTGTACTTTGTACAAATTTACATGTTTGGGCTGTTTGATATGCTTGTTGACTAGACTGTACATATAATGCGTATTGCCACATTTGTGTATAAAGTTTTCTCCGTTTTCAGATTCGTATAATTCAGAACTTCCACTGTAAAGAAGCGGCAAAGACACACCGGTGTTATAGGTATAAAACTGTTTCTGAAACTTTTTCTTTTCCGCCTGATAGGATACATTGGAATTAATTGTACTTTTTGTTGACATTTTATGTTCACCTTTCTTTTTTTATTGTTCCTCTTGAGAACACCACCATTATAGAACAAAAAAGCCACAAATCATAGGAACGAAAATTTTCCTAAGATTTGTGGCACTGAAAAACATTAGTTATTTGAGAGTTTTTGTAATTTATGAATCGCTTCAGCGGCATTAATGGTGGAAGAAATATATTTCTTATAGTTTTTCGATTGTTTTATCAGTATCAATGCAGAAATTATTGTGCTTGACTTTTTGGACAATTTACCATATTCTACAAATTGTTCTTCGTACTCATCTAAATGTTCAAGGTCATAGAACAATTTTTCAAAATCAAGAAAATAATCTCTATCGATAAACATTAAGTTTATTCCCAACTGTTTGTAACTATCTATAAAACCTTCCATTTCTGATTTTCTCTTGCGAAAATCTGCTTTGATTTCTTCAATTTCCTCAACAGAGAAATTTTCTTTTATAAATTCATTTATTAGTTGCATATAGCTTTGTGCTTTAGCATTGTTTTCTCCTATGTCGCTACATATTTCTGAAAGCGAGGGGAAACCGGCTGAATTAATACACGACGATACCATAACGTCTTGCGCTATTTTGTTCATCTTATAACTATACCTTTTTCCTTTATAAAGCTTCTTGTATTTTTCCAAATCAACTCCCATAGCTTTGAAGACATCTTCTATAAATTTCTGAGCACCCTTATAAACAGCTTCAAAGTTATCAGCTTTATCGTTTTGTTCTGGAAAGCATTTTGTAGTGCTGTTTCTTATTGATATTTTATCTGATTTCATATTTGATTCTCCTTTGCTCAACATCATAGATTTAACTGTATACACCAACTATACATAAAAGAAAATTGAAAGTCAATTGATTTTTTTGCAAAAAAATATCCGCTTGCTTCATTTTGCAAACGGATATTACTTTTTACCCTGTTAGGGACTTTAAATCTGTTCCCAACTTGTCAACTGCTTCTTTCTGTGCTGTTACTGTTGATTGCACATAGAAGTCCATTGTAGTTTGTACCTTGCTGTGTCCGAGACGGTCGCTTACAACTTTGACATTAGTGTTGTACTCAATGAGAAGAAGTGTTGCATGGGTGTGTCTCAGGTCGTGAAAACGGATTCTTTTCAGATTGTTCCTTATCAGGAAGTCACGGAAAGCTATCGAGAAGGTATGAGGATTAATTGTATCTCCGTCAGGCTTACAGATAACAAGACCGTTATCAATGTAGTCTGCTCCCATTCTCATTCTTTGTCTCATCTGTTTAGTCTTGTGTCTTTGCAGATAATCAACAAGGTTCTCCGGTATGGCAATAGTTCTTTCACCTGACTCTGTTTTGGTTGTAGTGAAGATATTTTTAGAATTAACACATATCAGATTTCTTTCGATGGATATGGTTTTCTGCTCAAAGTTAATATCTTCCCACTTCAAGGCAAGAAGCTCACCCTTACGCAAGCCTGTGAAAGATTCGATTAACAAAGGAGCTTCAAGCGGTGTACCCATAGCACATTTGAGCATTAGTTGTAATTCCTCAACTGTATATACTGTTGCCTTGTACTTTCCCTGTCTTGGAAGTACAACATACCTTTCCGGATTTTTAAGTATGTAGTCATTACTGATAGCGAATTCAAGAATCTGATGAAGGTTTGACATAACATACTTAATGGTTCTCGGAGCAAGATTCTTTTCAATCATTGAGCCAACCATTTCCTGTATCGTTCTTGTTGTAAGCTCTTGAACCTTGATTTTACCAAGATAAGGTATGATGTAGTTGTTGATATTGTTTCTGTATCCTCTCCTTGTGTTTTCCTTGACAGTAAGGAAGTGACCTTTCATCCAATCCTCGCAAAGAGTTTCAACAGTAATAGTTGAGGGATGAAGATATCTTCCTCTGTTGTATTCTGCTATGGATTCTGTGATATAATCCTGAGCATCCTTCTTGTTGTCGAAGGTACGGAAAACTCTTTCTCGCTTTCCTGTTTTCATATCTACACCGATTTCAAGAACAGCCTGAAACTTTGTTCCCTGTGAGGTAGTTCTCTTTCGTATGGAGCCGGTCATAGTTTCACCTGTGCAAGCTGAAAGTTGTTTCTTACCCTCGGTGACAAGGGGTGGCAGAAACCCATAGTAGTTCCGTCTGTTATGCGATAAACTGTTTCTCTCTTACTCTTTTTGATAAGCTCAAGCACCTTTTCAGCTTCGCTCTTGAGATAGTCAGGAAACTTCTCCTGAGAACCCCAACAGATAATTATTCCGGCAAAATCCTTTGATTTTATCTGCTCTGAAAGAAGCTTGATGTTTTCATCACTCATTTTCTTGCTCTTTCCGGAAAGGTCAGATATGAGATTACAGAGTACAAAACCGCCGAAACCGAGTTCATTGAGGTTGTTAGTTATGATAATCTGTGTTACGGTCTGTTCAACACCGTCATCGATTCCGGCACTCTTTGAGATTACAAGAAGCTTATCCTTCTTATCATCCCATATCTTCTGAAAAAGGTATCTGTGCTGCCTTTTGTCATCCCAAAGGGATTTGCATTGAATAGTGTTAGTAGTTTCAATCATTATGTATGTTCCTCCTTGATTGTTTGCAAAAATAAAGAAGGTGCTGATATTGCACCTTCTGTCAAAAGTTATTTAGAACTTTAATAAAACTTTTTGATTAATGTTGTTTGTGTTGATTTTTTCTCTGTCTGCATCGAATTCTTCTTTTACGGCAAAGACAACTTTTTGTGTATAGTCGAAAATGATTTTATATCCGTTTCGTTTCACTAACTGCTTGTCACGAATAAAAGAGGAATCGCTTTTTATAAGCTTCTCAACTTCATCGAAAACCTTAGATTTTGCAATTATGCAGAAATCCTCTTTAGCTTTTATCTGTCTTATAAAATCATCAGCCTCACCTGTAAATTTGGCAATATATTTTGCAGGCATTTCTTTACTGTTTATACCGTCAACAGTATCCTTTTTAGACTTGAAAACTCTTGAATTGATAAGCATTATGCGACCATCAGGTAATTGAGATACCTTATAGTTGTCGAGAAGGTGTTTGTCCGAACCGCTATAAAACTTTTTCAATATATGATTACCGAACTTTAGACCAATAGCGATAGGTATAAGGGGCAAGAATCCTACTCCACCTATAACCATAGCATCTGTACAAACATTAAAGAAATTGGATTTTCTACGGTTAGATTTGGCTTGTTTAACATTTTCGCTTATATCTACATCAGATGAATCCAAAATAATAACTACTCGTTTTTGTGCATAATCCTTAAGTTCTTTTTCATTGTTAGCTACAACAGGATAAAAATGTGCCATAAATATTCCTCTGCTTTCTTTTAATATATTGTAAGGTCATTAACCTTTCCAATCTCCTTTACTGATAATCTCTCTTACCCATCGTTCCGAATAACCGTATTCCTTTGCAAGAGCTTTCAGATTAGTCCCGTCATATCTTTCAAGGATTTTCTGTGTTGAATATTCCTTTGAGATAAGTCTCATAGGAAAAGTGATTTGTTCACCCTTGAAAGAACTATACAGAACAAGAGTTTTTTCAAGTCCGATTAGGCAACAAAGGTCTGCATAAATGCCGTTTAGTTGGTCTTTACTTATATCATTCATCAAAAGACCTCCCGATTTATGTATTAGCTCATTTGTAATTATACCCTCATCTTCCGGAATTTTCATTTGTATAATTCCTTGTAAAATTCAACTGCAAGCATCGATATATTGCTCGATGTTACTTGTTACATACTGTTTACTGACAATTACTACTTTCACAGAATTATCATCAATGAAAGTCACTTCAAAGTAGTTCCCTGTGATGTTGACACTATCGGGAACACCTTTCGTCAGCTTTTCTGTTTCTTCTTTGCTTTGAGAAATTATGAGGGCATATGAAACATCATCATCTGATGAAAATAGCTTCATAAAGGATAAATGAGCCTGAACGATATCGGAAAGTTGCTTATCATAGGGAATTTCAGCTTTGTCTTGGGGTTTGAACTCAAGCATAATCAATACTCCCTTGAAAGCAAAAAGGTGTGGTGAGTTTCATCATCAATGCAGAAAACAGTTTCATTAACTGCTTCATCAGTTACAAGATAACAAACATCTTCCATAGGTGGCTGTTCCTGTTTGTGTACGATTTTCTGACAGATTATTCCCTGTTCATTTTGTTCTCTACTCAACTCGAAGACTTGAAGATAATCTACTTCTTTCTTTTCTTCAATTCTTTTGTGAAGCATTGAAGATATCATCAACTGAACAACAAGAGGTATTTCACTTATGTACCCTTGAGTAGAGTAACCTTTATTATTGAAATTCATTTTCATCCACCGTCCTTATTAAATTTGCTTGCCATTCTTCTTTTATGGCTGATGTTATGATACTGTCTTCAACATAGATATCTGTGGCATAATCATTGTTGGATATGAATGCTCCGTGCCATATCTTGCCTTTTTCTGTGATGATTATTTCAACAAATTCAACCGTCTTGGTTTCGTATGGAGCAAGTTCCTCTGCATTCTCAATCCAAAGTACTCCGCCGTATTTTTCAAGGTTTTCAGCCTTGTATGCATCAAGAAGGCAGTATGCAGTATCACAGATAAAAGGCGGTAGACCACATTTCTCAATGTCTGCTTTTGTATATAGTGTTATCATAGCTTTTCCTTCCTTACTTTCTTTTGTTTCTTGGTAATTTTGTGCCGCAGTAAAGCGATATTGCCGCCGTTGAGCCTGCAATGAAATATTCCATACTTGCTGTCATAGCAAGAGCTATCATTGAAAACATATCTTCACCCCCTTAGCATTTTCTGTAAAGAATAATATTTCTCTCTGATCCTGATACATAAAGTCGTTTATCATATCCACCAACAATAGCACGATATTCAAACTCTTCTGCATACTCATTGAAGTAGGGAATTGATATTATCTCGTCTTTTTCGCATATAACAACAAAGCCTCCGGCATCATTGTCGATATCTCTGTTACTACCATAGTTGAAATCAAGTACACTTAAATCTTCCTGAACACTTTTCAAGATACTTTCAGGTATATCTGTTTCAGTAATACTATGAAGATGACCTATTTTTATCATTTATAATTACTCCTTTCTGAAAAAAGTAAAAGTGAGTGCCGAAATCATACCGTCACCCACTTGAAATAACTTTGTCGGTCAGTGCAATAACACCGAAGCTTATAAGAAATCCGGCAATAAAATAGCTCATAATGAAACCTCCTTAGAAAAATAATTGTGTTTTTGCATACGCTGTTCCTCCTGAAATAATATTTAAAGCATCAGCCTTGTAGGCACATACTTCAAAGAAATAATATATATCTGAAAAACGCCCTGATACGGTTTTCAAGGCAAAAAAACAGAGAGATGAACCATAACGATTCATCTCTCATTACTACTTGTTTTCCTCTTCCAAAAGCTCAAGAAATCTATCATTGATGTTTCCACCGTTGAAGAGCTTTGAAATCTTGATACAATATGTACATAAAGCTGTTGAAGCAAGTTTTCTGCCTATTTTAATGGATTCACCTACTGTAACACTATCAATAACATAACATTCCTTGAATACTTTTACTTTTGCATTAGGGATAACATCTGTTACCGCCTTAATGATAACATCTTCATAGTCACGAAGGTCAACTTCTTTTCTTGCGGCACCACAAGCCAAAGTAAACATCCTCATAGATGATGCTCCTTTCTTTAGTATTAGATTTGATAGCAAGTGCAAAGGGTGTACACTGCTATCCTCTAATATATTGTTAGTTTTTTTCGGTGAGAAAAGAGCATTTTTGTTCCCCGTTGATGTTCCGTGAAAATTCAAATATTCTCCCGTTGGGTACAACCTGTGAATCCCTTATACTATGTGGCTTTTAGAGGTACAACCCCGTAAACCCGTGAATTTTTCAGTCTGGGTGGGTATAGATAGATATATGCAAAAAGAGATATGAACCCTGTGGCTCATACCTCTTTTCTGTTACTTGTTTTCTTTCAACCATTCTTCGATAGCTTCTCTTGAAACATATATCCTTCCTCCGATTTTTCGGTATGAAAGATTCTTAGTTACAAGCTCTCTGATTTTCTTCCTTGACATAGGAAGATACTCTTTAGCGATTTCTTCAATGCTCAAATATGCTCTTTTTGTTGTTACCATAGTACAAGTCCTTTCTTTTGTGATTAATAATGTATTGTTAGTTATTTTTGAGGAAAAAACATTCTCGCAATTTCATAAAGAAGTTGTGAAAACATATTGACAAATTAAAAAGGAATTTGAACACTTTGTAAAAATAACTCATCATCACTCACGGTTGTTATATCCATAAAGTGATTAGCATGATAAAACACATTTTTACTTTCATCCTCTGTCATCGCTTGAAAACCTAAGGGAAGTGTATCAGGTTCGGGTACTACTTTTTGATATTTGCGATATTTTATTAAGGTATCGTCACCACAATTATCTTGTGTAACATATTTTCCGATATAGTTATTATCCATATCAGGATCTTTGATATATATTATTTTTACAGGACAATTTTTTGCTATGATTTTGTCATCATACTCACGCATAAGCAACACTTCGATTTCATTTGGCATATTTATTATGTCGCTCGTAGCATCAATATACACTATGGAGAAACCGTTATCAGGATTGTCTTTAAATTTTTGTTGAAAAGCTTTAATCTTGTGATATCTGTTTGCAACATACTTCTTTTTTGTTATTTCAATTTTTAGGGCTATCATAAAATCATGGTAAGCTTTAGAAACAAAGTCATAAATATCCGTCAAGTATTCTGAAATATCTTGTTTACCATGCTGTTGATTTTTTTTGAAGAAAGGATTTATAGTAGACTCTTCGCCTTCTCCAATCAGTGACATTGACACTTTGATATACACATCACAAATATGTTTAGTTCTATTGTTAAAGTCTTCGATATACTTGAATTCATTACAATTAGCAACATCTGCATACCAGCTTGAAATACTAGGAAAATCTTGTGAGTAAGATTGTTGTTCAAAGATTTTTTTCATACGCCCAAAATCTACACGCTCGATATCTTTAGCTCGTGTTGAAAGGCAAGCCGTATTGGCTGCTTGAGACATACAATCAAAAGCATTCCTAACATATTGAAAAAAATCTTTTGTAAGTTTATCTAACAAAAAAGGAATATTTGTCTCTATATCGTAAACAGTAAAACCAAATGTTGGCATTTTATCATAAGTAAGGGATACCTTTTTAATCGGTCCGGATTGTTCAATTAATTCATTGAAAAAATTTGACTGCCATATTTGTTGTTCTTCGGTCATTTTTGAAATCAATGACAATATAGATTCCTTGCAAAACAAAGCAGTTTTTATCGTTTTTCGTGTATTAATTATAAACTGATAAGAATCATATACTTCATTGTCGTATAAAAACTTTGCCAATTCATTACTATTCATTATTCTACCTGCCTCATTATTTTTTATCATTATAGCATATTTTCAGTTTTTTTCAAATTTATTATCCCCCCTTACACACTGTCCTGTAGTTTAATTAGCCACCCAAAACACAGAGAAATAGGCACTTTTTCACTTCCACTTGCCGCCACTTGACGCCAAGCTCCCATAAATAGGTAAACCCTCCCGTCGGCGAATCGTCGGCGAGAGGGCAAAATTCTTATATTTTCAGACAAAAAAACAAGGGTCTTCAATCTCTTGAAAACCCTTATAGAATGGCGGAGAGCAAGGGATTCGAACCCTCGAAGCCGTTTTAGCGACTTACACGATTTCCAATCAATTCAGTAAAAAGGGACACGGCCCACCGTGTCCCTCTAATCATATTTTTATGGTCGAGCTGTTGTGCTGTTTCCTGCACTCTTTCGCCCGCCCTTGGCCCTGGGCACTCGGCCCTTGGCCCTTTACTTAAGGATTTCCTTATACATCTTGATATACTCGTTGGCGCTCTTGCCCCAGCTGCAATCGCATTCCATTGCTCTGACAACAAGCTCATCCCAGTATTCCTCATCTGCATAAGCGTCAAGACCTCTTCTGATAGCACCGAGCATATCCTGTGCATTGTAGGTCTTGAAGGTAAAGCC
>JAZQHB010000006.1:0-100163 GCA_045540355.1 Acutalibacteraceae bacterium | reverse complement strand
TTTGTTCGTAGCATAAAACACAAAATTTTTAATATTTTCCGTTTTTTAGATTGTTTCAAGGGGGCTTACAAGCATCAGACTTGTAAGCCCCCTTGATTTATCTTGTTTTATGCGGTCTTCGCTTTTTTTACATCCCCTTTTATACTTCAACTACATTAACATCTTTATAAAGCTTTTTAACTGTTTCATGATCGGGTGCTTGTGTGCCTGAACACATAACACTTGCGGCACCAATTGCGGTTGCAAGCTTCAAGCGTTTGATTTCATCTACCCCGCAAGCAAGTCCGTGTGCCAATGCAGCAACCATCGAATCACCTGCACCGACTGTACTCTGAACGGGAACTTTCAAAGCATCTGCTTTATAGCATTTATCTTCTGTTATAAACAAAGCACCGTCTGCACCGAGAGATACCACAACCTCTTTTATTCCCGATTTTATCAATTCTCTTGCAACGGTTATTATTTCCTCATCAGTTTCAAGATCTTTTCCCGTATATTTTCTGAGTTCATCAATGTTCGGTTTAATCATATAGGGCTTGGCTTCAATACCGTATCTGAAGCTTTCACCGTCTGCATCAAGAAGTGTTTTTATGCCCTTTTCATTACATTGCAAAATCATATCGCGGTAAATATCAGAATTCAGACCTTTCGGTATACTTCCCGAAATAACAAATATATCGTCTTTTTTCATAATGTTTTCAATATACCACGAAAATCCGTTGATTTCTTCAGGTCGAACCGTGGGCCCGGGTTCATTTATATCCGTGTTTAAGTTTTTTACCGGGTCGATTATCTTGAGGTTTGTTCTTGTTTCGCCCTCATCAAGCTCAACATTATAGGAATTGAAACCGCTGTGAATCAGCTGCTCCTTTCCCCACTTTCCGTTCTCACCTGCCCAGATTGCTATTGCCGTGGATATATTTTCAAGAACCAGAAGGCACTTTGAAACATTTATTCCTTTACCTCCGATGTCAGTTCTGACACTTTCAATTCTGTTGACAGAGCCCTCTTCAAAATTTCTTATTACAACCGTTTTGTCGATTGCCGGATTTAAAGTTACTGTGAAAATCATTTTTTAACCTCTCTTATGCGTGGAAACGAGCTTGTAATTCTTCTTTAACCTTTTTGGGTGTTACTGCAAATAAAATTGCAACGGAAACTAACGCCAAAGCTAACGGAATCAAATAAAAATAAAATTTTACTCCCGAGATAAATACTGTTATAACACTCATCAAAAGTGCAAGTCCGCCCAACATCAGAATAAACGGCGGTGCTCTGAATGCGTCTTTCTTTACAAACAAAGCACTAAACAGAAAGACCAATACTGCAATCGTCAGTACCGCAGGAATCATATAAGAAACTGCGGGTATAGCAGATTCAAATATCCTTGATGAAATCACAAGTGTCCAAAGTGATAAGAAAATTGTATCTGAAACTATGTATCTGCCGAAATAGTAATAATGCGTATACATCGGTCTCAGGAGAAATGACCAGATACACGGAATTGTTGTTGCAACAAAAAGTGTAAGGCTCAGGTCGCCGTCATTGGCATAAATATCAAAAAACAAGGTCAGCAGACTTAAAACAAACCATGCAAGTGTTGAAATAAGATTGTATGGCGGTTGAGGCTTTTTGTATTTAACCTTGGGATAATATGCCGTCTTGATACCTGGTAACAATGGTGCTTCTTCCACCGTGTCAGCACCGCAAAGAGGGCACCTTTTTGTGTTTTCCGAAACATCTATATTGCAAATCTTACAACGCATTTGTCCCCACCTCACTTTCGCAATCGTCAACACTGCTTTCGATTCTTATTCTTACACCTTGCTCTGCTAAAAATCGGAATATATTCTTTTCAATGACACTTTCTTCCGAATAATTAAGGCAAGCAAGATTGATATACTCTCCGTCAGAAACAGCGGCAAAATTCAATTTTGTTGTCGGTGAGCCGCCGAGAACAAGCTCCAATCTGTCAATATGCTCATTTATATCATCAGGCCATTTTGCGACACCAAGATTTGTAAACGGTGCGGTAAATTTATATTGACCGAAAACCCTGTACGCTACCTTTAGAGCAAGAAACTTAACAACCATGGGCATGTATTTCAATATGGGATTTCTCGAATCGCCTACATTTGAAGAAATCATTTTATAAATACTTTCCTCACTCAAGCCTTCTTTCAACTGACCTCTCAGCTCATCAAGAATTTCATCAAAGGTTACGGAAATTCTCTTTTTCGGATTGAAGCCAATATTTGTAAAAAGCGAAAAGTTTCTGAATGTATCAGAAATAAGCCGCGGTCTTAAGTTCATGGGAACTGAAATTTTTATATGTTTATTGATGGGTTTGTCAATATTTATATAAAAAGCATATAGCATAACTGCCGTAAGATATTCCGTAATTGAGACACCTTTTTCTTTAGAAAGGCGTTTTACATCCTCAACGGGCATTATAGCGTGGATAACCTTAGCAAAGTTGTGCTTCGCACTTTTGGGTCTGTACTGATATGCGTTTGATTCTGCTCGCGAAAGACCTTTCATCTTCCTGTAATGCTTTTGGAAATGGTCTGCTTGCTCGCTTTCCGTCGGGGGTGCCTCATAATCAACAATCAGTTCGGATTTTTTTATATCATATCCTTTTAACTGAAGATATCTTGAAACAAGCATCTTAAGCACTTCGTTTGCACTTCCGCCGTCTGCAACAGAGTGGAAAACTTCAATCGCAATTCTTCTCTTGTAATAAATTACTCTTATCGGAGGTTTATCTGAATGTATAACATCAAATTTACTGCAGGGATAATAGCTTTCTTCTTCAACTACATCAGTTCTCTGCATCTGCTCAAAATAATACCAAAATAAGCCCATTCTGAGCTGAACCTTGTAGTTAGGAATTTTTTTGAAGATGTCATCCATTGCTTTCTGCAAGAGCTCTCCATCAACATCTTCTTTGAGTACAACACCCAATCTGAAGCTGGCATCCCACACTCTGTTTTTCGCAGCAGGATAAATTGTGGCTGCATTATCAAGCCTTAGCCAATGACGATTTTCAAATTCGTTTGTCTTTACACTTTTTTCTTCATCATCCAAAGGTTTAAAAGCATTTTCCGATTTAATTACTTCAACATTTTTAAACAAATCAGACATATCCATTTTCTCAGACATCGCTATCACCCTTTCGTTTATAATATTTGTTATCATATCAAAATAATTATACATTACCATATTACTTTTTGCAATAAAAATTTATAAAGTGGTAAAGCAAAACCCTCGGCACAAAACTGCCGAGGGTTTTGTCGACTACAGATAAATCAGATTGCTCTGATTTTCTTACGGACTGCCCTGTAAATGATTGCCGCAAGTGCACCCGCACCGAGCACGGCAAAACCGATATACATACTCTTATTGCTTGTGTTATCAAGCTTTACTTCCTCCCAAAGTTGAGTCATAAGCTGTAATGTTTCAGGAGAAAGATTGTGGAAATACTGTGTATTTGCAATAGTTTCATCATCCGGGTAAAGAATTTCGTTATCCTTATACTCATAATCTTCCATTGCAAGCACGCCCGTATGCGGTGTAGCATAACAGATGTATTCCGCATTTGCCTTTGCAATATCAGGCTCAAGCATAAAGTTTATATACATTTCCGCAAGCTCTTTATTCTGTGAACTTGTCGGTATGCACATTGAGTCAACAAAAAAGTTTGTGCCTTCTTCAGGATAAACAAAGCCTAAGTCAGGATTATTGTCCGCCATACTGAGGTAGTCACCCGCATAATAAGCACCGATATAGGCCGATTCGCCTTCAAGCTTATTATAAATTTCATCACTTACATAAGACTGCAATACAGGCTTCTGCTCTTTAAGCTTCTCTGCTGCAGCATACCAATCATCGGGATTTTCCGTATTAAGACTCTGACCGAGTATAAACTGAGCAATCGCAAACGCATCACGGGAGCTTTCGAACATCAAAATATTGTTTGTATATCTTCCGTCCCACATAATTTCCCAGCTCGTAGGAGCTTCTTCAACATATTTTTTATTATAGATAAGACCTACCATTCCGACTGTATACGGAACAGAATATTCGTTATTCTTATCGAAATACATATCCTTATATCGCTCTGAAATGTATTTGTAGTTCGGAATGTTGGAGAAATCAATTTTCTGAAGATATCCCTCATTTATAAGTCTCTCAATCATATAATCCGACGGAATGACTACATCGTAATTCGAGCCGCCGCTTTTAAGCTTAGCGTATAAGTCTTCATTTGTTGCGTAGTTTGTGTAATTGACCTTGATGCCTGTTCGTCTTTCAAACTCAGCGTTTACATCAAGTGTATCATCTGCACCGTCAGAAATATACTCTGCCCAGTTATAGACATTGATTGATCTCTCTTCCGCCTGAACGGAAACAGACATCGGAAAACTCATCAGAACAAGCAAAACCGTCAAAGCAAAAATCTTTATCTTTTTCATGCTTTTTTTGCCTCCTTTTCATCAGACTTCTTCTGTGAGAAGTTTATCAAAAGGAGTAAAACAAGAATAGTTACAAATATAATTGCCGAAAGAGCATAAATATCAGGTGTAACTCTCTTCTTTGTCATTGAGAATATTCTGATAGGTAATGTCTGGAATGCAGGACCTACATTGAAGTAACTGATAACAAAGTCATCAAGTGAAAGTGTGAATGCCATTATAAGTCCCGTAACAATACCGGGCATGATATTCGGTAAAACCACCTTAAAAAACGCCTTTATCGGTGTGCACCCCAAGTCCATTGCCGCCTCGGGAAGATGCTTATCCACCTGACGCAATTTGGGTAACACAGACAAAATAACATAGGGTAAATTGAAGGTGATATGTGCTATCAATACCGTCCAAAATCCGAGAACACCCGTTTGATTGAGTAAGGCACCAACAAAAACAAAAAGAAGCATCATTGATATACCTGTTACGATATCAGGGTTCATCATCGGAATATTTGTTACGGACATCGTGAGCCTTTGTGCCCATTTGCGTTTCATCATGTTTATTCCGACTGCCGCCATTGTGCCGAACACAGTAGCAATAACAGAAGATAAAACTGCGAGAATAAGCGTGTTTCTCAAAGCTTCCAGGGTTGCTGAATCTTTAAATAATTCACCGTACCACTTAAACGAAAAGCCCGACATAACTCCGACAGAATCCGATGAATTGAACGAAAAAACTATCATTATAATTATCGGAGCATAGAGAAATGCAAATAGAAGTACTGTATATATTTTTGAGGCTTTTGTCATACTACAATACCCCCTTCGTCATCATCTGCAAAGTGATTCATAACTGCAAGAGAAATTATTATGATAACCATAAGCACCAATGAAATTGCCGCACCAAGATTATAGTTATCCGCAGTTTTGAACTGCATTTCAATTACATCGCCGATAAGCGTAAACTTACCGCCGCCGAGTTTTTGCGAAATATAGAATGTGCTTACTGACGGCACGAACACCATTGTGATACCTGATACAATACCCGGAATACTCTGCGGTATTATAACCTTGCTAAGAACCTGTAATTTGTTTCCGCCAAGATCCTGTGCCGCTTCTATGACGCTTTTATCAATCTTAGTCATAATCGAATAAAGCGGTAAAATCATATACGGCAGGAAATTATATACCATACCCAAAATAACCGCACCCGATGTGTTTATCATCTGATAAGGACCTAAGCCGATTTTTGATAATAATGTGTTGATGATACCTGTCTGCTCAAGCAAAACCATCAAGGAATAAGTTCTGAGAAGGAAATTCATCCACATAGGAAGCATGACTAACATTATAAGAACACTCTGTGTTTTCGCCTTGCTTTGTGAAATTATATATGCTATCGGATATGCAATAACAAGGCATATCCCTGTTGCGATTATACCGAACCAGATAGAACGAAGTATAATTGTTGTGTAACCTTGAAGCTGTGTGACATTTTCAAAGGTAAAATTTCCGCCTCTGTCAGTAAAAGCATAGTATGCAACAAGCAACAGCGGAACAATTATGAAAAGCACAGACCACAACAAATACGGAGCTTCTGCAAGATGTCGTATAAAACCGCCTTTTTTAGTATTTGTATTAAGTCTTTTCATCAGCTTTCTACCTCTGTGTCTGACAAATGCTCGATTTCATCACTAAAAGAGCTGTAATCGCCAAACTGACCCGAATACTCTGACTTTTTCATAATATGTATCGCATCAGGAACGATATCAAGGCTGATATTTTCTCCAACCTCGCTCTTGACGGTTGACTGAATCATCCATTTGAAACCGTTTATGTCGACGATTATTTCATAATGAACACCCTTGAATGTTACAGATGTAACTTCACCTGACAATTTGTTCTCAGTAAGCGGAAGCACAACAACATCCTCAGGACGGATTACAACATCAACGGGTTCATTTTTTGCAAAGCCTTTATCAAGACATTCAAACTTTCTTCCGTCAAACTCAACGAGGCAATCTTCTCTCATAATACCGTCAATGATATTACTTTCACCGATAAAATCTGCAACAAATGCGTTCTTAGGCTCGTTGTAAATATCTGTCGGTGTGCCGATTTGCTGAATACGACCGTTATCCATAACAACAACCGTATCAGACATTGACAAAGCCTCTTCCTGGTCATGAGTAACATAGATAAATGTGATATTAAGTCTTTGCTGAATATTTTTAAGCTCAACCTGCATATCCTTACGGAGTTTGAGGTCAAGTGCACCCAGGGGTTCGTCCAGCAAAAGAACTCTCGGCTTGACCGCCAAAGCTCTTGCTATTGCAACTCTCTGCTGCTGACCGCCTGAAAGACTGTTGATATTTCGTTTTTCGAAGCCCTTGAGATTGACAAGCTCCAGCATCTCAAAAACAGTCTTTTTAATTTCCTTTTCAGGCGTTTTTTTGATACGCAGACCAAACGCTATGTTTTCGTAGACATTAAGATGTCCGAAAAGTGCATAACGCTGAAAAATGGTGTTAACCTGCCTTTTATGTGCAGGAACACCGTTTATATTATTACCATCAAAAATCACATCACCCGCACAAGGCTCAGCAAAACCGCCGATAACACGAAGTGTTGTAGTTTTACCGCAACCTGACGGACCTAAGAGTGTGACAAACTCTTTGTCATGGATGTAAAGATTGAAGTCTTCCAATATTTGTGCATCTCCGTAACGAACGGAAATATTTTTAAGCTCAATAATCTTTTTCTCTTTCAATTATACAAATCCCTTCCTTATAAAACTTAATAATAAATATAATTCTAAATGCTCCAAAAGTCAACAGTTTTTTGCTAAAAACTTCAAGAAATATCTTGAAGTCAGCTGAAATTTTTGTTAATACTCTTCAATGCTCTGAATTTCTTTGTTTTCCTCTTTTTTTCTCACTTTTTATGATTTTAATTTTTATTAAAATATAAGATAGTCTCAGAAGCATTTTACACAAATTTTCAATTACAAAACTTTAAAATCAGCAAATTCGTTAGTTTTCATTATGAAATCATCGGCTTTGTTTAAAGTTTTACCGTTAAATGTCATTTTTTCAACGATAATATTTTTAATGTCGTGGTCTTCACTATAACCGTTTACACGGATAATCGGCTTGAAATCGTAGTCGGATATTACGGAAATATTTCGGAAAACAACATCGGATATCCTGCCGTACAGATTATCAACAGACCATGTACCGCATCCCAAAAACATATCAATCAAAGTAGGAGTATGTTTTTGAGGAACAAATCCGACATCATCACTTGATTGAATAACAGGTTTCAGGTCATAACCGGAAAACTCTATCCGAAGATCTTCAAACAAAACATTATGAACAAATGCCCTGTCGCAGTTACCGATATCAATAGCGGCTGTGGTATTGTGAATCAAATCACAATTACTAAAAACAATGTTTTTGATTTCAGGTGCCACTGTATCCACACCGATATCTATTGTGTGGCCCCAATCATTCCATAAAACACATTCTTCAACAACAATATCCGAAGCATCCATGGTATCCCATCCGATTTGACCTTTGACGCAAACCGTATCGTCAAAAGAACGTAAAAAGCACTGTTTTACCGAGCAATTACTGCAGTTATAAAAATCGATACCGTCGCTGTTATATCGCCAATTTCCGATGAGCTTGATATTTTTATAATGAATATCTCTGCACCCTGCCTGAGTCATGGAAAGTCCCGCGCAATTGCGAAGAATAATGCCCGTAATTTCTATATTTTCGCAAGCGTAAAAAGAAAGTCCCGTTTTGACAGGTTTCATAATTTCAAGTAATTTATCGAACTGAGCATCATCGCGGTAAATAAATGTACCTCTGCCCTTTTCATAGCTGCTGATATCCGTAAAGCAATCAGCTTTAGCGTCAACAATATCTGTCATCTGACGTCTTTCCCAACTAACCTCAGGAGCTCTAGTATAATCATAAGCCAAAAGGAAAGCTTCGGTTTTTCTTTCATAGAAACTACCGTCGAGCACACCTTCTCCCAAAATCCTGATATTTTCGGCATTTACTGCGAGAATTGAACCGAAAACAACTGCATCGCGGTGAATATATACTGTAGCATCGCTTTTTAAACGCAATTCTCCGACGTTATGCACACCCGGTCCGAAATAGTATAACGAATCTTTGTTGTCAGGAAGTCGGAAATCATGTATCGGATCGACAAAAATATGCAAAGCATTGGCAGGGCCGTCAAGCTCTACCGTATAGTAACCGCACTTATCGATCGAAAAACGTATTACACCGTCAGAAACCGACGGCGTGACACCTGCCGACAGCGGTCTTATGACGACTTCACGAAAATCAACCGAAGTCGAAACAGTAAAATCAAGCACTTCTTCGTCAGTGGAAATATAAACATACGAAGCCTCTTCCGTCTGTTCCAAAGGTCTTTGGTTACCCGGCCAGAGACGATTGAAAGGCATGGCAGAAACTCTTGTTTTTACGGCTTTTACAGCCTTTTTATTAACCGATATATCATAAGTATCACAAATTTCATTTGATATAGGATGTTCGCTGAACAGTAACATAGTATCTCCGATCATTGATTGTTTTTTGTTAATTATATAATATGTTATGGTATATTGCAATATAAAAATACAGTTGTTCAGCCTCTCCACAAAACAGTTCCCCGAACTGTTTTGCTTTACGTTCGGCGCCCTCTCAGGCTTCGAATCCCTCGAACGAAAACAGAGCCTTGACCTTGCGGTCAACGCTCTGTTTTTTGGCCCGCTCGAAGGGATTCGAACCCCCGACCTTCAGAATCGGAATCTGCTGCACTATCCGGACTGTGCTACGAGCGGCTATGCACTACATTATAGCATAATATTTTCAAATCTTCAAGCTTCAAATTTAACTCTATACAAACACTTGTATTTATGTTATTATGTAAAAAATTGCTTCAGGAGTTGGTTTATATGAAACTTAATCCGATTTTTACATCAAGTATGGTCTTTGCCGCAAATCAGCCTATACGCATTTACGGTGAGGGTTGCGGTGATGCGGTTATTACATTTGCGGGACAAACCAAAAATATCACCTCAACTGACGAAAAATGGCTCGTTGAATTTCCTGCTATGGAATACGGCGGACCTTATGATTTAACTTTCACTTCTGACGATGAAACAACTGTTCTGACCGATATTTTTGTCGGTGAGGTTTATCTTTTTGCTGGTCAATCAAATATGCAGTTCAAGCTTCACGAATCTGCAACCCCTCAAGAAGCATATAAGACAAACGACAAGCTTCGCCTGTTTTCTACCGACAGGATTGAAGATAGCGATATTTTCAAGGCAAAAGACGGCTGGGTAAAATGCACCAAAGGAAACGCTAAAGATTGGACCGCTATCGGATATCTTACCGCTCTTGAATTGGTTGAGAAAAAAGATATTGCAGTTGGTGTTATAACTACTTATCAGGGTGCATCAGTCATTGAAAGCTGGGTACCTGAGGGAACTTTTGAAAAGCTCGGAACAGGAGTACCTGTCGACAAAAGACACGGTGACCATTATTCGGACATTTGTAAAGACTGGAACGGTGACGGTGTGCTTTACAACTACGCTCTTGCTCAGGTTATCCCCTTTTCACTTTCGGGTGTTGTGTGGTATCAGGGTGAAAGTGACACTTCCTTGGAAGAATCTCTTGAATACAAAAACGAATTAGCCGCTATGATAAGTGTCTGGCGAAAGGATTTCAAAAACAATGAGCTTCCTTTCGTAATCATTCAGATTGCCGACTTTGACCCCAGAGATGACGAAGCATGGCACAATGTCCAGAAGGCACAGCTTGAAATTCAGAATAAAGTGCCGTTCGTTAAGACAGTTATCTCTGCCGATGTTTGCGAATCCTTTGAAATTCATCCGAGAACAAAGGACAAGTTATCACACAGGGTTGCTGAAGCAATTCAAACATTTTAATATTCTGTTGATACAACAAAACGAGCTTCTTGTGTGAAGCTCGTTTTTGTTTTAGCTGAAAATTGAAACAAACCATGCCTTGATTTTTGCAAAGAATGTTGATAAGGTGTTCTTCAATCTTTGAAAAAGCGTCTGTTTGGTTATATTGAAACTAACGCTCTTTGTACCCGAATAATTGCCTGTTCCTTTTATCGTCACGGTTGCCGTTCCCACTTCGGTATTGTTTTTGTATGTTACCGTATAGTCAATACCTTCCTTGAGAACATTTCCGCTGTCGGTAACTGCGAGGCTTGGTGTTACGGCATTACCTGTATAATTCTGATCAGCAATTGCTGCAACATCTGCTGTTGAAAGATTTTTTGTAATAATAGTGAAGTTTGCAATGCTTACAAGTGCTTTATATATTTCCTTACCTTTTACTGTTACCTTTGCCGTTCCGACATTTATGTTATCGTTGTACTTAACTGAAAAGTCAACCTTTTCTTCAAGCTCTTTACCTGACATCGAGACATTTACTTCAGGCTCTATTTCCTTTCCTGTGTAGGTGTGATTAGGTATGGGTGCTACGACGAATGTACTTACGGGAATATCATTTTTAACCGCATACTCGTAAGCATAGGAATCTTCCATACAACAGATTGTCAGCAGCTCACAGCCTTCAAAAGCATCGCTTGCAATGTTGACAACTGAGTCGGAAATAACCGCCGTTTCAAGGCTGTCACATTCTGCAAATGCCTCAGATTTGATTGTTGTTACATTTCCGCCTACGCTAAGTGTTTCAAGATCGGTACAGTTTTTAAAGCTCTGTTCATCAACTGAAATAAGCTCTGACGCCTCTTCGGTTTTTGTTTCACCGAGCATTACGGTTTTAACTGCCGCACCGTCGAAACTATTAGGATAAAGCATTTCTACTCCGCGGAAATCAAATTCCGTAAGAGATTCGCAACGAGCGAATGCATTATGACCTATCAGCTTGACATCTGCACCCCATTCAACTAACCTCAGCTTCGAGCAACTGTAAAAAGTGCTGTCCATTATATATTTGACATTTGGAGAAACTCTTACAACTTCGAGATTATCACAATTCGCAAATACACTTTCTCCTATATATACAACGGAATCCGGAATATATACTCTCTCTTGAGTTTTGCAAGCCGCAAAGACGCTTTTGCCAATCATTCTCAGCGATTCAGGTAAATAATATTCTCCGATCTCTATTTCATTACCTGCAAATGCCAAATCTTCAATAGAAATTAAGCCATCAGGAAGATTGATTGTTTTAATTTCTGACCATGCAAAAGCTTCTTTACCGATTTCCGTTACAGAATCCGGCAAAATGACGGCATCTATAAAATCACAGTATGCAAGGAAGTGGTCAGGTATTCTTCTGACTGTATCACCTATTATCACATTTTCTACAAGTCTTTGTGCAAACGGAGAAATCTCATGCTGTCTGTCATCTTTTTTTAATTCTTTAAAGTTACAGTCTTCAGCATTAAAATATACTGTTTTTACCAACGGTGGAATTGCAGATTCACAGATACTTCTTACACCTTTCGGTATTGTAAATTCCTCAAGTGATTTACAGCCGTAAAATGCATTGTCTTTTATCTCTTTGAGATTAGTCGGAAGGGATAGTTCTTTCAGATTGGTACAGTTTGCAAACGCTGCACTGTCTATAAGTGTGACTTTATCCGGAATCACAAGACTTGTTATTTTGTACTGATTTGCAAAAATGTTTTTAGATATGATTTCAACATCGTCACCGAATGTAATTTCATCAAACACGATGCCTTCGAAAGCTGAAATATTAAGAGGTATTCCTTTTTCAGTCAATTTTTGAAACGCTTTAAGGTTGTAATACAGTTTTGTTAAATTTGTATCTTCAAAGGCATTGTCACCTACATATTCAATATTGCTTTCAAGTCTGAGAGTACCGCTTAAATTTGCACAGTTATAAAAAGCCTTTGTGCCTATTGATTTAAGTTTTTCAGGTAAATTAAGCTCTGTTATTCCCGCAGATGATCCAAAGGCATAATTGCCGATTACAGTCAAAGAGTCAGGTAAGTCAAGCTCGCTGATTTCACATTTCTCGAAAGCACACGCACCGATTACTTTTACACTGTCGGGTATCAAAACACTTGAAAGCTCCGAATATGCAAAGCAGCTGTCCGGTACTTCGGTGATTTCATCCGAAATTATAAATGATTTTATGCCCGATAAATTGAATGCACTTTTACCGAGTTGAGTTATTTTTTCGCCGCTTACGCCGATGCTTTCAATTCCCGCACAGCCGTAAAATCCGTAAGGCTTTACTGTATTCAGTTCCGGTGAAAAGCTCACAAATTCAAGTGACGAGCAACGCATAAAAGCTGAATCACCAATTACTTTCGCACCATTTGCAATAACGCTTGTCAATCCTACACAGCCTTCAAAGATACTGTCGGGGATTTCTGCTGCATTCTCAGGGAAAACAAATTTTTCAAGCACTATGCATTTTCTGAAAGCCGCCATTGAAAATTTGAGAGCATCTGACTCATAAGTTACCTTTTTAAGCTTATCACAATTATCAAAGGCAAAAGCACCGATTTTCTCAATATTGGAGGGAATTGACACCTCCGTTACGGCATCTGCATCTCTGAATACGGCATAGCCTATTTCACTGACTGTTTTACCGCCCAAGGTCTGCGGGATTACAATTTTTGTGTTTATTTCGCCGTTATACTCGGTTATGACAGCTTTATCGTCCTTTAAAAAGTAGGTATAATCACCGTCTGTCAGCCATTCGGCTTCACTTTCATTTCTGAAAAATACAGTCCAACCTGTATTTTCCCAATCATCAATATATCGGTTCTGATAATAGCCTGCAGCATTTTCGTAAACATCATCTACAAACTTATTTTTAAATATTACTCTGTTGGGAAATTCCGCGTCTTTGGAATTGGAAACACCTTTTATTCCGAAAACATAAGCGGGGAAATGTGTGACTTCGCCTTCAATAATAACTTCATTTAAAAACGGAGTATTCCGGAAAGAATTTTGAAAAACCTTTAAATAATCGCTTTTTACCGTTATGTTTTTTACCGATGAATTTTCAAATGCCTGACTTTCTATTTCCAACTGAACTCCCGCACCGCCCGTGAAAACAACATCTTTTATCTGAGTGTACGCAAGGAAAAATCTGCCGACATATTCAAGCTTATTTCCGAATTCAAGATTTTCAAGTGACGCACAGTTGTAGAATGCATTATCGCCTATTCTTTTAAGATTTGCAGAAAGCTTTACCTCTTTAAGTTTTTTGCAACCGTAAAACGCATCTTCTCCGATAGTTTCAACCGTATCGGGAATAACAACTCGTTCGATGTTAGTGTTATCGTTATTTTCATAGAAAAAATCATCACTGCCGCAAGCTGCATCAAACGCTTCTTTATATATATGTACGACGGGAACATTCTTTATTTTTTCGGGAATAGTGACATCTGTTTTATTCCCCAGGTAATAAATTATCGTTGCTTCTTCCTTACCTGAGACATTCTTGCCGATTTGAAATACAAAATCTTCATAGATTTCAAGTTCACCGTCTATTGTAACCGCATTTGCAGTTATATCGGTAAAGCTCACAGGAATACCCGTAAAGAGTAACACCATAGTCAGTATCACAGATAAAATTCTTTTTGTTTTATTCATTTTCATATCCTCCTTACGGCTGTTTTTCAAATACTATGAACGAGCTTATGCAGGTCCTGTGCGTAATTGTAATCATAACTTTTTTCTCAAAAATTGTTGAGATGTCTTCTTTAATCACAGAGTATTCATCAGAGTTTAACTCTTTTTCACTTCCGTCGCTGTATACTGCAAAAACTTTCATGAAGCTTAAATCTATATTATCAATATCCTCTGCGGTGAAATCATACCCCGATTGAAATGTTGCATAGATTGAAGTCAGAAGCGGTGTTGTTTTTGCGTTGAGTATTCTCACTTTGAACTCAGTTTTAAATCCGTTATGTGTAATCGTTACCGTTTCATAACCTGCTGTTTTTCCGAAATCGGAGGAAATTGATACATTATAATCATTCTCTTTTATTTGTGTTGAACTTTTGTCATCATAAATCAGATATACTTTCAGACCGCCTGAATCAAAGCTTTCGCCAACATCATATTCCGTTTTGAAAGTATCATCAAATTCGACTTTTATCCCCTCAGCCGTTTTAGTTTTGACCGTTGTTGTTTCCGCCTTTTTCTCGGTGGTGGGTTGAGTTGTTGCTTGCGTTGTATCAGCTTCGGTGGTTAAAGTTGTTTTAGTAATTTCGGTTGTTGTTTCACTAACTTTTTCGGTTGTGGTTTCTTCTTTCTCTTTTATAAAAAGCTCAATCAGGCTTTCTTTTATTTCATTTAAAATATTGTAATCAGTTGCACTTGCTATAACAAAATTTGCTGCAAAAAGCATCATTACCGCGGCGGCAACTGCAATTGTAATTTTAGGTGTCCTACTTGTTTTAAGTCCGAGTTTTTCAAAAAACTCTTTCTTTGAAATTATCGGAAAAACTGCACCGGAAAGGTTTTCTCTGATTTCGTTAATTGCATCTGCACACTCATCAATAAAATCAAAATCAGGGTCATCTTTTTCAAACTCAGCATCAATCAGAGTGTTAAGATATTTGCAAAGCATCTCTCTGAAATCCGCTTTAAAATCAGGATGCATTAACACTTCTCTGCTAATATTAACCGTCATACTGTAAATCTCCTTTCTCCAAATCTGTTTCTCTTACCATTCCAATTATTTTTTCTCTTAATCTCATCAACCTCATTGAAGCTGCAGGTCTTGAAATCTCCAACAATTCCGCAATTTCATCTACCCGTCGCTTTGCTGTGTACCTCATATTATAAAGTTCTTTTTCAGAATCATTCAGGTTTTCTATCAGCCGTCGGGCAAGTTTTGCATAATCAATACTATCTGCAATTTCAAAATAATCATCTTGACTTGATACGCTGTCTTTTATATCCTCAACAGATACAAAGCGTTTTCTCTCTTTAGTTATTTGTTCATGTCTTCGCTTCACAAAATTTTCTGCTGTGCGGTACAGGAATGCTCTCGGATTCTGAATTTCTTCTCCGTCAAGAAGCTTTTGATTAAGAACGAGAAACGCTTCCTGAACACAATCATCTGCCGACTCTCGTTCACCCGAAAGGCGGGCAAGACAGAAGTTAAAAAGCTTCAAACGATATTCATCATAATACTGTCGCAATAAATCAGCAGTATGTTTTTTTGTTGACAACTGTCTGCCCCCCTTTCTGACAGAGAAATATACTCCGGATTTATCCCTCTGTTATGTAGTCAGCTAAAATTCGAAATGTAACAAATTTTTTTATTTAATGATATTATAAATATATCCAAAATGCAACATACAAAAAAAGCCATCGTTTACCGATGACTTTCACGCTATGTTTTCTCAGATTTTTTTGTTTAGGTTATGAGTTGTTTTCTTGGTAGTAATTAAAATTATCGCCCATATTACGGCATAAAGAACAATAAAGCTTGCTGTATAAATAAGTACCACTTTCCAATCAAAGGGTATCCATGTGTTTATCAGATAGCATAATGTGTATGCAAAATAGAGTGTTGAAAAATGTATTCCGATTGATTTTGCAATTGACCAGTTTTCAATCTGCGGAAATACGCTTGCACCTGCGTGAACAAAAGCTAAAATATATGTTGATAATATTGCACTGAACATTTCAACACCGTCCGCCTTCACTTCAGTTGTAAATGATATACAAAGATAAACAATACCTGTTATAATCGGTCCGAATCCGCCGAACATCATACCTCTTAAACAAAATTCTTTAAAATATTTATTCATAATCCCATTCTCCTTTTCACATTTTGTAATTCTCGTCTTGAGATGTAATCCTTAAAGCCGTTTGTCAATACTACAGATATTGTACCGCCGAAGGACATTTCAAATTTCTTGATTTTTCTGACATTCACAAGACAACCCCTGTTGATTTTTATAAAGTTTTCATTGAGCATTTCTTCAAGCTGATATAATCGTAATTTAAGTTGAAATCTTTCAGCGTCAATCATAACATATATTTTGTTGTTATCTGTAAAAAAACAATCTGCCTCATCAGGTGAAATTCTGATTATTTCGTCATTTTTATAACCGCAGATAAATTTGTTTTTTTCGTTGATAATGTCTTCTATTTTTTCTACAAGCTCACTCCTTTCGTGTACTGTCAGAACAAGTGATTCTTCTTTTTCTTTGTCAATTATCAGTCTGTAATCCACATCATCGCCTCCTTTGATTACATTTTAGCATAAATGTTTTTTATGTCATTATAAATTAAGTATTCGGTCGAAATTTTTATATATACGGAAAAACACCGCCTTACAACGGTGCTTTGACTGTTATATATTTGTCTTTTGCCACTTGTTAGTTTTCCAACGAATAAGGTATATAATCGCCTTGATACTTTCATCTGCGATAAAAGCTACCCATATACCTATAAGTCCCATATTCAACACTACACAGAGGATATAGGAAAAAGCTACACTACCCAACCAACAAGAGATTGTTGATGTAATAAACGTTGTTTTTACATCGCCGTTGGGATTAAGGGAATTTTCTGAAATATTATTGACCGCTCTCGGTATTTCAACAAAAATATCAAGAATAAAGATAATTGAAGTTGCATTGATTATATTTATATCGGTTGTAAATATTGAAATAAGAACTCGGTGGAATATCAACACAAGCACGGAAAGAACAATATTAATCGTTGATGCTAAAACGATGTTCTGACGGTATAGAATTTTCATACTTCTGAAGTCACGCGCACCACGGAACCTGCCCATAAAAACCGAAGTTGCCTGAGCTAAAGCACAACCGAGCATAGGGACATATGAAATTATGTTTGTAATATAAATCTTGGTGTTGATTACATCAACGCCCATCTCGGCAACAAAGCTTGTTGTAATAGTCTGTGCCAGACTATACATAAACAAAGCCATTCCCCCGGGGATACCAAGCTTAAAAATCTTCAACGCATCTTTATAATCAAACGCAAACCTGAAAGCACAGTTATTTCTTACATATACAATTACGGTTAATATCAAAGAAATAACCTGACAGATATTTGCAACCCAAGCCATTGAATACATCGGATTTATCATTTTTTCAATTCTTGTGTAAAGCACTGTATAGCCTAATACAAGTGATATTGTGCTGACGAAAAATCCTATGTACATAGTAATCTTCGGAAAGCCGTTACAAATAATCAGATTGCTGAATAACGAGGAAAGCGAAACAAGAGGTAAAAACAAAATCCTTGTTTTGAAATATGCAACTGCAAATACCAATGCTTCGCCTTCAAGGTTCATCGCAATCAATAAATCTTCTGCAAATATAAATCCAAACAGTGCAAGGATTGTTGACAAAGCAACACCTACCAATGCACCTGTGCATGCATATTTACCAACCTTTTCACGTTCTTTTGCTCCTATTGCAACAGCCGACAGAATTACAGTTCCGTTCACAACCATATTAATAATAAAATGTGAAATACTGATAACTGAACCCGCTATACTTGAACCCGACACGGCTATATCGGAATATCCGGATAACTGCATTGTACCGAGCGTTCCGTAAAACTGTCCGAGTATTGTCTGTATCAGCAACGGAATTGCAAGAGAAAACAAAGTTATTTTTCTGTCGCCATCCATTATACTGTAAATTTCAAGAGGATTTTTAATTTTCATTGCAATCACTTCCTTGCAGAAAACTCTGACTTGCAAAAGTTATAGCACATTAAAAATCATTTTGCAATAGTTTTCTTGCAAAAATTCAAAAAGGTGGTTTTTACGCCACCTTTTAACGACTAATATATTTTGATTTCAAATATGCTTGCGTACTCTACACCGTTTACAAACTCGGGCAGATAACAATCATACTTTGTGAGTTTCTTTCCTTTTAAAACTCATTGCGGATAAAATATGTCGGTGTGCAGCTCCATGCGTGACATAAGCTGTTTATCATTCTGTCCCTGTACGGTGAGAAATCAGGGTCTCCGGGTACATATACTTCATAGAATGTATCTGCTCCGAGGTCTGCCATACCGCCCCATATTTCTTTAATGTAAGCAACGGCTTCATCTTTCATTCCGATTTTCAACATTGCTTCAACAATGTAATGACGCATATAAGGTGTGAACGGTTGTTTTGCTTCTTCGTCATTAAGCATTGTTGTCAAAGCTTTCTTTGCTTCTTCGCCCGCAATTACACCGCCCAAAATCATCCACACCTGTGAATGAACGCTTTTCTGATATTCGTCTGTTGTGTTAACGAACACACCTTTTTCTTCGTCAAAGAGATGCTTTCTTGATGCTTTTCTTACTTCGTTAAGTTGATTTTCATATTTTTCTTTTTCATCATCACCGATGCTTTCAAGAAGTCGTGCAAATTTTTCAAGAGTATAGAGGTACACACCCTGCAAAGAAGTAAGACTTTTAAGTCCCTTGCACCAGTCTATAAAAACAAACCAACCTTTTTGTTTTTTTACAATCAGATTCTCATCAAGGATATTTTTAAAGCTTGTCAGCTGATTTTTGCATATTTCAAGTAAGTCTTTGACCGTATCAATGTCCTTTGTGTTTTCGTAGTAATCACAAAGCGTTACAACATACAAAAGTGCATAATCACTGAGATTTGCCCAGCCTGAATAATACTCGGGCGTTTCAAATATGTATGACGGCAAAAACCCAAGCTCGTTGCAATCACCTGCTGCGATGAGATACAGACATCTTTTCACTATTTCGTGATTGTCAAAGGTGCAGTAATTAGCAAGTGCCTCAAGTCGCAAATCGCCAATCCACAATCTGCGGTCGCGTTTTGGTCCGTCTTCAAACAGCGTCTGCATACAGTTTTTCAATGTATTTACTGCGATATCATCAATTTTTTTCAATTGCTCATCTTTAATATCCGCAGTTTTAAGCTTGTTTATATCACCGCTTGTTGATGCTGTAAATTTAAAATCGGAAAGTTTTACTTTGACCTCCGTTGCTTCAACCGTGATCTTTATATAACGGCAAGCATATCTTCTCGGCATTTCAACTTTCATACTGTGGTCGAGAATCAGAGTTTCTTCCTGAAGCCACGATGCGGGCAAATCTCCGTCATAAGCAGAAAAATCATCATTTACTTCTCTTGTATCCTCTGCGAAGCGAATTGTAATTTTTACGGGTGCACAGATAAAGTGTTCCGCTGCATTTAAATCAAAAGAAAAATGTCCGACGAAATGATTTCCGAGGTCCAAAATTACGGTATCGCCTTTTTTAAAAACTTCCTGACTTACCTCGGGTTTGATTTCTGTATAAAATAATTCGGGCAGATTTTCTTCCGCCTTTTTTAAAAAGTACTTTTTTACTTCAGGATTTCTCAACACAACCGTTACCGCCTTACCTTTATTTTAATACATTATATCACAAAAGCTTTTTCTTATGATTTCGATATAATATTTTTAGCCCAGAAGCCGTTTCCTGCCATAATAGTACCTACAATTCCCTTCAACACCGAAACAAATTGTACCAACGCAAAAAGCACTATAAATGATATTGATGTAACTCTGCTCAAAATAAGTGCAGGCAAAACAGTCAATCCCCACATAAAACCGCTGTCAAAGACGATTGTTACCATCATTTTACCACCTGAACGCATGGTAAAATACGATGCGTGTGTCAACGCTTCAAACGGCATTGCCAAGGCGGTTATCTGCATCAATCTTGTTGCAAGCTGCCTGATTTCAGGCTCGGTATTATAAGCCATGGGTATAAACTCGGCACATACGATGTAAAGCAGTGCAAATATTATCGCAACGACAAATGAAGTAAAAATCATTTTCCGGCTTTCTTTTTTCGCTTCTTCAATTTCATTTGCACCAAGCATTTGTCCTACAATTATACCTATTGCAGAACCGACCGCTAAATATGCAATCGAAAAAACATTCCAGAAAGTCTGCGAGATATTAACTGCCGCTATCGAATCAAGTCCGTATATCGAATAACACTGACTTAAAACTGCAAGTCCGCCTGACCACATCGTTTCGTTGAGCATCAATGGTAAGCCCTTAATAAACAGGCGACCTGCAAGCTTTGCGGGGATTTTAAAGCTTTTGTAGACGCCTTTCATAAAGTAATACTTTTCCGTATTTCTGTGTGTAGCAATAACAACAATTGCCAACTCAACAAATCTCGAAAGCACCGTTGCAACAGCCGCACCGTTGACACCTAATTTAGGTGCTCCGAACTTTCCGAAAATAAGTATGTAGTTGAACACAAGATTTACCAAAACTGCTATTGCACCCGCAACCATGGGCAGTGTAGTTTTCTCGCCCTCTCTCAGGGTGCTTGAATACGCCTGAACAATAGAAAACGGCAGAAGTCCTATAAGCATTATCATCATATAGTCCTTTGCGTATTTTAAAGTTGAAGCAACATCTGTAAGTCCTTGTTCACCCTGCATATAAAGCTCTAAAATCGGCTCGCCTGCAAAAACAAAAACACCTACTCCGATTACCGTAAGCACGGTGCAGAAGAGCATTTTGAATCTAAACGAGTGATGAACGCCCTCATAATCCTTATTGCCGAAGAACTGCGATGAAAATATTCCCGCACCCGATACTGCACCAAATATGCAAAGGTTAAAAACAAAGAACAACTGGTTTGTGATAGATACTCCCGTCATTTGAGCCGTACCCGTTGCACCAATCATAATATTGTCAAGCATATTAACAAAATGTGTAATTCCGTTTTGTATCATAATCGGCAACATCAGAACAAATAAACGCTTATAAAAAGCTTTGTCGCCTACTAAATTTTTAATCATTCTTTCCCCACCTTTGCGGATAAGTATATCACAGTAAATATTTATAATCAATGCTTTACTTGAAAAAATTTTTGTGGTACAATTTGTAGACAAAGTAAAAATCGTCAAAATACATACTTCTGATTTTCAAGGGAATTTTATATGATTCGTGCGTTTCACAGTATTACAAAATTTTTAAAAAATAATACCGTAACAACGATTGCATTTATTGCTGCCGTTGTTACGGGTTTTATTGTACCGCCTGACAGTGAGTATCTCGGGTATTTTGATTTCAAGACACTCACCTGTCTGTTTTGTGTTTTAGCGGTTGTATGTGCATTAAAAAACATCCGTTTTTTCTATATTCTTGCAAAAAAGATTGTTCAGATTTTTCATAATGCAAGATTAAGCATTTTGGCATTGGTCTATATAACCTTTATCGGGTCAATGCTGATAGCAAACGATATGGCACTTCTTACTTTTTTGCCGTTGGGATATTTCGTTCTGACGACAACCGGCAAAGAAAAATATATGGCGTTTACTTTTATAATGCAGAACATCGCCGCAAACTTAGGAGGTATGCTGACACCGTTCGGCAATCCACAGAATCTTTATCTCTATACAAAATTCAACATTCATAACCTTGAATTTATCGGTATTATGGCTCCGACATTTATTCTTTCGGTTCTGCTTATTACAATCTGTTGTATTGTTTTTGTCAAACAGGAGCCGTTAGTGCTTGCTGACGAAAAAGTTTCTTTGCCGCTTTCAAAATCAATACTCTATCTGTGCCTGTTTATACTTTCAATCGTAATAGTGTTTCGCGCCATACCTTATTGGATAGGTTTGCTGGTTATTCCGCCTGTTTTATTCTTTGTTGACAGAAAAGCATTGGCAGATGTCGATTATCCGCTTCTGCTAACCTTTGTTTTTTTCTTTATTTTTGCAGGAAATATGGCTCGTATAGACATTGTTCAGAAAGTTTTTTCATATCTATTGGACAAGAACACATTGTTGTTCAGTATACTTTCGTGCCAATGTATCAGCAATGTTCCTTCAGCGATATTGCTTTCGCAATTCACTAAAGATTACGCATCTCTGCTCGTTGGTGTCAACATCGGCGGTGTCGGCACGCTTATATCATCTCTCGCAAGCCTTATCACTTTCAGAGAATACACAAAACATAACCCAAAGAAAACCGGTTATTACATAGCTTTGTTTTCAGCTTTCAATTTTGCTTTTTTATTGATTCTGACAATTTTCGCATATTTTGCTTAAAAAATGTTTTTATGTTGAAATCGGTATGAATTGATGTTATAATTCTACTATTGATTTATTACTTTCGACGGTACTGAATTGACAACTCAGTACCGAAATTTATATGGAGTTTATATGCACATTATTGATTACCTTAAAGGAAAAGCTATTCTTGCTCCTATGGCGGGAGTTGCCGACAGAGCCTTTCGCGAGCTTTGTGTTGAGCACGGAGCAGCGTTTGTTGTCACCGATATGGTCAGTGCAAAGGGTCTTACCATGCATGACCGCAAGTCAAAAGAGCTTATCGCTTTATCTGAAAAAGAACGCCCCGCTGCAATTCAGCTTTTCGGCAGTGACCCGCAAATTATGGCTCATGCCGTTTATCTTTTGCTTGATAACAAACCGGACATAATTGATCTTAATATGGGTTGCCCTGCTCCAAAAATCGTTTCAAACGGTTGTGGCTCGGCTTTGATGAAAAATCCCGTACTTATCGAGGAAATAGTTAAAGCCGTTGTCAGAGAAACAAATATCCCTATCACTGTTAAAATCCGTGCAGGTTGGGATAATGAATCTGTCAATGCCGTTGAGGTTGCAAAAAGAATCGAACAAGCGGGTGCTTCGGCAATTACAATTCACGGCAGAACTCGTCAGCAGATGTATGCACCGAGCGTTAATCTTGATATAATTAAAGAGGTCAAGGAAGCAGTAGCAATTCCCGTTATCGGCAACGGTGATATAGTCGACGGAAAATCAGCAAAAAATATGCTTGATTTCACCGGTTGTGATGCTATAATGATAGGCAGAGGTGCTTTGGGTAATCCGTGGGTATTTGAGCAAGTAAATGCTTATTTAAAAGACGGCACTGTTCTACCCTCACCCACAATTGAAACGAGAATGGAAACAATGCTTTCACATATTGAAAAGCTTTGTCTTTACAAAGGTAAAAAAATCGGTATGATGGAGGCAAGGAAACATGCCGCATGGTATATCAAAGGTATTCGTGGTGCGGCGGCATTCCGTCAGGAAATCGGTATGTTGTCGGATATGGACGAATTGAAGGCTATGTCCGAAAAAGTTATAAAAGCTTATTATCAAAATAATACATGAGGTGACGAAAAATGAAAAAAATCAAATTACTTTTCCAGGGCGACAGTATCACAGATGCAGGTCGTGATTATAAAAATTATCACGATTTAGGCAACGGTTATCCGAAATATGCTGCGGCACTTTTAAAAGAAAGACATCCCGAGATTGACTTTGAATTTATCGACCTCGGTATCAGCGGAAATCAGACTAAAGATCTTGTTGAAAGACTTGACAAAGATTTTATTGACATTCAGCCCGACATCGTATCAATTCTTATCGGTATCAATGATGTGTGGCACTATGCCGCAAAAGATTCTCGGTGGCTTGATAACGATATTTTTGAAGAAAGATATCGCACTATACTCGAGGCTATCAAAAACAAAACAAACGCGAAGCTTATGATGCTTGAACCGTTTTTGATTCCCGTTGAAGACAAAAACTTCTTCCGTGAAGACCTCAATCCGAAAATTGATATTATCCGTAAGCTTGCAAGAGAATATGCTGATGTATATCTTCCGACAGACGGTTTACTTCATTCTGCCTTTATCGGCGATGACCCGTTGACCTTTGCTGCCGACGGCGTTCATCCGACAGCCAAGGGTGCAGAATTTATCGGTAAGCTCTATGCCGATTACATAGAAGCTCTGTTATAATACGGAGGTTAAATTGGATATTACTTTTTCATTTATTGCTAAAAGCTTTCTTTTAGGTCTCGGACTTGCTATGGACGCCTTTTCGGTATCGCTTGCAAACGGACTGAATGAGCCAAAAATGAAGCTGCCCAAAATCTTTGGTATATCGGGAGTCTTCGCAGTTTTTCAGGGACTTATGCCGATGATTGGTTGGGTTTGTGTTCATACAGTAGTTCAGAAATTTCAGGCATTTGAAAAATTCATTCCTTGGATTGCACTCATTTTGCTTTCATTCATAGGCGGAAAGATGCTGATTGAGGGTATAAAAAATAAAGATTGCAACTCCGACGAGTGTGCACCGAAGCTCGGCTTTATGATGCTTCTGATGCAAGGTGTTGCAACCTCAATTGATGCTTTGTCCGTAGGTTTTACTATCGCCGACCAAAACTTGCCAATGGCAGCAATCTCGGCTTTAATAATTGCCGTTGTTACATTCATCACCTGTTTTGCGGGTGTATGTATCGGTAAAAAATTCGGTACAAAATTATCGAACAAAACTTCCGTTTTCGGCGGAATCATTCTGATTTTAATAGGTCTTGAAATTTTCCTGACCGGTATTTTTTAAACGACTAAGCCTCTTCCCTCAATTTGAGGAAAGAGGCTTTTTTCTGTTTTTAAATTAACCAATAAAGCACATGGCTTGCAAATCCGTGATTACAGCTTGCACGAGGCTCGGCTTTCTCCCAGAGAGTTCCCGTCTGCTCCGCCATATAGAGGAAGTACCCTTTTATATTATCAATTACCTCTTTCTTATATCCGTACTGATTCAAAACATCAAGTCTGAGATAATTGCCGATAAACGGTGCTGATTTATGAACATTCGGCCATACCTTTTCACAATCTCTGTCAGGACCGAAATCTTTCATCATACGCTCGAAAAGCTCAGGAAATTCTTCGGGCGTTGCAACCTTTGAAAAGAATGCATAATACTGACAGGATTCTGAAATATTTTCGGTATTTACAAATACGCCTTCTTCATTTCTTCTTGAGTTGTCAACAAAGAATTCACCGTTATAAGATTTTTCAACGATTGTTGTTTTAAGCTTTCTTGCCTTTACCAACAATTCGTCATCATCATAAAGCTTTGCCGTTGCACTCAATGCCGCATAATAAATCATATTAGAGGGATAGCTTACATCTCTTACAAAATCGTTAGCCTTTGACCATTCAATAAATATCCAACCCGGCAAGCGGTTGAGAAGTCCGTCTTCGTTTTCATATTCTGATAAAAGTAACAGAAACCTGTAAACCTTATCTTTACATCTGTCTACAAATTCAACATCGTTTGTTCTTTCTTTATACTCATAAAGCTCAAGAACAAACCACATTGCCCAGTTAGGTATAAATCCGCCGTCATTGTGGTCGGCAGGATAACACATCGGCAACATTCCCTCGGGGATTCCGACATAGTTTTCTTCGTGAAGGAAGTTTTCAAGGTAGTTCTTTTCAACTTCCGAACGACCTTTAAGACAATATTCCGTTCTTGCGGTAAAGAAGCTGTCACAAAGCCAACCTGCATTTTCTCTTGACGGACAATCGGTGAAAATATCAACAGCATTCTGTCTGAAAGTTTCCAATGCAGCATCTGCGATTTTCTGAATTGCAGGGTCATCGAATTTCAGCTCTTTTTCTACCGGAGGATGCTTATATTCAATCATCGAAAACTCTTTGATTTCAGCCTTACCCTTGAGTACCGCAAGCTGGACATAATGCATTGTGTAGGTTGTAAACATCTGCAATTCATGTTCACCTGCACACAAGTCAAATCTTGTTGCATTTGCACAGTCCATTCTCAAAAAGTCAACAGTTTCGCCTAAAAGCAATTCATCGTATAAAACATAAATTGTTGTGGGCTTTTCACAGTTTACCGATAATCTGAAAAATCCCGTTGCATTATGAGGAAATTTTTTGATTATGTATTCCTTTTCTCCAACATTGTTCACATCGGCAATTTCGCCCTTTGTGAAAGACATATTCTGTGCTTCATCTGTCTGGAAAACATCTAATTCTTCAATAGGATATCCTATCATTTTTTCGTTGGGGTTACATGAACGGTCTCTGTGATATTTTTCAGGCTTACAGAAATCGAATGTACCTGATGATATGTAATCTGCCTCAATCTTTTCATACTGCGGATAAGGTACATTTCTCTCTGTAAGAGTTTTTGCCTCGGTTTCGCATAAGGTCAAATCGCCCGATAACTCTGCAGATATCGCAAAATCATCTTCAACTTCATTATAGACATAGCTTTCAGCAAAAGGTCTCTGGAAGCTGAATCTCTGTGTTTTTCTGACATAATAGGGATTCTGTCTTGCACTAAAATGTTCGCCCGTCCACAAAAGAGGTGCATCATTTTCAAGTAATTCTGCCTGCAAAAAACCTTTCTGCATAACCATTGCATAGGAATTTGCATTGTAGGCACAAACTTCAATAACGATAACATTTGCACCGTCTTTGAGGTTGTCATTTATATTCAATCGGTCAACTCTGAATACACCTCTGCCCGCTCTTGCAGGACCGTATGCAACAAACTTACCGTTTATCTTCAGATTGTAAACATTAGCTGCCGCAATGTTCAATTTATATTCATTGTTCTTATCAGCCTCTAAAACTGTTTTGAACTGAACTCTGTAATTCATTGAGTCTTCTTCGCCTTTAACCCATACAGGCTTTGCATTTATAAACATACTCATAAAATTACCTCCAATCACTTTTTTCAAAGTATAACACAATAAACAAAACTTTTCAATGAAAAAAATAAGCAAGAAGTAAACTTCTCACTTATTCGTAAACATATATTTCTTTTAAATGAAGTCGATTTCCAAACATTTTTTCAAGTTCACCTATTACATCATTTAATTCTTTTGTTTCTTTTGCTTCATTGGAGAAATGTTCAAGTCTGTATTCTCTGTGCTTTTCCACATCATCTTTAAATTTAATCCATGCAGAAAAAATAAAGGTTTCAAAATCAAAATCGAATTTTACATACTGAATAATATTTAATTCTTCGTTTTCTTTTTTAAAGACTTCTTCCCCATCATCATATTCGCTTTTTTCAAAACCATGTCTTATCATTATACCGTTTGCCACATAAGGTGCGTGCATATAAGAATTAACACACGGAACTGCAAAATTTGAACGCGACACAAAAACTCCTCCAAAAATAAAAAATGCGCAGCCGAAGCCACGCACGAAAAATGCAAGGTTCGACGCTGCGAAACGAATGTGATAAACATATCATAACAATGAATATACCGTACACATTAAGAACACCTGCATTTTTACACAAAGTAAAATACGCAAATGTTTACGGTATATGCATTTATTATTGTTATGATAAATTTCGTTTCGCACTAATACTATATCACATTTATTTCAAATTTACAATAGTTGATTATTAAGAAAACGGGAATAGGAAAAAATGATGCAGAACAAGCAAACTGAGTCAAATAAGGCAAAAGCCTTATTTGGATTTTCCCGAAGGCGTACAAAGGTACGTCGAGTGGCGAAGTTTGCTTGTAGCGTAAGCGGTCTGCGCATTTTTAACATTCCCATAAAAGAAAAAAGGCAGAGCGTAATGCTCTGCCTCAATGCTTTTAAATTATTACTGCTCTGCGTAAACGCTAACCTTTTTGCGATCTCTGCCCATGCGTTCAAACTTAACAACGCCGTCAATAAGTGCGAACAAAGTATCATCTGAACCTCTGCCAACATTGTTGCCGGGATGAATGTGTGTTCCACGCTGTTTTACAAGGATGTTACCTGCGAGTACAAACTGTCCGTCTGCACGCTTTGCACCAAGACGCTTTGATTCTGAGTCACGACCGTTTCTTGTCGAACCCATACCTTTTTTATGAGCAAATAATTGAATGTTAATTTTAAGCATTATCGACACCTCCGTAAACTACTTTAATGTTTTCGGGATACTGTTTCTCAAGCTCCTTTAAATGAAGCTCTAATCCCTTTAAAATTTCCTGTGAGTGCTGAACATCGTTTTCCGACAAATTCAATTTCATAAATCCGTCATCATTTACAGTAATCTCAGCGATAATCAGAAGCACTTCCGTTATCGTATTAACCGCCATATAAAGTGCGGAAGAAACTGCGGCACAAACGATATCCTTGCCTGATTCATCAAGACCGGAATGACCTGTGGCTTCAAAACCACCGATACCGCCGTTCTTGGTATAGAATGTTACAGTAATCATAAGAATAATTATGCGTTGATCTCAGCGATTTCAACCTTTGTATAGGGCTGTCTGTGACCCATCTTACGCTTTTCGTTCTTCTTGGGCTTGTAAGTGAAGACTGTGATCTTCTTAGCCTTACCGTTTTTGATAGCCTTTGCTTTTACTGTTGCACCCTCAACATACGGAGCGCCTACTTTGATTCCATCGTCAGCTCCAACAGCTATAACTTTATCAAAGATAACTTCGCTGTCTGCTTCAACTTCGAGCTTTTCGATGTAGATGCTGTCTCCGGCCTGTACTTTGTACTGTTTTCCGCCGGTTTCAATGATTGCGTACATTTTCTTTACCACCTTATTTAAGACTCGCTATTTCGGGGCGCAGATTAAACTGACTTGATAAGCCCTGAATATGCGGCAAATGGTATGATACCATAAAATGCTTGTCTTGTCAAGCATTATTTTATTTCTGTTACATTTATTATTGAGCCTTCTCCGTCCCCTGCATAAGTAACGGTTATTTCATCGCCCTTGTTTAGGATTACTACACTTTCATTCTTGCTTGCGGAAGTCTTGTAATAAACATCACCTTTATCAAGCTTGATATAATAGTAGCTCTCACCGCCGATTACGGAAGTTCTGATATCGGTAATTTTGCCTGTTATTGTTTTAACTTCGGTTTCGGGTTTTTGATTCTGAGTTCCCTCATTCTTGCCCGAATCTGCCTCATTATCTTCTGTGTCGATGTCAAGCTTCAGCTCTGTTTGCAACGCTTTTACATAATTAGCCTGACATTCTTCGAGAGTTGTTGCCGTTTTAACAACATTGTACTGACTTACATTAACCATTGCGTACATTTTTACAAGGTTATCTTTGTCTTTAAGTGTCATGAAGTAGGTCGGCTGACCCTCAATGTTGAGAAGAATCGGGAATGTTGCAGTATAGCCGTACTGTTGTACCTGACCCTGAGCAGATTCTTTAGCAGAAAGCTCCTTAGCACCACCGATTTTGTAGAAATTAGATTCCTTTGTTCTCTGATTTACAAGTACAAAACCGACGATTGACTGGTCAGATGTAACAGAAGTGACGCCTGTATAGAAATACACATCATCGTTCAACGCAAGATAGTTATAGCCCTCTGTTGTAACCTTAACATCTTTCTGTGCAAGGAGTGAGTTCCAGAAGCCGTTTTTGAATTGACCTGAATAGTCATACTGCTGAATAATGAGCGTCGGTGTGTAAACTCTGTCAATCCACTGAAGGGCTTTATCTGTACGGATTTGATCGATTGTATAGTAATTACATTCACCTGTTACCGCATCACAGACAACTGCACCGATGACATCGTCGCCGCCCATAAGACCGATGGTTTTATCAATACGGGCACAAATCCAGTACGGATGTCCGTTTTCATCGATTTCAAAGCTCGGTTCATCAAACATATATGTCGGATATTGGAATCTGAGATGTCTTGAAAGTCGTTTGCCGAAATGCTCTGCAGTTGTATATCTGATATTGTTTTCAAGCTCAACAAGCTCTGTTTGTTGCGTTGTCATGTTAACAATAATGTATGCAGGGATACCCTGTTTTGTATTTGCAAGCCATTTGATTATACCTGCATATTTTAAAGGTGTAACTCTGACAGGCTGGTTTTTATAGTTAATCTGTGTCTGGTGTGTGTCAACCTCATACTGTGAAACATAGTCAATAAGGTCACCCAGTTTTCTCTTTGCCAACGCAGCTGTCGAATCATCATCAAGTCTCGGTACGCTTGAGAAATCAATCTCTTCAATATCCTCTGAGAAGTTACCTGTTTCCACCGGTAAAAGCTTACTGTATTCTTTTGCTCTGAAAACTACGGAAGATACTACCAAGCCACCCAACAGTATTACCAATGCAACAAGAAAAACAGCAAGCGGTGCTATTATCTGTCGCCTGGTGACATAAGGCATATACTCAGGTCGTGTAATTGCTCTTGATGTAATGATTGACATCACTACATAGCCTACACAAATAACCGCAATAAAGAAATAGAACTCTATTGCCTTGAGATTAAGCGGAGGAAGCATAAAGTAATATGCAACTGCCCCTATGATGATTGTTCCGATAATATTGATTATCGTTTTCAGTACCGCTTTTTCAGGTGGGATAACAACCGCTTTTTGTCTGTTGCCTCCACCGAAATTAACTTTAATCGGTCCCATTTTGTCAACTCCTTTTGAAATTTTATTTTAAAAGCATTGGTTTATTTATCGTTTTCGTCGCCGCAAGTTTCAGATACGATAAACTTAGGTCTTGCTTTTACTTCCTCATATATTTTTGCAATATAAAAGCCTATAACTCCAAGGCTTATCATTACCACGCTTCCTGTGAAAAGTTGGAGCAGTATTACTGTCGTAAAGCCATCTGCCGCAATACCTATCATTTTCTGCACTAACGCAATAATTCCGAAAACGACCATCACAACAAACATCAACACACCCAATATCGTAACAATCTGCATCGGTGCGGCTGAGAATGAAGTAATATTAGTTATTGCGTATTTCATCAGGCTCCTTGTAGACCACTTAGATTCTCCTGCCGTTCTTTCCTGAACTTCAAACTCAATCTGAGTCGTTTTAAAGCCAATCCACGACGAAAGTGCTCTGAAGAAAGCATCTTTTTCTTTCATATTAAGTAAGGCAACAACCGCTTTGCGGTCAAGCAATTTAAAATCAGATGCTCTTGACATATCAATCTTTGTCGCTCCGCTGATAAGAGAATAAAAGCTTTTTGCTGCAAAAGCGTGAAAAGCAGACTCCTTACCTCTGTCAGACTTTACAGCCTCGACTACCTCGTAGCCTTCCTGCCAGAGCTTATACATCTCAACAATTTTTTCAGGCGGATGCTGTAAGTCACAATCAATAACAACTGCACAGTCACCCTTTGAATGTAAAAGTCCTGCATATATCGCCGCTTCTTTTCCGAAATTTCTCGAAAAGTGAACACCTTTCACATTATCCGCATAAACGGATGCAGAACGGATTTTCTTCCATGTTTCATCCTTTGAGCCGTCATCAACGAAAATCAACTCGTTATCAATATGTGCATCTTTCAATATCGCCGAAATCACATCGACAGTTTTTTCTATCATTTCTTCCTCGTTGTATGACGGGATTATAACTGAAAGCATAAACCGTTCCTCCTTTTTTTATTTGCCGTTTTAGTTATTCACATAAAATTTTGAATACTATCTTGGTAACTGATTCGGGTTTGTCTGTTGTTGAGATGCAGGGCATGTGAGCATCTTCGGGGAAAAGGATTACAAAGCTGTCTTTCTTAACCGTAATCCAACTTCCGCAATCACCATCAAAGAAGCCGATGTCTTTTTCTGCATCAAATTCATCTGTCGGTTTAAGGTTGTTGTCGAGATATGCCCAACCGATATTTTCTTCGCCGTCTGCAATATATTGAAGGTCAATATATTTTTTATGAGCTTCAAAGAAGCTTCCTTCCGCGGACTTTGTATCATAAGTGCTGACACTTGCACGGAGCTTACTTCCGTCAGCGTTATCAAGGAAGTATGTGCCGTTCTCTTTCGGAGAAGCCTTATATTCCTTAACAAAAGCTTCTATTTTATCCATTGAAGCTATCAAGGATTTGTAGAGAGATAAATTTTTTACATTGTCTAATACCATAAGTATTACCCCTTTTCTTTGATTTTCTGTAAAACAGTATTTGCTACGGGAATTGCGTTACCGCTACCGCTTCCCGAGTTTTCAAGAATTACAACAAATGCATACGGGAATGATTGGTCTTCGGAAAAGCCGACAAACCAAGCATGCGGCTCTCCGTTCGCAACCTCTGCCGTACCGGTTTTGCCACTGATTGAAAGCCCCGGAAATCTGTAATCACCATAGTATTGGCTAACATTATTTCTCATCATTGATTTGAGTTTTTGTGCCGTTGATTCCTCAAGATTTATTTCTCTGCAATTTGTCGCTATAGTTTTTTGTACCGTAGTGCCCGACGGAGATGTCATTTTATTGACAACAAAGGGCATTTTCGCTGTTCCGCCATTTGCAATCGCACCCATTAAGGTCAACATGTGTGTCGGTGTTACGAGTGTTTCGTACTGACCTATTGACGCCCAACCCAAATCGAGGCTATTTGTTTTTGACAAAGTAAATAAGCTTGTATTTATATCTATTTCGCCTATAGACATATCCTTATTGAAGCCGAGCTTTTCAGCTGTTTGTGTAAGAATATCCGTTCCTAAAAGCTCGCCAATCTGAGCAAACGCACAGTTGCATGAATATCCGAGTGCCTGCTCAAAATCTATTGTACCGTGTGTACCGTTGCAAATAACCTTGCCGCTGCCCATCTGATAGCTGCCCGTACAGGTAAACCGTCTTGAATATATATCGGGTATGTTTTCGATAGCTGCCGCTGATGTGATAATTTTAAAAGTTGAGCCGGGTGTATAAAGTCCCGAGAAAAACCTGTTGAGATAAATACCGTCGTATTTTCCGCTTTCATCAGAATCTATATCCGACGGCTTATTTTCAGGGTCAAATGTCGGTGCGGAGACAACGCAGACCACCTCACCTGTTTTGTAATTATAAACACTCACACAACCTTTTCTGCCGTTAAGAGCATTATAGGCAGTTGCACACACATCGGAATCTATTGTCAGAAGAATATTATTGCCCTGACCGTACTTTTTAAGGTTATATACACCGTTCACCAGATTGTATCCCGAAAGCTTTGCACTGTAGCTTGTATGAATACCTGTTGAAATATAGCCCGTTGTGTCACCAACTGTATGGAGTGTGGCTTTTCTTACAGATTCGTTTTCATTAAAATGCCTTTCACCGTCTTCCGAATATGCAAGCACGGTTTTATTTCTGTCAAGAATTTTTCCTGCATTGATTATTGCACCGTTGTTATAGATATGCCTATCCGCTTTGTGAGTAACCCAATCAGAACCTTGCAGAATAAACTCCGCAAGCAAAACACCCATTCCGCCGAAAAAAAGCACAATAACAAGAATTAAAACCAAGGAGCGTCTTACTGTATTTCTCATTCGCCGATTACCCTCCTTTCAAAAGTAGGAAGGACATTTGCGGTATCAGCACTCTTTATAAATGCGAGCAATGCCCAGCAACAAATCATACTTGTACCGCCTCGGCTGACAAACGGAAGCGTAACACCCGTAAAGGGAAGTATATCCGTACAACCGAAAACATTAAGTGCACATTGGAACATCATAAGTGCCGCAGCAGAACAAGCTGCAATTGCGTAGAATGCCGAAACCGATGTTTTTGTGCTTTTGATTGCATGAATTGTAATGAAAGCAAAACAAGATATTACTGCAAAAGCAAGGAGTATACCCCACTCCTCACAAAGCATTCCGAATACAAGGTCTGTTGTAGATGCGAAAACATCTTTTAATTCTCCGTTGCCGATACCGACACCGAAAAGACCGCCCGCAACGGAATATATAAGTGTTCTTGTCTGCTGAAAGCCCTGGTCATCAACAAAATCCCAGATATGTCTGTATGTTGCAAATCTTGTTGCAACATAGGGTTTAAAGTAAATTATAAGAAGTGCACCTAAAAGTGCCGCCGCACATATAAGCACGATTGTTCTTACATCACCTGAACGCATAAATGCGATTACTATAAATGTAAAGAAGAAAATAAGTGCCGTTCCGAAGTCACGCATCAGGAAAAGTATACCTACACAAGCAACGGCAAAAACAATGTATCTCGTAATGCTTCGTGCAGATTGCAGTTTTTCCAAGGTTGCCGCACCGACAAAGATAAATGCCACCTTTACAAGCTCCGACGGTTGAATAGAAATTCCGCCGATTGTTATCCAGTTAAGTGTACCGTTAAATTCAGATGCCAACAATATATTGAGAACAAGTATGCCTATCGCTAAAATCGCTACCGGTGTCCGTAGTTTCATAACAATATCAACATCGCTCAAAATGAAGCTCAAGACAATAAATCCGACAAGTCCTATCAATATTGCAACAAACTGCTTTAATGCAAAATCAGGCACCACACTCGCTGAAACAACAAGACCTATTCCCGACAAGAAAAAAGCTATCATTTCAAGTTCCATTCCTGTCCTGCGGGTCACAATTCTTACAATAATAAAATAAAGCCATTCAATCGCAGTATATGCACCGAAAACTAAAAGCAGATTAAAGTTGAATTCCTCAGAATTAAACAATACCTGAGCGTAAGTTATAAACTGAAAGACCGTCAGCAATAATAATACCGGCAGCCACGGAAATCGCTTATTTTCAACTTTTGTGTAGAGCTGTGTCATAGCACCATTTCCTTTATTTTACGCGTTTGAATCTCAGACAAAACTTAAGCTTTACTCCTCCGATGTTGATTTCATCGCCCTCGTTTAATTTTGTTTTACCTTCGATGTATTCTCCGTTAATCTTTGTTCCCGCCCTTGAATTAAGGTCTTCAAGCATCCAACCACGAGAATTATGATAAAGTCTTGCATGAAGTCTTGATACTGTTGCATTTTTTAATACAATATCACATTGCTCAGGGTCTCGTCCTATTCTGCAGTCTGACAAATTAAGACAGTATGCCGTATCTTTACTGTCATCAATCAATGCGGAAACATAGACCGGTTGAGCCTGCGTTTTTTCCTTTTGTTTTGATGATTTCAGCATTTTTTCGTCAGGTTCCTCGTCTGAAATAAACGGTGTTTCAAATTTGTACGCTGCTGTCCCGAACGAGATAACATCGCCGTCTTTTATCGGTGCCCTGTACTTTATTTTTTTCATGTTAATAAAGGTTCCGGTTTTTGAAAATGTATCTGTCAGATACCATGTCTTCTTCCTCATTGAGATAACCGCATGGAATCTCGAGACTGTACCGTGATCAAGCACAATATCACAAGCCTTACTTCTGCCTATTGATGTTTCAAAATCCCTAAGACTTGTCCTTTCACCGCTTGAGGTACTTGTTAAAAATGCTTTTTCTGTGTGCACGCTTCTTCTCTTTAACAGAGAAATAACACAGATAACCAGAATCAAGACACCGAGTGCACAAATCGCGTATCTGCTTATCTGTTCAAAAAATACCGGCAAGTCATGCACTCCCTTTCTTCAGCATAGTGTTACAGAGTAATTATAATATCTATACTCGCAAAAGTCAAATTTTCAGACTGATTTTGAGTTAAAAATTTGTAAAAATCTTTTTAAATTTTTTTAATTATATACCAATTAAAAATTTTTTGAAAACAAAGTGTTATTTATTCGGATATTGATTGACAAATCAGTATAAAATGTGCGATAATACTGTGAAACAATATTTAGTCTAAGGAGGTAGGAATTTTATGCCACCTATCATTTCAGTTGAAAATCTCACAAAATCCTATGGCGAGCATAATGTGCTTGATAATATTTCTTTTTCATTTCAGCCCGCTCAGATTATAGGGTTGTTGGGTCCTAACGGTTGCGGCAAAACAACTCTTATAAAAATATTGACAGGTCTTATCAATGATTATTCGGGTAAGGTTTATATCGACGGTCGTGAGCCCGGAGTAACCACTAAATCACTCATCGCTTTTATGCCCGACAAATCATATATTCCCGAATGGATGAACGCTGTTCAGGCTATCAACTACATGGCTGATTTTTTTGCAGATTTTGACAAAGAAAAAGCGTTGGCTATGGTCGACCGATTTGAGCTTCCGAGAAAAATGAAAATGAAAGCCATGTCAAAGGGTATGAAAGAAAAGCTTCTTCTTGTCCTTGTTATGTCAAGAAACGCTAAGCTTTATATCCTTGACGAGCCGCTCGGTGGAGTTGACCCTGCCGCACGAGAGTTCATTCTTGATTTCATTATGAAGAACTACGCTGCAAACTCAACCGTTCTTCTTTCAACTCACCTTATCAACGATGTTGAAAAAATATTCAATAGTGTTCTTATGATTGAACGAGGCAAGGTTGTTGTAAACTCCTCTGTCGAAGAAATCAAAAAACAAGGTCATACTGTCGAAGAAGTATTCAAGGAGGTATTCGGTCATGCTTGGCAAATTGATTAAAAACGAATTTAAAACCTCATGGCAATCCATGTCAGGTCTTTACTTAGCCGCAGGTATTACAATTCTCACCATGTTGCTGCTCCTCTTTGTTAAAAGTGCTTTAGTCACAATACTCGGTGGTCTTGCACTTGCCGGAATATCCGTTGTTTCAATCGTTATGACAATTGTAATGGTAATAAGCAACTATAACCGTTCAATGTTCGGTGCTCAGGGTTATCTGACACTAACACTGCCCGTTAAATCCTCACATCTGCTTTTTTCCAAAACAATCGTATCTTTTGCATGGGTATTTATCACATCTATATTCGTCACAATAATTTCTGTGTTCAGCTTTTTCTATTCGCTCGCTCAGGTCAGTGAAAACATCAAAACTTTCATGACGCAGTTTTACGATTTATTGAACGAGCTTAAAGCTATCCCCGACCTCGAAACATTAAAAGTGCCGATGATAGCTATTCTTATAATGTTCTTTGTATTTTTGCTTGCTTTGGTTTGTAAGGTATACTTTGCAATCACTATCGCTCACACAAAGCTTTTCCGCAAAATGCCTTCAGGTCTTGCAACAATAATCGTTTTATTCGCAGTATTGGTTGTTTCTATCGTATTGTTCGTATGGGGTATGAAACACATTCCGATGGCAATAGTTATTGTTGAAAACACAGTTTACTTCACAATTACAAAAGCTCAGCTTGAGAGTGTATTTGCCCTTTCCGCCTCTCATCCCTATCTTCCCGTCGGCGGAATCATATTCCCGATTATCACTTCAATCGGACTTCAATTCGCAACATCCTATCTTATTAAGAAAAAAATCAACATCAGATAAATTCAAGGAGAATCTATGCTCGAACTCAAAAACATCTGTTTTTCCGTCGAAAATGCGGCTGACAGCACACTCGATATACTAAACGGTATATCCTTGGAAATTCCCGACAACACATTTACTGTTATTACGGGACCTAACGGCGGCGGAAAATCTACACTTGCAAAAGTTATAATGGGTATTGAAAAACCTACATCAGGTAAAATAATTCTTGACGGAACAGATATTACCGATATGTCCGTTTCCGAAAGAGCAAAGCTCGGTGTCGGTTATGCATTCCAGCATCCGCCCCGCTTCAAGGGACTTACGGTAAGACAGCTTTTAAGCCTCGCACACGGCAGCGAATTGCCTGTTGACGAGTGTTGTGCTTATCTTACCAATGTCGGTCTTTGCTCCAAGGATTATCTCAACAGAGATGTCGACTCTTCCCTTTCAGGCGGTGAAGTCAAAAGGGTCGAGATTGCTACATTGATGGCAAGAAATCTGAAGGTTTCAATTTATGATGAACCGGAAGCAGGTATTGACCTTTGGAGTTTTGCGATGCTGATTGAAAGCTTCAAAACTTCAATCAGAAATACTGCAAACAGCGTTATAATCATCTCTCACCAGGAAAGAATAATGCAACTTGCCGACAAGCTTGTTGTTGTCGCTGACGGAAAAATTCGCTCGGAAGGCACCAAGGATGAAATCTTCCCGCAGCTTATGGGTGAATTTGACCCCGGTTGCAATTTCAGAGGAGGTGTTTGATATGAATAAGATAGACAGCTCTCTGCTTCAGGCAGTATCGGACCTTCACGAAATTCCCGCAGGTGCTTATAACATCCGCAAAAACGGCGAGGGACACGGCAGAAGAAGTACGGCAAATATTGAAATCACCAACAAAGAGGACAAGCCCGGTATTGATATTACAATCGCTCCCGGCACTAAAAACGAAAGTGTCCACATTCCCGTAATAATCAGCGAAAGCGGAATCAACGACATGGTTTACAACGATTTTTATATCGGTGATGACGCAGATGTGTTGATTGTTGCCGGTTGCGGCATTCATAATTCGGGCGATGAAAAATCTCAGCATGACGGTATTCACCGTTTTCATATCGGCAAAAATGCCAAAGTCAAATATGTCGAAAAGCATTACGGTGAAGGCGACGGTTCGGGCGACAGAATTTTAAACCCCACTACCGAGATTTATATGGATGAAAACTCATTCTGTGAAATGGAATCCGTGCAGATTAAAGGTGTTGATTCAACCGCTCGTGATATGAAAGCTTACCTTAAAGCTGATGCAAAGCTTGTTATAACAGAACGACTTATGACCCACGGAAAACAGTCTGCCCGTTCTGATGTGGAAATAAATCTTGATGGAGATAATTCTTCTGCACAGATAATTTCGCGTTCGGTTGCAAAAGATGAATCAGTTCAGATTTTCTATCCGAGAGCCGTCGGTAATGCACCCTGCAGAGCTCATGTTCAGTGCGATTCGATTATCATGGATAACGCAAAAGTCCGTTCAATCCCCGAAATTGCCGCTAACAACGAATTTGCTCAGATTGTTCACGAAGCCGCAATCGGCAGAGTTAACAATGACCAGCTTATAAAATTACAAACCTTCGGTATGACCGAAGAAGAAGCAGAAGAAATAATTGTTCAATGCTTCCTGAAATGAGAATAACGGTATCTTGTCAATTCAAGATACCGTTAATTTTATGTCATTTTTTCGTACTTCGCCTTTGTTGCCATTCCGCCTCTTATATGTCTTTGAGCTTTGTTGGTTTCCAAGACCTCTCTGACCTGAGCATGAAGCGTCGGATTGAGTCGTCTGAGCCGTTTGGAAACATCCATGTGCACCGTCGACTTTGACACATCGAATTTCTGTGCTGCTGCCCTTACGGTTGCACCTGTTTCCACGATATATTCTCCAAGACATACTGCACGCTCAGTTGCGATTTCTTTCATACAATCAACTCCTAAAAGGACTGTTTAATTGTATGCTTGAAATCTCCTTATTATTACTTCAGCTCAATTTCTTTATCGAGCGAGAATGAATAAAGGAATGTTTGCGAAACCGGTTTACCCATTGTTATTTCAAGTGCTTTCTTATACATCATAAGTTGTTCGGAATATCTTGAAACAAGCTCGCTTTCATTCTTCACCCTATCCGTTTTGTAGTCAAGCAACACTATTTCGCCGTTTTCTTCAAAAGCACAGTCAAGTACACCTTGTACGAGTACTTTTTCATTTTTCATTTCATCTGTCAAATCTTTATAGACATCTGTTATCGGTATATTTATGATAAATCTCTTTTCTTTATACACCTTGTCGGATTGCATAAGTCTTATTCCGAGTGATGAATTAAAGAAATTCTTGACCTTTATGAAATCTATCGCTTCGAGCTGTTGTTGTGAAATAAAACCCTCTTCCACCAACTCCTTTGCATGAGCTTCAGGTTCGGATTTAGCCTTTGTATAGTCAGCATACTGCATGAATGTATGTGTTGCGGTACCTCTTTCCGCACCTGTCAGCTTATCATCATTCAAAAACTTCGGCTTAGATGCAGCAAAATAATCTCTGTAATTATATTCGCTCGATAATTCGGAAGCAGAAATTTTCGCAAGCACCTCAGACAACTGTGAGTACGGATACTTATAATTTGCCGCTTCTTCAATTCGTGCTATAAGCTCTTCATCTGTTTCTGTTGATTCACTCTGCTCAACCGAAAAATCTTCAACATCGGTGTCAGGATAGATTATTTCCAAATGCATCGGCGAATCTGACGGCAGTTCTTTAACATCAAGCATCAACTCCTCACGGATTTTTCGTGCACCGGGATGCCTTAAAGCCGCCATTGCAATCCATGTTGAAAAATTGAGCGAATTTTCTAAAACGAGCTCGGGTATGCGTTTTTCTTGCCCGACTTTAACTGATAATTCGAGCAGCTTCTTTTCGGGATTGTTAAACATCAGTGTGCAGATCAGCTTTTCTTTCGCTCTTGTCATTGCAACATACAAAAGCCTCATTTCTTCACTTATATCAGTTTTTCGTGTAGCCATTGCAACAGCTTTGTGCGAAATTGTATCATACTGCACCAATCTGTCGACATCTCTTGCAACGCAGCCCACACCCAGCTTCGGATGCACAAGCAGATTTTCACTTAATTCATTACTATTAAACTTATTACTGCAATTTGCAAGAATACAAACAGGAAACTCAAGTCCCTTACTTTTATGAATTGTCATTATGCTGACAGCATTTTTCTGTGCTTCAGCTTCACCTTTACCGCCTCTGCTACCCTGATTTTTTATCTTTTCAAGATATCTGACAAAGCTTCCGAAGCCGCCCTCTGAATTTTCATCAAAGGCTTTTGCATAGCTTTGCAAGGACAAAACATTCGAAAGTCTGTTCTTGCCGTTTTTCATTGACAATATCATTGTCGCATAAGCGGTTTCGTCAAGAAGTCTGCGGCAGAATGATTCCGCCGACATGGTAAGTGAAAGGTTTCTGAAGTGTTTGATTTTATTTAAAAATTCCTTGCATTTTTCATCATCGCTTTTTAGTATGCAGGCATATACCGATGATTTTCTATCATCTATTCTCAATTTTGCAATATCATCAGGAGTAAAACCGAATATCGGTGAAAGCATCACAGACAGCAGAGGAATATCCTGCAAGGGATTGTCTATAATCTGCAAAAGTGATAAGAAAACATTTACTTCGAACGCTTCAAACAGACTGTTTGATTTTTCCGAATAAGCAGGTATTCCCTCATTTGAGAGTACCTTTGCAAGCTTGTCACCCTTTGTTGCCAGGCTTCGCATAAGTATTGCTATGTCACCGTAATCGGCTTTTCTCTTTATATCACCATCGGTTATTTCAAGCTTTCCCACGATTGAGTGAATTTTATCGGCAATAACTTTACCTTCAACCTCAATCGCTTCTTCATTTTCATCAAAACGCAAATCCTTGATAAAAAGTATTTCCGTGTCTGCTTCATTTTTTTCTTCATAACCTGCCGCATATACGAGTGCTTCATCATCGTTATAATCAACATCACCGACAGAATCTGACATAATCTGTCTGAAGATAAAATTGATTCCGTCAATCACACCCTTACGGCTTCTGAAGTTTCTGTCGAGAAATATTTTTGCAGGATAGTTATCACTTGAATATTTCTCCATTTTGCTTCTTCGTTCCAAGAAAATTTCAGGCATAGCCTGACGGAATCGGTAGATACTCTGCTTGACATCGCCCACCATAAACAAGTTGCTTTCATCTTTTGATATTGCTGAAAACAGCATATCCTGAGCCTTATTTGTATCCTGATACTCGTCAATCATAATCTCTTTTAGCGTTTCGGAAATATCCTTTGCTATCTGAGTTTTGTTTTCGCCGTCCGTCAACATATTGATTGCAAGATGCAGAACATCTGAAAAATAGAATTTATTTGTATTTCTCTTTACCTCGTTAATTTTGTAAGAAAAAAGCTTGACTGCTTCAACCAACGCAGCAATTATAGGTTCAGTCGCTTTTATCGCTTCATCGCAAGTGATTTCATCAGCAATAAAATATGATGATAAACTATTAAGAAAAGCTTTATATTCGCCGCGGATTGCCATTACCTTATCTTTTTCTTTTGAGGCATATCCCCTCTTTACTGAAGAAAAGCGTTGAAATGAAATATCTTTAAAAAGATATGCCATTGTGTCCCAGTCCGATTTTTCAAACTCCTTGATGAAGGTCTCTATCATTCTTTTATCAGCTTCCAACGCAGGAAGATAAGCCTCCGTGATACATTCATCACCAAGTGCAGTTTCAATCGCAATATCGGATTGTAATTTACAATATTCAAGTATCTTAATAACTTGTGATAAAATTTCTTCTTTAAATATCTCTCCGCTTCCGTAATTCTCAAGAAGCAGGTCAAGATATTTCTCGGGGAACGGATGTGATTGGGCAATTTCATAAAGCTTAATAATCATTTCAACAAGCTTTGAATCCGCGTTTTTTGCATTTATGAGATGCTCACTTAAGTTTAAAAAACCTTCACTTGCCTGTAAGTGCATTTCTTCCACAACTTCTGCGGCAATCTGAGATTTCAACAGGCTGTTTTCATTGTCGTCCATCAGCGTGAAATCAGGACTTATTCCTGCCTGCGAAAAATTTTCTCTTAATAGGTCAATGCAGAAGCTGTCTATTGTACTGATTTTCGCAAAAGGTAAAAGTCTTTGTTGCTTCAGCAAATTCTTGTCTGTCGGGTCTTTAATTATTCTTTCAGATATTTTCTTTGAAATTCTGTCACGCATCTGTGATGCAGCTGCTTTTGTAAATGTAACGACAAGTAATTCATCAATATTGCACGGCACATTTTTGTCGGTGATTCTTTCCATAATTCTTTCAACCAGAACTGCCGTTTTACCTGAACCTGCTGCAGCAGAAACAAGTATCGTACCCTGTCTTGAATCAATCGCATTTTGTTGTTCTGTTGTCCATTTCATTATGAATTTTCACCACCTAACTGTTGCCTCGAAAATTCGAGCTTTTCTCCGGACAGTTCTCTGAATTCATCATCAGCGGAATGTCCGCAAACGGATTTGAAATCACAATAGGTACATTCCTCCTTATATCCTTTACCATATACAGGTAAAGCGGGAATCTTTCCATGCTGAAGATTGTCTGCCATTTCACGCAAAATTTCATCAAGCCTCAAATTAAGTGCACCTAATTCTTCGAGTGTTAAAAGATTTCCGACAATTTCTCCGTTTTTGTCAACCTTAACAGGAATAAACCTGCCTTTCAAATCTTCTTCCATACCCGTTATAACATCTTCGTTTTCAAGAACAATACCGGTCATCTTGCCGTTTTTTATATGCTCTTGAGATATTTTTTCATCATCTGTTTTGCTATCTCTTTTTATAAATTGCACAGTTGTAGGAGCATAAAGCACACCGCCGGGAATAACACCTTCGTACTTGCCTTTGCCGTTCTTTTTGAGAGCAAACATATATAAAAACATCTGCATCTGTAAACCGCTCAAAACATTTGAGAGTAAAAATTGCATTGATTTTGATTTGTAGTCGATAACTCTTATATAGGTTTTTCCGTCAATCTCCATGGTATCAACTCTGTCAACCGAACCATTGAGCCGTAGTGTTCCGCCGTTTTTGAGCTCGACTTCATAGGGCCTAACTTCGCCGTCATAACCAATTTTAACCTCAAACCCCGAAGGCTCAAATTTACTGACAGAAAATTCTGCCTGCATTCTCTCGAGTATTAAGACAACAATCTTTTTGAGCCTGACGAAAAGATACTGAAAACGCTTCGGGTTTTCATCACCGCCCATTTGTTTTTCAAGATAGTTGCGGAGTATTTCTTCCGTTTTTTTGCCAAGCTCTGCTGCGGACATTTTTATGAAATCTTTAATCTCACATTCTTTAAGAATATTTTCAAGAACATGGTGCATGACCGTACCTTTCTGCAAAGGGTCAAGCTCAGCTTTTTTTCTCGGCTTTGCCGAAATACCGTATCTGAGAAAATATTTAAACGGACAAATTCCGTATTCCTCTACGCGAGATGCCGACATATACATATCCTTGCCGAAAAGCTCGGTTGCAATTTTATCATCTTTTATCTCGTAAAGTTTTGAATCATCGAGTTTTTCTATAGCTTCAAGTTTCCCGTACCACAAATCAGACTTCTTGAAATATGCTTTCAAGGAATTTGCTTCTGTTGTATTTTCTTTTAATTTTGATGCTGTTATTTCAAATGCAGGTCTTATACCCTCACAGTAATCTATCACATCGGTTTGTTTTGTATCAACAACTCTGCAATTCGGTACTATGCTTTTTATCTGACTTACTATTTCTGATTCAGTCATAGCTTCGCCGTCAGATGAGTTTTTCGAATAAGTCACAAAGACCTTATCCGTTGCACAACATACCGCGTAATATGCAACGAACCGTTCCTCGTCAGCTCTGTTATCTCTGCTCTTTGTTATATCAAGACCCAATTCACAGAGTTTGTTTCTGTCGCTGTCATTAAATGAAGAATTGTTTTTGACTATCATCGGAAATACGCCTTCGTTTGCACCTAAAACAAAAACCGCCTTCGGTGCATCAATTCTGATTCTTGCTGCATCTCCGATTGAAACCTCATCAAGACCTTGCGGTATATTTCCAATGTCAACAGACCTTATCGACGCGTTAAAAAGCTCATAAACTCTTTTGGAGGTAAGCCTCATTCCTTTAAGTATTCCTGCAAAATCGTCGAGGATTTCAATTAAAACATCCCATATTCTTGCTTGTTGTCGTGCCGAGGTCGGCTCGCCGATTTCTTCCAATTCGTCAGCAAGCTTCTTGAGATTATCCGATACCCTGGCTGTCGTCAGCAACTCATATATTGCCCTTGCGGCTGATTCTCCATCAGGGTTTTCAAGGTTTTCTTTAAGCTTTATTAAAGGACCCGCAACCCTGCGTCTTATTGTATTGATTTTCTCAAGTCTTATTTTATCTTCATTGTAAAATTCTGCTCCGTAGCCGTCAGGATGCCTTGTGAATTCACTTTTGAATTGATTTCCCGAAATGCCCCACATCAGAACATAGTTTTCAAATTCCGATATACTTTCAATATCAATCCCCGTAAGACCTGTTTTCAGGTATCCCATTACCTTTTCTTCGGAAAAGCCCTCAACAGCAATTGCCAAAGCGTTTTTAACAAATAAAATCAGAGGTTGTTTTGATATGGATATTCTTTCGTCCCTGAAGTGCGGAATATCGTATTTTTCAAGCTGATATTCCATTTCCTCACAATATTTGTCCATCGACCTTGTGATGATAGTGATGTCTCTGCAACGATAATTTTCGCAACGCAGAAGCTTCTTTATCTGTTGTGCAACAAACACACATTCTTCTCTCACATCACCGGCAGAACAAACCATGATATTTTCTGTCTTATCATCATAAGTTTCAAAGTCCGTTTTATACATCTCTTTTTCGAGCGTAGCAAGTGCTTCATCCGAATAAAAACCTTCACCCTTGCAACAAATCGGCTCTGCAATTTTTACAAAAGTCTTTTTTGCTATATTCATCAATTTATTTGCACTCGTCTTTGAATATGCAAACGGTCCGAAATCATACTCTCTTTGGAATAAATCGTCCGTTGTCAGAGTGACGAAGCAATCTTCGCTCTGTTCAAATATTCTCTCAAGCAGTTTTAATTCCTGACCCGAAAAACTGTGAAAAGCATCAATGAAAACTTTTGAATTTTCAAAATACCGAAGCTCTCCCAACACATCATAGAGCTTGTCAAGCTCATCGCTTGCGTCAATGTAATCTCTATGCAATAAAGCTTCGTACATCTCCATAACAACTGCCGTTTCACTGACTTTTTTTCGGAGTGTGTCATTATTTATTTCATTGCAGATTGAAAGCAGTTGTTCACTTGTTATTGCAGATTTTTTAAGCTCACCTATTAAAGATATCATTCCGCTGACTATTGAAATATTTCTGTCATAACCTGCATATATATCGAGCTTATCCGATACAGCGTCCATCGCCATATTCATAAGCATGGTTTTTCCGCAGTCATCAAGCTTCTTTTTTTGTGCAGAATTTTTAACAAGTTTTATCGCAAGTCTTGAAAAGCTTGTTATGTCAACATTATCAAGCTTTGTCGGGTCAATTTTGTTTGACAATTCCCTTTCTGTGACAAAAGTATACTGCTCGGGAACAATAAGAAACAGCTTATCGTTTCCTTTTTCGATTTCTTTTGCTATTTCATTGTAAATGTAACCGGTTTTGCCGCTACCGATTCTGCCGTATACAATCTGCAACATTTGTATTCCACCTTTAAGTCTTGAATTTTATTCGGATATGGTGTATTATAGCTATTTGAAAGGATATTTGATATTATGAATAAAAAAGATTTGATAAAAAAAGCGTCTTTGGTCACACCCTCAAAGAAACAACTTGAATGGCAAAACAACGAGCTATCCGCTCTCGTTTTCTTTGGACTTAACACTTATGTTCCGCTGGGAAACGGACACGGCTATGAGTTAGCAAGTCGTTTTAACCCCTCAAGGTTTGATGCCGATTCATGGTGCAAAACTTTGAAATTAGGGCATTTTAACACCTTGATTCTTACTTGTAAATATAACGACGGATTTTGTCTTTGGCCAAGCGAATATACGGATTATTCTGTAAAATATGCTGATTGGAAAGAAGGCACGGGAGATGTCGTTAAAGAAGTGTCTGAGGCTTGCCGGAGACACGATATGAAATTCGGTGTTTATCTGTCATTACTTGATAAGCATGAACGGTCACACGGAACCGGTAAGGCTTATGATGATTTCTTCAAAAAACAACTGACCGAGTTGCTGAGTAATTACGGTAAAATCGATTGTGTATGGTTAGACGATACTTTACCTATCGGACAAAGAGGTCAGGTTTACGATATAGACGGATATATCGAGATTATCCGCAAGCTTCAACCTGATGCAGTTATTTCCAAATGCGGACCCGATATTCGTTGGGGCGGTAACGAATTAGGTGTTACACGACCCTCTGAATGGAGTGTTATGCCGGATGTATTCCGAAAACCGAAATACCATGAAGCTGACCTTGATTTAGGAAGCATAAAAAAGCTTGCTAAGGCTGAAAATTTAGTCTGGTATCCTGCGGAGTTTTTTATGCACATGCGTGCCAGCAGATATTATAACGCAGACGAGAATGAAAAGCTCACACCCTTGCACAAATTAGTAACGACATATATAAAAACTGTCGGTGGCAATGCTTCACTCGTTTTAGGCGTTTCACCCGATGCCTACGGATTATTCAGTGATATTGATACCGAAAACATCTGTCTTTTCGGCAATCAGATTGACAAAATTTTCAAAAAAAATTACGCTGAGAAAGCCGTTATTGAAGCCGATTTTTCAAAAGATACCAAACATTCTGCCGATAAAATCAATGATAAAAACGATAACACTTATTGGCATAGCGGAGATTGTGACAGCAAAATAAATATCAAACTCACCATTGCCAATCCCTCGCCTATCAATTACATCGTTCTGGCTGAGAACACCGCAAGCGGTCAGCAGATCGAGAAATTCTCTGTCAGAATAAGACATAACAACAAATATAAAAAAGTCTTCTCCGGTACAACAATCGGACACAAAAAAATCATTCAGCTTGATAAAAATTTTATCAGCTCGGAAATTCTTCTTACGATTGAAAAGACACGGTGCTTTGCAACTCTGTCAAAATTTGAAATCTATTAAATCAAAACCCACTGATATGCGTCAGCATTATCGGTGGGTTTTTGCATTTAACAAAACAATTTTTTAATGCTTCTCCGGAAGATTAAATCCGTTTTTCAATAAAAGCTTGTTAATTCTGTCAACAGGGTCTAAAAGACCGCTGAGAGAACCGTCATGATTAAGAGTGTCAATAATCAATGAAATATATTTTGACAAGTCAACTTCTACATACCACTCTTTTTCTGCTAATTCGGGCATTCTGTAAACAAGGTTTGTTGTATAAACTCTGTCAAAAACGCCTTCTTCGAATGCTTTATCAAAAACATCAAGTCCGTTGCAGAAAAGTCCGAATGTTGTACAGATATAAATTCTTCTCGCCTTGAGAGCCTTGAGCTTTCTTGAAACTTCAATTACAGACTCACCTGAAGAAATCATATCGTCAATAATTATAATATCTTTGCCTTCAACATTGTCACCGAGAAACTGATGAGCAACTATAGGATTACGACCGTCTACAACAACCGAGTAATCTCTGCGTTTATAGAACATACCGAGGTCAACGCCTAAAACTGCTGAATAATAAATACATCTGTGCATTCCGCCTTCATCAGGGGAAACAACCATGAGATGGTCCTTGTCGATATTAAGTGTTTCTTCATTCTTAATAAGAGCCTTTATCATCTGATATGTAGTCTGAACATTTTCAAAGCCTGACAAAGGAATAGCGTTCTGAACTCTTGCATCGTGAGCATCAAATGTAATAATGTTTTCAACACCCATAAAATTGCAAAGTTCCTGCAATGCGATTGCACAGTCGAGAGATTCTCTGCTTGAACGCTTATGCTGTCTGCCTTCATAAAGCATCGGCATAACGACTGTAATTCTGTTAGCCTTACCTGCTATTGCACTGATTGCTCTTTTTAAGTTTGCATAATGATCATCGGGGGTCATCTGTCTTTTCTGACCATACATCTTGTATTCAATACCATAATTGAACATATCACAAACAATAAATATGTCATAACCTCTTACTGTCTGTCTGACAACCGCCTTACTTTCACCTGTACCGAATCTCGGAAAATTAACATCGATTAAATAGGTATCTCTTTCATAACCCGCAAAAGCTATAGTGTTTTTATGTTCGCTGTTTTTCTGAGCTCTGCTGTTTACAAGATATTTATCTATCTTGCTTGCAAGTTCCTCACAACCCGGTAATGCAACGATTCCGAGCGGTCCTACCGGTATTGTTGTTAAAGCTTCGATTAAGTTTGCCATGTTGTTGACCTCCTCTTTGACATCCCATATATATTTTAATATATTTCAATCATTTTTTAAAGCAATTTCCGACTTTTTTCGTAATGAATTTTTTTGAATTTAACACGCTTTGTTTGTGTATTTTCTACAAATCATTTTATGTCTATTATCACAAGCTCCGGCGGATTATTTATTCTCGGAAAAGAATTGGAATCTCCGAGACCCGCAGTTATAATCATGGTCGCCGTATCTGATTTGTAAACACCCCTTGTGTATTTTGGAAAAAATCCCTGCTCGGGTGCAAATACACCGCCTATACCCGGCAACCTTACCTGCCCTCCGTGGGCATGCCCCGAAAGAATTAAGTCGAGGTCATATTTTTCAAGTGTACCCGGATAATACTCCGGATAATGACACAAAAGTAATTTAAACAAATCGCTTTTTTCAAACTCTGCAATGAAATCATAATGCGGTGTGTAATAATCAGGATAAGATGACAACCCGCCGATAAGTATATCCTGACCTTTAACCTTTACATCTAAAGCTGCGTTATCAAGATAAACCGCACCTGTTTTCTCCATCTCTGAAAACACCGTGCCTGTCCTGTTGTTAACTGCTCGTTCGTGATTACCGAGGCAAAAATAAACATCAGTTATTTTGCAAAGTTCTTCAGACAAACTGACTGCAACACTTATATCGTCTGACTTTTTATCCACCATATCCCCTGCAACAAGTATCAGATCAGGTTTTTGCTCTTTTATGGCTGAGAGAAGTTCAATGTTACTCTCACCGTATTCCCTCAAATGCAAATCCGCCAACAGAGCCACGCGAAACGGTGTTTTAACTTTTTCATTTTCAATTGTATATTTTGTTACTTTCAAATCCCATTCTCCGTGATAAATCAAAGACGCAACCACGATAACAACAACTAAAACAATACAAAATGCCGTTACCAACTTCGACTTCTTTTTCATCCAAAAACCTCTGTGCATCAATTTTTAAACTTTAAGTATTCGTTTTATTTTGCATTTTATTCTGGTAAGAATAGATATATTCGTTAAATCAAGAATTTCGCCGCAAGTATCAATTTTTCCTTGTTTTATTCTTTTAAGTACTTTTTTACGATACTTATTCTGATTTGATGATACTAAAATTGATGTATTAAGTTTGCCTGTTTGCTCAAGAGTAACTTCTTTGACTTTCATCTTTTCACATATTGCAGACCAAAGTTCTTGTCCTTTTTGAGATTGTACCAAAACTACAGATGTACCTTTATCATCATCCATATCGGGTGCTATGTCCCAAATGCCCCAAAAATCACCTATGGTAATATCGCTGATTCTTGAGTACCCTTTGAAATTGCAACTTGAACATGATGTCTTCGACAGACAACCACCGACAAACAAGCTCATAAAAAGGTTATCTGCATTTGAAACTATCTTTTCGCTGTTTTCATATTTGAAGACGCTTGAATACTTGTAATTGCTCCAACCTGAGCATTTTGATCTCATGTTGATTTCTGTCGGCATTTTTCCTTTTGAGTCAAGCTTTGCTCTGTAAACAACATAAGCTTTCCAAGCTGTCGGTGACGGTACACCATGACAAACAAAATCAACGCAATACAAATTGTCATAGTCTTTTTTTACAAACGATTTTAAGCCCGCAACCTGGCAGGGTGTTCCTGAAAATAAAACCTTTTTGCCTTGTTCCAAATCAGAAGAAACATCTTTAAATATGTTTCCTAATTCACTCTCGGAATATTTTGCACCTCTAATTTTATTAAGGTCATTTTCATTATCAATGCGAGTGTGTTTTACATCAAATTTTTCATCATACTCGGCACCGTATACAACACCGTCTTGATTCAGTATACACTTTGCAAGCTCAGAAAACACTCCGCCTGAGGAACTGCCTTTTCGTAATGAATCCTCTTTCGTATACGCCGCATACGCTGACGGTGTTCCTTCTCGTGTCTTTGAAATTTTAATCGGACATACCATCTCACATTTACCGCATTTTATACACTGCGAGGCATTTGTGATTTCAGGGTAAAAGAATCCGTCAGCATCTGCTTTCATTTCTATACAGTTTTTAGGGCAAGCGTTCATACACGCCGTACAACCCGTACATAAATTTTTTGATGCTAATTCAGGCATATCAATACCGCCTTTGTAAGTTTTTAAAGACTCTTTTTAAAAGTATATTTTATCTTTCTTATTATTTTATAAGGTATAGCTTTCTTTGGTGATATATGACTGTAATATGTAATCTTATCTTCAATTGAAGGCTCTTCATACTTCAGTATGTTGGAATATGATTTTTTCAAAAGCTCCGTATTTTTGTGAATTGAAGCAAGATTGAGAATACCTCTCCAATAACTGCCTTCTATCTTATTAAGATAATAAGATTTTTCTGCTTCATCTTTTACAATTTCGTTCAGCATATGAACTCGTATATCTCTGTATCCCGCAGCATTTTCAAGATCTTTTTTCTGTGCAGCTTCGGCATCATCAGACCTTGACAACGAAACTCCTATCTGAATATAGTTCATGTGTGGTTTGTCAATAAATCCACACTCTTTGCGATAAATCAACGGTAATAAGAACTGAAGATTCTGACCGTAACGGGACTGATAAATTTCTCTGTCGGGATAAAATTCAAACATTGGCTTTGAACGAACCATATAGCTTCCCGCCCAGTTGTTTGTTTCGCCACGCAGAAGTGCAGTAAATACATCTTTAATTTTCTTTTCAGCTTCGTCTCTTACAAAAAGAAATTTTGTATTTTCTCTTACACTCCAACCGTTGGTCCTAACTACATCCACATTCGGGTTTTCCTGCAAATACCGTACTCTTTCCTCTGCTGAACAGGGCAAATACTCATCGTCTGCATCCAGCAAAGAAATGTAATCTCCGCTTACTAATTTTAACCCGGCATTGATTGCACTTCCGAGGCCTCCGTTTTCTTTATAAAAATACTTAAGTTCATATCCTTTTTCTTTAAAACACTCAACCCACGCAAGTATTTTTTCTTTGCTGTTATCTGTAGAACCGTCATCCACAACAATCAACTCAATTGACGGATATGACTGCTGATAGATCGAATCAATGCAACGGTCTATGAACTTTTCACCATTATAGCAAGGAACAATAATGCTTACTTTTTCCATTTCCCTTTCCCCTTTGCATATTCCTTATGTTCTTTTTAACTTGCCTAATACTTTTTTAAAAATGCGGTTTGCCATGTTTCTAACTGCTTTAAACTCTTCAGTTCTGAAGAACAAAAGTGTATTGATACCAAGCGGTATCACAACTGCAATTACGGCTTTTATTATAAAATTAACAATAGCAATCGGCGTATTGATAAGCATACACAAGCCGTATGCAATACCCATATTGGCAAAACCCAATACTATGTATTTTATATACTTTTTGTAATACTCTTTTACGGATGTGTGGAACACTTTGTGATAAATAATTATAGGTCTGTACCAATCGGCGGTCAGCAAACTACCGATAATCGTGCCCAAGAAAACACCTGCTACTCCCATATATTTTGCAAGAATAATTGATGCTGCAAGGTTTATTCCCGCAAAAGCAAAAGGTATCCAGGAATCCTCCATATAAGTTCCTGCGGCACCTTTCATTGTAATCAAGGGTATTCTCAATCCTGTCAGGAAATTATTGATTACGATTATAGAGACGGTAAACATATCAAAAGTATACTCATTGCCAATCCAAAGCTCTCCTATAAAAGGATTGAAAAGGCACAAAAAACATACAGCCTCAAAAGAATAGATGAAGTATGCGGTAAACATCATTACATCAAACGATTTCTTTTTAACTTCATCACTCTCAACCGCCACGACATTACCCATACCTGCTGTTACACTGGAAAACATCGTAGCAATATATCCGTTTACCATATTTCTTATTAACAAGTAATTTGAATATATTCCCGTTGCGGCTAAGCTTACTAATTTGGTAATAATCAGATTATCAGTTGAGTTTACAAGATAATCACCTATCTTCGCAATGACAAGACCGCCTATATTACGCTTAATCTGTGTTTTAATTTCAGGCTTCAACTTTTCTTTTGAGTAAAAATCAACCTCTTTGTATCGCTTAGTTATATAACGATTCTGTATAATCATAAGGATAAAGGTACAAACACAGTGAACCGCCAAATACATCACATAGTTTTTGAGTGTAAGTAATACTACAATCTGAGCTACTGTCTGTATAATGTTGATGCATACATTTATCGGTACCAAACGAAAAGCCTGATTATCCGATGAAATAAGCGTTGTTTTATATGATAAGAAATAACCTATTACTATGTTAAACAGAAATGCAAAATATGCAAAACCCGTTCCGTCCGGTTGCTGATCAGGCGGTACAAAGAAGTCCAGTGCAAAGAAAAGACCAATGCCTGAGACGGATACAATTATACCTATTATCGTATACGCTTTTCTGTAAAGCGACATAAGTGCACTGACTGAACTGTAATCTTTTTCCGCCAAAGGCTTGTATAAGCTAAAGCCTATCGCTGATGCAATTCCTATTTCCGTAATGGACAAAAATCCGAGCACATTACCTAACAAACCTGCTAAGCCTAAATACTCAGAGCCTAATACCTTGATAAAAACTGTTCGTGATACCAAACCCAATAGTGAAGAAAAAACAGTATTTCCTAAGGTCAGAAATAAATTTTTCGTTGAATTTTCTAATCTTGACATTTTAAATTATTCCTCTAAAAGCTTAAAAGCCTTTTTTATTTTATCTAAACTATTATCAGCAAACTTTCTGTAATCGCTGAGCTTAGCAATAATATCTTTTCGATTTTCCATAACTTTCTTAAATTCATTGAGCAAATCATCTTGGGTTTTGAGCTTCTGAACGGGAATTATATAATCATTTTCCGAACCAAAAATGTCCTTTGCAATTCCTCGTGCTTTTACTGAATATCCCAAAACTAAAGTCGGAACACCTGTAGAATAAGCAGCTATTGTTGAGTGAGTTCTCGCACCTACGAAATATTTACATTTTCTTATAATTCCTTTTATTTCTTCACAAGAATGATCTGAAATCATTTCTACTCTATTTGTTTCTTTGAACTCATCATAGAGTTCCTTTAATGGAATTCTATCATCATTATCAACCCAGATAACATGAGGAACCAACACGACTCTCATATCTGTGGAATTCAGAATATATTGAATTAATTCTCTGTAATTCTCCATCGCCAGACCTGAACCTGTTTCATTTGCAATAGCCATAGGACTCAGATTTATTCCTACAGAATCAGCAATTTCTGTATCTTCCGTACTATCAAGAAAGAACGCTGGATCTGAAGTAAGAATTGTATTCTCATTTACCGATTTCAACGCTTCATACGAAATAGATTCTCTTGCTACAATAAGGCTGTATCTGCTTAAATCTTCTGCTATTTCGGGATTTTTCAGTAAATCAGGCTCGACCGAGCAGCCCCACAATACTGTTTTTGCTCCTCTTTCAAGCATCATATCATGAAGCATCACATATCTTTTTACATCGGCATAGCAATAGTTATCTCCGCCGATTGACAACGCAATATCACCGGGATTTATTTTTGAAACGGTTGTAAGATAATCCATACGGTCCATATATGTAAAATCATTTTTTGTTTTAAGTTTTATATATGCTTTAACAAAATCCAATGAAAATTTAGAATACGGTTCCTTATCTCTGATAACATCACAAACTTGTCCAATGCCGTATTTCTTATCTTCTTCGGGATTAGATGAAATAAGAACCGGTCTTTCGCAGCCAATCTCTTTTAATATTTTTGCAGTTGAACGAACAATAGCCTCACAGCCGTGGTTACCGCTTCCGCCGTGAGCATACATATATATTTTCTGCATCTTCTTACCTCATTTTATTTACATTGACCCATTTTCCGTCTGCATATACCAATCCGAAAGAATAACAAACAAAGACTATTTTTTCTTTATCGGGCACAGCACTGCATTTCAGAATGTATGAAAAATATTTCTTGAATAAGCCTTTTGATTTTTTTATAAAATCCCTGTTAAACTCACATTCACCCGATACCATTGACAAAACATACTGAAATACGTGTGACATCGTTACATAAAAACATCCGGGGGCTCTTACGTTTTCAGTTGATTTAATAAAAGACAACAGCTTTTCGGATGCTGCGACAATATCGGTTGACGGAGCTTTCAGCATACTGCTCATTGCGCCTTGAGAATTTTCAATGTAGTGGTATCTCGTCTTGGGGGTAACTTTTACCGTAGACGCCTTTGAAAACACATCTAAGCAAAAGAGTATGTCCTCGTATGTTTTCATCACGGGAAATTCAATCTTGCCTATAATATCTTTTTTGAACAATTTAGCACAAGGTCCTGAATTGATAACCTCGCGTTTCAACAAAAGGTCAAGTGCTTCATCTTTGGTCAAGGTTAATTCTTCATCGACGAAATGTCTTTTTTCTTTCCCGTCAACTTCAACCGCAACATCACAGACTACTATATCTGCGTCCTCACCTGCTAATACTTTAAGATAATCCGAATCTATCACATCATCTGCGTCAAGAAATGTAATGTAATCGCCTTTTGCATTTTTAAGACCGTTATTTCTTGCGATCGATACACCTTTGTTTTCCTGATAAAAATACTTGAAGCGATTATCATTTTGTGAGAATTTTTTACAGATTTCTGCAGAATTATCACGGCTTCCATCATCAATCATAATTACTTCATAATAGGTAAATGATTGATTCTGCACACTTTTTAACATTCTTTCTAATTCTTTTTCAGCATTATATATCGGAATAATTATTGAAATCATAAACCGAGCTCCTTGTATGTAATAATCACACTTCTATTTAATTTTACGGACTATATTTCTAAGACCTCTGCGTATAGACAATATCAGTTTTATCAGTGCAGGCTGATTGTTTCTGTATAAAAACAATATCATTTTTTTGAAAAATGACTTATTATACAAACTTATCAAATCATTATTAACAATCTTTTTCATATCCTCAAATTTTTCTTTAATTTGTCCAATCGGACTATGAAAAAGAACAAAAAAGACATAATTATTTATTATTTCATCAATGATTGCTTTATTGTCATTTTCATAAGCGTTTTCAGATATAAGAAAATCTCTGATTCTCAATCTGATTACAAGTTGCATAAAATAATCAATTCTGTCATCAACGACAACCTGTGACGAATTATCCGCCAATTGCAGATATCTGTAATAACACTTATCGTCAAAATAGATATTATCGATTTTTCTATATATTTTAAGGTAAAAATCAAGGTCTTCCGCAAGCTTTAGGTTAGAATCAAATCTGATACCTTCAATTAAGTCTTTACGGAAAATTTTAGCTACACAAAAACCAAACACACCGGTTTCTTTCTGCACCTCGCCGAAAGTCGAAAGTATTTCACTTTTTTTCTTTTTACCTGAATACGGAGCCTTGGTGTATGTTTTCTTGTCAAGTCCTATCCAGAAGTTTTCCAAGCCACTTATGACAAAATCAACATCATTTTCTGTAATTAAGCGAAATAAATTTTCAAGATATTCAGGGTACAATCTGTCATCGGAATCAACGAAAGTTATATATTCACCTTGTGCTTTATCTATACCAAAGTTTCTTGCATTGGAAACTCCGCCGTTTTTGATGTGAAATACTTTAAATCGCGAATCTGAGTCAGCTGTTCTGTCGCATATCTCACCCGACTTATCGCTTGAGCCGTCGTCAACAAGAATACACTCGTAATCGGTAAATGTCTGAGCAGACAAATCCGATAACAAGTCATTGAGATATCCCTCTTTATTATAAACAGGCACAATAACGCTTATTTTCACTCTTTTTCCATCCAATTCCCTTAATTTAAAAGATATATTATTTACCTCGCAAATAAAGCATCTCTACTCTTTTTGCACTGTCGATGATGTCATATCCCGCTTCTGTTACTATTTTCTTAATAGTTTCTTTATCATTTGATTTTTTGTCGGCAAATTCCAATATTTTTTCTGCCCATGATGCTGTACTGTCCGTTTTAAGAAATACTACAGGAACAACACCTACATCTATCGCCTCAGGCACATTATCAGATGCTATGCACGGAACACCTGCAGACTGTGCTTCGAGCGCAACCATTCCCAATCCCTCATATTCAGATGGAAAGCAAAATACATCTATCACATTCATAAAATTATGTATATCTGACCTCAGACCCGGGCAAAGAACTTTATCAGACAAGCCATATTCTTCAATTTTATCGAAAACTTTTTCAGCGTAATCGGTATCATTTTTACCTGTTAAAACCATTTTAAAATCAACCGATTTATCATTAAGAACTCTTGCTACTTCAACTAAAAACAGCTGATTCTTAACTGCCGAGAAAGTACCCGCATGACCAATGATAATTGTGTTATCACTTGATTTATATTTCTTTTTTTCTTCCTTCACCCGATCTTCGTCCGGTGAAATAAATTTATCAAGTGCAATTGCGTTGGTAATAACCTCAGATTTTGAGTTACCGTATAAAAATTTTGCCGCATCAACCGAGCACGCCCATCTGTCGGTTGCAAACAACTTGACAAGTGTTTTCTGCAACAGCAAAAACACCTTGCCGACAAGCCCTGACATTGACATTTTGGCTGTATGTGAATGGACAATTCTTCTTTTTACTCCGGACAAAAATTCCGCAAACACTATGGTACCGCCAAGCCAATCCATGTGTGAATGAATTGTATCATATTTGTTTTTCTTCAAAAAATTTTTAAGTTCAGAAATGTATTTTAAAATGCCTAAAGAGCCCTGCGAACCGATATAAAAAATTCTGCCGCCGAGTTCTTTTATTTCATCATCATAATACCCCTTCGGCGGATTGTTTATGTCATCACAATGCACCAAAAAGTCAAACTGTATTTTGGTTCTGTCAATATTTCTGTATATATTCATCAGCATTGTTTCGGCACCGCCGCAATTCATAGTGCCGAAAATCTGCAATACTCTTTTCATATTTTCACCGTATCAAATCATAGATTTTCTCGACTTCATCTTCATTGCCGAAGTTCATTTCTTTGCAGTTATCAGAAAGCTTTTTTTGTTGTTCTTTATCAAGAAGAAATTTTCTCAATTCCTCTATGCAAGCATCAATTTTCAAAGGTATTATCTTCCCGTCAACACCGTCTTTTATCTGACTTCTTGCGGTCGGATAGTCCGTTATCACAACCGGGCGATAAATCATCTGTGCCTCTCTTACGGTGACAGCCTTGCCCTCATACAGCGACAGCTGTGCGTAGACATCACACGCTTTCATGTATGGGTAAGGATTTGTCTTTTTGCCAAGAACTATCAGTTTATCTTCAACATTATATTCTTTGATTTTGTCTCTGATTATTTCTTCCTGCCCACCATATCCTATAAGATACCACTTGACGGGCAAATCAAGCTTGCTGATGATTTCAGGCAGCTCGGTAAAATTCTTTGCTATTTCAAATCGTCCGACAGAAAGAACATTTATTCCGTCTTTGTTTTCGGGTATCTCGGAAGAAACATCTTCCATTGCTGCCTGTTCTCTTACAAAATCCTGAGACAAAATATTTTCTATAACAATTACTTTTTCTTTGAGTGTGGGAAAAACTTTTATAAAATTCTCTTTGCATTTATCCGACACTGCAACTATTTTATCGTATGCATTCCACATTTTCAGTTCAGAATCAACATCAATTGAAAGCTTTGTATAATCCGTGTGTATCCATGCCATTTTCAACTTTGCATCAGTTTTTCCTTTTGCAAAATAATGAGGCGTTAAAAAGCTCAATGCTATATCATACTTTTTGTTGCTTATCTTTGGCATATACCTTGCAGTATATTTATGACTGTACTCCAATTCAACACCCGGATTACGGGGTAAATTATGCTTTTTGATATAAGACTTTGCCTTGTATTTTCCGACAAATCTTCCGAAGGCAACCGACAAACCACCTTGCTTTATAACACTAACGATAGGTTTTGCAAGGAAAGAATACTGCTTTTTTGATGGCAGCAAATTAACCTGCTTCGGAATCATCGGCATAAATTCGCCTTCGTGACGAAGAAGAAACAAATCAACTTCATATTCAGAATAATCAATACTGTTCAGTAAACCGATTAAGCTTCTCTCCGCACCGCCGATTTCCAACGCGTGAGATACGATTATAATTGATTTCATTTCAACCACCTATAAATTCACTTGATATCCTAAAACTTTGTCAAATATCTGTTACAGATACAAATCTAACCACTGACTGCTGTATCCCAATCCGTCATAGGTAATGACCATTTGGTAATAAAAATAGGCAGTATAGAACAAGATACATAATGTCTGCATCAAGAACTTCTGTTCATCTTTGAACGCATTTCTCAATAGCCAATCGAGTAAAATAAAGCTATATATTTCAAAAAACAGAGGAATACGACCCATAATAATACCACTTGTAAAAGTTGCTAAAAGATATGAAAGTGCCGTTATCAATGACATATTTATGCAGATATCAATCAATGGTGTCGTTTTCTCTTCAATCTCTTTTCGTTTCATAAATGCAATTGCCGTGGGAACTGCCGCAACAAAGAATCTGATAATATTTGAGCCACCCGTGTCTTCTATTGCAAACTCTACCGACTCAGAAAGAGAAGTATCTTCAAGCATAAATCCCAAAGCATTCATAAACGGTTCTGAGAAAGCGATAACAGCTAATGCTCCGACAAGGAAAATCCATATTTTTTTACTCCAAGGCTTTAATTGAAAAACGAAATAGAATGGTATCATCAAAAGCGATGAGTCGTGGATATTAAACGCAAGAAATACTAAAAGGAAATATTTAACCCATTTCTTTTCAATTAAGAAGCTTGTTCCCGTCAGGAGAATACACACTGCCAAAAACTGTCTGATTCCGTTAAACATCCAAACAAAGTTTGCCGATACAACAAACAAGAAAACAACAAACGAAGCATTTTCCGCATGCTTATACACACAACTGAAAAAGCACACCATAGAGACAATAGCAACCACCATAAACCACAGTGTGTAGTTAGCATTTGGGAATGTGCATTTAATTAAAAGCATTGCCAGTGAAAAAAGCCTATCGGCTTCAACATTTGACATATAATCAGGTATTTCAGAAAATTCTGACGGAGCGTTTATATACGACTGCTGATATGCATAAGTGTCAGCCATATAAGATCTCGCACCGGAAAAGAACGCTATCAAAGCCAGCGTAATAAAAGGCCATATAAACTGAGATCGACGCTCAGTTCTGTCATTACCTAATTTAATTGTTCGGGGGCTTCCTGAATCAAACAGAAATGCAAATAATGATACAGCAAAAATGCTCCAATAAATTACCATTTAAAATCTCCGAAAACTATCTTGTTTTATATCTGATAAATAAATTTAACGCAACTCCAAACGGAATTGCAATAAAAGTCATAAGTTTTTTTGTCGAGTGTTTCAAAAACTTCCAATCCTTGATAAAAAGACTGCCTGATACATAATGCATACAAACAATAAAAAGTCTCTTCAGGGATTTCGTATGCTCCATTGCATATATTCTTCCATATCTGAAACCCCTCGGGTTTCTTCTGTACTGAGAATACATATTCTTGGTTGAACCGTCTTCCTGATATTCAACATTAACTAAAACCTCGTCTAAAACCAAGAGCTCATAATCCTGATCGCACATTGCATAGAGAATACCTAACGGAACAAATTTTTCGCCCTCAAATTCAGGATAGCGAGGATATTGGTTAATAACTTCGGTTCGATAAACCATTTTTTTGTCACCTTTTCCACCGTTGGCATAGTAATCAGTTACGGTTGTAACCTTCAATCCATCAGAAAAACCTTTACCGATAACTTTGTTATTCATATCAGCATCAAGTCCGATTATTCCCGCATATTTATCCGAGCCGTGCTCTTTCCAGAACCTGATAATTTTTTCAACAGCTTCCTCACCTATTGCATCATCAGAGTCAATACAAGTGTTGAGCTCTGTTTTTATATTGTCATAAGCGGTATTATGTGCTGAATGCATACCGCCGTTTTTTTTGTATATATACTGTATCTCAAAACCGTTATCTTTTTTCTGCCATTCTTCGACAAGCTTACCGGTATTGTCAGATGAGCCGTCGTCAATTATGAGCCATATAAAATCTTTATTGCTTTGTTTCAACAAACTTTCATATACTCTCGGCAAAGTTTTAATTCGGTTATATGTAGGTGTAAATACAGTTAAAATAGGACTATTTTGAGTATTCATTTAAATAAAACTCCTCTAATCGTCTTATTGTGTCTTTTATATCAAACCCGGATTTAACAATTTCTTCTTTTGTGTTTCTTCTTTCTTTTGAAAAATCTGTATTCAAGATTTTCTGTGCCCATTGCTCAGGATTGTTTATAGGTAAGGTTTTCACCAAATCAGTTACTATAATTTCATCAGTAACTGTATCTGACATCAGACACGGAAGACCTGCCGCCTGTGCTTCTACCATAGTTACTGGCAAACCCTCAAACTTTGAAGGAAAACAAAACACATCAGCTGCCTGTAACAGTCTTTCTGTATCTAACCTTGCTCCCGTAAAAATCACATTTTCTTTCAAACCAAGGTTTTCAGCTTCTCTTTCAAGTTCTCCCCTTAATTCTCCGTCACCGATTAACAGAAGCTTTGCATCAGGTTGTTTTTTGCAAAGCTCTTTCAAGACTTGTAATAAGAAAATCTGATTCTTAGGACCATCCATTCGACCGATATGACCAAGCAATATTTCATCTTTCAGTCCTAATTCCTGACGGACTTCCTTTCTTATCAATTCATCAAAGATGAAGCGATCAGCATCAATTGCATTTTGAAAAACTTTAAAATGATCTTTTCCGTAAAGCCACTCTCCCGCACCCTTACTGCAAGCAAATCTATGGGTTGTTTGTTTTGAAATATGTTTACGGCAATAATCAATAAACATTACTCTGATTTTATTTTTTCTGCTTCTGAGATTTGTTGTGTGGGAATGTGCAATTCTTACAGGTACACCACATTTTTTAGCACTCTTCAAAACCATATAGCTCCATGCATTAAGATGCGAATGCACAACTTTATATTCAGGATGTTCTTTGAAGAATTGTCTGAGAGACTTGTTGTATTGCGGTATTTTTGTTGGAGTTATAGGCATCATTCTGTAAATTTTTCCGCCTAATTCTTCTATTTCTTTTTCATAATAGAATTCAAAATCTCTATGAGCTAAAAAATCGAACTGAACTTTCTCTCTGTCTATGTTACGGTAGAGATTCATAAGCAGACTTTCAATTCCACCCATATCCATTGTTGTGACTACCTGTAAAATTCTTATAGGCATTTTTTCATCTCCTACAAATTCTCTTTATACCATTCTATCGCTAATTTGATACCGTCGGCAAAGCTGTATAACGGTTCATAGTTGATTTTTTCCATTGCTTTAGAGACATCGGCATTTGAATGCTTAATATCGCCAGCTCTGTCGGGACCGAAGTTGGGTTCGATATCTTTACCGAGTGATTTTGTGAGTGTGTAATAAATATCTATGAGATATTCTCTTCCGCCGTATGCAACATTATATACATCACCGGCTGATTCTTCAGGTGCTGCACAAGCCTTTAAGTTGGCATCAATTACATTTTCTATGTATGTAAAATCTCTTGACTGTTTACCGTCGCCGTTGATTGTCGGCACTTCGTCATTGAGAAGCATTTTTATAAACTTCGGAATAACCGCAGCATAAGCACCGTTGGGATCCTGTCTGCGACCGAACACATTGAAGTATCTGAGACCGTATGTATCAAGGCCGTAGAGCTTTTTATAAAGCTTTGCATATTCCTCGTCAACCCTCTTTGTAAGAGCATAAGGAGAAAGAAGATTTCCTTCTTGTCCTTCTTTTTTAGGAAGTACGGGATGATCACCGTAAACCGATGAGCTTGAAGCATAAACAAATTTCTTTACACCCTTCTGTCTTGCAGCCTCGAGCATATTCAAGGTACCTTTGATGTTTACTTCTTCATAATACAAAGGCATCTCAATGCTTCTCGGCACGCTTCCCCATGCAGCCTGATTAAGCACATAATCAGCACCATCACAAGCATTCATACAAGTTTCAAGGTCGGTGATATCACCTTTGATAAATGTATAGTTCGGATTGTCAATAAACAAATCAACATTAGCTTGTTTACCTGTTGAAAGATTATCAAGGCATCTTACCTTGTAACCCATTGAGAGTATGGCTTCACAAAGGTTTGAACCGATAAACCCTGCACCGCCTGTAACCAGGAAAACTGAATTTTCGTGGAATTTTAAATCCTTATAGCTCATTGATATCTCTCCTTACAATCTCCAATAAATATAATCGTCATCTGAATAATCTTTCTTATCCAGAACGCCCTTTATATCAAACAAAACTTTTTTCTTGTTATCTTTATTGAACATATTGCTGATTTGTTCTTTGGTCAAATCTTTTAATTCTTCGTGACCAACCGCTAAAATAACAGCATCAGCATTTTTAATGTCTTCTGCCTCACAGAAGCTTATTGAATATTCTCTCTTTGCTTCCTCTTTGTCTGCAACAGGGTCTGCTATCTGCGGAGCTATAGAATAATCCTTAAGCTCATTGACGATATCAATAACTTTTGTATTTCTGGTGTCAGGACAGTTTTCTTTGAATGTAAAACCTAAAATTGCAACCTTTGCATTTTTTACTGCAATATCTGCTGAAATCATTTTTTTGACAAGACATTCAACAATGTATCTGCCCATATCATCATTTATTCTTCTGCCCGAGAGAATAATCTGCGAATGATAACCGACCTCTTCTGCCTTATAAGTCAGATAATAAGGGTCGACACCAATGCAATGTCCGCCAACAAGACCCGGAGTAAACTTAAGGAAATTCCACTTTGTTCCTGCTGCTTCCAAAACTGCTTTTGTATCTATGTTCAGCTTTTCAAAAATTATTGAAAGCTCGTTCATAAATGCGATGTTTATATCTCTCTGGCTATTTTCTATAACCTTTGCCGCCTCGGCAACCATTATACTCTCGGCTCTGTGAACACCTGCTTCTACGACTATTTCATAAACCTTTGCAACTTCGTCAAGTGTTTCTGCATCCATGCCCGAAACAATTTTTTTGATTGTTTCAAGGCGATGAACTTTATCACCGGGGTTAATTCTTTCGGGTGAATAGCCTATTTTGAAATCAACACCGCATTTAAGACCTGATGTTTTTTCAAGTATCGGCACACAGATATCTTCAGTTACGCCCGGATATACGGTTGATTCGTATACAACAATAGAGCCTTTTGTAAGATTTCTGCCCAACACTTCACTTGCACCCTCGATAGGTCTCAAATCAGGTGTGTGATCTCGTCTTACGGGGGTAGGAACTGCTACTATATGAAACTTTGCTTCCCTGAGCTTTGCTTCGTCGCTTGTAAACTCAACCGCACACTCAGAAATAGCCTTATCTCCTACCTCTTTAGTCGGGTCAATTCCTTTTTTATACAATTCAACTTTTTCTTTGTTTATATCAAAACCGATAACCTTGACCTTTTTAGAAAAAGATACAGCAATCGGCATACCTACATAGCCTAAACCAATAAGTGAAATTTTTTCTTCTCCGTTAATTATTTTTTCATAAAGCATAAGAGTACATCCTTAAATTTATTTTAATATCGCGTTTATTTGTTTCATATATTCATTGATAACTATATTTCTGTCGAACTCATTTTCCATCTTTCTACGAGCATTTTTTCCCATCTCTTCCCTTTTATCCGCAGGAATTTCAAGGAAGTTCATGAGTGCTTCAGTCAGACTTTCAACACTTCTAACATCAAATAAAAATCCTGTTTTTCCGTCTTCTATTGATTCAAGACAACCGTGGATATTTGATGCCATGCACGGTCTGCCCGCTGAAGATGCTTCAAGTATAACATTTGCCATACCCTCATGATACGACGGATGAACAAGGCAATGACACTGTGACACAACCTCATACACTTCTTCCTGAGAAAGCGTACCGTGGAAAATTACGGGGTAGTTTTTCTGCATATATTCAATTTTTTCTCTGTATTCATCATCTTCAAACCAGCCGATTACATGAAATTCAGCTTTATCGGTTTTTGATGTAACATTTTTAATCGCTTCAAAAAATTCATCAAAGCCCTTATCTTTTCTTAATCTTGAAACAAAAACGAATTTTGTTTTGTCTTTGACTTCAGGGTAGGGCTTGTACTGATATTTTGATGTGTTTACACCTGAGCCGGGCAAAAGACAAATATTGTCTTTAACAATACCCATTTCACGGTATAATCTGAGATTTTCAGAATTTTGAAAGAATACACAGTTTGAATTTTTAAATGCCATTTTTTGAAGATTACAAGTAAGCTTTTTAAGCAAACCTTCTTTTTGGAATGTTCTTCCGACACCCGTAACTGTATTCATATACGGTACTTTGTGCTTTTTGCAAGCAAAGCTGCCGTAGATATTCTGCTTCTGTGTATAAGTCAGAACAATGTCGGGCTTGATTTCTTTTATAAGGTTCTGATATCTTCCTACTACTTTAATTTCTTCAAGGGGATTTGTGCCTGCTCGTGTAACATCAATCGTCGCAAGAGAACAACCCATTTCTACAAAAACCTGAGCCCTTTCATGTTCAGGCACAGAAACAATAACTTCGTGACCCGCATCTACTAAAGCTTTTAAAAATTCGCGTCTGAAATTATATATTGTTGCTTCATCGTTAGCTAAAATAAGTACCCTGCTCATTTGAGATACTCCTCCACTCTTGAAGCAATTTTTGCAGCACTCAAGCCGTAGTAATCACGGAGATATTTCTGTGAGCCTACTATACAGGAATATGTATCCTCAAGACCAATTTTTATCTGTAACGCATTATGTCTGAATTCCGATAAAACTTCCGCAACCGCACCTGAAAAACCGCCGATTATATTATGTTCTTCAACCGTTACGATGTAATCGTATTTATTTGCACATTCTATGATAGTTTCTTTATCAATCGGTTTAACTGTCGGGAATGTATAAAGTGCAGGACTTATACCCTTTTTCTCAAGCAAATCGCAAGCCTCCTGAGCCTCGTCAAAAATACCGCCTGTTGAGAAAATTGCAACTTTTTCTCCGTCTTTAATTTTAATCGCTTTACCGATTTTAAAATCGGGGGTTGTATCATGAATACGCTTTTCACCGCCTCTGCCAAGACGCAGATAGCAGGTGCCCTGATGTTCGTAGATTGCTTTTGTTGCACATTCAGCTTCTACCAAATCACCCGGTGCCATTACCGTTACTGCAGGAAGTGCACGCATCATTGCAATATCTTCTGTTGCATGGTGACTCATACCTAATGAACCGTAAACAAAGCCGCCGCCGACACAAACAACCTTGACATTCGCATCATGATACGCACAATCGTTTCTTATCTGCTCAATGCAACGCAAGGTAGGGAAATTACCTATTGAGTATGTATAAACAATCTTACCCTCACGAGCCATGCCTGCGGCAACGCCTGTCATATTCTGCTCGGCGATACCAACATTTGTGATCTGTTCGGGTAAGTTTTCAAAAAACGGACGAAGTACGCCAAAGCCCAGATCACCCGTTACAATATGCACATTTTTATCTTTTTTAGCTATTTCAAATAATGTTTTTACAAATGTATCTCTCATATTGACACCCCTTAAACTCTTTGTGCTTCCAACTCAGAAACCGCCGCATCGTATTCTTCACCCTGAGGAGTGCGGTAATGCCATAAGATATCATTTTCCATAAAGGAAATCCCCTTGCCTTTGACTGTGTTTGCAATTACAACAGTCGGTGAACCTTTATGCTCTTTTGCAGCTTTATATGCCGCTTTTAATTCATCGTGGTTGTGACCGTCTATGTCGATAACATTCCAGCCGAAAGCTTTCCACTTATCTGCAAGAGAATGTAATTTCAAAGTATTTTCGCAGAAATCAAGACTCTGCATTTTGTTATAGTCAATAGTTAAAATGAGATTATCAAGCTCAAAATGATTCGCCATCAATGCTGCTTCCCACATTGAGCCTTCATCACATTCACCGTCACCGCAGACGACAAAAACTTTATGTTCTTTGTTATCCATCTTTGCAGCATACGCCATACCTGCCGCAACGGGAAGTCCGTGACCCAAAGAACCTGTTGAAAATTCAACACCCGGTACGCCCTTGTGCGAAACATGACCGGAAAGTCTGCTTCCGTCGGCGTAATGAGTTTTTAATTCTTCTACATCGAAAAAACCTGTTTCTGCCAAAGCCGCATATACTGCTGCACCTGCGTGACCCTTACTTAAAATAAATCTGTCCCTGTTTTCCATCTTGGGATTTTCAGGGTCAACATTCAATATTCCGTTATATAAAACTGCAACTATATCCGCTACAGATAAGATTGCTGCAATATGTGACCCTTTTGAAATATGTGTCATTTCAACGCCGTGGCGTCTTATTCTCCACGCTAACTGTTCGCTTGTCATAACCTATATTTCCTTTCCTAAATTTCTCTTTCCTATCCATTACGCGTTTAAAAGCTCTTCTTTTACAACAACTATTTCTTTTGCATATTGTTCAACCATAGGTTCGATTTCTTTGGGGAGCTTTTCTGAGCGTGATACCACCTTGTATACTGTCCAGAATATAATTTTGAAATATGAACCTATTGAATTATGCTCAACATGATATAACTGAAGCTTTAACTTCAAAGGTCTGATAAGTTTTACATAAACATCATCAGGGTCAATCTTATCGCCTAATTCACCTAAAATTTCATACTGTTTAAAGTTTGCCATGGATGCCCAGTCTGTGATTCCCGGTCGCATCGTGAGAATAATTTCTTCTTCCTCTGTATACAAATCTACAAAGCACTGCACTTCGGGTCTGGGACCGACAAAGCTCATATCACCTTTGAGAACATTGATAAACTGAGGAAGTTCATCAATCTTTGATTTACGCAAAAAGTGACCTACTCTTGTAACACGGTCATCTTTATCCATAACATTTACCGCTCCGATATTTGCGGCATTTGGTACCATTGAACGGAACTTATACATTTTGAAAGGCTTTCCGTCCTTACCTATTCTTTCGCCTTTATAAAATACTCCGCCGGGGCTGTCTATTGCTATAACAATTGCCATTATCAAAAAAACAGGTGATGATATTATCAAGCCGATAAGGCTGAAAACGATGTCAAAAAATCGTTGCATATTTTCGGGCACTCAGTACCCTTCCCCCACTTTCATTAAATTACATATTAGCTCCGTCGACCGGAATGAGTGCTGACTGCATAAATGATGCCTGCTCCGATGCCATGAATAAAACTGCATCTGCGATTTCCTGAGTTGTACCGAAACGGTTAACCGCCTGATGGTGTCTTAAGAAATCCTCACATCTTGCAGGATCGGTTCTTGTGTAGTTATCCCAATAGCTGCCATCAAAAGCAACTGCACCGGGCATAACCGCCGACATTACAACACCTGTCGGAGCAACAGTTCTGCCGACTGTTGTTACATAAGCATTAAGGAACGCTTTTGAAGATGCATATAAAGGATTACCTCTGAGCATTTTTGCCGAGATTGAAGAAATATGAACTACTCTGCCCCAGCCCTTATCTATCATCGGCTGAATAAGAACATTGTTCATATCAATCGCAAGACCTGCATTAAACATCCATGCGTGTGTCCACTCCTCAATTGTGCCCAAAGCATTTCGGCTGACAAGTGAGCCGCCGACATTGTGAACAACGATGTCAAAAACGCCTCTTTCTTCAAGCCATTTTTTTGCCAATTCATTAGGATTTTCTTCCATTAAATCAGCAACATAGTACTTGTGGTCAAGGTCGTTATACTGGCTTATTTCTTCAATCAGCTCTTTAAGTAAATCTTCACTTCTTGCAATTACGGTCAATCTTGCGCCCTCTTTTGCAAAAGCGGTTGCTATATTTCGACCGATACCCTTGCTTGCACCAACAACTAAAGTATTTTTACCCTTGATACCTAAGTCCATAGTTTTCCCTTCCTATCCTATGTTTTCTATCGGTTCGTCATCTTCATGTGTAAGGTGATTAAATGTCGGAACCATTTTTTCAAGCATTTTAACAACGACTTCCGAATCGTTGTTAATTGCAGCCTTTTTAATCTCATCAAAATCTTTCATAAAAGATTCCGGTTCAATGTCGATAAGATTGCCGATGAAGATTTTATTGTTACAGGTGGGTTTCAGACCTTCTTCGTCCATCAGAAGCTCCTCAAACAGCTTTTCACCCGGTCGAAGTCCTATAAACTCAATTGCTATATCTTCATACGGTTTTTTACCGTACATTTTAATCATTTTTTCTGCCAAAGTGACAATCTTGACAGGTTTACCCATATCAAGAACGAATATCTCTCCGCCCCTTGCCATTGCACCTGCTTGCAGAACAAGAGAAACTGCTTCGGGAATCATCATAAAGTAACGGATAACCTCGGGATGTGTTACTGTTACGGGTCCGCCGTTTTCAATCTGAGATTTAAAAAGCGGAATAACAGAGCCGTTTGAGCCGAGAACATTACCGAATCGTACTGCAACAAAATCAGTACCGGTTGTCTGTTGTGACATGTACTGAATTATCATTTCACAGCATCGTTTTGTTGCACCCATAACATTTGTCGGGTTAACTGCCTTATCGGTTGAAATCATAACAAATCTGTCGCAACCGTATTTCTGTGCAAGGGTTGCAACATTGTATGTTCCGATAACATTGTTTTTTACTGCCTCCTCAGGTGATGTTTCCATAAGAGGAACATGCTTGTGAGCAGCCGCATGGAAAACCAAAGAAGGCTTAAATTTTTTGAAAAGCATCTCCATTTTGTCATAATCACGGACAGATGCTATATAAACTTCAAGCTCAACATCTTCGACATTGTGATTAAGTATCAACTCCTGCTGTATGTCGTAAGCGTTGTTTTCATAAATATCAACAATAATAAGCTTTTTGGGCTTGAACGAAACAATCTGTCTGCAAAGTTCCGAACCGATTGAACCGCCGCCACCCGTTACGATGCAGACCTTACCTTTTACGAGTCTGCTTACTTCATCGTAATCAAAGTCTATCGGGGGTCTGCCGAGCAATTCTTCAATCTGAATATTATGAATCTGATTAAGCATACCGCCTTTTTCGATAAAATCACGCATCGACGGCAGTGTCTTCACTTCACAGGGAAGTCCTGAGCACTTTTCGGTAATCTCAGCTCTCTGCTCGGGAGCCGCTGAGGGGATAGCTAAGATAATTTCCTGAATATTTTTCTTTTCAACAAGCTGAGGGATATCATCAGTCGTTCCGACTATTTTTACGCCGTTTATTGTGCAACCGATTTTTGCTTTATCATCATCAACTATACATACGGGCTTGTATTCACTTTTACCGGCAAGCATCTCAAGTAAAAGAATCTGACAAGCACCGCCGCCGCCGACAATCATAACTCTTTTCTTTACCTTGGGATTTACTTTTTCGACATAGAGAGTCTTGATGTATTTGTAAAGTATTCTTATTATAATGCTTGCAACGATCGATAAGCCGACAAAAATCGTCAAGGTCTGAAATTCGATTGAGGAAAAGCCTCCCCAAATCAGTGCCATACCCAAAACCGCAACTATACTTCCGGACAAGTATCCGAAAATAAAGCTTGCAAAATCCTGAGTTCTTGCATAAAACCAAAGCTTCTGATAAACTCCGAAAACATACAGTCCCACAAGACAAGCTGCAGCACAAACACCGACTTGTATGTAAAAAACTGTACGGTCTCCGTCTAAAAGGGTTCTGCTTATAAGAAATGCTATTCCCATACCACATATATCAAAAAGCATCATAAAAGCTTTTCTGTGCTTTGAGAAAAAATCCATCAATTTCTTCATAATCGTTCCTATCCTATCAGCTTATTTTTTCTTGTCCTTTGCTTCGCTCTCTTTCTTTCTGTTTAACTCGCTTTCGAGATAAGCATATCTTGCATATTTTTCATATCTGTTCTGCTTTTTGCCGAAAAGCTTTTTCGGCTGGGGCGGCTCATTGGCAGTAGCAATTTCCATATTTGCTCCTGCTTTCTGATACGACGCTCTTTCGTAATGATTTCCGTAACCGTAACCATAGCCGTAACCGTAACCATAGCCATAACCGCTTCTGCCATAACCATACTTACCGTATCCGCCGTAACCGCTCTTGTATTTATATCTGTATCTGTATCCGCGTTTTGCACCACTCTGAACACCGTTGAGTACAAGACCGAGTATTTTTGCATCAATAAACTCGAGTGTTTTCAACGCCTTATCAACTTCTGTATATGTTGACTGTCCTTCACGAACAACGAGGATAACACCGTTTGTGATTTTTATAAGTGAAAGTGCGTCAGAAACCGTGTTTATCGGAGGTGAGTCAACGATAACATAGTCAAATCGCTCTTCAAATTCTTTCATCAGCTCTTTCATTTCAGTTGAGCCCAAAACTTCAGCAGGGTTAGGTACATTGACGCCCGCACAAATAACATAGAGATTTTCATACTTCGTTTCGTGGAGAACATCGTCAATTTCCGCCATACCGCCGAGAATATCAGCCAGACCGGGTGCGTTGTTGAAGTCCATGAATTTACCAACCATGGGTCGTCTTAAGTCGGTATCTATAAGAAGTACCTTTGCGTTTGTCTGAGCTATTGAAATAGCAATGTTTGCCGAAATAGTTGACTTACCTTCACTGGGGCAGGCACTTGTTATCGTAAAGCTCTTACTGCCCTTTTTGATAACTGAAAGAAGCATATTAGCTCGTAAAGCTTTGTATGATTCCGTTACCTGGAATTTCATGCTCGCATCAACGCTGTTGTACCCGCCGTAGGAGGAATATTTTGAATATCTGTCATAAGAATATTTATTATTTTTTGCCATTACTTTTCCTCCTTACCTTGTTGTGCTTCTAATTGCTTTCGTTTAATCTCTGCCTCGGCATACGCTTGTGCATAAGGTTGCTTTTTCGAGCTTGACCTGCTTGCCATAGCTTCAGAAGATATAAATTCGGGGATTGTACCCAAAATAGGATATTGATATCTCTTTGCAAGATCTTCTTCACTCTTGATTCTGACATCAAATACTTCCCAGATAACAACTATTACAACTGCAATCATCAATCCGATTGCCGCACCAATCAAAGCCGTGCCAACGGCATTATTTGCACTTACATAGGGCGTTTTTGCACCGTCGAGCAAGTGTATGGCAACTCTTGAATATTTACCGTTTAAATATCTCGGTATCATAGTTTCAACGGAATCTGAAATAATTTTACAAGTATCAACCGAGCTTGCAGTAACGGTAACCTCGAAAACTTCACTGTCTTCATCAGTTGTATAAGTAATCATAGACTCAATAACTTCAGGCGTTAAGTCAAGACCGCTTTCGTCAACAACACTCTGGTAAAAATCAGTCGTATTAAGCCATTTGACATAAGAATTTATAACACGCCTGAAGGTTGTAATATCGCCAACATTGATCTGTGCACCTTCGCTCGAAACAACCATCATTTCAGATGTTGCCGTGTAGTAAGGTGTGTAGGTCGCAGTTGAAAAAATATACGCACCTACAAAACCGATAACAGCAAAAAGTATCAGCATCCAAAGGTGTGCTAATAAGTTTTTCGCTATTTTAAGTACCGAGAAATTTTCCATGATTTCATGCCTCTTTTCCAAGCAATTTTAACTTAAACTAAAATACCTCAAACCATTGTAACATATATCTGCATTTTTTTCAACTTGTTATTTTTTACATCGGGTTATTTTAATTCAAGTCTTGTCATTCTTATGTTATTTCTGTTTAATCCGTCATTTTTGTTATCGTGGGAGTAAACAACATAGATATTACCGTCTATCCCCTCAATAATTGCAGAGTAATGGTACTGTGAAGCACCAGTTACATCTTCTTCAATCGGGGTTTTCTTCCATGTCTTACCTTCGTCATCAGATACAGAAAGGCAAAGTCTTGCTCTCGGGTATTTTTTATCACCGTCTATGATGTTTTCACTTATAGACATTACCCATTTACCGCTTTTGAGCTTGACTATATCAAAACCGCCTTCGTGTGTCATTGAAAATTCAATGCCGCAAGTACCCCAGGTCTTACCACCGTCTTTCGATTCCTGGTAAGCGAGTGTTTCATACGGCACGGAGCTTCTGAAATATGAGCGGAGTGTGCCGTCGTTCATCTGAACGGTTGCCGCCTGTATATTACCTGTTGATGAAACGGGCTGCGAATACTCCCATGTTTTTCCGTAATCGTCTGTGTAACCCACCATCGAGCAGTCAAACTTATCGCAGTAAAGCGGTAACATGATTCTCGACTTGCCATTGTAATTAAACTGCAACGGCTTATTTTTTGTCTGCCAACAGATTACTCTGTCAATGGGGTTGTATCTGTTGTACTCATTATCAGCGCCGACACCGACACGGCATCTCGGCGGAAGCTCGGTCAAAAGCTCGTCTGCAAGCTTTTCGGTATCATCGCCGTAGAAGTTATTTTCTTTTATAAAGTTTGCGGCATTTACCATGCCCCTTGTCAATTCAACAACAAAGCTGTCAGTGAAATATTTATCATCAATTTTGACAAATTCACTGTCCGGCAAAGGATGTTCCTTAAACTGTTCTTCGGTAATATACTGCGGGACACCGCATTTTTCACCGTAGATATATTCGCCGTTATCAAAACCGATTGCCTGTCCGCGGAAATCTTCGCACGGTGTCGGATACATTATCTCCTGCCAATCCCAATCGGGCTCGGTTTCATAACCGTCGGCATAGAGGTAATGACCTTTTTCTGCGTATTTATACTTTGTCTGCGAGGTTTCCCAGTCTGTTGAAATTACGGGATACCAGAAGAACCACAAGCGTTCTTGGTCATCAACAAAGATGCAGGGATTTATATCCGCAATACCCTTTGTGTTGGCAAGGATAAAAGGCTCTGTCCAACCTTGACCCACCGGCTTTCTTGCAGCCAAAACTCTACCGTCTGCCGCGCGTCTTTCGCCGTCACCCTGAAACCAAACCGCAAACAATTCGCCGTCGGGAAGCTGAACTATTCCCGAGCCGTGTGCGTGTTCGTTTATAAGCGGAAAAATATCCTCTGTTACAGGAGCTGAATATTCTTCAAGTCCGGGGACTGTTATATGCCAATCTTTGTTCTTCGCTCTCATTTCAGCAAAGGTTTCCGTGTTTTCTGATTTATCTGAATATTTTTCGTCTGTTTCCCACGAAATTACACCGTAATTACAATTATGGTCGAATTCCGTCGAATTGCTTTTTAATGTTTCTTCAGGGTTTGTAATGTCGGATAATGCCAATGTCCATTCATATAAATCCTTTGAAACTGCAGTTTTATTTCCTTCACTCAAAGTAAAAACATTTCCGTCTTTTTTGAGTGTAAGCTCTTTGACTTTTTTACCAAATCCTATAACAGGCTCTGAAAAATCCCAATCTCTTTGATTTGAGCAGCTTGCGATAAGTGCAGACTGCAAGGGATATGAATAAATCGGAAGATAGATTGTGCCTTCATTTTCTATAGGTGCTCCCACTACACACCAACCGAAACGACGAGTGTGGGGATAAATACCTGTATAGTCAATAAAGCCGAGCATTGAGCCGTCGCACATTTTTTCTTTTTCTGTGATAAATTCTGCCCATTCTTCGTCGCTTACATCAACTTCACCGCAGGCACGAAGCTCATTGAAGCGTTTTATAAGTGCTTTGCCGAAAGGCTCATTCTCAGGGTCGATACCACTATTGAAATGGCTGTCTCTGAAACAACCGCCCATGCGGACATACATTGCATCCTGCCATGTCCAATTGATTTCATCATCTGCATTTTCAGCAATTCTGAATTTTATCTGTGAGGACTCAAGAGAATCCGCAAGCAGGGTATTCCAAAAGAGCCATAGTCTGTCCTGAGAATCCGTAAAAAGATAAGGACTTGTGTCGCTCGCACCGATTGTTTTTGCAAGAATTATTTCTTTGCCTTTATATTCGCCGAGAATGCACTCACCTTTTGCGTCTGCTTTAGCTCGGATTTCTCCGCCGTTATATTTTGCTTCGGTTGTAAAAGTCATTAGTTCACCTTCTTAAAAAATTGGGGTAAATAGTCCTTATGTGCTTCTTTCATTTCTTCGAAGCAAGCCTTACCTCTTTCCCAGTCACCTACAAGAGGATGAACAAGGAGTGCGTTCATTGCAGCTTCATCATCTCCTGTGATGCCTGCTTCAACCGCATATTTTTCATACTTTTTAACAACAGTCATAAGACCCTGCATGTGACCGTTAACGGGGACTGTGATTTCAACGGGTTTTGCACCGTCTTTGCCTACATAAGCAGCTATTTCAACAACATCGTCATCAGCCATGAACGGAAGTGTTCCGTTGTTTTTGATGTTTACAACATGAACATCATTCTTATCTGTTGCGATTGACTCAATAAGAGAAACTGCTGCAAGTGAATATTTATGACCGCCGCGTTTGTCAAGAAGTGCGGGTTTTACGATGAGACTTTCATCTGAATACATTTCAAGAAGTTCTTCTTCAATTTCCATGCAAACCTGTGCTCTGGGTTTATCTTCTGATTTACAATGCTCAAGCTTTGCATCTCTGCAGTAATAATACTGAAGATATGATGAGGGAATACCCTGAATAGCCTTAAGGCACTCAAGAGAAAAACCGTCGTCCTTGATATTTTCCATAACCTTTGCAGAGAAACCGCCGTCAATCATTCCGGGTAAGATTTCTTCGCCGTTTTTCTTAACAGAGTTAATCCAACTGAGATGATTAAGACCTACATAGGTGATATCAACAGGGCAACCTGCGTTTTCTGTTGTATCATCAAGCATATTGATCGGAACATTGCAAAGACCGATGCTCTTTACATTTGTGTGATTAAGAATGAACTCAGAAATGATACCTGAGGGATTTGTAAAGTTTATAAGCCATGCATCGGGGCAGATAGCTTCAATTCTTTCGGCAATATGCTTCATAACGGGGATTGTACGGAGTGCCTTGAAGAAACCGCCGATACCTGTTGTTTCCTGACCGATGAGGTCATACTTCGGAGGAATTGTTTCGTCAAGCAAACGAGCAGGAAGCTTACCTACTCTGATCTGTGTTACGACGAAATCCGCACCCTGCAAAGCCTCATCAAGGTCGTCTGTCATATTGATTTCACAATCAATTTCAGCATTTTTAAGCATACGGACACAAAGACCGCCGACGATATTTCTCTTTCTTTCATCTATATCCATAAATGTGATTTTTTTGAGCTTCAAATCCTTTGATTTGATAAAACCGTCAACCAATTCGGGGCAATATGTACTGCCTGAGCCTATAACTGCTACTGTAATTTCTTTCATTTTAAATTCTCCTTATCAAATAAATTTCTGAAAAATCCAGTTAACACAACCTACAACCGGTAACTGTGTCAGCTTGATATATTTAACTTTTTTATCTGTTGCTGCTGCAACCTTCTTTTCAAGTGCTTCAAGATAAACTTCATTGGGAAGCTTTGTATGTACCGAACCTGAAAGCACTACTTCAACCTCATCTTCTTTGAAATTAAGCTGTCTTAAATGTGAAGTGATGAAATCCGCACCTCTCTGAGCGATTTCTTCAATAACTTCCATAACAGCCTCGTCGCCAAGCTTTGATGCATCGAAGAAAAAGTCAATAAGTCGCATAATTCTGTTGTTTGCATCTTCTGTTTCAAATTCGGATACGGTTGCTAAAAATTCATCTTTATTTTTGAGACCGTATTCGTCCATATACATCTTTGTGACTGCTGATTCTCTCTTTCCGAGATAGATGTCATCATAGATAATTCTGAAAGTCTGTGCTGCTATCCAATGACCGTTACCTTTATCACCCGAGAATACATCAAGTCCTGCAAGCTGAAGCATTTTGCCATCCGAATCTATTGCATTACAGCAAGTACCTGTACCGAGGTTGTAGCCGATTGCTGCTTCGCCAGTCGCACCTGCTTTAACCACGATAAAGCCGTCATTGAATATTTCAAAATTGTCAAAGCCTTTTGCCTTTAATTCTGCACACATATCGTCATGCTGATACTGATGGTCAATACCTGCAAGACCCATAAGTGTAAAGCTTACATCTGAAAGTGCAACACCTGCTTCTTTTGCAACTGCGTTCAAGCCTTCAAAAATAAGGTTTGCAGCCTCGGGGATTCCGCCTTCCATATTTTCGTGATTGCTTCCCGGTCCTTTAACCGTTGCAATCATATTTTTATTTTCATCAAACATGGCGTACTGTGTTTTTGTACCGCCGCCGTCAACACCTATGTAATACTTCATTTTAAAAATCCTTTCTTAACAGTTTTGTTTTTACACACACTTCTTCTATCATAGATAAGATTATATATACAGTTATTATACTACATAAGGAAAAATAAAACAATGGTAAAACAGAAAAAAATAAGATGTTTTCATCAAAAAGTGACAAAAACATCTTATTTAAAAATTCTGTATAAAAATTTATGCCAAAGAAGATTATAAACGGTAATCATTTTGGTCATCGCGTAGTCATACAGGAAGAAGAAAACATTTCCGGCTGCTAATAAAATCGGTAAAAACCACTTGTCCGCATCAAGTAATTCATCTTTTAATTCAGGCATAAGAACAAATATCAACAAGCAATAACTTCCGACCATCGCAACATTGAACAATGAGAATTTTATTATATATTCAAAAACAATCGGAAGCTTGCTTTCAAACACAGATTTTATTATGGGATAATACCCGAAAAATGCAATATACATTGCTACCGCTTCTTTGTCGGGCACTAAGATAAGTGAGAGTACAGACACCGTGAAATAAACCGCTACTGCCCATTTTTTATCTATTTCAATAACGATGATTGTGAGTATTAGTCCTGCTATGGCAGGTATCGCGTAAGTAAGAACAGGGATAATTCCCGTCATCAGCATCAGTACTACCGATACTGCGGCAAAAACTGCTGATATCGCAAGCTTTTTGCTTTTTTTCATCAACAACATCTGATAAAATCTCCACCCATACATTCAAAACAACAATCAGCACACATAAGTCCTGTGCAAATATCGCAAGCACTGCAACCGCCTGCTCTGTTATTTACATTACGGTGTTCTCTGTAGCCGCCGTTCTGTGCTCTGCGAACGCTGTCGTAAGCAGCTTTATATTCTCTGTTTCCCGGATCCATTCTGCAAGCATCTTCAAAATTAACAGCGGCTTCATTAAACCAACCTCTGCGATGCTGAATTGTACCCTTTAAATAATGCCATTCCGCCGTTCTGTCCGCTGGCGGAATTCCGTCAAGTATTGTCTGAGCATCGTCCAATCTGCCTTGATTTATTTTTGCTCTTACATCTGCAAGACCTGACGAGCCGTACGAAGCTTTGCCTCGGTTCGATGAGCCGCCGTTGAAATCACGACGCATTTGGATTATTCTGTCATAAGCCTCGTTTACTTCCTGCATTCTTTTTTCAGCCATCTGCCTTTGAAAATCATTGCTGCAATTATCGGGATGATATTGTCTTGCAAGTCTTCTGTAAGCTTCTCTGACTTCATTGTCGGAAGCATTTTCAGCTACCCCTAAAACTTCATACGGATTTCCCATTCTTCACCTTCTCACTTAATCTCGGATTGCATTGAAAAGAACAACCCGTCATATAGTATATTCTCCAATATATCGTTAAATCTCTTTACAGGTAATTTTTTATACGACTCTATCATTTCCGATATGCAGTAATTTAAAATACCTTTCATTTTATCCTGTGCTTCTTTTATGCTCTCTTCTGTCATATTTTCAGTTATCAGAGGATTATATCTGCCTGATTTTAGATCTTCCCTCAAGTCCGCCGCCGCATCAACTGTATATACAAATTTGCCCATACAGTATCCTAATCTTTCTAATTCTTTGCCACCTGACGATATCTGAGAAAAGATTTTTCCCATAGCTTTTGCAGTAGGCTCGGCGGCCATATCTACACTTTTGCAGTTTTCTTTTTCAAGCACCGCTTGTTGTGACATTGCAGATTTAACGCTTTCCTCGATTACCGGAAAATCCCTTGCCGCTTTTCTGTGAGGTAACGCTAAAAGCGGTATTACCGCCGCTGACCTCAGTTTTTTCAGAAATTTTTCATCAGACAGGTCATCAAGGAGCTTGTAATAAGAAATAATCACACCACCTGCCGCCGCCTGTTTTAATTCCTCGGAAGCGTTGGTACAGCTTGCACATTTTTTGAAAGGATTGAAACTGCAATGCGATTTTTTGAAACCGACACAGTTATCTTTGAGTGCCATGTTTAATATCGCAAGAAAGGTGAAATCATAGCTTAAAATCATTCTTGAAAATATACCGTAGCTCTTGCCCAATTCTTTACAAAGTGAACAATAAACACCCCTGTATAATTCATAATCCTTCATTTTCATTTCAGGCTTATGTGCCTTAACGAAACCTAACATAACTCACCTTATCATTGTAATGATTTATATTATATCTGATTACTGTTTAAAATAGTTTAACATATTGTAAACTTTATCCGAAAATTTCTTTTGCTATTCTTATATCCTCAATCGCATCAAATGCAAAATAGTCAGCATTAAGCATTGTGCAAAGTTCCTCAGTCAAAACCGCACCGCCGACCATAATTTTGCAATCGGGTGCTTTTGCTTTGAGAAGCTCTATTGTTTCTTTCATCGATGGTACCGTTGTTGTCATCAATGCACTCAGTCCTGCCAGACTAACATTGTTTTTAACCACGGCATCAACTACCGCCTGAGGCTCAACATCTTTACCTAAATCTATTACTTCATATCCGTAATTTTCAAGCATTACCGCAGCTATATTTTTACCGATATCGTGTATATCACCTTTTACCGTTGCAACAACAATTTTACCCTTCGGCTCTGATTTTTCTTCGGTAGCTTTAAGGTTTTCTTTAATTATTGCAAAGGCAGATTGTGCCGCTTCTGCCGCTTTCAAAAGCTGGGGTAAGAAAATTTTTCCACTTTCATAGTCGGCTCCGACCTTTTCTAAAGCGGGAACGATATATGAATTTATAATCGCCTGAGAATCTTCCGTTTTAATAAGCACTGCGGTTTTCTGTGCCGCCGAGTCGGAAAGTCCGCTTATTATATCCGTTTTCAAATCTGCTTCTTTTTTTGTATTTTCCATTATCTGTTCAGAGAAAACAGAAATATATTTTTCGCAACCGATATCGGTCCCGTTAAGTGCATTGTGAGAATAAAGCACATTCATCATCGGTTTTGAGTTAGGATTGAGTATTGCCGCATCAAGCCCCGCTTCAAGTGTTCTGTGATAGAAAACAGAATTTATTATTTCTCTCTGAGGTAATCCAAACGACACATTCGATACACCAAGAACTGTTTTTACACCCAATTTTTCTTTTATGAGCTTTACTGCTTCCGTTGTAACATTTGCCGCATCAGGTTGTGCACTGACTGTGAGTGTCAAAGCATCAATTATTATATCTTTTTTATCTATACCGTACTCGCCTGCAGTTTTTACGATTTTTTCTGCAATCGCAAGTCTGCCTTCAGCTGTTTCGGGTATTCCGTTTTCATCAAGAGTAAGACCGACGATAACAGCACCGTATTTTTTTGCAATCGGAAATACTTTTTCCATTATCTCTTTTTTGCCGTTTACAGAGTTAAGAAGTGCTTTGCCGTTATAAATTCTCAAAGCACCTTCCAAGACATCGGGAGATGCACTGTCTATCTGCAACGGAAGAGATATCGCTGACTGTATTTTCACTACCGCCTCTTCCATCACGGCTTTTTCATCAATTTCAGGCATGCCGACATTGACATCAAGTATATGTGCACCTGCATTCACCTGGTCAAACCCTTGTGATAAGAGATAATCAAAATCATTTTCCACAAGTGCCTGTTTCAATCTTTTTTTGCCTGTGGGGTTTATTCTTTCTCCGATTACAACAGGGGTTTCGCCTATTATCTGTGCCTTTGCATAAGATGATACAACCGTGATTTTTTTGTCTGTTATCGGCCGAGGTTTTATATTCTTACATTTTTCAACGGTCTTTTTTATATGCTCGGGAGTTGTGCCGCAACAACCGCCGAGAATACTTACACCCATCTGAGCAAGCTCTTTCATATCGTCAGAAAATTCTTCCGCATCCACATCAAAAACAGTTTCTCCGTTTATGATTTTCGGAAGTCCCGCATTGGGCATTATCATAATCGGCGTTGATACAATTTTCAAAAGCTTTTCGGCAAAGCCTTTTATAACCTTGGGACCATAGCCACAGTTGATTCCGATAACATCAACTCCGAGGCCTTCAAGAAGAGCTGCAGCCGCTTCAATATTGCCGCCGGTCAGGAGCTTGCCGTCGACATCAAACGAAAAACTTGCAAACACGGGTAAATCCGTATTCTCTTTTACCGCCAAAACTGCTGCTTTCATTTCATAGGTGTCTGTCATTGTTTCTATTAACGCAATATCGGCACCGCTTTTTTCAGCAGTAATTGCAACCTCGGAAAACGCTTTGTAAGCATCTTCAAAATCAAGGTCCCCCATGGGCTTTAACAGCTTGCCTGTCGGTCCGATATCAACCGCCACAAGCTTATTCTCTGCAATTTCTTTAGCAATAGCAATAGCGGATGCTACTACATTTTCAACATCCGCCTCAAGTTTTATTCTATTCGCACCGAAGGTATTTGCGGTTATAAAATCACAACCGCTTTCAATATACTGTCGATGTATTTTCTTTATAAGCTCGGGATTTTCAATATTTAACAACTCAGGTGTTCCCGTAACACCTTCTTTTTGCAAAAGCGTACCCATACCGCCGTCTGCAAAAAATATTCTCTCACTAAAATTCATCTTCATTTTATAAGCTCACCGATACTCTCAGTAATTTTTTTGGCAACATCAGCCTTGTTCATCGTATAAATGTGGATACCTCTGACATCATTTACTATAAGATCCGTTATCTGGTCAATCGCGTAAGATATGCCTGCCTGTAAAAAAGCACTCGGTTTGTCATAGTATTTCTCAAGCATCTGCTCAAATTTTTTAGGCAATTTTGAGCCGGACAAATCACATGAACGCTTTATCTGTTTTGCATTCATAGCAGGCATTATACCCGCAATAATAGGAACGGTGATGCCTTTCTGAATTGCTTTATCAAGAAAATCATAATAAATATTGTTGTCAAAAAACATCTGTGTTACTAAAAAGTCGCATCCGCTGTCAACCTTGATTTTAAGGTTATCAAGGTCAGTTTCTTTGCTTGAGGATTCCACATGACCCTCAGGATAACAGGCACCTCCGATGCAGAACCCGCCAAAATCTTTAATTTCTTTTACAAGCTGATATGCATATTGATAATCTCTTTTTGCGTTTGCATCAACACCTTCGGGAATATCTCCTCTGAGTGCAAGGATGTTTTCTATATTATTATCCTGCAGCCTCTGAAGCAACAATTTTACATCCTCAGCTGTAGATGATACGCAAGTCATGTGTGCCATGGAAGTCGTTGCAAAACCGTTCTCAATCATTGATGTAATTGCAACCGTATTCTTTGAAGCACCGCCGTTTGCACCGTATGTAACACTCATATAATCAGGGCTTAAAATTGACAATCTTTTCGCCGCATCAAGAACAGGAGCAAAAGGTGCATCTGCCTTGGGCGGAAATATTTCAAAAGAAAGTGTCGTTTTCTTTTTTGTCAACAAATCAGAAATTTTCATTTTATATTACTCCTCAAAATCCGAACATTCCCGGAAGTGCATAAGCTAAAACAGACATTATAACACCGGCAATAAAAACACCGAGTGCTATTATCGGAAATGCTTTTTTCATTCTCAAATCCATCAAAGCTGCCAGCAAAGCACCTGTCCAACCTCCGGTACCTGGCAGAGGTATCGCTACAAAGAGCAACAAACCCCATTCGCGGTATTTTTCAATAGTCTTACTTTTACGCATCGTTCTGACTTCAAGCTTTTCAACAAGCTTATTTACACCCTTGATTTTCTTGAGCCATTGAAATATTTTTCGGATAAACAAAAGTATAAAAGGTATCGGTAAAATATTTCCGATAAAACAAATTATAAAAGCAGGTATAAACTTTACGCCTAAAAGCTTTGCCGCAATAAGTCCGCCTCTTAATTCCAAAACAGGAAAAAGAGAAATTATAAAAACTATCAGCTCCTCAGGAATTTTTCCGCCGAGAGCCCCTATCAACCACTCAGACAGTGCATTTGCCATATAAAACTCCTTTCAGGAATTCATTTGCATCCATAAGTATTTTTTTATCGTTTTCAAACTTGACTCTGTTTATTGCCTTGTCATAATCAAGCCATACATAGTCGTCTATTTCTTCCTGCTGTATTATTGTGTTTGTATCGTCGGTTTTAGCCAAAAATATGATAACGCTCTTTTCAACTTTATTCTGCAGGCGATATTCGGATACAGAACGGAAATCAGGCAATATATCAATATTGATTCCCGTTTCCTCAAGCACCTCTCTTGTTGCGGTTTCCTCGGAATTCTCGCCTCGTTCAACATGACCCTTAGGGAACCCCCAATTGGCACTGTGCTTATTCTTTATAAGCAGATAACGAATAATTCCGTTGATTTTTCTGTAAACTATCGCACCGCATGAGCGTTCATAGATACAATCCAATTTATGGTTGCCGTCTAAATTCATAGCACTTATTATGTCGCAGTTGATATATCTTGAACTTTTGGGTGCGGCAATATAATATTTCTTTTTGCCTTTTTTTAATGATGCAATTACTCTGCCTTCAAATATTCTCACGGGATGATTGATTCCCATAATAAATACTCCGTCACAAATCTTGCTTTTCTCGGCATTCTCAATAACGCCGAAATTCAAAGGGTATTTTTCATTGCTGTCGGCATCTACGCTACCGATAACATTTGTTACCCTCACTCTTATAAATTTTCCTAACATTCTATACTACTCCTCATTCTACACCTAAGTAAGATTATACTTAATCTTTATAAAAATTACAAGATGATTTTTGTTTTTAGCTGAAGGTTTGTATTTTCTTTCACATTACAATAGATTTTTCACACATTTTTATCTATTTCGACTTGTAATAATTCAAAAAAACATATATAATGGAAAAAAATAAAACAACGAGGTGTATTATATGGCAAAATATGCAATAGGCGTTGACTACGGTACTTTATCAGGCAGAGCCTTACTTGTTAATGTTCAGACAGGTGAAGAACTCGCGTCAAGCGTATATGATTATCCCCATTCCGTTATGGATGAAACGCTCCCGAGCGGCAAAAAATTAGGTCACGACTGGGCATTACAGCATCCCCAGGATTACCTTGATGTCCTTGCAAAGACAATCCCTGCTGTTATAGCTGAAAGTAAAGTTTCTCCCGATGACATCATCGGTGTAGGTATCGACTTTACCGCTTGTACTGTTCTTCCCGTATTGGCAGACGGTACTCCCCTTTGCTTCCTTGATGAATACAAGGATGAGCCTCACGCTTATGTAAAGCTTTGGAAACATCACGCTGCACAGAAATATGCAACAAAGCTCAACGAAATCGCAGAAGAAAGAAATGAGCCTTGGCTTAACAACTACGGCGGAAAGATTTCTTCAGAATGGGCAATCCCGAAAATCTGGCAGATTCTTGATGAAGCTGAAGATATTTATAACAAGATGGATAAATTCATTGAAGCCGCTGACTGGCTTGCATGGCAGATGACAGGTGTCGAAACTCGTAATTCATGCTGTGCAGGTTATAAGGCTCTCTGGAATAAAAATACAGGATATCCCTCAAATGATTTCTTCAAAGCATTAGACCCCAGACTTGAAAATGTTATTGACGAAAAATTCTCAAGAGACATCACTCCCCTCGGAAGTCCCGCAGGTAAGCTTACAGAAGAAATGGCAAAGCTTACAGGTCTTAAAGCAGGTACTGCAGTTGCTATTCCGATTATTGATGCTCATGTTTTCGTTCCCGCAGTCGGTATCTCCAAGCCCGGTCAGATGCTCGCTATCATGGGCACATCAACCTGTCACATGATGATGAGTGAAGAAGAAAAACAGGTTCAGGGAATCTGCGGTGTCGTATCAGACGGTATTATGCCCGGACTTTATGCTTATGAGGCAGGTCAGAGTTGTGTAGGTGACCACTTCCAATGGTTCATCGAAAACTGCCTTCCCAAAAAGTATTATGACGATGCTGAAAAAGCAGGCATGAACATTCACAAATACCTCAGAAGCAAGGCGGAAGTTCAGAAACCCGGTGAGCATGGACTTGTTGCTCTTGATTGGTGGAACGGTAACCGTTCAGTTTTAGTTGATGTTGACCTCACAGGTATGATTCTCGGTATGAATCTTCAGACCAAACCCGAGGATATTTACAGAGCGTTAATCGAAGCTACCGCATACGGTACAAGAATGATTATTGAAACATTCCGCGAGTACGGTGTACCGGTTGACGAATTCTATGCAGCAGGCGGTATTTCACAGAAAGACCCGATGACAATGCAGATTTATGCAGATATCATCAATATGCCTATCAAGATTGCAGGTTCAGATCAGGGCGGTGCTTTAGGTTCAGCTATCTTCGGTTCAGTTGCCGCAGGTAAGGACGCAGGCGGATATGATTCTGTATTCACTGCAGCTGAAGCTATGGGTAAAATCAAAGATACAGTTTACTATCCCATCGAAGAAAATGTTAAGCTTTACGACAAGCTCTTTGCAGAATACAAAATCCTCCACGACTACTTCGGCAGAGGTGCAAACGATGTTATGAAGCGTTTGAAAGAAATCAAAGCTTCTGTATAAAAGTACACTAAACGAGGGACTGAAAACCGATGGTTTTCAGTCCCTTTTTCATTTGTTTATAGCATCAGCTGTCTGTGCGTTTTTAACATCTCATGATTATTCATCAATAAATTTTGCGGCTTCCTTTAGGTGTTTGCGGATTTCTATATTCTGCGGGCAGATTTCCTCACAAGCACCGCAATCTATACAATCCTCCACTCTTCCCTCATCTTTTGAATATTCATATAAATCTCTCTTATTCATTGATGTAAACAATTCGGGGATCGGAATATTCATCGGACATTTTTCCATGCAATACTTGCACGCAGTACACGGTATGAGTTTTTGCGAATTAAAAATATCTACAACTTTATCAATCGCTTCAAGCTCTTCTTTGTTCAACGGCTTAAAATCTTTCATATAGCTTATATTGTCGTTCATCATTTCCATGCTGCCCATACCCGACAATACCATAAACACGCCCTCAAAGCCTGCCGCATAACGAATAGCATAGCTTGCAGGGCTGCCGCCGTTCAAGTCTTCAAAGACCTTCTTTGCTTCATCAGGAAGCTTTGCCGCAAGAGTACCGCCCTTGACGGGCTCCATGATTATAACGGGAGTATCGTGCTTTCTGCAAACTTCATAGCACTTACGGCTTTCAACATCTTTATCTTCATAATCAAGGTAGTTGAATTGAATCTGTACTGCCTCAATCTGAGGATATTGAGTAAGAATTTTATCAAGCACATCTGCTTTATCGTGGAATGAAATAGCAAGATGCTTGATTCTGCCCTGCTCTTTAAGTTCAAGTGCAGTTTCAAAAGCCTTGCACTTTTTGTATTTTTCAAACGAAGTTGCATTCAGAGCGTGCATAAGATAAAAGTCGAAATAATCAACTCCGCAGATTTCAAGCTGACTTTCAAAAAGCGGTAAAATTTCCTCTTGGGAGTTGTAGTGATGATTTGAAAGCTTATTCGCAAGAATATAAGCATCTCTCGGATAGCGGTCAACAAGGCATTTTCTGAGTGCTTTTTCACTTCTTCCTTCTATGTAACCGTGTGCGGTATCGAAATAATTAAAACCGTTTTCAATAAAGGTATCAATCATTTCGTTAAACTGCTCAAAATCTATTTCTTCTTCAATTCTCGGCAAACGCATACAACCGAAACCGAAATTTTTCTTTACTTCTTCAAAATACTTACTCATATTTCCTCCATATTGGTTTTATTTTTTCAAAATATCTTTCTTCCAACGGTATCCATTTATCGACGAATATTTTAAGTGCATCTTCGCCGTTACGATTTTTAATTCGCTCGAGTTGTAAATCTTTTTCTGCATCTAAAAATAAATTAATATCATAATATTTCCCGAAAAAGCTATGACAGGAATACGAACCCTCAATCACGGTTATTTTGTTCGGAACAACTCTGACTGCAGATTTAAAATCTAAAGTGTGGCAATCAAAAGGTCTGTACTCAAATGCTTTATTCGTTTTGAGTGGAGTTATAACTTCTTCCGTAAAGCGTTCGTAATCTATATTACCGCCGATTTCTGCAAATCTTTCTTCTGTCCTCTGCTCGGGTCGAAGAAAGAAATCGTCAAGATGTATAACATTACAGTTTAATTTTTCCTGCAACTTGCTTGCCAGAGTAGTTTTACCCGAAGCACAACGGCCGTCAATTGCAACTATGACAGACTCTTTGGTTTTAAGAATAATATCAATTTCGGTCAAAATTTCATCAACTAAATTTTTTTGCATTTTTCTGCTCCTTTGATTTGAACGGAACAAGGTGAGTTTTATCCAACACCAACATTATTGCGGGAATCAGTATGAGCTGAAGAATAATTCCGGGAATTGCATTAACAAAAGCTGATGTCAGAAATGCCGTCAAAGTAAAAGCATCGCCACCTACACCAAGTAAAATTGCCTGCACTACACCCCAGACCGCACGACCGCCGAGCATTGCAATAACAAGGCAACGGTAGAGTGATTTGACACATTTCCATTTTGCGTGTGAAAATAAAAATCCTGCAAGGAAACCGTAAGTCGCAAGCTCAAACGCCATAGAAACAGCAGACGGATACATAACGGGCATTGTAAAAAGTGCCGACCTCATCAAAGGCAGAACGAAGCCCACAACAGCACCATACTGCCAACCGCAGATAAAACCGCAAAGCAAAACGGGTAAATGCATCGGTAATAACATATTTCCTATCTGCTGAATCTGACCCGTAAAAAACGGCAGAACAATTCCGATTGCAATAAACATCGCAGATAAAGCAAGTCTGACCAAAGTTTTTTTCATAGTTATCTTCCTTAAAAAATGAATATACTAAATTATACCATTTACCATTCGATAGGTCAACAAAAAAGTCGGCAATTAAGCCGACTTTGAGTTTCATTCCCCTTTTGCGGAGAAATATTTGAATTTTGCTGTTACATCACCGATTGCAAACATACCCGAAAAGCAACCTGTGAAAGTACATCTCATACATTCTTTTGACATAAGCTGAGTGCAACCTGTGCCGATTTCTTTGAGGCTATCCATATCCTTGCCTGCAAAGAAAGTATATTTATTTCTGTCCGCAACAATACGGATTGCTAACTTATCGGCATCAACTATGACTTCATCTGTTGCAACATCAAAGTCAACAATGCGTCTTCTTAAAATCACGCTGTAGCCGTTGTCGGCTTTTTTTGCCATAAGCTTATAATGCTGCTCTGAAGTGTGGAAAATTGCAAGTCCTGCATATCCGTCACCGTCTGTGATTTCAAGCTCGGTTTCATAAGTAATGTCCATCTGCTGCTGACGGACTGCGAGGTATGTCGGACTGCCTTTTCCGTCGAAGGTTTCTTCCGTTCCGTGAAGCACAACTCCGCCGTCCGTTATTTCATAAGACTCCTCTTTGGGACTTCTTAAAAATCCCCAACGAGGTGCAAATTTGTCAGCGGTGAAATCGTCTTTCCACTCCTTGTTAACGGAATAATCACCCTCACCGTTGATTGTCATTCTGTTAAAAATCGGCTTACCCTCGTTGACTACGGGCCAACCGTCTTCATCCCATGTTACGGGAGCAATCATTGTTTCTCTGCCGATGTGGTGAAGTCTGCCCATTGACGGTCTGATACCGTGAAAAACTATCCACCAATTGCCCTCGGGGTCAGTTGTCAAATCAGCATGACCGAGTGCCTGGAAGTGTACAAATCTTGTTGAAATATCCTTATGTGAAAGAATCGGATTATGAGGACAAGATTCAAACGGACCCCAGACTGACTTACTGCGAGCAATGGTTTCCATGTGTCCGTACTCTGTACCGCCCTCGGCAATCATAAGATAATACCAACCGTTTATCTTATACATATGCGGACCTTCGGGACATCTTCCGCCGGTACCGTGCCAGATGATTTTTGTTTCTGAAAGTCTTTTGCCTGTTTCGATGTCAAATTCAAACTGACCTATGCAGTTGTCATCTCTTTCGTCACGGTGAGTACCCTGATAATAAACTCTGCCGTCATCGTCCCAGAAGATTGAGGGGTCGATACCCGGTTGGTCAAGATAAATCGGGTCTGACCATTCGCCGTTGATATCATCAGTCCATACGAAGAAATTGCCGCCGTTTGTGACATTGGTAGTGATCATATAGTAACGACCGTTGTGGTAACGGATAGTCGGTGCATAGATACCTCCGGAAGTGCCTGAATTTTCTAAAGGCAACTGACTTTTGCGGTTAAGAACATAACCTTTCTGCTCCCAATTGAACAAATCGCGGCTGTGCCACAGAGGTACACCGGGGAAGAATTCAAAAGAACTGTTTACAATATAATAATCCTCGCCTACTCTGCAAATACTCGGGTCAGGATAAAATCCGGGGATTATTGGATTTTCATAATTAAGCATAACTACTCCTCCTTAAATTCCGTATACAAGCCAGATATAAATATATGCAGGGATAATCGCTGCTAATGTAAACGGAATACCGATTTTAAAGAAATCGCTGTTTTTAACTGTATAACCCTCTTTTCTGAGGATACCGATACCTGTGATGTTTGCCGATGCACCGATGGGTGTGCAGTTACCGCCAAGTGTTGCACCTGAAAGCAAGCCGAAGTATAAAACTGTCGGGTCTTTAAGTTCCATTGCCGTTGCAAGACTCGCAATGATAGGCATCATCGTTGCAACATAGGGAATATTATCAATAAAGGCTGAAATAGCAACTGACGCCCAAACGATTACAGTATAGAGCAAGAAAATATTACCACTACCTACTTTTGCTAGCAACTGTGCTGCCGCATCAATAACACCCTGTTCACTGATTGCACCAATCATAACAAACAAACCTAAAAGAAGTCCGATTGTTTCAAAGTCAATCTCTTTCAAAACATCTGTAACTGCAGAAAAACTTTTCTTTCTGATAAGGCTGTAAACGATGCCTATAACCATAAGAGCACAACAGATAATACCGTTTGTCAAGTCGGGTTTGTTGGGTATAAATGATGCAGCTATAAGCAACACAATGATACCGCACAAGAGGATTGTGGGAACATAATCAGTTACCTTTGTAAGATTTACCACTTTAGGTACAGCTTGTCTTTCTTTACGGAACAAGAAAGCGAGAATAGCCGCGGAAATAAGTGCACCCAGCTCAACAGCAAAAAATATGCTGAGGTGGCTTTTATACCAGAAAAAATCCATAAAGCTCATATTCAACTCTGAACCGAGCATAATTGCTGTAGTATCACCGACCAAGGTTGCCGCACCCTGTAAGTTCGATGAAACCGCAATAGCGATAATAAACGGAACAGGGTTTGTTTTCAGCTTTTTGCATATCTCCAAAGCAACGGGAGCTATCATTAAAACCGTCGCAACATTATCAACAAAAGCAGAAATCACTCCTGCAAAGAGTGACATCGCAACAGCCGCCCACATTACATTGGGAACCTTATCCATTATCAAATCGGCAAGGAGTGACGGCATCTTACTTTCAATAAATAACGCCACTATTCCCATCGTACCGGCTATCATCAAAATAACATTAAAGTCGATCGACGGAACGAGCTTTTCCAACGGAAGCATACCTGTTGATACAAAAATAATTGCGGAGCCTAAGGCTATAAACGGACGGTACTTGCTGAAAACAAGCATTGCAACATAAGTCACAGCAAACAAAATAATTGCGGGGATCATCAAATTCACTATATCCTTCTCCTAAAAAAAACATTGGGTCAAGTGTACCACAATCGTCGACAAAATACAAGAGAAAAAGCAAAAAATATAACAAAAAAGATGTTATTTTTTTAACAATTAAAAAAAGCCTGTCCCACACCGTCGAAAATACAGAATAATTGCTAACAACGAGAAAGCCGAACAGACTAAAGTTAATTTACTTTTGTGACTTTGTCACAGAAATATTTTTAATTTCGGGTTATACTAAAGTTGCAAATCAGATAATAAACTTAAACGAAAGGAATGAATGATATGGCAGCATTAGTATTAAACAAAAACAATTTCAACCTCGCAAGAGAAAGTGAAAAGACGGTACTCCTTGATTTCTTCGCTCCGTGGTGCGGACCGTGCCGTACACTCTTACCGATTGTTGAAAAGATTGCAGACGAAAATCCCGACATCTTCGTTGCAAAGATAAATGTTGATGAAGAGCCTGAATTGGCAGGAGCTTTTGAAGTTTCGGTCGTTCCGACACTCGTAATTATGAAGAACGGCGAAGAGGTTGACCGCATTGTAGGAGTAAAACCGAAACAGGCGATTCTGAATACTTTAAAGGGTTAATTCACGGAGGCGTTTTTTATCAATAACCCTGACACCCTTTCGGGATAGTTCAACTATCCCCTCCGCTGAAAAGTATTTCAGCATTCTCGATACAACCTCACGGGCAGAGCCGATATACCTCGCTATCTGCTCGTGAGTAAGTGTTATCGTATCGCTTTTTATTCTTGCAGTTTCATCATTTAAAAATATGGCAAGGCGTTTATCCAGACTCATAAACAGTATTTGTTGCATTACCCACATAACATCGGAAAATCGGCTTACCGCTGTTTCAAGTGTGAATATTTTTATCTTGGGATTAGCTTCACTTACCTTTGCATAAGCACTGCCGTTGATGATGTAGCACTCGCTGTCTTCTTCGGCATCAACAAATACATCAAAGGTTATAGTCTGCAACACGCAAGATGCTGACAGCATACACATATCACCCTCGTGCAGACGGTAAAGTGTAATATCCTTGCCCTCATCGGACATTATATAAACACGCAGACAACCGCTTTTTACCATTATAACGCCCGAGCATTCATACGAATCGTGTACGGTGTTACTTTTCAGATAAGTCTGAGTTGCTGTATTCTGACAGATAAAGTCCTTTTCTTCCTCGGTAATCTCCGACCAGAAAGGAAACATATCTTTATATATAGCTTCATATTTTTCACGCATATCATTTTCACCTCTATATGATTTTAAGTATATTACGCTTTGGTGAAAGTGTCAATTTAAAAAATTTAATTTTTCTTGATTGAAATTGAAGACTTTTATGATATAATAAGAATATCAAATATAGGAGGTAAATTCTAATGGAAAACAGATTTTATATTTGCGAGCATTGCGGTAACATTATCGGCATGATTCACGATGCCGGTGTTCCCATGATGTGTTGCGGTCAGAAAATGACACAGCTTGAACCCGGTACTGTTGAAGCAAGTACCGAAAAGCATCTTCCCGTCGTCAGCGTCAACGGTGATACAGTTAAGGTTGATGTCGGTTCGGTAGCACACCCCATGACTGATGAACACAGTATTTTATGGGTATATCTTCAGACTGACAGAGGCGGTCAGCGTAAGTGCCTTAAAATCGGTGCTGAACCCGTTGTAACCTTTGCTCTTTGCGATGAAGTTCCCGTTGCTGTTTATGCTTATTGCAATCTTCACGGATTGTGGAAAACAGATATTAAATAATTGGAGGTAATTATTATGAAAAAGTATGTTTGCGATGTTTGCGGTTGGGTTTATGACGAAGAAGCAGGTTATCCCGAAAACGATATCGCTCCCGGCACAAAATTTGAAGATCTCCCCGATGATTTTGAATGTCCGTTATGCGGTGTAGGTAAGGATCAGTTCTCAGAGGAATAAGCTTTATGTAAGGGGCCGCCGAAGGCAGCCCCTGAATTTATATTGGATGTGAATTTATGAAAATGGTTCTTTTGACCGCCATCGGTGTCGGCGGTTCAACGCTTATCGGCTCGCTGATTGGCTTTATATTCAAAAAAATCTCTCACAAATTTTCCGATATCGTTCTTTCGTTTGCGGCAGGTGTTATGCTCGCCGCCGCTGTGTTGGGGCTTATACTTCCGTCCGTGGAATACGGCGGCAAATTCGGTCTGCTCATCACGATTGCAGGTATCTTTGTCGGTGCTTTGTGCCTCAACCTCATAGACAAGCTCGTTCCGCATCTGCATAAATTAGTCGGACCCGATATCGAATCACATCATAATGCCAACCTCAGCAAGGTTCTTTTGTTTGTTACAGCTATTGCAATACATAATCTTCCCGAGGGTATTGCAGCAGGTGTCGGCTTTGGCTCGGGTGATACCTCGCAGGCTCTTATCATAGCGGGCGGTATTGCTTTGCAGAATATCCCCGAGGGTATGGTCATAATAGGTCCCATGCTTTCGTCAGGTGTGTCACCGAGAAAAACATTTATTTGTGCTCTTATCACGGGATTAGTTGAGGTTATAGGCACTTTGATAGGCTACTTCGCCGTCAGTGTCGCTTCTGCCATTCTCCCCTTTGCACTTGCTTTTGCAGGCGGCACAATGCTCTATGTTGTGAGTGACGAGATGATTCCCGAAACCCACGCTCACGGCAATCAGCGAGGTGCGACTTATGCATTACTTGTCGGCTTCTGCGTTATGCTCGCAACAGATATTCTTTTAGGTTAATTTTTTTGGAGGTAAATTACAATGAATGAAAAAGTACGCGAACTTTTAAATCAGCAAATCAATAAGGAATTCTATTCCGCTTATCTTTATCTTGATTTTTCAAACTATTTTGAGGACAGAGGTCTTGACGGCTTTGCAAATTGGTATATGATTCAGGCTCAGGAAGAAAGAGACCACGCAATGCTCTTCTATACATATCTTCAGAATGAAAATCAGAAGGTTACTCTTGAAGCTATTGATAAACCCGACAAGACATTCAATTGCGATATGGATGTTCTCAAGGCAGGTCTCGAGCACGAGGAATATGTAACATCACTTATCAATGATATCTACGCTGCTGCTTACGAGGTCAAAGACTTCCGCACAATGCAGTTCCTCGATTGGTTCGTAAAAGAACAGGGTGAAGAAGAAACGAACGCAAACGACCTTATCACAAAAATGGAATTGTTCGGTTCAGACCCCAAGAGTCTTTATATGCTCAATCAGGAGCTCGCTGCAAGAGTTTACTCTGCACCCTCACTTGTTTTATAATTTCACATTTCAAAAGGCTGTATCACTCGGTGATACAGCCTTTTTTCAGCAATGTTCAATTATATAATTTACTATTTCGGTATTGTCACCCATCATTCCGTGCGGATGATGACCCCTCAGAGGAAGTTTAATAACTTTCAACAAATCATTGCCCTTATAAGCATCTTCCATAAGCTGACCGTTTTCTTCATATATAACAGTACGGTCTTCCCCGCCGTAAACCATAAGAATCGGAATTTTATGCTCAATCAGAGTGTCAATCATATTAAGCGGATGCTCTGCAAAATTCACAAGCTGATAACGCTTCACACTCGGGTAGGCTTGTTTGAATTCTCTTTCCCATGCAATTTCATTTTCAGCTTTGCCGAGTTTTCCCGGGAAATCACAAAAATTCAGAACGGGTGCATCAATATATAGACACGAGATCAGCTCGGGATAAAACCCTGCAAATCTCACTGCGTGTGCACCGCCGCAACTCATACCTATCGGTACACATTTCTTTAAAAATCCGTATTTTGTTGCAAGAAACTCAACAAAGCGGGCTTTTCTGTCACAATCAGATTTGGTTGCAAGACGTGTTTCATTTTCAATGTAAGCAAGGTGAAATCCGTGCTTCAAGAGATTTATTTCAACATCGGGGAAAGCTCCCCAATACTCGGTTTTTAATGCAATTTTTCTGACAGATGTTTCTTCTTCCGGAAAAACAACTATTGCTCTTTTTCCCTCAAAATCAAATTCTTCACATCTGAATCCGTACCATAAGTTACTCATATTTCAATCTCCAATCCGTAACAAAAGCTATCTCTAACCGTTTCTGATCATGCAATCGCCTTATAACATCAATCGATAGATATTTTCGACATCATTTTTATCCAAAGCAACGAATCCGCCGAGATGACCTGTGCAAACATCACCGTGGCAAGCACTCCATGCCATTTTTTCAATATCCTCTTCACGTGCACCGAGTTCTTCGAAGTTTTTGGGCATACCTATGGATATCAGGAAATTACGCAAAGCTTCAATACCTGCCTTTGCAGTAATTTCAGGGTTTTCAAAATTCATCTGACAACCCCATACACGAGTTGCAACCTGTGCAAAACGCATAACATTGTGGTTCATATTGTAGGTGAAAACTGCAGGCATAACAACCGCCAATCCCGCACCGTGGGCACAATCATAAGTCGCAGAAAGTTCGTGTTCAATATCGTGACTTGCCCAATCCTGTGTACGACCGACACCGCAGGAATTATTGTGAGCCATCATTCCTGCCCACAGAATATTCGCACGTGACTGATAGTCATTCGGGTCTGCTATAACTTTCGGACCCTCCTGAATCATAGTCAGCATAAGTGCTTCAATCATTCGGTCTGTGACTTCAACATCTGTTGTGTTGGTCAGATAACGCTCATACAGATGAGCAATTATATCAGTAATACCGCAAGCTGTCTGATACTGCGGCAAAGTCTGCTGCAACTCGGGATTCAATACGCTGAATTTAGGACGCAATGCTTCACCTGATGCACCACGCTTGTACATTCCGTTTTCGTTTGTAATTACAGAGTCGGGTGAGCCTTCACTTCCTGCGGCAGAAATAGTCAGAACTGTACCCAACGGCAATGCTTTATCAACCGGCTTACCCTGATAGTAGTCCCAGAAATCACCGTCATAGACGGCACCTGCGGCTATCGCTTTTGCAGAATCAATTGTACTGCCTCCGCCTACCGCAAGAACAAAATCCACTTTTTCTTTGCGGCACAATTCGATACCTTCATAAACCAAACCGCTTCTGGGATTAGGTTTTACTCCGCCAAGTTCTATGTATTCAATACCTTCGTCCGACAGAGAAGCTTTCACTCTGTCCATCAGTCCCGAGCGTACAACACTGCCTCCGCCGAAGTGAATCAGAACCTTGCTGCCCTCAAATCTTTTCACAAGCTTACCTGTATCGTTTTCCGCACCTTTACCGAAAGCAAAGTATGTAGGAGAATAAAAAGTAAAGTTTTCCATAAACAAACCTCTTTCTGTTAAAACTATATAATCATTATACCGCCTGACAGCAAAAAATACAAGAAAAACAGTTTGATATAAAACAAAAAATCGGTTCATCAAACTGAACCGACTTTAAAATTCATTTGTTACCAAGCTGATAGAACGCCACTGCAGATGCGGCTGCTACATTCAGCGAATCAACGCCGTGATACATCGGAATTTTAACTGTGTAATCGCAATCGGATATAGTTTTGTCAGAGAGTCCGTCACCCTCTGTTCCCATTATGACGGCAAGCTTCTTTTCAGCGGTCAGAACAGGGTCATTGATTGCGAGAGTATCGTCCTTTAATGCCATCGCTACAGTTTTATATCCGAGTTCCTTTATCTCATCAAAACCGTCGTCGGTCAAAAATGTCCATTCAATTTGAAATACGGTACCCATGCTGACCCTTGCTGCCCGTCTGTAAAGAGGATCCGAACACCCGGGAGTGAGTAAAACCGCATCCATTCCGAGTGCCGCAGCTGAACGGATTATAGCCCCCACATTGGTTGGGTTCATCACTTTATCAAGTACAACTATTCTGCTTTTATTTTTGCAAATTTCTCTGACACTCGGCAATTTTTTGCGTTTCATGGCACACAGCATACCTCTGGTTAGCTTAAAGCCTGTCAATTGAGTCAGAACATCAAACTCCGCACAAAAAACAGGTACATCGTTAATTCTTTCAAGAATACGCTTACCCTCACCCTCAATATGCTTTTTCTCCATGAGGCACGAAACCGCTTCATAGCCGGCATCAAGAGCTCTCTCAATAACCTTGGGGCTTTCTGCTATAAATAAACCTTTTTCAGGAAATTCTTTATTCAAGAGCTGAACCTCTGTCAACCGTGCATATACATCCAACTCCGTTGCAAGAAAATCCGTTATTTCTATAATATTACTCATTCTACTCTCCACTTTTTTACTGTAGACATTATAGCCTTATTCTCGCCGAGTGTCAAACTTTTCCTGTTTTTGCTACGGGTTGTAAATAATTTTCTTCGGTAATGGATTTCATTGAAAAAAGCACCGACAAAGTCGATGCTTTTTTTTGGCGGAGACGGCGAGATTCGAACTCGCGGGGGATTGCTCCCTAACTGATTTCGAGTCAGCCCCGTTATGACCACTTCGATACGTCTCCGTATAGCCGACATTAACCGTCGGACTTTTGCAAGAAATATTTTATCAAAGGATTTGCTTTTTGTCAATAAAAAGTGTTCTCTTTTTGACAAAAGTGTGTTATAATTGCTTATCTTGTTTTAGGAGTGATCGTATGATTGCTATTGTTGACTATGGTGCAGGTAATTTACTGAGTGTAAAAAAGGCTCTTGACTTCATAGGTGCCGAGTCTGTTATTACTGCATCTGCTGATGATATTAAAAAGGCTGACGGGGTTATCCTCCCCGGTGTTGGTTCGTTCGGTAACGCTATGGAAGCCATGCGTGACAGCGGTCTTGTTGATGCTGTCCGCTCTGCAGCTTTATCAGGTCGTCCGTTCTTGGGTATCTGTCTCGGACTTCAGCTTTTATTTGAATCAAGTGAGGAATCTCCCGGTGTTGAGGGTCTTGGTGTCTTAAAAGGTAAGATTTTAAAAATTCCGTCCGATAACCTAAAGGTTCCGCACATGGGTTGGAACTCTTTAGAAATTAAGAAGTCCACTCCCCTGTTTGACGGTATTTCCGACGGAGCTTATGTTTACTTCGTCCATTCATATTACCTCTCTGCGGAAAACATTTCGGATGTTTCTTCAACGACAGAGTATGGTGTAACCATTCACGCATCTGTTGCAAACGGTAATTTGTTTGCAACGCAGTTCCACCCCGAAAAAAGTGGCGATATAGGTGTTCAGATGCTCAGAAATTTTGTTTCACTTTGCGGAGGTGATAACTGATGTACGCTAAAAGAATTATCCCTTGTCTTGATATCAAAGACGGTCATGTTGTTAAAGGTGTCAGCTTTGTCGATTTGCGTGACGCAGGTGACCCCGTTGAATGTGCAATCGCTTATGACAAAACGAATGCCGATGAATTGGTTCTGCTTGACATCACTGCAACCCATGAAGGTCGCGGTACTATGATTGATATTGTAACTCAGGTTGCAAACTCAATTTTTATCCCGTTTACTGTCGGTGGCGGTATTTCCTCTGTTGACGATTTCTCGCAACTTCTTCGTGCAGGTGCGGATAAAATTTCCGTTAACTCTGCCGCAGTTCGTAATCCCCAACTTATAAGTGATGCAGCATACAAATTCGGCAGTCAATGTGTTGTCTGTGCTATTGATGCAAAACGCAACGGTGACGGCTTTGAGGTTTATCTCAACGGCGGCAGAATTCCTACGGGGATTGATGCAGTCAAGTGGGCCGTTGAAGCGGTTGAACGCGGTGCAGGTGAAATTCTGCTTACAAGTATGGACTGTGACGGTCAGAAGCAAGGCTACGACCTTGAGCTCACACGCAGAGTTTCCGACAGCGTCAATGTTCCCGTTATCGCATCAGGCGGTGCAGGACAGATGTCGCATTTCTATGACGCTTTTACAGAAGGCGGTGCTGATGCGGTTTTAGCAGCCTCCCTTTTCCACTTCAATGAAATCGCTATCCCCGATTTAAAAGATTATCTCGCCGACAGAGATATTTCTGTAAGACGATAAAAATGTAAGAGAAGAGCTATCTCGAATTTGAGATAGCTCTTTTTGTTATGCATTAACTGATATTATGTCTGTATAAATAGTTACAAGCTTACCTGAAGTCATATCAAGATAAACCACATAACCTCTTGCATAGAATGTCCTATCCGAAGATGTTTTTGCCGTCAGCTTGTACTGACCGTCATTTTCAGTGCTTACAGTTCTGAAAAGAATAATATCTTCGTCATTCTTCCTGTCTGTATGTCCTTCGAGCGAAAGATTCGCTTCATCTGCATAATCATTATTCTGTGTTAACAATAATCCTGAGCTTACAAATCCATAAGTTCCCGGAACTGTTCTTGTTACCATAAATTCTGCTATGCAAACATCGTCTGTCTGTTCTTTTATTGATGCTTCAAGCATCACCGTTGCATACTGTTTTACCGGTGCATCTGCAAACATTGCAGTTACTGTAACATCTCTGTACGCATAGAACTTGTATATTCTGTCGTAGCTTACTATCTTTTCGCCGTCGAGTGACCAACCTGCAAAAACTTTACCCTCAGGAATTTGTGCATCTGTAATTGTCATTATAACCGGTGCGTTATATCTGTACGCTTTAACCTTTGTTTCTGTACCGATTACTGTTGTGACCGTAAACAGTTCTTTGCTGAGTGCATAGACAGATGTAACGATCATATTACCTGTAACACTATCAAACGCTCTATCCCATTCTAAGAATGTGTACTCACCGTATGCTTGTGCGATTTCAGGTGCTTGAGCTGCTTCGCCCTTCTTTACCTTTTGTTCGCTGATTATTGTATTACGGATTGAATCAATGAACACTACATTGTAATAGTCTGAATCATCAGCTTCTGAATATACTGCGGTGAGATACCAATCGCCTTCGAGTACAAATTCAAATTTTTCACTGTAGGACACGATTCTGTTTCTGTTATCCTTCCAGTACAAGAACTCTCTGTTTTCTCCGTCAGGTACTGCTCTCAAGGTCACCTTTGTGCCGTAAGGCATTTCTTCATTTATGTAATAGTTGCCCTGTAAATCTTCTGCATAGCCATCAAGGATTACATCGATGCTTGAATTTATTGCTGTAACTTCAAGTGTGAATACAACAGCTTCCTTTTCCCATCGAGCATATAGTATTCTGTCTTCTGTGCCCATT
>JAZQHB010000005.1:0-6612 GCA_045540355.1 Acutalibacteraceae bacterium | reverse complement strand
CGCCGTACCTCTGTACGCCTTCGGGCAAACAAAATCAAGCCTTACGCCTTGATTTTGCTCGGTTTGTCCGTTCTTCATCTTTTTTTCCTATCCCCTAAAAATGAGCTGTAAAAAAACGAAAGTTTTTTTACAGCCCCTTTTTTAATATCCTTTAATGCAACAAAAAAAGGCGGTCACGATTGACCGCCTTTATAAGTACTTATTCAATTAAGCCTTTTTCTTCTTAAGAACAAATGCTGCTGCACCTGCAACTGTGAGAGCTGCGAATGCTGCGATACCCATATCAGCAACACCTGTTTCAGGAATTTCAACATCAACATATTCGGGCTCTTCGTCGATTACGGGTTCTTCGTCAATAATAATTTCCTCTGTGGGTTCTTCATTCGGTGTACCCTGTCCGCCGTAAGCGTAGATTGAAGAAACAAAAGAAAGGAATTCACTATTGTTTATGAAACCGATAATCTGGTCAAAGTCGATGCCGACCATTGCCAGCAATTCGACAAGAACATCAGCAATGGTAGCACAAACATCTGTAAAGCTTTCGAAAATGCCTTCAACAAGTGTTCCGTCAAGGAAATCACCGATTCCGAGACCACCGATTTTTTCAAGGGCATTGTCAATTGCATACTTGAGAGTTTCAATGTTAAGGAACTGACCAATATACTCAACAAGACCTGCAAAATCAAGTGCAGTTACGAATGCAAAAGCATCAGTAAGTGAGAATACGGGCATTTCAGGTTCGATTGTCTCTTCGTCTTCAACATCTGTTTCAGACTCCTCGCCTTCAACAACGAAGTCATCAACAATTAAATCTTCTTCAGCGATGCTGTCAACTACTTCTTCAACAACCTGCTCATTAACTTTGCCTTCTTCTTCAGCAAAAGCCATGGGAGCAACACTGAGTAACATGCAAACTGCCAAAAGTACGCTCAAAATCTTTTTCATAACAATCTTCCTTTCTTCGAACCCTGGATTTAAACTTAAATGCACTCCATGGGTACAACAGAGTACACTACACATGAATATTTTATCATCACTAACACAATATGTCAACAATTATTTCAATTTTTTTTAAATTATTGCCATGTGAAGGAAACTGTGTTTCCTGATACCGTGTAGAACTTCTTTCTTATGTATGATTTGCCGGGCTGAACATCAGGTTCTACCCACTTTGATTCTTCTACAAAGCCTGCTTCTTCAAAGCCTTCAAGGAACGCCTTTGTCATGGCTGAATCGAAAAGTGTAATCTTTGCAACAACCTTCAACTCTGAACGGTCTGCAAATCTGTCAAGCTTTCCGGGAACAAAGCCTGTTGTCCACCAGTAATAACCCTCCGGACGGTCAAAGAGCAATGTGTCCTCATCACGATAAAGTGCCATCTTCATTTTAAGACAGTTTTCATCTTCTGCACAATCATAGAAATCGATATCTCTGCCTATTTCCTTGTGGTATACACCGATTTCAGAGCCGATGAAGATGAATCCGTACTGACCCTTCCAAAGCTGTACCATCCAGTCGTATTCGCCGTATTGGAATAAAATGCGTTCTGTATCATAATAGAAAGCTATAAGCGGTGCTGCATCGTCATAAATTTTACAGAAACCGAAGTTTCTCTGCCACGCATCCTTAGATGTAAAGAAATGACTCTTTGTGGGGTCTAATTCATAACCGAACAAACCTGAATCTTTGTCATTATCTTTCTTTGTTGTTGTGACTGTTGTGCTGTTTGTCGGGGTTGTCGGTTTTGTAGTAGGATTGTATGTTACGGTCGGTGTGGGGATATAGCTGTTTTCGTAATCATTCTGATAATCCTCTATTGCAAAATCTTCTTCCTCAAAAACGATTTCGCTGTCAAGGATAATTTCTTCTCCCTCTTCTTCAAAGCCGAGATCTTCACCCCAGATATCTTCTTCAACTTCTATGTCACTTTCATAAAATCCTTCCGTGACATTTGCTTCGGTTGATGAAGTGGTTTCTTGATTTGTGCTGCCTACAAGCATTATCGGCTTGTCCCACTTATTGATAGCAAAAGCAGAAACTCCCACAATAGCTACTGCAGCTATTGCACCGATAACTATACCTATCGTGTTTTTGTTCTTCTTTTCGGGCATTACTCTGTCCTCCTATTGAAGTAATTATATCTGCGTTCAGTATAACAAAGATTAAGCTTTCCGTCAAGGACAAGTTCATCAAAAAATTATGCTAAATATTGTCAGTATTTATAATTTCTGCACACATTATAAAACCTGCAACCGGAGGTACATAAGATACACTTCCCGGAACGGCTTTCGTGAACCCTTCTGTCTCGGAATCAATCGGCTTCAAAGGCAGTTCTTCCGAATATACAACCTTGAGTGATTTTATGCCTCTGTTTTTGAGTTCTCTACGCATTACTCTGCACAAAGGACAGACAGAAGTTTTATATATATCCGCAGTTTTCAGCATTTCGGGTTGAAGCTTATTACCCGTACCCATGCAGGAAATTATCGGAATATTTTTTTCTTTGCAACGACAAATAAGGTCGATTTTTGCCGTTACCGTATCTATTGCATCTGCAACATAATCATAATTCGCAGAAAAAAACTCTTCAGCATTTTCGGGAAGATAAAATTTGCTGATTATATTCACCTTACAATCGGGGTTGATATCCGCAATTCTTTCTCTCGCGACCTCGGTTTTAAGCCGACCGATAGTTGAGTGCAAAGCATAAAGCTGACGGTTTATATTTGACGCGGAAATTGTATCATTGTCGATTAAAGTCAGCTCCCCTACTCCGCTTCTTGCAAGCCCCTCGGCGACAAAGGAACCTACACCTCCGAGCCCAAAAACCGCAATGTGCATATTTTTAAGTCTTTCTATTCCTTTTTCACCTAATAACATCTGAGTTCTTTTGGTGGTTTCACCCATATTGCAGAACACCTTTCACTGATAAAAAAATTCTTTATAAAATTTATTATAATAGATTGAAAAAATAAACGCAAGATTGTATAATACAATATAACAAATTATTTTAAAGAAATTTTGTGAGGGCGAAAAACAATGAAACTTGGAATAGTAGGTTTACCTAATGTCGGAAAAAGCACTTTATTCAATGCTATAACAAATGCAGGTGCACAGTCTGCAAACTATGCTTTCTGCACAATCGAGCCGAATGTCGGCGTTGTCAGCGTGCCCGATAAAAGATTGGACAAGCTCAAGGAAATGTATGAACCTCAGAAGTTCACTCCTGCCGTAATTGAATTTGTAGACATTGCAGGACTTGTAAAAGGTGCTTCCAAGGGTGAGGGTCTCGGTAATAAGTTCCTTTCTCATATCAGAGAAGTTGATGCAATCATTCATGTTGTAAGATGCTTTGAAAATGATGACATTGTTCATGTTGAAGGCAATATCAATCCCAAAAGAGATATCGAAACAATCAATCTTGAATTGATATTCTCAGATATGGAAATTGTCGACAGAAGAATTGACCGCATCGCAAAGGCTATGAAGGGCGACAAATCACTTGCAAAAGAGCTTGAGCTTTTCAAGAGAGTAAAGGAAGCTTTGGAAAACGAGCAGCCTGTCAGAAGTGTTGAAGTAAATGAAGACGAAAAGGCAATGCTTGACAACTCAGCTTTGCTTACAACCAAGCCTGTGATTTATGCTTGTAATATGTCTGAAGACGATTTTGCAAACAATATTGACAACAACCCACACTACAATGCGGTTAAAGAAATCGCATCTGCAGAGGGTGCTGAAGTTTTACCGATTTGTGCACAGATTGAAGCTGAAATCGCTTCTTTGGACGATGAAGAAAAAGAATTTTTCCTTGCTGATTTAGGTGTTGAACAAGGCGGTCTTGATTTGCTTATTCAGAGAAGCTACAATCTTTTGGGTCTTATCTCATATCTTACTGCGGGTAAGCCTGAAGTAAGAGCCTGGACTATCAAAAAAGGCACAAAGGCACCTCAGGCTGCAGGTAAAATTCACTCTGACTTTGAAAGAGGCTTTATCCGTGCAGAGGTTATCAACTTCGATGAGCTTATGCAATACGGCACAATGGCTGCCGCTAAAGAAAACGGAAAAATCCGTAGTGAAGGTAAAGAATATGTTATGCAGGACGGCGACATTGTTCTTTTCCGCTTCAATGTTTAAACAAAGGATGATTTGATGAAACGCATTATTGCGATACTTCTGGCAATATGTACTGTCATGGTGATTTTTTCGGGTTGCGATTCAGCTCCTGAGGAAACAAGAATCAACTTTCCTATTGATTCTGACCCGAAATATCTCGACCCGCAGATTGCATCGGGCTATTCCGCACAGTTAGTCGTTGCCAACTGTTTTGAAGGTCTTTTGAGATATAACAAAGACGGTGAGCTTCGTCCCGCAGTTGCGGAAAGTTATTATATTTCATCAGACGGAAAATTATATACTTTCAAGCTCCGCTCGAATGCGAAATGGCAGTTGACGGAAGACTTCGAAGAGCTTTTCGGCGAGGGATACGAGAAAACTTTTGATAACTCCGTAACCGCCCACGACTTTGTTTTTGCAATGCAACGAGCTGTATCACCTGAGATAAATTCTCCTCATGTTTCTTCACTTTATCCCATAAAAAATGCCAAGGATATTTCACTTGGCAATAAAAGCGTTGACAAGTTGGGGGTCGTAGCTACGGATGACTACACATTGCAGATTACTCTTGAACACCCTTCTCCCGATTTTCTTCCGTCGTTAACAACCTCTGTTTTTATGCCATGTAAAAAGGATTTCTATGAAGCTACTAAGGGCAGATACGGCACAGATGTTGAATTTTTATTATGCAATGCACCCATGCATCTCTCTGAGTGGGACAGTGACGGTACTTTCGTGATTCTTGAAAAGAGCAAGGATTATAAGGGCGAGGCGAAAGCGGTTGCAACTTCTTTAGGCTTTTATGTGAATACCGATTCCGAGTCAAGACTTATGAAGCTCAATGACGGCACTTACTGTGCTTCTCCCATAGAGCCGTCGCTTATTGACGGCATAGACAAGGATTCCTCAGTCAAAACTTTTGAAAACAGTATTTACTCACTTGTTTTTAACTGTGAAAATGAGATTTTCTCAAACCTTAAGCTTCGTCTTGCTTTTTGCAAAGGAATAAAACAAAAGGAGAATTCAACACTGCCTTCCGGATTTATCCCTGATTCCTGTGCTGTCGGTGAAAAGGTTTATCGCGAGCTTGCAGGTACGGCAAAAATGGTTATATATCATGATGCAAGTGCAAGAGAATACTTTGAAGAAGGATTTTCAGAGCTTGAAAATCCGCCGGAAAACATCACGCTTCTTTGCACTAAAGAAACAGAAGCATTGGCAAAAAGTCTTCTTCCCGATTGGCAAAAGCTTTTCGGATACCGTCTGATAGTTAAGCTCGAGGTCGCTGAAGAATCAATAGACAGCAGAATTAAAAACGGTGATTATACTTTTGCAATCACAACTTTTTCTTCAGACAGAGAAACCGCAGTCGGTTTTGTTTCCCGCTTCGGCTCAACTAATGAGAAAAACATCACAAGATACAAATCAAAGAATCTTGACACGGTTCTCAATCAGTTACAACGCTCAAGGTCACAGTCTGACCTTACGGCAGGTTGTAAACAGGCAGAAGAACACCTTATGCAAAACGGTGTTGTTTATCCCTTGTCTTCAATAAGAAGCTACCTTGCAATCAATAAAAATTACGAAAATATATGCATCTTCCCATCAGGTGAAAATTTATGCTTTGTAAAATAAAAAAGGTATTACCGTGGATTGCGGTTATCGGTTGGATGATTCTGATATTCTGTCTGTCACACCAATCATCGGTTGAATCGGCAGAAATCAGTACGGGACTTTTAGCTAAGATTTTCGAGTTGTTCGGTGAAATAATAGACCACAACACACTCAGAAAAATGGCTCATGCGTTTGAATATTTCGTCTTATGTATATTGATTTTCAATGCACTTTGGCACACCGTGTCAAAACAGAAAGTAAAAAGCTCCGTCATTTCACTGTCTTCGTGTCTTGTTTATGCGATAAGTGATGAGATTCATCAGATTTTCATTCCGGGCAGAGCAGGCAGAGTTTTCGATGTCTGCGTTGATATGTCAGGTGCAGTTTTAGGATTGCTTGTCTGCATAATATTTTTAATTGTCTGCAAAAAAATCAAGCGGAGATAAGAAAATGGTTTTTATCAGTATTGAAGATTTTTTTAATAAAACAGAAAACCTCACCCGTATGACAAGCGAGGAAGAAATCGAATGTATTCGCCTTATGGAAGAAGGAGATGCAGCAGCCCGTGAGCGATTTATTGAAAACTATCTTCCTTTTATCGCTTCACTTGTAAAACAAGCAAAACCTCATCTTCAGACCTTGGGTTTGGTCATATATTATATAGAGGCATTGGAAAAAGCAATTGATTCCTTTGATTTTTCTCGCGGCAATGAGGCTTTTATGCATCATCTCAACCGCTATTTCAGACAAGCACTGACAAAATACATAGTAAGATAAAAGGGGCTGTAAAAAAACTTTCGTTTTTTTACAGCTCATTTTTAGGGGATTGGAAAAAAAGATGAAGAACGGACAAACCGAGCAAAATCAAGGCGTAAGGCTTGATTT
>JAZQHB010000004.1:0-19964 GCA_045540355.1 Acutalibacteraceae bacterium | reverse complement strand
ATCCAAGAAAAAACCTTCAAGATCAATATCTATTAGCTCCTCATCTATACTATAACGCTCAAAATACATTTGTTTAACTATTTCTTGCGGTATTGCTATAATGCTTTTCTTATCATTTGCCATGACATAATCTCGATATATTGGAGAATACCAGAACTTTCCATAATAAGTGTACTCACCTCTATCGTCAATATTGAATAATTTCGGATTATAATTATGCACAAGTTCCAACGTACCTCTGAAAGGATATTCAGATTGTTTTTTGATCTGTGCAACCATTCGAGAATCTTTATCTAGATAATGACAAAACTTTAAGGGCGTTTGTTGATTAGCTTCCCTTAAAACAAGCACAGACAATTCTTTCATTTTTTTTAAATTATCTGTACGTTCGCAATAATTCCAAAGCAATTCAAAATAAAGTGCTCTTCTGTTAACTCTTTCTTTTGAATTGTAGATCCTTTCCTTAAAATCAAATTCACATAGCTTAGTTGACATATAAAACATAATAATGTATGAATCGTACTCGTAATCAGAATGTATATTAACTTTTTCTTCTAACAATTGTAGTAATTCATCAAATTTTACCTTATCCCAATTTGAACCACTAACAATAAAATCACTTTTTATTACGAGTTCTAACCAACCAAGAAACATACAAAAAATTATTTCGTCAGATAAATCGACATTTCGAAAGAAAGCAGACAAAAACCATGCTCTATACAGTGCTTCTGCCTTATCTGCCTCATTTTTAATGCTTGCACCTCTAAACCACCCAATAAACTTTGAGGTGTTCTTATGTAATACCTCTCTACATTTGAACAAATTTGGTTTGAGTTCAAAGACTGCTATCTCTTTCATCAAAGTGTGCAAAAAATAATAACCTTGATTTGTTTGAATATAACCAATTTCAACAAGCGTATTGAAATCATTTAAATCTTCACATTCGGTTATATCAGAAAATGCTTTCTTCGTAATATTTATAAAGCTTAAAAGCGACATATTTCTCAAAACTTGTTTTTGACCTTCTGTCAAATCAGAAACTCGATAAACCGCTCTCAAAATATTTAGTGAATTATCTTTGATAGTATCTTCATCTTTATTTATAACAATCTTTTCAGCACTTTCTAATGAAGCAAAGCCTGATTTTACTTTATCATATAAAGTTCCAAGAGACCAACCGGAATAATACATCTGTTTAGCAAGAAGCTCTGTTGCGTAGGTGTGATTTTCAATAAGTTTGAAGACTTTATAAAGAATCTCTTTGTCAGAGTCTTTTAAATAATCAATTTTGGCATTACTAAAGAAAACCTGCTCAAGCTCATTGCTTGCAAGTTCAGTAACTTCAATCTGCGAATATTTATCTCCATTGTAAACACTTGAGAAATCTGTACGAGTTGAAACTAAAATATGAGCTTTGGTGTCAAACAAAACCTTTAACCCGTTATCAGCACCTATTTCCACATCAAAGTTATCAATGATAACAAGTGTTTTATCATCCAACAGATTGCGAAGTTTTTTTCGATGTTCTATTGTATCGCCATCAAAATTAACAATATCTATTTCATCAAGTTTGTCCTGTAATGTTGAATTACTGTCATACCTAACAAACAACACCACATCATAATCTTTTTTATAAAGTTCAGCATACTTCCTTGCGATTTCAGTTTTACCAATACCGCCGAATCCGTGTAAAAAGACGGCTTTTTTCTTGTTATCAAAACTTTCTTTGATAAGTCTTAACTCATTTTCTCTACCGATAAAGCAACCACTGCAGCAAATATCGTCACCTTTGAGATAAACTTCACTTTCCGCAATTTTTATAGCCTTATCCAAATCCTTGATAAGAGTATCGGTAGTCTGATAACGGCGTTTCACGCTTGCAGCAAGAGTTTTCTTAAAAATATTTGTGAGAAGTCTTTTGATTTTAGGATTTATATCTTCAAAAAGTTCACCTTCAAAATCCCATTCTGAAAAGTATCCGATATCATCATTATTAACTTGTCTTCCCATAATCTTTTCAAAAAGTACAGCTCCAATAGCGTAAATATCTGTCGCAGGACAAAACTTATGTATCTTTTCCTGCTTCTGCTCAGGAGCCGCCCACCCGTCTGAATATGCCGCATACATACATTTCCCTGATTCAATATCTGAAATAGCAGTAACGGTATCTAAATCAAAGAGGACAATATGGTCACTAGGACGAGGATAAACGAGAAAATTGCTTGGTTTTATATCAAGATGCAAATAGCCGTTCTGATGATACTTACCAACATAATGGGCAAGCAAATTTACCGTGTTAAGAATATCGCTTAACGATTCAGGTTTATCCTTATCGAAAGTGATACAACTTTTGCTGTGTTCCATAATAATATACTTAGTATTATTAGCATCACAGATATCATAAACCGAAACATTTGTAATCTTCTCTTGCCACATATTCAGTTTTTTGTATGTAGTTTCAAAAGCTTTGAGGCTCTGCTCTTTTTCATCGCTCATCTCCCAATTTAAGAGAGAGCCATCACGAGAAACAATTGCATTATACGGATAGCATTCCTTGATATTTACTTTGTGCGAATACCCACTATTGTCTTTATATTCTGCTGAATAAACAACACAAGTAGCACCGTCTCCGAGAACGGATTTGACAGTGTAAATCTTGTTATTCAATTCAAGGATATCGCCGTTTTCTAAATAAGTTCTTTGCATTGTTATACACTCCTTTATTGTTGTGCATACATATTACATTTTTTCAGAATACTATCTGTAGCTTTCGTTGACTGTTATCCTTCTTTGTTATCGAGCACCTCGGAAAGAATCGCACGGAAAGTGTCGAGTGGGTTATCTGCCATAGTGCAGAAACAGAACAACCAATCAAATGGATTACCCGGGTAAAGTTCCGAAAGATTAGATTCTGTCAACAAGTCATTTAGCTGCTCTATATAATCCTCAATATCGGCATAATCATTTTCAATCTGTATATTACACCAAAAACAATAAGAAAATAATAACACCATCAATTTCCTAAGTTCATCATATGTAGGATTTTTATTAAGTTTAGAAAAAATCTGAGGAGTAGGGAATGATAACGATATTTCTTTAGGCAAATCAATATTTTTAAACAATGATTTTCCAGTGCCTTTTGCCGTCGTTACAGATTGGCCGATAATTGTTTCATACATAAAATTTATTGAATCGATATCCTTGTTTTCTGTGTTTAAATTATATCTTGCAATCTCACGATCAACCATCTTTTTAGCCCTATCAATATAGTTTATTACAGTTTCTTTTGCGGCAAGATTATTGATAGAAAAATTATGCGGATGACTGTTAATATAATCTACGATATCACTTTCAGTTTTAGACTCACCTATAACTGCCGCTATCATTTTTGTATAAACGGTCTTATCCGTAACGTTTGAACTTTCAATTGCAACTTCAGAAATCATTTCTTCCGCTTTAGAAAACGGCAAGCTATTTTCTATACAATAGGCATAAATCAACTCTTTATAGTTACGAGGATTGAAGGCTCTGTCAAGATAAATCTTTTGAAAAAGATAGGCTGTTTCATCGGAGTTAAGTCCTAATGCAAAAGCGAGGACAAACATTTTCCTTCTGCTAATATCCCCTTTAGGAGGACGCTCTCCACCATTAAGCCAATTTTTAGGTGTGTTTGGCGAACCCAGTTCTTTTATATCAATATCATTTTCCCTAAAGCATCTTTTCAGACATTCAAGAGTTGACTCTCCCTCCCGGACTTTGGTATTTATAAGATCAGTTAAACCGTCACTAAAAGTGCGAAAATTAGAAGAATTCAAATAATCTATCATTTCATCATACTCATCTTCTGATGTATCATACTTACCCCAAATGTTATATAAATCAGCGTTTATTCTCTCCGTATAGTTAGACATAATAACACCACCTTGTTAAAATCTGTAAGAGAGTCAAAATCAATCTGACTCTCTGGTAAACGCAACTAATTCTTTCAAACTCTCCTTTATATCCATCAAATCAAGAAACCTAACATCCACAGTCACACCGTCATCTGACTTATATGAAATATCTTTATCAGGATTCACCTTATCAGACAGTGGGTAAATTAATGTTACATTTTTGGACTTGTACTTTTTCTGATATGCATACATCTGATACATATCAGACTGTGATATACCATAGTTTGACTGAGGTGTGTCTGTGAGCAGTTTCCACTTTGTATCCATAACAAAAATTGCTTTATCACTTCGTCTTGTGATGACAATATCAGGTCTGAGTGAAAACCTGCGTTGCGGAAGATCAAAAAGATAATAGCCTCTGTCCTGTGCTGAAACAGTAAATTCAGACAGATTAATTATCTTTTTAAGGTTTGCTGCTACGTAACTTTCAAACAGAGTTTCCATTGGAAACAGCAAAGCATAAGCCACCTCAGAACCACTGTAAGAAGTGAAGCTTTCACCCTTGAGAAACACTCTGCACCAGGAAAGAGCAAAAGTATAATTCTTCATATTTCTATCTTTGCCGCAGAATTGAAAATCCTGTTCAATATTTGAAGATGCTTCAACTTCATTGAAAGAGTTTAACAAAGTTCTGATATCGCTTTTGTTTTTATCGGATACAGTTCTTTTGTATAAATACTGTAAGGTTGTTTTTATGAGTCGGTTTTCAGGTGTATTTACATTAAACTCATCGTATTCAACATAACTTCGCTCTTTATGTATAAGATTGAATTTTATCTGTTCGCTGAACTTCATCTTACCCTTGAATACATTGAGATTTTCTGTTTTACTTTCGTAATTACATCTGAGACCGTGTTTAACTATTCTGAAAATTTCTTCATTAAACATTCTGATAAAGATTTCAAAAATATTGAGCTTTGATGTATCAATGGAAGTAGTCTGAAAATTTTTAAAAGGAGAATTACGCAGAGTATTAAGCATTTTGACAAGAAACTTCTTTGCTTTTTCTCCGTTTTCATCATCTGTTACATTGCAAATCTTGGGTAAGATTTCAATGACGGTGCCGTCATTCATTGCAATCATACCTACATAATTTTTCGCAGTAATAACCTTACCTGCTCCTCTGCGTACTGAAAGTCCCATAAGCTCAACCGGCTCTGTTTCAGTACCTTGATTAGCAAGTATAAAGTTTTCCAGCTTATTGAAGATATCTGACGGGAGGTATTTGCATCCCGGCACATCCTTTTTACTGCAAAAAGCTCCGTATTCTGTTATCTGAATCGGTTGTTTCATTACTGTATTCCTTTAAGAATTTCTTTGTAAGCTTCTATATTTTCAAAAGCATCCTCATTGATTGCATATATCTTTTTATCATCATAATCGTAAATATTTGAACCAAAGAGTTTACCATAATCTACAGTTTCTTCATTAATAAACTGTAAAGCTTTATCTGATTTCTGATTGTCGCCAAGAACAAGTCTTATCTTCTCGTAATCTTCATAGAAATACTCCTGAAGAAGCGGAAATATCTTGTTCCTGAAGATATCAAAAAGAACTTCTCGGTTGTTATTCTTAAGAAGCGGTGTGAAGTAAGCGTGACCGATTGTATGTTCTCGGTCATACAAAACTTCTATACGCTCATTGATAAGATCAAGGAGATTTGGTATTGAAACGCCATCAACATGTAAGCCTTCTAACACAGTTGAATCAGGCATCATTTCTTCAAAAGCAAATCTACGTCTGAGAGCCGTATCAATTGCTGCAATAGATCTGTCAGCAGTGTTCATAGTACCAACAATATAAACATTATCAGGCACACCAAAAAGCTTTTGAGAATAAGGAAGTTTAACCTTAACAGCCTCTTCCTGACCTAATCTCTTTGTAGGTTCAATAAGAGTGATAAGCTCACCGAAAATCTTTGAGATGTTTCCACGGTTAATTTCGTCTATGATGAAAACATAGTTTACAGAACTATTTTCACTATCTTTAGATTTACTTTTCAATTCAAAGTTGCTAACCAATTCATCTATAACCGCTTGATTTGCATCAAACAACCATTTGGTGCCGCCAGAAAGGGTTTCTCTAACATTATAATCATCATTCTGCCACTGCTTATCAATGTTGGCTTTTCCTAAAACACTTTGCGACTGTGTAGCCCCACTCCATTTAACTATAAAACTTTCTTCATCTCTTAACTCTGCCGATATCTTCGTTCCGGTTCTTCTTGTGAAAGTATAGCAGTTATTACCTTCTTGAGCAGCCTCTATCAGCACGTTCCACGCTTCATTGAAAGACCTTTTGCCACCAACTCTTTCACAAAAGCTTTTAAACAAACCTGATTCTACTTTATATTGAACTTCGTCACTTTCACTTAACACAGGCTTAATACCTTCGATGAATTCCTCATAACCATATGACTGGTGGAAGGTAGTGAATTCAATCCTTCCTTGAGATTTGTATTCGTTGTACTTCTTAATAATTTCATCATAAGGAATATCTGAAATTTCTTCTAAAGTCTTGTTCTCTATAATTGCAACTGCATAACAGGCAGTTATGTATGTTTTACCGGTACCCGGAGGACCGTAAAGAATTGTGTTTTTGTTAATGTTGGTTTTCATATTTTCAGCACCTTTATCGTAATATGGCGAGATATCAGACAAATCAATTTCATTAAGAGCTTCGAAAAGTTCAGGGCGAATTTTATATAAATACTGATGTCCTGTTTCATCGTCCGATTCTCTTCCGAAAAACGGGAAAGGAAAATATCTCTCCTGTTCACCGTCCTTGCACGGAGGTAAGTTGAAAAACTTTTTTACTCGTCTACCCAAATTCATTGTGCATCCGACATAATAAGATACTGTACCACCAAATTTCTGTGAAAGCTGTTTGCAACTTGCTATTCCACCAAGCTCCATCATCGCTCTTAACATCTGCATAGGACAAGGATGTTCGGGCTTCTCAATTTCTAAAATGTACTTTATCCAATCTTCTTTTGAGAGATTGGGGTTGTATTCTTCAAGTGATGGCCACCAGCTGTCATTCTCTTCAGACTCATAGTTACTGCCATAAAACATAATATCAAAAGCCAGCATTCTATACTTGGGATCTTCATAGCAACTATTATCTAAACGGGATCTAGACATAGAACAAAGTTCTGCCTCTTCAAGTACAACATTTAAAATTTCGTCACAGAGCTTATTACTGCTTTCTATTTTAAAAGTCTCATGTTTTCCACTTGTACTTGGAATTGTTTCTCCGATATTTTTCAAGAACTCTGTCCACACACCATATTTGTAAATATAATATTTTTCCGGATACTCAAAAGTCAGATAAACAGAAACAGCATGCAAATCCTGATAGTGATTGATTTTCTGACCCTCGGTGAACGCATCAAATCCGGCACGAAAATCATCAAAACGTTTTGCTAAAGGTAACGACTCGTCATAAAGCATTTTAAATAAACTTCTGACTTCTTCAGGATGCTCTTTTGAAAATGCAACCAACATTTTACGTGCAAAATATTGCCCTGCCGTTAAAAGATTATATGTTTTAGAAAAAGCTTTTTCCAACATTTCAGCAAAATCATTAGCATCAATGTTCCAATTGTTTTTATAATGCTTAATTGCTTCCCACTTATAGCGTTCCTCTTCGTCAATACGCTTAAAATCAGCTTTATATGCATTTACAATTTCTCGGATTTTAAAGTTTGTCTTGTTCGCATTTAAAAACTTCAGATAAAACTCCAAACCATTCCTGAAATCTCTATGTCCATGCTTCTTATCAAATTTTTCAGCAGCATTATAACAATCATCATAAAGTGCCTGAAATCTTACTACATCAGTAACATTAAAGCAATTGACTACCTCATAACCACTAACTCCTAATGCTCTCAAACCAGACCTAAGCAAGTTTATAGCTGCAGTAATTGTTATATCACTGTAAACTTTAGAAGGATCGTCCCTTTGAGGTTGTTCTGCAAACCAAATCCTGAAAGATCTTTCTGTTTTTGCTGCCTTTTCGGTTGAAAGCTGACTTTTATATTCAACATATTTTCTTACATGGGAACATCTGTCTGTCCAGTATTTTCTCTCCATAGAAGTAAGCGAAGCATCTTTTTTCTTTTGTTCAATCAAGCCAATAAGTTCCTCGCATCTGTCAAACCCGAATTCTTCATCAAGACTGATACCGAATTCTTCTTCAACTTTCCTAAGGCCGGCTATATAACTTGCTCCACTATTACCACCAACATACAATTTAAAGTTTTCTCTGTCGTACATATTTATCTTCCTTTATATTAAATATCACTTACGCCGCTGCATTTGCATTAACTCTTTGTATAATCCCAATGATACCCTGTAAAATGGTAGCATCAGCAAACAGTTCAACAATATTACCGTTATCTGTAAAAGGCGGACTCTGCAGCACAGACAAATCCTTCATCATACCATTCTGAACAATGTATTCAACAATCTGATTAACGAAATAAATCTGTCTTTCGTCGAGATTTGTATCGTTAAGATACACTGCAAACGCTTCCTTTGCCGCATTCATATCAAGACCGACTATTTCACGAACAAGCTCACCCAAAGGCTTGTTTTCATAAGCTTCTTCGTAATCTTCTCTTGTGCCAAGCTCATTCCAGAGAATATTCTCGAGCGTTTTAACGTCTTCACTTGTCAGAGGGATATTACTCTTGAGCTTTAATATTACTTCGTTATCGCTGACATGTTGCCTTATGTAATACTCAGCCTTTGCTTTATAATTCTTAAGATCATCGGTTTCGAGCTCCGATTCGTTCCAATCTATTGAAAGTATCTGATCATCAAAATTGGTGTCATAATCCTGACGGCCACCTATCACATACTTCATAAGATCACGAAGATTTTCACGAATATATTCAAACTCATTGATACCCGCCGTGTCAATATAATCTGTATTAAGAATCTTATTAATAAGCTCAGCCTTATCCTGTATTTCGGGAATATTACCCCCTACCTTTGCAACGCCACGGACACGCTTAATAAGGTCGCTTCTTGCCCTTGTGTACTTTTTACCGATGAGATATGCAAGCTCTATGCCATACATAAGTGCATCAAAGCGTACTGCTTTTGCATCGTCATCATCAGCATTAATCAGCGGTGCAAGCTCTTCTGCAACCTGAAGAGTATTTTCAAAGGTAAGCTGCTTATAATTATCGGTATTTGCGTAAAGCTCAACATATCTTAAATGCTGACGAACAGCAAAGTTATCTTTATTAAGCTCTCTGACTTTATTGGCCATATCTTCAACCAGACTATTTCTGAACTCGATAAGCTCAGGTGTCTGATAGTCTATATCCTGAAGCTTGAATGCCATCTGGAATTTAAGATTGAATATCGCACCCTGCAAAGGCAACTGATTAGGTGTAGCATTACCTCCACCCATTCTGAAGAAATTAAAGTTTCCGCAGAAATCGAAGATATAGAACTTCTCTTTATCTTCACCGTCAAGGAGTCCCGGGCAAAGTCTTGTACCTCTGCCTATCATCTGCCAAAATTTCGCCTTACTCATAACTTTTTTGAAAAAGACAAGGTTAACTACTTCGGGTACGTCAATACCTGTATCAAGCATATCAACAGAAATAGCAATCTGCGGAAGCTTTTTCGGGTCGGAAAATTCGTCAATTGCACTCTGAGCGTAATTGATGTGATTATCAATAACCTTGGCATATCCGTTAAGATGCGGATACTGTTCATTGAACACTTCGAATATTTTTTCAGCGTGACGGTGATTTTTTGCAAAGATAATCGTCTTGCCTATTTTCTGCCCGTAATCTATTCTGATTCCGTGTGTCATAAGCACATTCAGAACCTCGATAATAGTATCTTTATTGAATATCCATTCGTTAAGTGCCGATGAATTTATACTTTCGGGAAGCTCACCGTTTTCGTCTTTGAAAGTATCTTCATACTGTAGCTTATCCTCATCGGAAAGCTCATCATAAACTATACCCTCTTCGATGAATTTCAGTTTCGTTTCAACGGACATAAAATCAACAAGATAACCGTCCTTGACAGCCTGAGCCAGCTCATAGCCGTAAGTGGGAACACCGTTTTCAAGCTCGAATATTTCATATGTATTCTTGTCGATTTCGTCCTTCGGTGTGGCTGTAAGGCCGACAAGAGGAGCATCGAAGTAATTGAAGATATCTTTATACTTGTTGTAGATAGATCTGTGTGCTTCATCGCAGATGATAAGGTCAAAATGGCCGCATGTGAAAAGCTTACCTTCGTCATCCTTTGCAGTATCGATACAGTTCATCATTGTCTGATAGGTTGAGAAGATACAGTGAGCGTTATAGTTACCCTTGTCCTCGCAGAGATTTGCCACAGAAAGGTCGGGAAGCATATTATAAAAGCTACGCTTCGCCTGAGTTACAAGAGAGTTTCTGTCAGCGAGGAAAAGTATATTCTTAACCCATCCGTGCTGTAAAAGCACATCGGAAAGAGCAATAACAGTTCTCGTTTTACCCGAGCCCGTAGCCATAACAAGCAGAGCCTTGCGGCGATTCTTTTCGTCAAGAGCCTTACAGACAGCTCTGATAGCACCCTCCTGATAGTATCTGCCCGCAATATCTCTGTTTATCATAATATTCTTAAGGCTTGTCCTCATACGGCGGAGGTTGAAGAGCTTTTCAAGGTCACGCTTTGAGTAAATCGCTGCAACCTTTCTTTCGGGATACTGTCCGTCGATAATTCTTGTATCAAAGCCGTTAGTGAGGAAAATCACAGGTCTTCTGCCGTATTTTGCTTCGAGTAAGTCGGCATAAAGCTTTGCCTGCTGTCTGCCCACAGTAACATCCTTACAGGTACGTTTTGCTTCAATAACAGCAAGAGGCTTATGGGTATCGTCATAAAGCACGTAATCGGCAAAGCCTACCTCACTCTTATTAGGCATACCGGGAAGCTCAACCTCATTGAGCCAGTTCTTACCCTGAATCCAGCCTGCATCAGTGAGCATTGTATCAATATAGAGCTTTCGGGTTTCATATTCGGAAAGATCCAAAGGCTTCGGAACATAGGTCTGCTGCTTTTCTTCACGGCTTGCAGTAAGCTGCTCTTTGAGTGCCTTATTCTCTTCTATAAGCTTCTGAAGGTCAACTTCAGATATAACCTCCTGAACATCATCAGTATGATTATCGAGAAGAGAGGCATCAAACTCTCTGCCCTCATAGGTACCGCTTACATCATAACAGTAAGCAACGAAATCAAGAAAAACAAAGAGGTTTTCGAGGCAAAGCCTTGCCAATGACTCACTTGCTTTTTTAGCCGTATGGGCAGAGTCATTTCCGTTTTTGCGTATAAGCTCCATACGCTTCCATATATCTCTGCCGACAATATCACGGAAATCCTCATTATACATAAGATTGCGAAGGTTATCGGGATAAGGCAGAGTGAGGTCAGCATCAACGGAATACATCCATTTTACGGCAAACTCCATAGCACGGCGGCAGTTTATGATACAAGCCGACGGATCTATATGAAATATTTTTTCTGCACTGATGGCGGCATCGGCAAAGGTGCTGAAGCCGGGATCAGATTTGAGAAAATCAAAGTTTGTCATTGTTGTCACCTGCTTTGTTGTCATGTTTTGTTATTAATGTATCGAAACACTTCTAAAGTAAGAATCATTATGCTTTCAAAGCAAAGATCTTCTCTGTTTCTGTCGAGTTATCAGCCAAGTTTTTTATTTGTTCAAAGGGATTTTTTCTTGCTAGAATTATTCTATTGTAAATACTTTCCTTATCTTCATTTGACAATGAAGAAAACCTTGTCAATTCTTCCCTTTTCTTGTTTCTAAATGTTATAAATCTTCTTCTAAGGAGATTACTCTCCGGAGTATCATAAAAATACATGATAGTAACTAAATCTTTGTTTTCAACCATTAGTTGACATATTCTATCCCACCAAAGAGCATCTGTATCCCCTAATGACATTCCATAGATATATAGCAAATCACTATTTTTTAAAACATTGTAGGCTTTTTCATCCGTATGATTCCCGTTCATCTCATTGGTTTTTTGTTTAATAACTTGTGCTTCATATTCTTGGGGTTTACCCATAAAGATAAAGTGGTTTGATATTTGTGAGGGATCATTTACACCGAAAACCATTTCTCGATCTGTATATCCATGAACATGAATAAGAGAACTAAAAGAGAATGAATTCATAATTATATCGTTTTCATCGTACTCATCAAATTTTCTTACAAAAGAATCTAAAGTGCTAGTATAATTAAAATTTATAAAATTGAATTGGATTTTTTCTTTTTGGTTATAACATTGTTTTATTAAGTCTTGATCCTCTTCGCAAAAATCTTCCATAGCTTCACTTAAGCACGAAAAGAATTTCAAGTGATGATAATCATACCCATCATAATTTATTCGTTCCTCTTGATTTTGTAAATACTTGGACAGTTTTTCACAGAAATCATAATGACAATCCAAATATCTTTCCGCTGCTTCCACATAAAAGAAGTTCGAAAACTCACCGAATCTTTTTTCAGCATCGGACCACAGCTCTACATCTTCATCAATATTATTCTTAAAGGAAACTATTACATCATTATCAGATGATTCTATTTTTTTATACTCTTCAATAAAATCTCTAAATCTTGTGTTTAATCCTAAATTCAAATCAAATCCATTACCAATTAAAAATGTTATGTTCATTTTACACTTCCTTTTATGTTGTTATTTAAAACTATTTCCGGAAATATTTCCTTTTGTTCAGGTGTTCCTAAATAAAAAAAGTTTAGTTTTCCATTATTGTCTACCTTGGCAATGCAACGAACATTGATATTATCAGTATTATCTTTTTTGCAAATCATCGCACCTTGTAATTCAAGAAGTTCGTGTGCAATGTCCGGCCTAAAACAAACATTATATTTAGTTTTGTCTTGAACTGAACAATACGCCCAAGCATCCTGAAATTCACGAGGCGGATAATCAAAATAAGATTTCGCAATTTGTTCTGAAATACGATATAAATACTCTGTGCCTATACCTACATCACGACTAAACTCATCTTTAAAAAAATTGTTGTAAATTTCATGAACAGTAATTGCATGTTTATCTGTGATTCCATTGACTGAATAATCATAATCATCACCAATTACTACAACCTTTATATCTTTTATAGCTTTATATTTTATCACAGCATAAAAATCATTTTCTTTTATATGTGTCTCTCTCACTGCTGTTAAAGGTTCTAAAGCCACATATAGTAATGACTCATACGGTTTGTTCAATCTGCCATAAGTTTTCAAAACATTTGAAGGCGGTTCCCACATATCACTAACAGTTTTAAAATTATCAATAGGGATAACCGAACCTGACAGTTTTCTAACACGAAAAAAATTGGTGTTTGCCGAATAAAACTTTGAAAGTATTAAGAAATTAAACCTATCATTCCATAATAATACCTTGTTTATTTCTTCAAACAATTCATTATCACTTAAATCTTTTATGTTTAATGAGCGAAAATGCTTTATTCGGTTTATTAATTCTAATATATCAACTGATTTTAAATGTGTTTCAATCTTTTCATTTTGTATCACTTCTTTTCACCTCACCCGAAATATTTTTGCATTAAGCTGTCAAACAGTGTTTGAGCTTCATCAAGTGCTTTTTGCACTGCAACTTTTGATTTGTCTACTTGTTCTACAAAGGTTGCAAATTCGTTTTGTAAAGCTATTGGCGGCTCATATATTGATATTGCATAAAATTGTCCATGGTTTAAATCTGGTATAGTAGATGTGCCCGCTCGTTTAATAATTTCTGTTTGAATTAAATCAAGATTTAAGTATTCTACCAAAAAAGTTTTACTATATTTCGTTCGGTCAAAATCTATCAAAAAGAAGTTGTTGTGAAAAACACCTTCAACATCTGTTACTACCATACCAGTATTCCCTGTACGGGTCATCAAAACATCGTCTTTTGAACATATGACCGTATTTTTGGGACTTTTGATGTACTCTCTCTCTTTTGCTCCATGCAAATATGCAACCGTTATATACTCATAGCAATCTTCTTCATATTCTGTCAATCTTTTTGATATAGGAATTTGTAAACCTTGTCTTACAGTACAAATATCACCAAATGTTTTAATTTTCCAATTCTTATCATTACTTTGAGGATCTCCAAATATCTCGACAAATCGGGCTTTAACTAATTCGTCAAGCTGTTGGAGTTGTTGTTTCCTTTTTTCTATAATGCTTGATACTAAATCAAGAATATGGCTGATTTTGCACTGTTCCTCATACGAGTATTTTGGCACCAATGAAGCTCTAACAATTTTATCATTAACAGCTGGATAACTTGCTCCTGTTGCATGTGATATCATATCTTCGATGAATGTTTTTGACCTACAAAAATTGAATATAAACCTATAATCAACATCCTCTTTGCAATCTAATACACAGAATCCTGTAGACACTACTGCCTTATTGGGAGTCTCATGCTCATAAACTGCCACTGCATTCAAATTTGGTCTAACCGTAGAGACCAATATGTTGTTTTTCTTTATGCTTTTTCTTGCTCTACTTGGAGCTTCAGAAAAAGTCATAGTTTGAAATCCAATAATGCTCTTACTTTCATTATCAACAGATGAAATATCAATGTAATCGATTAGTGTATCAGGATTTTCTTTAACCTGACCATTGCTCGGATTACAAAGCTCACCTAATTTCACTTTATGTCTCATCATTCATCCCTACAAATCCGAATTTATTTTATCAAAACTCAAAAAAATCAGTCTAATCCAAGCATTTTTTCAAGTTCATCCATCGCTGACCCGATTTCAATTTCCAACTCACGGAGATTCGTCATAATCTCCTGCGTGCTCGGATACTCAACAGGTACATACTCTGTCTTTTTGTACTTGTTAATTGAAAGATCATAATCGTTTGATACAATTTCATCCTTCGGTACGAAGAAAGATTTTTCTGTTCTTTCTCTGTCTTTTTCACCGTCACGATTGTTGAATCGTGCGATTATGTCGGGTATATCGTTTTCTGCTATTGGTGTTCTCTTGTCATCGAGAGAGAATCCGTCAGCAGTCATATCATAAAACCATACATTATCTGTACCGCCGTGGCCTGTCTTGGTAAAAATAAGGATACCTGTTGAAACACCCGCATAAGGCTTGAACACACCTGAGGGCATAGAGATAACAGCTTCGAGACGGTTGTCTTCGATAATCGCCTTACGGATAGCCTTATGAGCAGTTGATGAGCCGAAAAGTACTCCGTCAGGTACGATACAGGCACATCTGCCGCCAACTTTAAGCATACGGAGGAAGAGAGCGAGGAAAAGAAGCTCGGTCTTTTTGGTCTTGCAGACTTTAAGAAGGTCAGCAGAAACAGTATCTGCGTCAAGACTACCCTTGAAAGGCGGATTGGCAAGAATAAGGGTATACTTGTTCTTGTCGGGATTCTGGTCAGAAAGGCTGTCACGGTATTCGATAACAGGGTTGTCCACACCGTGAGTCATCATATTCATCGCACCGATACGAAGCATTGTTCTGTCCATATCATAGCCGTGGAACATGGTAGTCATAAAGTGGTTTTTCTTGACTGCATTAAAGAAAATCTCTTTCTTGTACTTTTCCTTAAGGTACTCCCCAGCAGATACAAGAAAGCCTGATGTACCGCAGGCAGGGTCACAGATAACGTCATCAGCGGTAGGAGCCATAAGCTCAACCATCATTTTAATAATGTGACGGGGTGTGCGGAACTGTCCGTTAAGACCTGACTGTGCTATTTTTGAAAGGAGATATTCATACACGTCGCCTCTTACATCGCTACTCTGAAGCTGACTCATCATACTGTAAATCTCATCAAGAGCAGTTACTACCTTATCGAGTACCAAAGGGGTGGGAAGCTTGAAAATTGCATCGTCCATATATTTTGAGTAGGCACTGTTTTTATCGGAATGGAGATTTTTGATAAAAGGAAAGACCAGTTCCTGAACAACAGAGTACATCTTTGTGGCAGGGAAATCATGGAACACAGACCACTTTAACTGCTGACCGTCAACAACACGCTCTCCTATCGTCACCTCTGATTTGAATATGCTTTCAAAAGGCAAGCCTAAAAGCTCACACTCTTTGGCTTTGAGGTTATCTGAATCATCAAGGTCACGGATAAACATAAGATATGTAATCTGCTCAATAACATCAAGAGGGTTGACAAGTCCTCCTGCGGCGAATATATCCCAAAGGGAATCAATTTTATTTTTAAGTTCTCCTGTAATCATATTTCCTCCAAGTGTATTAAAAAAGTTATAATTATACATAGTGAATTATACTACATAAAATCTTTTTATGCAAGAAAATTCGAGGGTTTATTGGCAACTTGAGAGTCGATAAACGGACTCTATATTTATATAGTGTCGAAAAGTGTAAAAAGTAACATAAAAAAGCAAAACCCGCCCATTACTGAGCGGATTTACACCATTATTCTGTTTTTTCAGGGAATCATATTATTTCAGTTTTTTCAATCTAATAGCATGCTCATGCCAAAGCTGTTCACAAAGTTCCCGATCATTTAACGCCTTCATAACCAATGAATAAAGACTTAAAATATCATAGTTTTCCGACAAGTATGAGCATATTTGTACCGACAGATTTTTATCTGAACCTTTATAGATAAAAGCTCGCACAACGATTCCATTTAATGTGGTCTCGCTTTCGATACATGCCTTAAAGCCGCCGAATCCTGTTTCGAGAAATTCTTCTTTTCTCCACCTTATTGTTTTCAGATATTTTTCCTCCTTTTATTTTGTATATCAGATTTCTGTTATCACCTCCGAAAAATGAAACAACTCCTATCATCAACCCCACAATAATAATATGTAAGTTAGCTTGTAACGATAATCCAAAAAATCACAAAATCCCCTTCCGTTAAGTGGTTATTCCTTAACTTACGCAGGAATAACCACTAACGCAAATATTAAAAAATATTAAAAACTCACGAATTAATTATTTTTACCTATTTTGTCCATTTTTAATATTTCAATCTTTCATACTTATATCAAAAGAAAAAGAAAGGATGAATTTTAATTATGAGTAAAGTAAAAGAGCTATTGCCTGATTATGTTTATGACGGAATTATGAGTATTGACCGATATGCATTAAAAGAAGAAGTTAAAACTATGATTGATAACGGTATTTTTGAGAACAAATCACTACTGCGTGAATTTCTTGAAGAAATCACCCCTTCAACAGGACCGGACTATTTTATTTATGTAGAGCAGAGTAAAGATAACTATGTGAATATCCGTTACAGCAGAGAAGAGTATATTCACGCTCTGTGCTGTCTGAGTCAATATCCCGTTACTCTATATTACCACCCTGCAAGCTTTGTAAAAAACGGATGGATCACCAACGAAAATGCAAATGCCGTTCGATGCCTTTATGTAGACATCGATGATGTAAATATGCAGGCTGATAAAACAAGCAAAGAAGATGTAATCGACTTTTTAAAGAAAAAATTAAACCTTGATGATTCACAGCTTCCTCGATGGTGTGTGCTCAGCGGAAATGGTATTCATTTGGTACATCCTATTACAGAACTGACCGCAGAAGATGAAGAATTAAGAGAAAAATACACATTATCACTTTTATGTTATCATCACGGTGATATGGCAGTTTTACCTGTTTCTCATCAGTTCCGCTGCCCCGAGAGCTACAATTTGAAAGAAGAACCTATAAAAGGTAAACTTTTCATGTTAAATGATTCTGAAAACACAGACATCCACCGACTTGACTGGTGCCTGAAATCCGAAAGAGAAATCGAAGAATACAGGCGTTCTTACTACGCCCGAAGAACTGAAAAACAAAAAGCAACCGCAGCTAAGAATAAAGCACTTGAAAAGGAATTTTCAGAAAAGCTAGGTGACACTTCGTTAGAAGAATATCTTTCCAATCCATCAATATCGGAAAAGGAAAGGAACATCGCCAAAAAGTTATTAAGAATACAAATGAAAAAGGATGAATTGAAAAAAAGAGAAGAAGAAATTGCCAGATTAGAAGGACGAATCTTAGAGTATAACGAAGAAGATTTCGATCTTTATATATACTCCGAAAACAGCCTTCCTTATCTTCATTTAAGAGAATATGACAGATATGATCCACACAACAGAACCTTCAACCCCATCCTTGATTTGCATCATTTTTTTATCAGACACAAAGGGTGCCTTGTTTCAAGAGAGGTTTTCTTCTATATCTTAGCTAATTTATTTAAACTGAAAAAGCTGCCTGAAGCCAGCTGCATTCAATGGTGCAAGAAGTATGCAAGCAATGATTATTATAGCGAGATGCTTCACATAATCGATCTGACATATAAAAGCAAGAAAAAGTATAAATTTTCATATATTCAAATAGCCAATGCATTGTGCTTTGATGAAATCGATATTGAAAAGAGTTTTTGTAATTTTTCAGAAGAAAGACGAAATGAAGCTAAAAGGAACAGAAATAAAAAATATTATAGAGAAAGGCTTATTGAAAAGGGAAAAACTACAAAGAAAAAAGAAATAGAATTTCATCTTCAGTATATTAAAGAGCATCCTGAAATGACCGAAACAGAAGCTAAGGAATATCTTGGTATAGGAAGAACTACTTTTTATAATTTAAAGAAACATATCAAAAATACTGCCGAAACATAAATCGGCAGTATTTTAATGTATATAAGTTCAAAAAATTAAGCCCCACTATAGCATGTTATATGCTTACTTCAATGAGTTTTGCTAAGCCGATTTTTGCCTTTTTTGAGCTATAAAGTTCAAAATATTAAGACTTACTAATTTATATGGCAAGATAGTGCTGAACTGTAACTCCCAGGCGATAATGCGAACATTTAAAAACAGTGGTCATTGCAACTGCAAGTTTGTTAAATTTTATGGGACGATTTCTTGAAACAGCTGTTTTTCTGATACTGCCTCTCGTAACATACCATCCATCTGCATCTAAATGAAAAGGTTTACTTTTACCTGTTCGTTTATCAATATTGCACCTTTCCCACCTGATTTTTAGTTCATTCAATGCTTGCTCGGCATAACCCAGCTCATTTAATATTCGATTAAGTTGTATATCGTAATACTCCTGAGCTGATAAAGCTCTTAGCTTATGAAAGTTCAGATCGTTGTTTATTTCTCTTTCTGTAAAGATATACTCATCAGGGGCTTTACCTTCAAAATAAGGCTTGATTATATTTATATCTTCAGGTCTATTCAAACGCTGGTACTGTTCCTTATTTCCCTTACCTTTTTTAACGAGAATACACGGATACCCTGATTCATCATAAACAAGACAATCGCCTGTTAGCTTTGCGAGCTCCGCCCTGCGTATACCTACAATTCTCTGAAACTCGACAACCCTCTTATATTCAGGATCATTTAAATCCTGGTTAGTATGATTAATTATATTATTCCTGCCACGGCTGAACTCACCTATGTGTCTTATAGGTTTCTTTATTTCTGCCATAGGCACATCTAAGGTACTGCATACTGCAGCAATATAGGTGTGTATAGTACTTGCAGTATATCCCTGTTCCTGAAGATAATCAGAGTAATCCTGTATATGCTCTCTACAGGATTCAAAATCTCTGCAATCATATTTTTCTCTGCAGAATTTTATAAATCGCTTTGTATTGCGTATGTAGTTTTTACGTGATAAATCGTGTGGTGTTTTCTCATTCTGAATCTCTATCACCTGATTCATTATCTTGTGAGTGATGCTCTCACGGCGTTTTCTTTTAGCCATAATAGTTCCCTCCTCTCAACAAAAAATTATGCTAAACTGTCTTAGGCTGATATTTCCTGATGCTTTCATACATCGCCCAGCTGGCGGACATCACGGTGCGACACTACCATGACCGTCGGTTACTCCTTTCTTGTGCGGATAATCGCTGTTGTGTTGTTGTCTCCTGTCTGAATTCGTGTTGTTTTTACTCTGTTTTCTTGTAATATACAAA
>JAZQHB010000003.1:0-3904 GCA_045540355.1 Acutalibacteraceae bacterium | reverse complement strand
TAGTGTATTTGTCAAAGATGATTCTAACAACAATAGCTTCATCGGGATTAACTTTCAAATCATAAAGCTCATGCTTTCTCTTATTAAATCTACCGCTTTTCACAAGGTTATATCCAAAGGCGGCAACGCCGCCCTTGAAGTGACCTGCTTCAACCAACTGACCAAGACTTGTTTTTGTTCGAACTGATGTTTTCTCACTTTCACCGTCAGCCTGCCAGAATCGGATATAGTTTAATAGTTTGTCAATATGATTATCAAATCTTTGTTCACCCTCTTGGGTACTCCATACTTCAATTCCGTTTTTAACAAACCACTCAACAACAAAAGGTGTTTCATCTGCTATTCTGCCGATACGGTCAAACATAAACACAAGCAGAATATCAAACTGTTTCTTCCTTGCAAGTTCTTTTATGATTTGAATTTTGTCACGGTTCTCTGCTCTTATCTTATGACCCGATACACCGTCTTCCTGTTCCTCGTAAAGAATATCCCAACCCATTTCACTTGCGAATTTATGACAAGCCTTTCGTTGCATCGGGATATCAGCTTCATTGTTTTTGTCATAATCAACCTGCTTACCCGTTGAAACTCGATAAAGACAGCACACTCGCTTTGACATTAAACCGCCTCCTTGATATTTTTCTTTAGTTTAATATCAGGGGCATCACTTTGTCGAATGTGTGAATCGCCGAGTAAAATTTCTTTCAGTCGAGTTAAGATTTCTTTGCCAGGCTTCTCGGAAAATGTTGCAACAACTTCGTGACCTTTAACGGTGAATCTGTATTCGCCACGGTTGTCGGTGCTGAACCAATGAAAAAACATTTTCAGTTTTCTTCTTATGTTTATCATCACTCCTTTCATCTGTCTCTACCTCGCTGTCGTTCAAGATAGCGGCAGTAATGCTCGATTGCTTTGATGACAAAATCTTTATTCGACTTCGGTGTCGGTCTGCCTTTTATATATTTCTGAAACAACTCAGTAGGAATACTGACGGTATCTTTCTGATTTGCTTTCAGTTCAGACATTATGTTGAACACTGTATCGTTGTCAAGCTCACCTTCTTCGGATAATCTTCGCATACGTTGCGCTTGCGGAAATGATGGCGTTACTTCATCGATGTCATACATCGCATAAACCATCTGCTGTTCTTCTGGTGTAAGATACGAAAGCTCAACCGCAGGTCGCATTGCAATTCTGTTTTCATCAACGAGGCTAAGTAGTTCAGAGATAAGATATGTCAGACGAATATAGTGACGGATTGTTTCTCTGCTGTCACCGCTTTGCTCGGATAACTTTTGAATTGACGTTTCACCCTTTAACTTCTGCAACACTGTTGCAGAAGTTGGCTCATCCAAATCAGTTCGGTAACCTTGTCGTTTCATCGCATCAAGTTTCAATTTGTAAGCGATGCCTTTTTCGCTCAGCAGTATATGTTCACGGTGGCAAAGGTTAGAGTCAATCATCGCAACCAATGCTTCATCGTCAGACAAGTTGTTGATGAGAACGGGTGCAGTTTTATAACCGAGCTCGTTGAGAATTTGCAGTCGGCGGCTGCCGCAGACAATCTCATATTCATTTGTGTCGGGTAGTTGTCTTATGACAATCGGACTGAGTAAACCGAACTGACTGATGCTCTCTCGAAGCTTCTGCATATCCTCATCCTCCTTGACGGTGAACGGAGAGTTGGTCATCGGTTTAATCAAATTAATTTTTACATTGTCCATAGTTACTTAAGTTTCAAACATTTTCATAATTATAATTCCTTTCTTTGTTTAAATTTTTTCTTTAAGGGTTTCAGGGAACTTTCCCTGACAAGTGAATTTGTCCGTAAGGATTCAGTGCTTGTTGAGACGAATGTCGAAACAAGCATTTTGTGGCTACAAATTCAGTGCTTGCTAAGACTGACGACACGGCATAAAAAAGTCTTGGCAAGCGGATTTGAATATACAAATCCATTGCTCGTTAAGACAGATGCCATTTAATTTTTACTGTTGCGGTTTCGCAACGTATGTTTTTGTTTCTTCGCAAACTCACTTGCAGCAGAGCGTCGCTCTTTGCTGTACGGCTCTGTGAGTCTGAAACAAAATCTTCCTTTCTCAATCTCAAACATCAGTCTTCCGTCTTCCGAATCGTCAACCAACTTACACAAGTCCGGATGTTTTTCTGAATATGCCGACAGACGGTTTTTCAAATCTGTGTTGTAGGTTGATACCGTAATAATCGGACTTGCTTCATCAAAAAATATCTCGGTTGTCTTTTGAGATTTCTTCAAACCTGTTTTCAAAACATAAACCTCCTTTCCAAAAAATATTTTTTTCAAAAGGCGGCTTTTTGAAAGATTATTCATAGGTGAACAACTGTAAAAAGAACGTTTCATCCGACAGAAGTTTTTGAAATGATGCAGCTATAAATCAAACACTCTCCAATTTGATTTCCGCATTTTTTACAGTTCTGAAACTAATTTGAGCAAAACAAAAAAGCCGTCACACAGACAGCATCAATCGGCGGGAGCATCGCTCTCGCTTTTACAAATGATGTCTTATGTAACGGCTTTGAAATTTAAAAATCTCAAAGGCATACTGTTTTCTAATCTCATATCACCTGAAGCATTCGCCACGTACAGTATCAACAAAGGTGAGGAGTGCGATAATTTTCTCTTAGCATATCGCCGGCCTTAGGCGGACTCATATCCGCAATCAATTACATCAATATTCAATTGTCAATTTTAAATTTTACCTTACTGTGCCATACAGAACATTTGTTTGTCAAGGGCTTTTTGAAAAAATTTTCCGCTTGTCACAAACAGTAGCGTGTGCTAAAATATATTTATATGCTAGTAAATGTAAAACATTTGTGTAGTCATATTTATAATGTAATCCTACAAAAGTAAGGGTAATTTTGATTGGACAACAGACACACAAAGACATTTGATTATTCAATTGCAGCTGATACTATATCCCGAAGGTTTTAGAAAAAAGTATTCCCACAAGAACTTGGGCTGTATTTGAGTGTAAAGGTGCGATATTAAATACAATGTAGAATTTGTGGTACAAAATTGTTTATGAATTCTTCCCGACATCAAGCTATGAACCCACTTATAAATGGATAATGCCAAAGGGAATATGTGTGACCCTAATTACCGTAGTGAAATATGGGTTCTTGTTGTAAAGAAATAAAACCAGTAAATCCGCATCATAGTTGATTGCTATGATGCGGATCGTTATATTTCAATGTTGTTTTAATTTGTTTCGGAATACAGTTTATTTTCAACTTATTCTCTATTATCTTTTGGTGGTATTGAAAAAAATTCAGGATAATCCATTAACGGCTTTGATGTAACTTCTCTATAACCTATTATCCAGTCTTTTGACCAATTTCTGGGCAATAAAACCTGCTCCGCTCCACCTACCAATATGGTTCCTGTATTAAGTGTAACAGGTGCCACTATACCTACATTAATTTTTGTGCCAATCGGTACAAGTATTTTTTCCTCAACGAGTCTAGTGTTCAGCCATTCGGGTTTTAATGCAAGTCGTATTTTCACATCAATTCTTGATTCTGCAAATTCCGTTGATGCATAACCGCCATTCCAGGTTGCTCCCATGTTTATGCTATATCCTCTGCCGTATGTACGGTACAAAGCAATATCATCAGTTGTTAGATATGTTTTATATCCACCATTTAGGAAACTAGACACTACTTTATCAGGAAGTGTGTCTTTTTTTATTTCTCTAACTTTTCCTGTCAGGTAAGTCTTATACTTTTGATTGGTTGAGCCCGCTTCAAAACCGAAACCTTCTTCAATTAATTCTTTTATATTCAACTTATATCTCCCCTTGTTCAGCAAGTTTCCTTACAATAACACCTAATTATTGAAAATAAAATCATATGATAATATTTAATT
>JAZQHB010000002.1:0-9013 GCA_045540355.1 Acutalibacteraceae bacterium | reverse complement strand
TCCGAGTTTTTCAATTGTTTTATACGAAGCAATATTACTTTCATCACAAGTCAATATCAATTCAATCATACCGTGAGCTTTTGCAACTTGTAACACAAGTTTACAGGCTTTATAGGCGTAATTATTACCACGATATTCCTTATCAATTTCATAACCGATATTTCCGTTGTAATACGAATGATAGTTGTTGCCTATACGCACGCTAATTTTACCTACAGCAATATCGCCGACACAAATATCGTAGTAATAGAATGGCAACAACTCGTCATCACCTTGATATTTTTGAGAAATTCTTAAATTAATCTCACCGTCAGATATAGCATCAAAGTTGCTAAAAAATTCAAATTCACCCATTCGTATTTCCTCTATAGATTATATCAATCTCATCTTCACTTGGCACTTCAAATATTGAAGCGAATTTTGCGGCAAGGTTATCGTCAACATAATAGGCACTTGTTTCATTTGCAAGTACAGCGTCGTTTCTCTTGTGCAAGCGAGATTTCCATGTTTTATCGCTAATATCAATGTAATGAAGCTCGCATACGATATTACGGGATTTATAAAATCTTTTTGCAGACTCTCGTTCTGCTTTTGTCCAGAAGCCCCAGTCAAGAACGACATTGAAATTGTTTTCGAGTAGTTCCAAGGATTTATTTAACAGATATTTCTCAGTTCTTTCCACATATTCATCGTGTTTATCACCGCAATGCTGACCAAAAAGAGCAAGCGTTATTTCATCAACCGAGAGCAATACGGCGTTGTTTTCGTTGCAAAGTTTTTGTGCGTATGTAGTTTTGCCGCAGCATATTTTGCCGCAAATTAAATAGACTTTTGCCATAAGCAACACCTTCTTTTATAGTTTACAATACATTTCTTGTGCTTTTGGGATAAAACCGAGTTTTTCATAGAGTTTGATTGCACCGGAGTTGTTTACAAGAACATCAAGATTTATAAAATTACAATCCCGTTCTTTTGCCCAATCCTTTGCGGCATTCATTAATGTTGTTCCGAAGCCTTTGCCACGATGGTTTTCAGTTATGATTATATCCATTATGTAGCAATATTTGCCGGGAAGCATAAACGAAAAATCTGGTCTTGTCTTTGCCTGTAGCAGGATAAAGCCAACAACATTTTCGTTGTCTTCATAGACAAGAATATCCGACTCCTCATTTGCAATTGTATTCTCAATAAAATCTGTGCTTTGTTCGCCCTCTTTAATGAAATCAGGAATCAGCTTTGCCATTTCTCTGAATTGCTCACGGTATAATTCGGCTATCGCAGGTATATCGTTATTAGTTGCTTTTCTGACCATATTGAATTACCTCAACTCTTTTCTGAAACATATAACACGGTTAGCTTCTTCAAAGCCCATTGCCATATGGAAATTAAAGCTGTAGGTGTTATCAAGTTCGCAGTCGCTTGCGAATTCCGTACAGCCTTTTTCTTTTGCCCATAATTCACATTCGTGCAACAGTTCTTTGGCATAACCTTTATGTTGATATTCGGGAACAACGAATATTCCTTCCAGATAACCGACGGGAGATGAGTGTGTACCCTCAACATAATCGTGGCGAAGCTGACACTGTGCAAAACCTACGGGAACATCATCAACATATTTAATAAAGCATACCGCCTCATTGCTATTAACAATCTCATCAAAATCTGCTTCAAGTTCCGAAACTGTGTGATTACTCCACATTTGTATTGCTAATTCTGCTAATATCCTGGTGTCATTTGGGGTTGCATTTTTTATCATAATTACACCTTTCTTCTGTACCAACTCGGCACGGGATTCTGCATATTGTCATACCATTCAAGCACTTTGTTTGCGAGGCTTTTCATAGTCTGAATTTCGCCTTCACCATACGGAATCGCCCAAGGCAGAGATGTAATTGTGCCAAGGCTGATATACAAAGCAAGAAGCTTCCAAAACTCCATAGGCACATCATTATCAAAATATCCGTTGACCATACCCGAAGCGAAAAGAGGAGAAGCCTGTGCACACCAAGTGATGCTTTTGAATTCTTCCCACGGGTCGCCGAAATCGTAGCGGTCAAAGTCAATAATAACAACCTTGCCGTTTTCAATCATCATATTGCCGATGTGATAGTCACCGTGCTGAAACACCTGCGGTCTGCCTTTGAGCAGATAACGGTTTGCGTTGATGAAGTCAATAAAAGCCTGACCGTTATCATATTTCAGCGGACACTCGTTATATTTTCTGATTCTCAAATCCGCCTTATCATTTATACGGGTTTCCCAATCAGGTTGGTCTGAGGGTGCAGGGATTGAATGGATTTTCTTCAGAATTCTGCCTGCTTCAAGACCGCGTGCATACTGTTCTGAATCTGCAAGATACGGTATAACCTCATTTGCATCTTTGCCGTCAATCCAAGTCTGCAATATGTAAATACCCTCATCACATTCGCCGATTTCAAGCGACTTGCACATAGGAACGCCGAGTTTTGCAACTTCTTGCTGCATACGGAACATGTTCTCACGGGTTGCACTCTTTTCAAAAGGAGTAATACGCAGAAGATATTTTGTTCCGTCAGCAGTTGTGACACAGTATTTCTTATCACACGACCAACCTTTATTTATGGGTTCTTTTGATATAAAATCCATCATTGGCTCAATCCCATTTCTTTCATTTTCTTTATCAATCTTTTTGCTCGGAACAGCAGATAATCGTGTCCCATTTCGCCCAAGAGAATATACCAATTCAGCTCGTTGCAAAGAGCATAAAGTTCGACCTTCAAATCGCAATATTTTGAGGTCGAATTTCTTTTCTTGTATTCATCATAAAGCTTCAGCTTTTCACCGAAACCGAGTGTCAGACAGAATATCTCATATTCGGGTTCTGCCCACAGCATATCAAACGGGTCAACCGCACCTGCAAGCTCAGATTTCCAAAAATCAATTATCAGATTCGGCATCCAGAAATCGCCGTGACAAAGGCAAGCGGTGTTGTTTGTAACGCTGAATATTTCATCGAAATTTTTGCTGATAAGCTCAACCGCTTCCATAATCTCGGCTTCAATTTCGTTTTTCTCAAACTTCGCTTTTGTAAATGCATAAATATCAACAAAATAATCCTTGTAATACTCCGTCCAAGATTCATAAACGGGATTATCGTACTTGCCGAACTTGTCATTATGCACGCTTTGTGCATTCATAAGCGCATCAATAATGCTGTTCTTGAGCCTCTTTCTTGACGGAACAAACGCAAGATATTTGCTCTTACCGCTCATTCCTTTTATGTAATCCATACCGAGATGAACGGTATCGTTCTCACGGTGGAGGAAATAGGTTTTCGGAACTTTATATGAAACCTTGGGAAAAAGAAAATCAAGCATATCCTTCTCTTTGCAAATTGCATCATAGAATTTACTCGTTTTAACTGCAATTTCATAAGGCTCGGTTGTGATTTTTACAAGATAAACACTTCCGCTTGCACCTTTGCCGACTGCACGGATTTTGCTTACCGTTGTGTGCATTTGCTTTTCAATAACCGATTTGATTAAATCTGTATTCATAGAAAATATCCTTTTATATCAAAATAAATCCCATCAGCAGACCGCCGGCAAATCCTGAAATATGCTCCCAAGCGGTTGCTTTGCCCATAAACATTCCGCCGACTGTGTAAATTGCTAAAACTATCAATGCAATCGTAGGTACGGGAGAAAAGAAAACAGTTCCGTTTTTAACGGCAAGCATAACAAATACGGCAATCAGACCGTAAATCCCTGTTGATGCACCTTCACCCTCGTGAAGCTTATAGACAAAAGCCATATACAAACCCGAAATGAACGCAGAACCGATAAAGCAGAGTGCGGTTTTTGCTGTACCGAGCTGGGATTCAACGGCATATCCGACAATGAGGGTTGCGGTTATATTTGAAATGATATGCCACGTTCCTATATGGAGAAGCGATGACGATACCAGTCGCCATACTTGTCCCTTTTTGATTTTCTTTTCGGACAGATGCAGAGCGTGGTTTATGTAGCCTTTGTTATGTCCCGACCACAGTTTTTCTTTAAGTGTTACTGCTTCTGTTTTGGGGATTACAATAAAGTTATCAAGTATGAAGATTACAAAAATCAACGCACAAAAAGTTATTGTAAATATTGGCATATTCTTTATTCTCCTTATCAGCCATATAAATTCATAATCTGCGGATAAAATTCTTTCTCATCTGCAAATGAAGAAAGTCCGCCAAACTGACTTAATGTACCTATAAGCGGAACATTTTCTAAAGCTGTACCTTTTAATTTTTCGGCTGTTGCTTCGGCGAATTTATCTGCAAATATTACTTTAATATCCCTGCCGAAATAACTTTCAATTTCGTAGTCAACAACATCTGTCAAACCGCTTGCGTTGTGCATATCAGCAACCATAGCCTGTGCCTTAACAATGTTATCTTCACGTTCGGTTAAACTATCAGCTGAAAGAGCAGACTGAATCATTTGTTCAATACTATCATCAATGTCGAGATGATTAAATGCAGTTCCGAACCACTTACTATAAGGTGCATAGGTGTCTTTATACAAGAAACATAATCTCATTAAGCGTTCTGCAATTCTTGCACATACGAGTTGTGAGCCTATTTCATCACCACATTCACCACAACGCTTTACAAAAGCCTGTTCCGACGCAATTATCTCCCAATTAGAAGCAATCATATACAGTTTAACTTCGTTAGGATAATATTTAATCTTTTCAATTTTTCCTGTGCAGTTAAGACTGTCGACAAAAAACTTACCTGATACTAACGATAAAAGTCTGTGTTCAGAAAAAACAAGCCATTGAATAGGTGTGATGTTATCCAAATCTGCCGTACCAAGTTGCTCGTCCAGGTACTCATCAAAAGTGTGAATAAACACCAAAGGATTAACTTTACCTTCAGTTATAAATTTAGGGTGCTGAACACCGCAATCATTCGGGTCAGGCTCTGTAAAATTAACGCTGTAACCTTTATATGTATAGGGTAGATTTTCAGACAGTGCTTTTACAATATCGTTCTTCTTTGAAATGTCAGCCTCGCTCAAAATCAAATAAAATCGAGGTCCCCACATATGATCGGTGGAAACTGGATCATCATAACCTAACACATCAGAACCGTAGCCAATTAACCCGGCTGAGTATTTTAACTTTGGAAAGTGCTCTTCAATAATCGGTTTTGCATATTCATTGAAAAAGCCTTCACACAAGTCCATTCCTTTTATAAATTCACTCATTTACTTCGTCTTCTTTCATTTGCATTCTTAACCTGCTGTCTAAATTGTTTGAAAACATACAACAAATTCTTAATGTAAACCACCAAACAATTAAACTGCTTGGTGATTGCAATTCATTGTCTGAATAAAGGCTGTGACAAATATTGTTTCTCATTGCAAAACCAAAATCGCTTATGTAAAATAATTTCAAATTAAACAAAAATGTTTCATCTAAACAATCGACTACTTCAGGTAATTTCAAAATACTTTCCAATGATAAACAAGATTCCACGCCGCTTTTTTCTGTTTTATATACAACAGCACCACATTCTTGTGCAAGGCAACGAATACAGTGCTCAATTTGTGGCATTAGAAGATGCATAGCGGTGCTCAAGTCTAAATTAAATCCCGCAACTAAACCTTTTAAAAAAGTGTTTTTTCGGTCGGGGGGAACAAACGCATTATCCTCAACCAAAAAACGAAGACTGTCTTCATTGAAATCAAATCGTTCTTTAGCAAACCAGACATAACGTTTTATAAATGTGTCTGAAACAAATTTATAACTTTCTGATGCTGTGTGCTCAATAATTGAAATCATTTCATCGTCTGTAGCATCAATTGCTGAAGGTATAATGCATTTAACTCTTCCTTCGGTATCTATGACGGTTGATGCAAAAAGAGAGGAAAGTGAAAAACCTTCGGATTTGAATTCTTGAAGTGTTTCATTGAAATTTTTTAGCGGAATTATGTGACATAATCGATATATAAGAATTTCCAAAGGAACTGTATTAATAAATTCCTTAACATGTTCAATCCAATCGCTAATGTCAATGGAATCGCTTTTAAAATACTTAAAAGATTGTAACGATAACGCTTTTACTGGAATAATTCTTTTAGCAAGACGCTGTCTCTCGTACTTGCCTTTGACGTCATTAGTTCTGTCCCAAGCATTCATTGACTTGTGAATGAGACTAATAATTTTGAACGCTTTTGCAGGATCTTCCCAATCAAATTTATCGGCCTCTTTTTCAAAGTTTTGAGCTATCCGTATTCTTATAGATTTAATCTCATCTCTATTTCTTTGTTTTTCACATATCAATTCTTTACCTTCTAAAAAAGCAACAGCTCTTTCGAAATCATTATTGTTCTCGTAATATGAAATTGCATTATTATAAATTTGCTCAATCGAATCAAGATGTTCATTACAAGTTGTTAAAGCTTTTAATATAAAGAGAATACAAAAACCGCTTCTGTCAAAATTATTTTCCACATATTTAAGTGCTTCGTTTACAAATGAAAGATAATCAAACGATTGTATTTTGCATTTTGAATATATTCTGCAAATTCCTAAAGTTATTTTGGTATAAGTAAAATCGTCCTCGTAAGAAGGTTTGTTTAATTCGGTGTAATATGATAAAACTGCTTTCTCTGCCAATTCATAATTGTGGTTGTGCAACCAAACAAACTCGCTGCAAACCGCATTGAAATATGGAAATAATGATTTTGACAAGATTATTTCGAGTTTGCTATATACGTCTTCAGAAATATCTGGTAGTGCCCCTCTGTTAAGTGTATCATCAAAGTGAATTGGTAATATGTGTTTGGATAACAGTTTATCAATTATTCTCAGTAAAATCCTGTTTGATCCCCTGCGGATTTTAAACATCTTCGAAATATATATTTTTTTGTTTGTAATGGATTCGTTTGAATTCAGAACACGAAGAATATCATTTATAATTGAACTACTCATAATTTTTCACGCATCCTTAAAAAATTAAGGCACCTCCGAAACGGAGATGCCTGCAATTCACAGAAAGATATAAATTACATCAATCGCAAACGGACAAAACGACTCTCCGATTCATTGTGTTAATCATCATTGTCATCTTGTCCACCTGCCTTTCGGTAATTTTTATTTATTGTAACAATATAAGAATAATTTGTCAACAGTTTTCGGTTGCGGTGCAAAAGTGTTGATTTTAAATTCAAAAGTGTTTGGCGTTTGTCTTAGCGAGCAATGGATTTGAACGTACAAATACGCAATCAAGGGGTTTTCACCCCCTGACACCCCGAAGAAAAAGTTCATATAAAAAGATAAAATCAGGTGCAGCAAGAGTTAAATCTCGTTACACCTGATTATGTTTTTTAGAAATGATTATACTGTAAAAATCAACTCATGATAAACAATCTCTCTTACACGCGCTTCAATGTTATTCGTACAGGTAACCCATTCCATTTGATTCTCTGCTTTAAGTTGTTCTGTGATTCCCTCGTTAACTTTCATCTGTTCTACCAGCCGAGAGAACATATCCGATGCCTGTTCATCAACCTCTGCAAGATGAGTCCACAATGTTCCTGTCATTAGCATAATATTGAACTGAACTCGTTTATGATTCATAAGATAATCTTTGCGTTTCAGTCCCCATATGCCGAGTGGTTTACTTGTTTCGGAAGGTAATGTAATGTTCGGGATTCTGTGATCACCGACCATTCTGTATGTACCGCCGTTCAGTTCAAATGATGTTTTTTGCATAAAAATAGCCTCCTTGTAATTTGGTAATTCCATTGTACAAGAAGACTTTGCTTATGTCTAATGTGTGGATTGATTTTTAATCACAGCGAAAAACAAGCGTTTTTGTCGAAAATCAAAGCATTTTTGCGTTTGTTATTGTTTTATCGCAACATTACATATTAAAATAAATTATCTATATTTATATAAATTATACATTTCAATTTTTAGTGTCCTATAGTTGTTTGGCACTATGATTACATAACTGCAATTAATATCTTGTAAGGTGAAATGCAATGAAAGAAAACGAATTTATTAAAGCTATAAAAGATAAATATTTTGGCGGTTCTTCAAATCCTATTGTCATACTTCTGATAATTGTAATCGCTATTATTTTAATATTCCTCACAGGTTTATTCACTTTCATTAATGAAAAAGAGCTATATCCAACAATTGTCGAATGGTTATCCAGTCAATTTGGAGATGAGGTAACTACAAACGAAACAGCAGATAACCAAATAACAACAGAAAGAACTACTATCGAAGAAACGACCATTCCTCAAACGACAGTTGTTACCACTCACCCTGAAACTGATATAGCTACAACATATAAAACTATATATTTCAAGGACATAACTCAAGAATTTGCAAATGATAATCAAGTAATATATTGTTTTGAACCAAGAATAAGCGGTGAGCATTGGTTTGGGCTTGATATATCAACAGTAAAATCAAAATATAAAATAGAAATTTATAATCAAAAAGACGAACAAATAAAGCAAGCTTACTCATATGATGATGGATTTTCAGTTAATTTAAACGAAGGAGAAGTATATCGGTTGATTATTAGTACAGATACTGATAATTATCCTTTTAAGGCATTTGTTGAGATAAATGAACCCAATGTCACTCAGGTTATTGAAGTTAACTAATGGAGGGAAATTATGAATAATAAGTTTGTAAAAATGTTTACCTTAATCAGTATATTGTTGTTACTCTTTGCGTTGTGTGCATGTGAAAATAATAATGAAAAATCTTATGACTATGATGAAAAAGAATCTACTGTTAGTAATATAATTGAAATTATTGGTTTTGATAATACAAATAATATACCAACGGAAGTTCAAACAACGCCGTATACTTATCCTATAATTGAAGGAAAAACACTATCTGCAGAGTTCACACACCCAGAAGAAAGCTATTCATATATTTATTTTGCAACAGTTACTGGCAGGTATAGGTTTGATTTTGATATTAGTAATGTGAATTGTAATTATTCTTTCTCTAT
>JAZQHB010000001.1:0-4259 GCA_045540355.1 Acutalibacteraceae bacterium | reverse complement strand
GCTTGCATCGCTTGTTAAAGTGCGTCCGTAGGCAGGTGTATCAATGGTAATGTTGAAATCATACTTGTCGGTTTCCTCATAGTTTATGTTCATATCGCCGGTAATACGATAAGCATAATGGGGACCGTAGGTGAGCATCAGATCTGTACCGTGGGTATACTTTCCGTCATTGTCTGTGTCGTTATACCAGAAGCCTGTAATTGATGCATCATCATCAAGAAGTCTTGCATCTATTTCCAGAATCTCTCCGTATGCTTTCTGATTAACCTTAACTGTTCCGCCAACCTGGGAGGTAATAGTAAACAGGCGGTCTGTCTGGGTTGCTTTAAGTGTGAAAGTATTTGTATTATAAGTATCGCTGTTTATAGCCCAAGCAATATCCTCTGTGATAGCTATAATGTACGGAGCATTTACCAGCACCGAATTTACCCAGCCTTCACCGCTTATGTATGCAGGTGCATAGGGTGTGAAGTTGTTGCCCTTAAAACCGAAAATTTCATCATCTGAAAGCTCGTGAACAACCTGATATGTCTGCTCACTTCCGCTTCTGTCCTCGTAGATGTAGGTGATAGTCGCGGTAGTTGTCACGGGTACCGCTATCCCTATTTTTACTCTTGTGACTACCTCTGTGTTGGTAGCGGCAGCGGTCACTGTGATAACTGCATTACCCTTGCTTATTGCTGTTATTTTGCCGTTTTCATCAACTGTGACTATGGAAGAATCAGATGATTCGAAGGTAAGGGCTCTGTCCTTGCTGTTTGTGATATATTCGGAAGAATTTAATTCCTCACCAATAGGGAGAAGCTTATTAGCGTATTTAGCGGAAACATCTTCATTGTAGATAATATAGCAGGCAGAGGGAAGCCACTGATTATTTATAAAATCTCTGCCAAGTACAACTACCTTGTCAGAATAAACCCTTACATAAAGACCCTGTGCTTTTTCGGTGTCATATTCGCTCCAGTAGTTATCCTCATTCCCGGTATATAATCTGGTTCTTGCTGTGGTACCGGAGTTGATTGCCACCGGGAGGCTTTCGTTACCGCCGAAGATATTGCAGGGGCTTGTAATGTCTGCCAGATAGTTGCCGGAAAAACTGATAATGTTATTATATTTCTTTAAGATTGCACTCAATTCGTCGGTGTTTTCGAGTCGGCTTGTGAGTCCCGGAAAAATACCGCCGTCCAGTGCATAGTGACAGAACAGGAACACGGGCTTATCAGGGTCGGCGTTATTGTTGGCTGAAAGTTCAGCGTCCAGCCACTCTAACTGAGCTTGTGAAATCTCAGCAGTTGCAGCATCGGCTGCAAGGAAGATGAATCTGTATCCGCCTTTTATTACAGAATAGTAAGGCTTCTGGGCGGTAACATCTCCTCCGTGAGAGTTTACAAAGCTTAAGAAGGGTGCCATTCCGTCAGCAGTCTGGCTGTCTGTATTACCATAGGAAATATATATGGGAGGCACCTGCTTACCTGTGGAGGTTGCAACCTCACCTGCAAAGGTGTCGATTGCTTCAAACTGTGCTGCGGCACCTGTGTTGGTAGAATCACCGTTTATAATAATACCTACACTGTTTGTGCTGTGGTTTGCAATATCAGTCAGTGCTGCAACAAAGTGCTCATCATAATGATAGCCTGAAGTTACATTGCCCACCCTGGTGTCTGAAACAACCTGAAATTCTGTGTAGGACTCTGTATCAAGACCTTCATAAGTCTTACAGTTTTCGGGAAGGGAGATAACATATCCCTCGCTGCTGTTGATTCCGTTGTAGGAAACATAGGCTACGATCGAGGCAGCCTCTTCGGGAATAAATGTATAAGGCAATAAATCAAAGGTTACATTGCGTCTGTCAAGAGGCTTGCTTGCTATTGGTGCATAGCCCTCAAGGGGATTTCCCTGTGCATCCGCCCAGTAAATAACTGCATCTGAAATGGAGAGATAGCCGTAGCTGTATGGGTCAAGCTCAAGGCTAACACTGCCATTTGCAAAGCCGTCTGTAAGATTGTCTATCTGATAAATACCGCTTTCAAATTTTCCTGTTACATTTTCGCTGACAGTAATTGTTTTCTTTGAAACAATGTTGGTATAGCTACTGTTTCCAAACAGATTTATAGTGTATTCTCCTGCTTCTATGTCGGAGGTTCCTGAATAGTTTGAACTGCTGCCTTCAGCCAAAGCCTGAAGCAAGACTGCACTCTCGGGAAAAGCAGAAAGCTTGTACCACGCATCGTGATTGTCGCTTCCAATGGTTACTGAACTGTCATATAATCCGACCCATGCCGAGGAGGCGGTGATGGTAGGACGGGTGGAAGTGTCATGATGATGGAATAATTGTGTAATATAGTTTATGTTTGTCGCGCCACCGCGATAGAGATAGCCTGTGTATCCGCCGATCTGTGCTTTGAAGTAGTCTTTACTGTAATACTCCAAAAAGTTGAAGCTGGTTCCTGCAGGGAATGTTGCGATTGCGTTGGAACTGCTGTTATCCGGGTCAGAGTAAATTGCTTGTTCTGTTTTGAGATATCCGTTTACTTTAACATCAGAACCGCTTGAAGGTACAAGGTATGTACCTGTTATATAGCCGTTTGTTCCGCTGTATTTTACATAAACCCAGTTTTTATCATCTGCATCACTATCTCTGTTCAGAGTTAATTTAGCGGATTTTGGCAGCCATTCGATAAGGGTTGAATCACTGGTGTTTGGAGCTTTTCTGAAACCGACACGGTCCGCAGTAAGGCTAAGGGAATTAGAAACACTTGAATCAGAGGGGTTAAAATATTCAGCTTTTACAATAATTTTTTCACCTATACCATAGGTGTCTTTTATTGTGGAAACATATCCGTAGGCAACAGAGATGCTGACTTTTGCAAGAACATTCGTCAATCCTAAATCGCCAAACAAGCATACATCGTATTCTCCGGACTCGAGTTCCATATTGTTGTTAACTACTGAAGTGCTGATCAGATTAACACTCGTTCCGTTATGAGATTCAACATAGTAGATATATTCAGGTATGGAGGATGCAGGGTCTGCATCCTTTGCAAACATACCTACCCATGCTGTGTCAAGATATGCAGAAGATACCTTTGCTTTGACAAGAATGTCTTCTCCGTAGGCATATTCCTTTTTGTTGGTTGAAATATATGTTTCTGCGTTATATGTATCATAAGTACCCGGTGTAATTGTGATTGTTGTAGAGTCTGCTACTGTATAGCCTGAATCAGAAAAGAGAAACAGGTTGTAGCTTCCTTCGGACAGATAGCTCGGAACAGAGCCTGTATTATCCGAATTATAGTTTCCTGTTCTTATGTCAGTTGCGATACCCTCTATACCCTCTAAACTAAGCTCATACACAGCTTTGTAGGAAGAAGATGGATTTGTTACACTTGAATGGTAGAGAGCTACCCTTGTGCCGCCTTCTGCAACAAAATATACAGGTTCCCCTGATTTGTATGTGCTGTCGATTGCTTCAATATAGGAAGTACCTGAATCTGTGTCAGAAATAAGAACTTGAGATGAGTTCTCAAGTACAGATGTTTCTTCTGCACTTGCACTTATAATACACAATGACAGTAATAAGGATAATGTAAGTAAAATAGATATGATTCGGCTCATTAAACCGTACGAATGAATTCTCATAATTCTATTCTCCTGTGCATTTATAAATGTTTTTTTCTAATATACTATTATAGACATTGTGATATTAATTTCAATGGAATTGTGCCTTGAAAAATAAAATCGTTAAAGAACACTAAAATGGTTTCTTAATGTTCAATATATATAATGATTTTATCTGTATGTAATTAGTATTTATATGTTAAGCTTTATCAGCTATTTGCGGAACCCGCATTGTAGATGTTAAGGGTCTGCACGTTGCTCAGGTATGTGGTGGTCACCTTTTCGGGAGTGGTGATTGTCACATAGGAGTACACATTAAAGAACTTTTTGTGGTTTGACGCGGTGTTTTTGAATCCGATAGTGAAACCGAAGCGGTTCTTGTTGGTAATGTTGTAGTCAGAGCAATCGTAGACGGTGCAGTAGGTGCCCACAGAGGTCTTGACGGGTGCTGTATAGCCGACTATGACTTCATCGGTAAGAACTTGAGAGCTTGTAGCAATTCCGTAATTTACACCCTTTGCGGCAGTAAGTGCATCCTCAAAGGTGGGATAAGCTGTGCTGCCCGGTGCAAAGGAGCCTACCTGCTCTAATATTACACCGAAGTTTACGGTGTACCCTGCATTCCTCAAGGACTCAACAGT